>NZ_CAWPGB010000011.1:0-1048120 GCF_963887575.1 Vibrio sp. 3-2(1) | reverse complement strand
TGCGGACAGTGCCTGGTGGGTAGTTTGACTGGGGCGGTCTCCTCCCAAAGAGTAACGGAGGAGCACGAAGGTGGGCTAATCACGGTTGGACATCGTGAGGTTAGTGCAATGGCATAAGCCCGCTTAACTGCGAGAATGACGGTTCGAGCAGGTACGAAAGTAGGTCATAGTGATCCGGTGGTTCTGAATGGAAGGGCCATCGCTCAACGGATAAAAGGTACTCCGGGGATAACAGGCTGATACCGCCCAAGAGTTCATATCGACGGCGGTGTTTGGCACCTCGATGTCGGCTCATCACATCCTGGGGCTGAAGTCGGTCCCAAGGGTATGGCTGTTCGCCATTTAAAGTGGTACGCGAGCTGGGTTTAGAACGTCGTGAGACAGTTCGGTCCCTATCTGCCGTGGGCGTTGGAAGATTGAAGGGGGCTGCTCCTAGTACGAGAGGACCGGAGTGGACGAACCGCTGGTGTTCGGGTTGTCATGCCAATGGCATTGCCCGGTAGCTAAGTTCGGAATTGATAAGCGCTGAAAGCATCTAAGCGCGAAGCGAGCCCTGAGATGAGTCTTCCCTGGCACTTTAAGTGTCCTAAAGGGTTGTTCGAGACTAGAACGTTGATAGGTTGGGTGTGTAAGCGCTGCGAGGCGTTGAGCTAACCAATACTAATTGCCCGTGAGGCTTAACCATACAACACCGAAGGGGTTTTGTGGGCTCAATTGAAGAACATTGAATGTGTGAATGAGAACGAAACAGCTTTCCGAATTAAGAAATTTGCTTGGCGACCATAGCGTTGTGGACCCACCTGACTCCATGCCGAACTCAGAAGTGAAACACAACAGCGCCGATGGTAGTGTGGGGTCTCCCCATGTGAGAGTAGGACATCGCCAGGCTTTGAATTTATAAGAGCCCGTTTGTAAGAGCGGGCTTTTTAGTCACTTGTGACACAAGATACAGTGTGCTGATATGGCTCAGTCGGTAGAGCGCATCCTTGGTAAGGATGAGGTCCCCAGTTCGATTCTGGGTATCAGCACCAGTTTTATAGCTCTGTAAGCTAAAAGAATTTGCTTGGCGACCATAGCGTTGTGGACCCACCTGAACCCATGCCGAACTCAGAAGTGAAACACAACAGCGCCGATGGTAGTGTGGGGTCTCCCCATGTGAGAGTAGGACATCGCCAGGTTTGAATTACGAAACCTCAGCAGAAATGCTGAGGTTTTTTTCTATCTATTCGTATCATTCAATGTCCAATCATAGTGATAGCTGATACTCTTTTTCTCGCTTTTTAGTGCCTTGTTATACTGCACTAAGTGCTCAAATAATTGCTGTTTCGTTCCAAAATCTTCAGCAAACCAGTCATAAATAGAAGACAGAACCCATTTATCATTGGTGACCTTTACTCCTTTTTCGCTATTGATAAACTCAGTGGCTGATTTCTCCAGTAATAATTCAGTATTTTCTGCTGTGAAAGCCTGCTTTTGTAAGTTTGGGCAGCCAAGACTTGCGCAGTTGACCGCATAATGGGTTCGAGGATCTTTCCAAATAGGTCTTAAAATTCGATGTTCAATATCATTGAGAGTCAGCTCTTTTTGATTGATGGTAATGATCTTTTGTTCCCAAGGGCCAAATGAGAAAAATCCTCCCAGTTTAGTGATGGATGGTATTGGGTAATGATCGACGATTAAGTTAACTGTTAAGGCATTATATAAGTTGATCCAGTAAGCATATTGTTCCAGCTTTGCATACTCTCTTGGATCAAGGGCTGATAATCGTGAAATATAGAGCTCTAATTGCTCTTTATCTTTTGAGTTGACCCTTTGATAATCGAAGAGGTTGTTGTGATTTTCTTGGATTAGATAAGTATCAAGTGTTGTCTGCCAAATTTGATGTGAAATGGCTTGTGTATTTTCTTCATTGCTAGAGTTCCAATAATCCCATAGTTGTGATTTAGGAGCAGAAAATACATTCGTTGACCCAAGTGTCAAACATAGCGTTAATAGATATTTCATCGTTTACCTCTCATCTCATAGGTTATATGACCTAGGTAGGGATTGATAAATTTCAGATAAAAGAAAAGGTTGATGCATCTACACCAACCTCTGGAAATTAAATCGACACTCGCTATTTCAAAAAGCTAGGAATTTTTGTTTCATAATCAGCGATTTTATCTTCGTGCTGTAGCGTCAAACCGATATTGTCTAATCCATTAAGTAAGCAATGGCGACGAAATTCATCAATTTCAAATGAGTATGTTTTTCCATTGGCTTTAACTTCCATTCGTTCAAGATCTACAGTTAGTTGAGCACCTTCATTTCCTTGAACAAATTGGAATATTTCATCAACTTCTTGCTCTGTAAGGCGGACTGGAACCATTTGGTTATTGATTGAGTTACCATAAAAAATATCCGCAAAACTGGGTGCAATCATGGCTTTGATACCGTAATCCGCTAAAGCCCAAGGGGCATGTTCTCGTGAAGAACCACACCCAAAGTTTTCACGAGCAAGTAGAATGCTCGCTCCTTCATAGCGAGGTTTATTCATGACAAAATTTGGATTAGGTTGTTGACCTGCATCATCTAGAAAACGCCAATCATGAAAAAGGTGTTTGCCAAAACCAGTGCGATTTACTTTCTGTAAAAATTGCTTAGGGATAATGGCATCTGTATCGACGTTCGCTGCATCAAGAGGAACGACCAAACCTGTGTGCTGTTTAAAACCTGACATTGGTGATCCCCTGTTTAGTTGAGTGTTGAAGAATGAATATTACGGATATCGACAAAGTGTCCAGCGATGGCGGCGGCGGCGGCCATTGCAGGACTGACTAAATGTGTACGTCCATCTCGACCTTGGCGGCCTTCAAAATTGCGGTTGGATGTTGATGCACAACGCTCACCTGCACCGAGCCTGTCATTGTTCATAGCCAAGCACATTGAACAGCCCGGCAAGCGCCATTCAAAACCCGCTTCAATAAATATTTTATCCAAGCCTTCCGCTTCCGCTTGCGCCTTAACTTGCTCTGAACCTGGAACAATCAATGCTTGAACATGTGGTGCGACTTTTTTACCTTTCGCGACTTGAGCTGCTGCTCGCATATCTTCAATGCGAGAGTTTGTGCAAGAACCGACAAAGACTTTATCCACTTTATAGTCTGACAAGGATTTACCTGCTTCCAGTCCCATATACGCCAGTGCTTTTTCTGCTGATGCTTTTTCGACAGGATCACTAAAGCTATCAGGAGATGGAATAGTTTCGTCGACAGCAATTACTTGCCCTGGGTTTGTGCCCCACGTTACTTGTGGTTTGATGTCCGCGGCATTTAGGGTAACGACTGCATCGAATTTGGCATTATCATCGGTTTTTAGCGTTGCCCAGTACTCAATGGCGGCTTCTAAATCGCTTCCTTGAGGAGAAAATTTGCGACCTTTAATGTAGTCAAACGTAGTCTGATCAGGGGCGATAAGACCGGCTTTTGCCCCAAGCTCAATCGCCATATTGCACACCGTCATACGACCTTCCATTGAAAGATCGGTAATCGCTTCACCACAAAATTCAACGACATAGCCTGTACCACCGGCCGCCGTTGTTTTACCTATAATGGCTAGCACGATATCTTTAGCGGTGATGCCTGGAGCGACTTTGCCTGTCACCTCAATTTTCATCGTTTTCGCGCGAGCTTGTTTCAATGTTTGGGTTGCAAGTACGTGCTCAACTTCTGATGTACCGATGCCAAACGCTAACGAGCCAAATGCGCCATGTGTTGCTGTGTGTGAGTCACCGCAGACAATGGTCATACCGGGAAGAGTAATACCTAATTCTGGCCCCATGACATGAACGATGCCTTGGTATTTATGATTTAAGTCGTAGAGTGTTACGCCAAACTCAGCACAGTTCTTGGACAATGTTTCCATTTGGATTCGAGCCATCTCACCCGAGGCATTAATGTCTTTTGTGGTGGTTGAAACGTTATGGTCCATGGTAGCGAATGTTTTACTCGTCTGACGAACTTTACGTCCCTTTTCGCGTAAACCATCAAATGCTTGCGGTGATGTCACTTCATGAACGAGATGACGATCGATATAAAGGATGGGGGTTTCCCCTTCAGCTGATACCGCAATGTGGGCATCATAAATTTTTTCGTATAAGGTTTTTGCTTGCGACATTGCTTCTTCCTTGAGCTCTTTGAGCTTTATAAAGGACTAGGCGAGCCTAGTCCTACTAATTATGAGTTTAAAATATAGCTGGCAATTTTATCGCCCATTTCAGAGGTTGAAAGTGCCGATTTACCACTGGCAAGATCTGCGGTGAGTTCGCCTGCGGTAAGCGCCTTTGATACGGCATTTTCGATAGCTTGAGCGGCACTTTCTTCGCCCAAGCTATAACGTAGCATTAAAGCGGCGGAAAGAATTTGTGCAACTGGGTTAGCAATGTTCTTTCCTGCGATATCAGGTGCAGAGCCACCTGCTGGCTCATAGAGACCGAAATTGCTTTCATTAAGGCTAGCGGAAGGTAGCATGCCCATTGAGCCTGTGATCATGGCGCATTCATCGGAAATGATGTCACCAAAAATATTAGAGCACAGCATGACATCAAATTGAGAGGGATCTTTAATGAGCTGCATAGTGGCATTATCGATATAAATGTGTGAAAGCTCGACGTCCGGATAATCTTTTGCGATCTCTTCCACGACCTCACGCCATAAGATAGAGCTTTGTAATACGTTCGCTTTATCGACGGAGCATACTTTTTTACGACGTAATTGTGCGGACTCAAACGCTATTTTTGCAATGCGTTCGATTTCGTAGCGGTGGTAAACTTCGGTATCAAATGCTTTTTCATTTGCCCCTTCGCCTTCTCGTCCTTTGGGTTGGCCAAAATAAATACCACCAGTCAATTCCCGAACAACCACAATATCGAAGCCACGATCGGAGATATCGGATCGTAAAGGAGAAAAGCTTTCTAAGCCTGAGTGAATTTGAGCAGGACGCAAGTTACAAAACAGTTGAAAATGTTTGCGAAGCGGTAGGAGAGCGCCGCGTTCTGGTTGGTCGTTGGGTGGTAAGTGCTCCCATTTAGGGCCTCCTACGGAACCAAACAATACGGCGTCTGCTTCTTCACATCCTTTAATGGTGCTTTCAGGTAGCGGGCAACCGTGGTTATCAATCGCAATCCCGCCGACATCATATTCTTCTCTGGCAAACCGGATAGCATGCTTTTTTTCAATCGCATCCAATACCTTGTGTGCTTGTTGCATTACTTCTGGGCCGATACCATCACCTGCAAGAACGGCAATTTTGTATGTTTTGTCTGTCATGTTAGTCCTTTACTATTTTTATATTTGCTTGCCCCAGTGAGCTCTAAAGATTGAAAGCTCTAATCTAGGTACGTTAAACGGTTGCCACTTTCTTTTGTTTAATTTCTGCAATTTGATCGGCACGATGAATGCTATTGATCACGTGCAATAAGGCTTGTCCTGATGCTTCGACAATATCCGTAGAGACGCCTGTACCGTGATATTTTCGCCCTTTGTAGTTGGCAATAATATCGGCTTGCCCGAGTCCATCTTCACCTTCGCCCTTGGCGGTAAGGTCAAATTTATCCAATACGATCTCATAGCCAGTTAGACGGTAAATACATTGGTAAAGCGCATCGACAGGGCCATTACCAACGGCAGCTTCACATTTTTCTTCATCACCACAAAGCAATTTAATACTGGTGGTCGCCATAACACTGCCTGATTGAACACTCAAATAGTTCAATTTGTAGAAATCGTCTTCATCACGCAGATTTGAAAAGTGCATCAACGCTTCTAAGTCATAGTCAAACACTTGGCCTTTACGATCTGCCAATTTTAAGAAATCTTCATACAAGGCATTGAGGTTGTATTCGTTTTCATTGTAACCCATGCTATCCATATGGCTTTTTACTGCGGCGCGGCCACTGCGGCTCGTTAAGTTCAGCGCTTGGTTTTTTAGGCCAATTGACTCTGGAGTCATGATTTCGTAAGTGTTTTTGTTTTTCAACATGCCATCTTGATGAATGCCTGACGAGTGGCTAAATGCGTTGGCACCGACAATCGCTTTGTTACTTTGAATCGGCATATTGCACAGTTGGCTAACCAACTTACTGGTGCGGTGGATCTCATCATGCTTTAAACCAGTATGTACGCCGAGGAATTCTTGACGAGTTTTGATGATCATCGCGATCTCTTCCAGTGAACAGTTACCAGCGCGCTCACCAATACCGTTGATGGTGCCTTCTATTTGCCTTGCGCCAGCCTGTACAGCGGCAATCGAGTTTGCGACTGACATTCCCAAGTCATCGTGGCAATGAACGGAAATAATGGCTTTATCTATGTTAGGGACTCGCTCAAACAGCATCTGAATAATGCCACCAAATTCGCTAGGAACAGTATAACCGACCGTGTCTGGAATATTGATGGTCTTAGCTCCGGCATTAATTGCGGCTTCGACCATTCTACAGAGATTATCAATGGGCGTTCGGCCCGCATCTTCACAGGAAAATTCGACGTCATCGGTGTAGTTACGGGCGTGTTTCACCGCACTGACTGCCATCTCGAGCACATCATCATAACTGCGGCGCAATTTATCTTGCACATGAATGGTTGAGGTTGAAATAAACGTATGGATACGAAAAGCATCGGCGACTTTCAGAGCTTCGGCTGCTGCATCAATATCTTTTGCTACCGCGCGAGAAAGCGCGCAGACGCGGCTGTTTTTAATGTGTTTGGCAATCGTTTTGACCGATTCAAAATCACCTGGGGAGGAAACTGGAAAACCTGCTTCAATAACATCAACACCAAGGCGCTCTAATGCGTAAGCAATCTGCAGTTTTTCTTTAACGGTTAAGCTTGCTGACAAAGCTTGTTCGCCATCACGTAATGTGGTGTCGAATATAATGACTTGATTATTCATGTTTGCTCCCTTGCACCGATGGTTAATCGTTTACTTCCCAAATATAGTTATAAAAAAACCCGCATCTCAGTGCGGGCTCTTGTCATCTTGTGTGGTGTTTTTCTTCCACAACCTACCCGCGCGAATGGTTCACGATAAGGAGCAGGCCCAGCAGGATAGAAAAACGGATAGTCATTCGTAACATTCCACAAGATTAAGTTAACAAATTAGTACCGTACTCGACTTAACTCGTCAACCATTAAGTTGTTTTTTTATTCATATCGGATCAGTTTTAGTCAAAAGCGGTAAAAATGAGCAGAATTGGTAGAGAGGATCACTTTTTGTAGCACGGAATGTTTTCACGCAAGAACGTTTGTCATCGGTTAAATTCATTCATTCTCCAACAAACAGTCACGTATTTGTCATTTTAAACTTCTACGTTTAGAGCGTAAGAGGTTTATGGAATGACAGGAGTCGCTCATGCGTGCCATCGGACAAATTGTTAAGTTTGACGTAGCGTTTTCGCTATTTTGTTTACAGCATCGTTTTAATCAGCCTGTAGCGCAGATCAGCAAAGCTATTTCCCATACTGGGGATGGGCATTTGTACGCGTTGATTGGTGCTTTAGCTTGGTATTTAGACCCGCTTAATGGCCACCTATTCTTAATGGCTGGACTGGCCGCTTTCGCGATTGAACTCCCTATTTATTGGGGATTGAAAAATAGCTTTCAGCGTCGTCGCCCTGAAGAGTTTTCTCCTTCATTCATTGCCTTTATTACCCCTTCGGATCGCTACAGTTTGCCCTCTGGTCATACGGCTGCAGGGTTTGTTATGGCGACATTAATTGGCCACTTCTATCCTCATAGCGATGCTTTTGTCTTGGTTTGGGCTGGCTTAATTGGCGTATCTCGCATCCTACTTGGGGTTCACTTCTTGACGGATATCGTGATTGGCGCGCTGCTTGGTGTAAGCAGCGCAAGATTTGCTTTGTGGTTGGTGGAGAGAGGCTTTTGAAAATTCTGTATGGTGTCCAAGGCACCGGAAATGGCCATATTGCTCGTTCACGAGTGATGAGTGAAGCGTTGAAAGAAGCCAAAATTGATGTGCAATTTCTCTTTTCTGGACGTGAAAAAGAGAAATACTTTTCGATGGAAAGTTTCGGTGATTACCAAACTCGGCGCGGTTTTACTTTTGAAACTGAACAGGGACACGTAAATTACGTTAAAACGGCGCTGAATAATAATTTGCTGACTTTCGTGAGTGAGACAAAAAACCTCGATTTGTCTCCGTATGATCTGGTCATTAATGACTTTGAACCAGTATCGGCATGGGCGGCTAAACAGCAAGGTATTCCGTGTATTGGGATAAGTCATCAAAATGCATTTCGTTATAATGTGCCTTTGAAAGGGGCAAGTTGGCTGGATAAACAGATTATTCAACAGTTTGCGCCTGCCAACTACCACGTCGGTTTACATTGGTATCATTTTGATCAACCGATCCTTCCTCCGATTATCTATCGTTCAGAGCAGCATACGTCTAACGAGCATTTCATTTTGGTCTATCTTCCATTTGAGCATGTTGATGATATTCTTGAGTTGCTTTTTCGTTTTTCAAATCAAGCATTTATTTGTTATCACCCTTCCTTAATGGAAGCGCAATCCGTTGAAAATGTTGAGCTGCGTCCCTTATGTCATACCCATTTTCAATATCACTTGCATTGCTGCGATGGCGTGATTGCTAATGGTGGCTTTGAATTACCATCAGAAGCACTTTCATTGGGTAAAAAGCTGCTACTTAAGCCACTATCGGGTCAATTTGAGCAGCAAAGTAACGTTGCCACTCTTGAGAATCTCGGGCTTGCTGCATCTATGGATTTTTTGGACCCGTCGGAGTTACGCCGTTGGTTGGATGAAAAACAGGTCGAGCGCGTTGTCTATCCTAATGTAGCGAAAGCCTTGGTTGAATGGGTACAAAATGGCAAATGGGATAATCATAAAGAGCTGAGCCAGTCTTTATGGCGACAGGTTGATTTCCCTAGTTATGTGTCATTTAGCTAATATTGACGAAATGCTTTGAATTTTGACGTAATTAATTTATTTGGTGAATGTATCAAGGTGAAGGCTTGTTATTCATCACTTGATTCAATGTTTTGAATAAAATGCATAAATTTTTCTGTTTTATGGTTTTTTATAAAAATACATCGTACTGATAAATAAGGACAATCTTTTTGTTTGGATAAAAAAAACTGATATTTTATCAATCTTGTTGCCAATCGATAAATGCTTAGCAGATAGTAGCCTCCACCCAGTTGTGTCTGGGTAAATATAATAAATGGCAGGTTATCTATTCTAAAAAATCACTTTTACGGTATTGACGATAACAACAAGAGGCGTCCCAAAAATGTTAGATAAAAAAGATGCAATGAGCGCTATTGCTAGTTACCGCATGGAAAGCACATTACGTGGTGTAGATTTAAACCTGCTGACGGTTTTTGATGCAGTAATGCAAGAGCAAAATATTACCCGTGCCGCTCATAATTTGGGTATGTCTCAGCCAGCAGTCAGCAATGCTGTAGCGCGTTTGAAGGTAATGTTTAATGATGAACTGTTTATGCGACAAGGGCGAGGTATTCAACCTACTCAACGTGCACGTCAACTGTTCGGTCCGATGCGTCAAGCACTGCAATTAATCCGTAATGAACTGCCAAGTTCGGTGTTTTCTCCTGAAACATCAACCCGCTTATTTAAATTAGCGATTTGCAGTCCTTGTGATATGCGTTTCGCGCCGAAAATTATGTCATCAGTTCATGAACAAGCGCCTTTGGTCCAACTTCATCTTGATGCGGAATTTAACCGTTTGTTAGCCGAGCGTATGCGTTACCAAGAGATCGATTTTGTGATTGATTACGCGCGTTTTGATGAACAAGGGTTCTCCAGTACGGAAATTTTCCAAGATGAATTAGTGGTGGTGGCATCTAAGTCTCATCCTCGCATCAATGGCTCTGTTAACGCTGATAGCCTAACAGCTGAAAAGCATGCGAAGTTATCTCGCATCCATGGGCAACGTAGCTTTTCTGAGCAAGCATACCGCGAATTAGACTGTGTTCCTTATTATGAAGGGACCAGTTTGAGCAACGTGCTTTATGTGGTCGGACAATCTGAGTTGGTGACGATTGCACCTCGTTGGATGGTTGAGAATGCGGCTAACCGAGATCAGTTACAAATCCTCGATTTCCCATTTGCAAATGGTCAAATCAGTGGTTATCTCAGTTGGCATGAGTCTAGTGAAAAAGACAAAGGCCATATTTGGCTGCGTGATCAGTTAATGATGATTTGCGGCGAAGTTGTTGCATTAAACTAACGTTTACCCGTTAGTTTGTACGGTGATCTAAACTTAGTGATACGCCTCTTTGAGCCTTGAATTGGTTATATCCATTCAGGGCTTTTTTGTCTGTAGAATTAATTGATAACTTTGACATCCGTCAGTTGCCTTTTTTGCTTCTAAATGTACACTTGTGCGCTCAAAAAGCTTACATGTGTAAGCTACAGGTAAAAAAGATGCCCAATTTAAATTTCCATATCGTAAAAAGAATTCGTGAACAGATTGTCAAAGGTGGCGAGTGCATTGCTCTAAAACACAAAATAGAGAAAGAGTGGCATGGGATCAGCTGGAAGCAATTTGGTCAACGTATTGATGCGATGTCACTTGCACTTTTAACGCAAGGTATAAAAATCCAAGATAAAGTCGGGGTTTTTTCGAATAACATGCCGCAGTGGACAATAGCTGACTTGGCTACTTTGCAGTTAAGAGCCGTTACGGTACCTATTTATCCAACTAATACGCCAGCGCAGGCCAGTTATATTATTCAAGATGCTGATGTCAAAGTGCTCTTTGTCGGTGAACAGGCACAATACGATGCGGCACTGGATTTTTTTGATGAGTGCGAACAGCTTGAATTAATTGTCGCCATGAGTGATGGCATTGATCTAAAAAGTTTTCAACATGGCATCCATTGGCAGACTTTTATTGAACAAAATACAGATGGCCAGCAAGCGGAATTAGAGTCTCGCCTTGAACAGGCGAATATGGATGATCTGCTGACGCTCATCTATACCTCTGGCACCACAGGTCAACCTAAAGGCGTGATGCTTGATTACCGTAATATTGGCGCTCAGCTTGAAGGGCATGATGAGCGGTTAAATATCTCTAAGGATGATGTGTCACTCTGTTTTTTACCATTGTCACACGTGTTTGAACGGGCGTGGACTTTTTACATTCTTTACAGCGGTGCAACTAACTGTTATTTGCAGGATACGATGCAAGTACGTGATGCATTGAGTGAGCTAAAGCCAACGGTAATGTGCGCGGTTCCTCGCTTCTACGAGAAAATTTTCTCCGCTATTCACGAAAAAGTCTCGAAAGCGCCGTTGCATCGAAAAGTGCTATTTACTTGGGCGGTCAATATGGGGGCTAAGATGGCTCTTTGTCACCAAGAAAAGCGCCAACCATCCTTCATGCTGAAAAAGAGTTACGCGTTAGCGGATAAAATCGTGTTGTCTAAATTGCGTGCATTGCTTGGTGGGCGGATTAATTTCATGCCTTGCGGTGGCGCGAAATTAGATGAAACCATCGGCCGATTTTTCCATGCCATTGGCATTAACGTGAAGTTGGGCTATGGCATGACGGAAACCACTGCAACGGTTTCTTGTTGGGATGATCGGTGTTTTAATCCTGATTCAATAGGCATGTCGATGCCAGGAGCTCAGGTCAAAATCGGTGACAACAATGAAATTCTTGTTCGCGGACCAATGGTTATGCGCGGCTACTATAAAATGGCAGAAGAAACGGCGTTAGCATTCGATGAACAAGGTTTTCTCAAAACAGGAGATGCTGGGCACATTGATGAGCAAGGTAATGTCTTCATCACTGATCGTATCAAAGAGCTGATGAAAACCTCCGGTGGTAAATACATTGCGCCACAAGTTATTGAGGGAGCGATTGGTAAAGATCACTTTATTGAACAGATTGCGGTGATTGCTGACACACGTAAATTTGTATCGGCTTTAATTGTACCTTGTTATGACAGCTTGGAGGTTTACGCCAAGGAGCTCAACATCAAATATCATGACAGATTAGATCTTATCAAGAACAACCAAGTGGTTGAGATGCTGGAAAAACGAGTCAATGATTTGCAAAAAGAGCTAGCCAAATTTGAGCAAGTGAAAAAGTTTAAATTATTACCTAAGGCTTTTTCAATGGACAAAGGTGAGCTGACGCCGACTCAGAAACTGCGTAGAAAAGTCATTAGTGATCGTTACCAAGATGAAATCGAGGAAATGTACAAAGAAAAGACTAAAGGTGAGTAAGATTATCTTAAGATAGTTTTTTCATTGTTTAAAAATCCTCCACTTGCTTTTCAGATAAAGCGTGGGGGATTTTTTATATTACGACGGAAGTTAAACCTCGCTTCCTCATAACGCTACATTGCTGCATGGTAATATTTTTTGCTTTATTTTTGCTAATTACTCATGGATTGAGCTGTTTTTAATGCCGGTTTTACGATAGTTACCTAATAAAATTCCATTTAACCAAACATTTGCCAAAGTGTGCGCTATTTGGCGTTCGACCCGATGATAAGAAAGAGTTACAGTTGTTGCGTTACCTTGTTTTTTGTTATGACAAAAGCAAGACATAGCCGAAAGTGGAAAGTTTTCGAATTAGGCTACAAATAAGCCCTAAACTATGTAAAACCAGGCCCATTGACTGACCATGTGTTGGGTACTGGTAAGGAGAAAAAATGGCAACGCAATCCAATCAACAGATGTTATCTGGCGCAGAGATGGTGGTTCAATCTCTGATCGAAGAAGGTGTAGAGCAAATATTTGGATACCCAGGTGGTTCCGTTCTTGATATTTACGATGCGCTGCACGCAAAAACCGACCAAATTAAACATGTCCTTGTTCGCCACGAGCAAGCGGCCACGCACATGGCAGATGGCTATGCTCGAGCAACCGGAAAAACGGGTGTGGTACTTGTTTGTTCTGGCCCAGGGGCGACGAATACCGTCACAGGGATTGCTACCGCTTACATGGACTCAATTCCAATGATTGTTATTTCAGGCAACGTGCCAAATAACCTCATTGGTAACGATGCGTTTCAAGAATGTGACATCGTTGGGGTTTCTCGTCCGATCGTCAAACACAGTTTTCTTGTAAAAAAAGCTGAAGATATTCCTGAAACCATTAAGAAAGCCTTTTATATTGCCTCAACAGGGCGCCCGGGGCCGGTCGTGATCGATCTGCCTAAAGATGTGATGAATCCTCAGATCAAACTCCCTTACACGTATCCTGAGTCGATCAAACTGCGCTCATACAACCCAACTACTTCTGGTCATAAAGGGCAAATTAAAAAGGCGCTAAAAGCGTTGTTAGAAGCCAAAAAACCCGTATTGTACATTGGTGGTGGCGCTGTTATTTCAGGCGCAGATCAGCACATTTTACAACTGGCTGAAACGCTCAATTTACCCGTAGTCAGCACGTTAATGGGGCTTGGTGCTTTCCCTGGGACGCATAAAAATGCGTTAGGCATGCTTGGAATGCATGGCATGTATGAAGCCAATATGGCGATGCACAATGCGGATTTGATTTTCGGTATTGGCGTGCGTTTTGATGACCGTACAACCAATAATCTAGAAAAATATTGCCCTAACGCTAAGATCATGCACATTGACATTGATCCTTCGTCGATCTCTAAAAATGTGCCAGTCGATCTGCCGATAGTGGGATCAGCTGAACAAGTACTGGAAACTATGCTGCAATTGCTCTCTGAGCAAGGTGGCTGTAATGATTCGCAGGCGCTTGAACTATGGTGGCAAGATATCCAAAGCTGGCGCGACCGCCAATGCCTAGCTTATGAGAAATCCAGCGAACGCATTAAGCCGCAGCAAGTGATTGAAACTTTACATAAACTGACTAATGGAGACGCATATGTGGCCTCCGATGTTGGTCAGCACCAAATGTTCGCCGCACTTTATTATCCATTCAATAAGCCTCGTCGTTGGATCAACTCTGGCGGTTTGGGCACCATGGGGTTTGGTTTACCCGCTGGAATGGGGGTTAAATTTGCCATGCCAGAAGAAGAGGTAGTGATTGTCACTGGGGATGGCAGTATTCAAATGAATATCCAAGAGCTTTCCACTGCGTTGCAATATGATATTCCAGTGAAAATTATTAACTTAAACAACCGTTTTCTTGGCATGGTAAAACAGTGGCAAGATATTATTTACCAAGGACGTCACTCTAATTCTTATATGAGTTCTGTTCCCGATTTTGCAGCAATTGCAGAAGCTTATGGCCACGTTGGCATCCGTATCTCACAGCCTGATGAACTTGAAGCCGGGCTTAAAAAAGCACTCGATATGAAAGATCGATTGGTTTTTGTTGATATTAATGTGGATGAAACGGAGCACGTCTACCCAATGCAAATTAAAGGCGAAGGGATGGACAAAATGTGGTTAAGCAAAACGGAGAGAACATAATATGAGACACATTATTTCAATATTAATGGAAAACCAATCGGGTGCTTTGTCTCGCGTTGTTGGTCTATTTTCTCAACGTGGTTATAACATTGAATCACTAACGGTTTCGCCAACCGATGATGCAACATTGTCACGCTTAAACATCACCACTAAGACCGATGAAATGCAACTTGAACAAATTCAAAAGCAACTGCATAAGTTGATTGATGTGCTTAAAGTGCAAGAAGTGTCAGAGTGTGAACACATTGAACGTGAGCTGATGATGGTGAAAGTCAAAGCCAGCGGCTTTGCGCGCGCCGAAGTGAAACGTACGGCTGATATTTTCCGTGGGCAGATCGTAGATGTCACTGCGGCGCAATATACTGTGCAACTTGCTGGAACCAGCGAAAAACTCGATGCCTTTATTCAAGCGTTGTCGGAAGTCACTGAAGTAATCGAAGTCGCGCGAAGTGGCGTGGTAGGTATTGCTCGCGGGGAGCGAGCGCTTAAAGCTTAATTTACCGAGCTCCCTATCGAAATAAGGAAGGCCACATTTTATGTGGCCTTTTTGTCGTTTGGTGCTTTTACTGGAGAAGTGCTTAGTGAAGAATACGCGCACGAATGGTGCCGCTGATGCTTTTCAGCTTAGTAAGAGCTTCCGCAGAGCGAGCGGTTTCTACGTCAATCACTACATAACCGATATCCGCTGACGTTTGTAAATATTGAGCGGCGATATTGATCCCTTCTTCAGCGAAGATGGTGTTGATTTGTGTCAGAATACCCGGACGGTTTTCGTGAATATGCAGTAAACGCGAACTATCACGGTGAATTGGCAGCGATACTTCAGGGAAGTTCACGCTTGATAAGGTTGAGCCGTTATCTGAATATTTTGCCAACTTACCGGCTACTTCAATACCGATATTTTCTTGTGCTTCTTGAGTTGAGCCACCAATGTGCGGTGTCAGAATGACATTATCAAAATGCATCAGTGGGGATTCAAAAGGTTCAGAGTTTGTGGCGGGTTCTTCTGGAAATACATCTATTGCCGCGCCAGCTAGATGGTTTGATGCCAATGCATCGCAGAGTGCGGGAATGTCGACTACCGTTCCGCGTGCTGCGTTGATAAAGATAGAGCCAGGCTTCATGCGTGCAAACTCTTCTTTACCCATCATATTTTTAGTATCTGGAGTTTCAGGCACATGCAGAGAAATGACATCACATTTATTCAGTAGCTCGCTCATGGTATGTATTTGCGTTGCATTACCGAGTGAGAGTTTGTTTTCTATGTCATAGAAATAGACTTGCATACCGAGGTTTTCGGCAATGATACCGAGCTGGGTGCCAATGTGGCCATAGCCAATAATACCTAAGCGTTTACCGCGAGCCTCATAAGAGTTATCAGCACTTTTTTTCCAAATACCACGATGCGCCAATGCATTTTTTTCAGGAATCCCACGCAGTAGTAGCAGTGTTTGGCCTAAAACGAGTTCAGCAACACTGCGAGTATTCGAAAATGGTGCATTAAAGACAGGAATCCCGCGTTTTGCGGCTGCATTCAGGTCAACTTGGTTGGTGCCAATGCAGAAGCAGCCGATAGCAACTAACTTCTCTGCCGCGTTGATTACCGCTTCAGTCAAATTGGTGCGCGAACGAATTCCGATGAAGTGAGCATCTTTCACCGCTTCGAGCAGTTGTTCATCACCCAGAGAACCTTTGTGATACTCAATATTGCTGTAACCGGCAGATTGCAGTACTTCAACCGTTGAAGGGTGTAGCCCTTCGAGGAGTAAGATTTTGATTTTGTCTTTTTCGAGTGAAACTTTGGCCATTATTCTCGTCCTTAAAAATGGGAAGGTGGGCAAACACGGCGCACATAAAGCAAAAGGGCTAATGTAAAGAGGAAGATTAACCATTTTGTTGGAAGACAAACGTTTTCCTTGTGCGTCTTCTGACCAATAAAGTAACAAACTTTTTTTGTTTTGGGTAAGAAAATTACGAAATAAGGCATGATTTTCTAGGGCATAGCGAAGAAAAACGGCACCCATGGGTGCCGTTTGTAATGAAATAACGGAAAGTAGCCTTATTTTGTGACTTACTCTTCGATTTTGGCACCATTTTCCGTGCCAGTGATGACGACATCAGCACCTCGGTGAGCGAATAAACCAACGGTTACTACGCCGACAATCCCATTAATTTTATCTTCTAATGCTTTGGCATCAGTAATTTTTAATCCGTGCACATCCAAGATAACGTTACCGTTATCCGTTATTACGCCATGGCGATAGGCTGGATCACCACCAAGTTTCACCAGTTGACGTGCCACATAAGAGCGCGCCATTGGGATCACTTCAACTGGAAGTGGGAATTGACCTAGAACATCGACCGCTTTTGTACCATCAACGATACAAATGAATTTATCCGCAATCGCGGCAACGATTTTTTCTCGAGTGAGCGCAGCGCCGCCGCCTTTGATCATATCGCGCGCAGGGTTGATTTCATCTGCGCCATCAACATAAATATCGAGTTGATCAACATCATTGCAGTCGAACACTTCAATACCTAGGCCTTTTAGCTTCTCTGTTGAGGCGATAGAACTTGAAACCGCACCCTTAATATCATCTTTAATCGAACCCAGCGCATCAATGAAGTGATTCACCGTTGAACCCGTACCCACACCAACGATGCTGCCTTTTTCTACATATTTGAGTGCGGCCCAGCCGGCGGCTTTTTTCATTTCATCTTGAGTCATGCCAATCTCCTGATATCGATTTATAGTGACGGTAATGTTGCGGGGCGATTATAGCCTCAATAATTTATGATTCCCATTGCCAGATTTGGCTTGGAGTCACTATTTGAGGTAAAGGTATATCCCATGCTTCGCTCGGCAGATGAGTCACTTGTTGGCAATCATGAGCTAAACCTATGGGTAGGGCGCCTTTACCCGTTTTAAACCAAGCTTCTAACGTACGATCATAATAGCCGCCGCCCATCCCGAGCCTTTGCCCTGTTTGATCAAAGGCCACCAATGGTGTGCAGATGATATCTAGCTCATTTACTGGTTTGATCAATGTTTGGTTGAGCTTGGGTTCGGCAATGCCGTATTTATTTCGCCTCATTATGGTTTGAGCATCATAGCGCAAGAACAATAAATTCCCACTCGAGAAGGGGTGTAAAACGGGAAGATAGGTCTGTTTGCCTTGTTGCCATAACCACGCTATGAGCGGTTGTGTTTCTAGCTCACCATCGGTTGCCAAGTAGAGGGCAATGTGCTGACTCGTTAAAACTTCAGGCAGTGTTGAAAAACGAGAGACAAGTTCAATTGAAGCGTGTTTTTGCTGCGTAGGTGATAGCTGTTTACGCCGTTGGCGGATGACTTGACGAAGTGTGTGTCGAGTGTTTTGCATAAGGATACCCCAGAGTGCCGTTGCGGATTTTGGCCCTTGAACCAGCTGGTTCAAGGCGGATCAGCAATGGTAACCGCAGGCTTCTCGGTACGAGCCGAGCTTGCTCAATAGCTACCAAGTACTAACCCTTTGGTGTTGCTTATCGGCTCAGGGACTTAAATCCGGCTGACAAACACTCTAGGGTAAATTTGGTTACGCTGGTAAAGACTACTGCTGTCCTAGCTTCACTTTACTGATGGCATCTTCAAGAGATGCAGCGAGCTGTTCCATGCGCTCGGTTAATTGATTTTGTTGGCCTAGGCTCTCATTGTTTTTGGTTTGCAATTCATAACAAATGTTGAGCGCAGCAATCGTGAGTAGCTTTACCTCATTGGTAACTTTAGTACGCTCTGCCATCTCTTTCAATCGGTTATCAAGATCTTGCGCCGCTTGGATTAAAGACTGCTCTTGTCCCGCAGGGCAATTCACACGAGTCAATTTTCCTAAAATTTCTACGTCTACCGCTTGATTACTCATGATGGATGAACTCTTATCGCGCTGTCTAAGATGGTGCCACTCACATGCCCATCGAGGTGGAAACTATAGGTAAAGCGGCCCTAAGATTCAAGCTTTTCAAAGCGAGCAGTAAAAAATGAGGGACTAAAAACACAGTTATTAGGCAAATTGAGTAAAAGCTACCCACAATTAACGCTTTGAGCATTTTCGCATTGGAAGCTAAGTGGTAGGATCGCGCTTATTTGATTTTATTACGAGCTTCCCATGAGCGAAAAAAAACTACCGGATTATCTTTCTCTTGCCACTGCCCTTCAATCTGCAGCACTTGCGGTTAACCCTGCTGAGTTGCATGGGTTGCTAACGGGCATGCTGGCCGGTGGTCTGGGCTTAAATGATAAGAGCTGGCAGCCACTTATTTTTGATTACACTAACGAAGGTATGGGTTGGCCAGATCGTCCGTTGACATTGGCTGAACAAGTACTCACCTTTACAATCGAAGAGCTCACTGGTAGCGGGATGGAGTTGTCACTACTGTTGCCAGATGAAGAGGCGAGTGCCAGTGTATTTGATTTGGCTGATGGCGTAGCCGACTGGGTAAATCACTTTATTTCTGGGCTTGGCTTGATTGGGGTTGTTTTGAAAAAAGCGTCCGCAGAGACTAAAGAGGCCTTGGCTGATCTAGAAGAAATTGCCAAGCTCGGTATCGATGAAGAGGATGACTTGGATGAGCAAGCTCAACTTTTGGAACACGTCATCGAGCATATAAAAGCTTGTGTGTTAACAATTCATGCTGAATTTGGTATCAAACCTCTACAAGAAACTCAGCCGACCGTGCATTAAAGAGAGATGACTGTGAAGCAATTTGATGTGATTATCGCTGGTGGGGCGATGGCCGGTGCAACACTGGCGTTGGCCTTAGATACGCTTTCTCAAGGAAAGCTTGCGATTGCTGTGGTCGAAGCGCATCCGCTGGATGATAAGCTCGCCCATCCCGGCTTTGATTCGCGTTCAATTGCTTTATCCTACGGTAGCGTACAAATTTTGCAAAATCTCTCCTTGTGGCAGTCGCTGCAAGAGGTCGCCACCCCAATTACACATATTCATGTGTCGGATCGGTCTCATATTGGGATGACCGATATCACTTGTCAGCAACTCGATTTAGAAGCATTAGGTTACGTGGTTGAATTAGCCGATGTTGGGCAGATTTACGCGCAAAAAATGCAGCAGAGCCCGCATATTGAGTTATTTTGCCCAAGCGCGGTTCAGCAAGTGGAACGCAGTATGGATAAGGTCACTGTCACCCTTAACGATCAACGAACGATCCAAGCTAAGTTATTGGTCGCAGCTGATGGGGCTATATCGACCTGCTGCGAGCAAATCGGCCTCATCCAACAAGAGCATGATTTTGAACAGGTCGCGGTTATTGCTAACGTTGTGAGCTCAAAAGCTCATCAAGGACGGGCGTTTGAACGATTTACCGCCGATGGTCCTGTCGCGTTATTACCAATGAGTGATAATCGACTCTCTTTAGTTTGGTGTTTACCTCCCGCGAAAGCCCAGCAAGTTTTTTCACTCAGTGATGAGTTTTTTTTAGCACAGCTTCAAGATGTGTTTGGTTGGCGTTTAGGGCGAATGAATAAAGTGGGCACTCGTGCCTGCTATCCATTACAACTGCGTTATCGAGAGCAGAACATTTCACATCGTTTTGCCATTGTGGGCAATGCCGCTCAGACATTGCATCCGATTGCAGGACAAGGTTTTAACTTAGGTATTCGAGATGTGGCAAGCTTGGCGGATGAGCTTATCAAGCAGCAAGCCGATGTTGGCTGCTATCACGGCTTACAGGCTTTTTCCCAACGCCGAGAAGCGGATCGTGATGCCACCATTAAGCTGACATCATCCCTGGTGCATCTCTTTTCCAATGATTGGCTAACCACTCGTATTGGTCGCAATGTAGGCCTCATGATGATGGATAATTTACCGTGGCTGAAAATGCCGCTACTGCGCCGAACGCTTGGCGTAGTGAATAGATAGAAGGGTCTGTATATGATGCAAGGTGTCGATATTGTCATTGTGGGTGGCGGAATGGTTGGACTTTCACTGGCCGCCGCATTAAAGCATAGCGAACTGCGCATCGCCGTGATTGAGGGCCGAGTACCCAGCCTTGAACTTGCAGAGCTGCCGGATGTGCGAGTCTCCGCCTTAAGCCGTTCCAGTGAAATCATGTTGCGAAACCTTGGTGCATGGCAAGGTATTACTTCTCGTCGCGCTGCGCCTTATTCGGCGATGGAAGTGTGGGAACGCGATAGTTTTGCGCGGATCGAATTTAGTGCCAATCAGATGACTCAGCCGGATCTGGGACACATTGTTGAGAACCGCGTCATTCAATTAGCCTTACTCGAACAAGTACAAAAGCAAGCGAATGTGACACTCTTTATGCCCGCTCAATGCCAATCGCTGGCTGTCGGTGAAAGTGAAGCGTGGCTAACGCTCGATAACGGTCAATCACTCACCGCAAAATTGATAGTAGGAGCCGATGGCGCAAACTCTTGGGTTCGTCAGCAGCAAGACATTCCATTAACCCATTGGGATTATGGACACAGTGCGCTGGTGGCAAATGTCCGCACGGTGGAACCACATCAATCGACGGCAAGGCAAGTGTTTACACCACAAGGTCCGCTGGCCTTTTTACCTATGTCTGATCCTCATATGAGCTCAATCGTTTGGTCTACAGAGCCCAACCGAGCGCAGCGCTTGCTCAGCCTGTCTGAGCTCGAATTCAATAAGATACTGACCGCTGAGTTTGATCATCGTTTAGGTTTGTGTGAGGTGGTCGGTGAACGTGCTGCTTTCCCACTTAAAATGCGTTATGCCCGAGATTTTGCTTTACAACGAATCGCACTCGTTGGTGATGCGGCGCACACCATCCATCCGCTAGCCGGGCAAGGTGTTAATTTAGGTTTACTTGATGCTGCAAGCTTAGCTCAAGAACTACTCGCGTTGTGGCATCAAGGTGAAGATATAGGCTTGCTCAAAAATTTGCGAGGTTATGAACGTTGGCGAAAAACAGAAGCCGCCAAAATGATTGCCGCGATGCAAGGTTTCAAAGATCTTTTTGAGGGTGATAACCCGGCGAAGAAACTGATCCGTGGCATTGGCATGCAGTTGGCTGGACAACTTCCTGGAGCCAAAGATGAGATTATGAAAAGAGCACTGGGTTTAAAAGGTGATTTACCTGATCTTGCCAAGAGTAAAATGGTGCTGCTTGAGCCCTAACAGTGATTAACCTAATGATGGCAAAAGGGCTGGCTTATGGCCAACCCTTTTAAAATTCTTTAATGAAACTCGTATTATGCGTAGGCGCAGCGTAGTCTCATGATTTCCTGATTCACTTCCTTCACCGTCTGAAAGTGGCGCTTGTCTGCGCGCTCTGGCAAGATCAGTTTGCCATTATCGAATTCAAATTTTCCAACCCCGTAAATATAGATTCTTCCTTTAAAAAGCCGACTTACGTGTTTAGCTATCATACCTGGCGTATAGCGCTTAAACAGTCTCATACTTCGATCCTTCTGTTATTCTAACACTGCAAATTATAAATAAATTGCGCCTCTAATAGTGTGATTGCCATAGAGGAATATGCAGTTATTGGTGACTCTTTTGGATATTTGTGCTGCCGTAGGCAAAATGTTGGATAAATACCCATGTTTGCGTGATTATCTCCTCAAAATAGTGCTAACAAAAAATGCTCAGTGCACCATTCACTTGGTGCATATTAAGCACGACAAATATTACACTTTAAAGAATAGCTGTTGTTTATGGAAAGTGTTAAATTTTGGTTAAGAATAGCCTAAAAAAAAGCCCGCTTAAATAATAGGCGGGCGAATAGTCACAGATGCATTACACAAAAAGTGGATGTCCTGAAACAATCAGTGGATTCACTTTTTTGCTGGGCAGGACAACTTTTCGTTTGCCCTGACCAGCATTGTTAAGAGTACGTCAAAATAAACCTGATGACTATTTATGTTTCAATAATGACTAAAAATTCACCTCTAATGTTGTGTGATTTAGAGAGCGATCACGTGCCAATGTAATGGATTACATTATTGCATTCTTTTTCCTGAAATTTATTCGAGATAGACGAGTGTTACAAAGCATACGCCTCGTAAAGAGGCGCATGGTCAATATAAGGAAGAAGCTTATTCGTCAGTAAGAGAGTAAGGGAGAGCTTGCATAAACCAACGAGTGTTTGGTTGGCTAGCAAGACGAAACTCAGTTTCTGGCTCGAGATTGTTTGGTAAGACTATTGAACCGATAGCGGTATTATCAGCAAACGTGTAGTGAACCATTAATTGCCCAGCACTACGCCAGTTTTCTCCAACTGAGCGTTCGATCATGATTGGTTGATCATTATTTAGCGGTTGCTCAATGTTGCCTTGAAGGATGTACATTGCACGCTTATTAATACCTCGATATTTAGCGCGAGCGACGGTTTCTTGACCTGTATAACACCCTTTATTAAAGCTGATACCATTAAAGGCCTGAAGATTAACGGCTTGCGGTATGTGCTCATTTTGATCCGCTTGACCAAGGACGGGGACTGCTTCTTCGATATCAAAGCGAGTCCACGTTTCCTCGGTGACTTTCAGAGCTTCACTTTGCGTCATGAGCTGTTGCGCGGTTTGCTCTGAAACAAGTAATAGCCAACGTTGGGATGAAATTTTGATGGCGCTACCGCCGTCAATCAAACGCACTTCACCTTCATCCGCCGTTAATGTATTGATATATTGCTCAGCTTGTTCGCCCATAACACCCAGAGCGATGTCTTGGCTCTGGCTGATATTGACCTTAGAAAAAATAGCGTATTTTTTCAGCTCTCTTAATTCAGCCTCTATTGCTGATAAAGGCTGGAACATCGCATAACCATCGTGATGGTGGAACAGGCGAAAGACGGACCACACTTTGCCTTTCGCATCACAATGGGCACCTAAGGTTGACTGTGTTGGTTCAAGAGTGACGACATTACAGGTCACTTGGCCTTGCAAATAGGCTTTTTTATCATTGCCTGAAATGATGATAGTGCCCCAGGATGCAAGATGAGTCAGCATCAGTGGTGGAAGTGAGTCATTGGCGGTTACTGCGAGAGGTGTCAATGTGTTTTGCCAGTCCATAGTCGTTACCTAAAGAGAATCTTGAGCCCCATGTTAATCCGGAAATTTTTTTTTGTCAGCTTGAACAGGGACTGTGACTCATCTACTAGTTGTATCTTCATCCAGTTGATACACTCAACGCAAATAAACATAAGGTGAGGAAAACCGATGTACACCACTGAAGAAAAAGCAAGAATCAAGTGGGCATGCCGTCGTGGAATGTTAGAGCTCGATGTGGTTGTGATGCCGTTCTTTGAAGAGTGCTTTGATTCTCTGAATGAAAATGAGCAACGAGATTTCGTTTCCCTACTTGAGTCTGACGACCCTGATCTATTTACTTGGATCATGGGGCATGGTCGTAGCGAAAATCTTGGGCATGCGGCCATGGTGGATAAAATTGTTGCCCACAACCTCAGCAAAGTGCGTTAATTTCGTATTATTTCCTTCCCATTTTGCCCGCATTACTAACTTCATTTTTTTGATGATAGCCGTGTGGGCATTATTGATATCGCCGATTCCACTTGTAACGCTCCCCTTATTTTACGCACCTCTTATCACGGCGCAAAAGAGTACCTCACTGTTAGTCCCTAGCTTAATCGGCCAATTCAAGCTCACGAGTCACGGTGAGTGGCAATGTGCCGACCAGAACCTGTCCATTGAAAAGGTTTCTACACAGTTTGCGTTTATGGTGTTGATCATTTATGCACAACAAGGTAAGCGCTATCTGTTGTGGCGCGACAGTTGTGTGGAAGCGGATTATCGCCGCTTATTGGTGCAGCTTCGGCAGGTTACCCATAACCAATCACCAACAATAAAGGAGCGATAAACGCTCCTTTATTCATTCGGTCAACTTGACGCTAACAGATGATCGTTGGCGAGCTTACTCGTCTGGCGTTAAGATCGTTGGACCACTATTTTCGGCTAACTCTGGATAATCGAGCGTGTAGTGCAAACCGCGGCTCTCTTTGCGTTGCATAGCACAACGCACCATCAACTCTGCCACTTGCAGTAAGTTACGCAGCTCAAGCAGGTTATTTGAAACGCGGAAATAACTATAGTATTCGTGGGTTTCTTGTTGCAGTAATTGAATGCGGCGTAGTGCTCGCTCTAAGCGCTTATCTGTGCGGACAATCCCCATGTAATCCCACATAAATAGGCGCAGTTCATGCCAGTTATGTTGGATTACGACCTCTTCATCAGAGTTATTGACCTTACTTTCATCCCAACCGGGTAAGCTTGGTGGGAGCTGAGCCGTTGGTAATCCTTTTAAAATATCCTTTGCCGCTGACCAGGCATAAACGACGCATTCTAATAGAGAGTTCGACGCCATTCGGTTAGCACCGTGCAAACCGGTGTAGCTAACTTCTCCGATCGCATACAGGTTATGCAGATCCGTTTTACCTTGTTTATTGACAATAACGCCACCACAAGTGTAGTGCGCCGCAGGAACAATCGGAATCGGCTCTTTGGTCATATCAATGCCCAAATCCATCAAGCGTGTATAAATGGTTGGGAAATGTTTTTCAATAAAATCGGCCGGTTTGTGGCTGATGTCCAGATACATACAATCAGCACCTAAACGCTTCATCTCATAGTCGATGGCGCGAGCCACGATATCACGAGGAGCCAGTTCGGCACGTTCATCAAAATCGAGCATGAATCGTGAACCGTCTGGGCGTCTTAAAAAAGCGCCTTCTCCACGTAGTGCTTCTGTCAGTAGGAAATTACGTGCTTCAGGGTGGAAAAGACAAGTTGGATGGAATTGATTGAACTCAAGGTTCGCCACTCGGCATCCTGCACGCCACGCCATTGCGATACCATCACCTGAGGAAACATCAGGGTTAGAGGTATATTGATACACTTTTGAGGCGCCGCCCGTGGCTAAAACGACAAACTTAGCGCGGATCGTTTCAACGTGTTCCTCATTGCGGTTCCAAATATAAGCGCCAACCACTCTTTTTTTATCACCACCGATTTTATCTTCGGTGATTAAATCCAGTGCATTGTGACGTTCAAGGATAGTAATGTTGGGGTGATTATGAACATTGTCTTGCAAGGAGGTTTGCATTGCCATGCCAGTGGCATCAGCCGCGTGCAAGATGCGGCGATGACTATGGCCGCCTTCACGAGTTAAGTGATAGCGAGGTGCTTCATCACTGTCATTCTCTTCTCTGTCAAAAGGAACGCCGCCATCGATAAGCCACTGAACACACTCTTTAGCATGCTCGGCTATGAAACGGACAGTATCCTCTTCACAGATCCCTGCGCCCGCAATTTGAGTGTCTTCGACGTGTGACTCAATACTGTCTGATTCGTCAAAAACAGCGGCAATCCCCCCTTGGGCGTAATAAGTGGCACCTTCACTGCGTGGTCCCTTACTCAGTACAATGACTTTACTGTGTTTTGCTACGCGTAGTGCGAGCGATAAACCCGCTGCGCCACTGCCTACGACTAATACATCGCATAGATGTTCACGGTTTGCGTTCATAAAACTTTTAAATTCCCGAACTAGAGTAGAGTTGTCCAACTCTCATTTTAAATATGCATTGCATGTATCTATACTCTTGAAGTGATTCAGCCGCAAGGTTTATCCACTAACGGTATCGCTATGGCTTCAAGCCAATAGCAGTAGAGAAAGATTTGATGCAATACTTTGTAAATGCCATTGTCTTTCGTCTTATCGACCCTCACTATATTGGGGATCCCCTATAGTGAAATTAGATCACATTTATTGAATAATGCTTGGCAAATATTTTTAGACAGAATGGAACTTTCTATTCTCCCTTGAGTCACAATAGTGCTCATGTAAGCGGTGGTGTCAATACTACATTTTGCATAATGAATGCCCATATCTGAGAAGGTAAGGGGAATAACAATAGGAGTACAGGCTCGAATGAACGAGCAGCTGACCGATCAAGTATTGATTGAGCGAGTTCAGAGTGGAGATAAGCAAGCATTTAACCTTTTGGTTTTAAGGTACCAAAATAAAGTCTGCAACCTTATTTCTCGGTATGTGAGCAATTCCGGAGATGTAGCCGATGTCGCACAAGAAGCGTTCATCAAAGCGTATCGGGCTATCCCAAGTTTTCGCGGAGAGAGTGCCTTTTACACTTGGCTATACCGTATTGCTGTTAATACCGCTAAGAATCACATTGTAGCCCAAAGTCGTAGACCGCCCGCTAGCGATGTTGATGCTGAAGATGCTGAATATTACGAAAGTGGCAACGCATTAAAAGAAATATCGAACCCTGAGAACATTACGTTGTCGAAAGAATTGCAGCGGGTCGTTTTTGGTGCGATAGAAGCGTTGCCTGAAGATTTGAAAACTGCGATGACCTTGCGTGAACTGGATGGTTTAAGTTACGAGGAAATAGCAGAAGTCATGGATTGTCCTGTAGGAACGGTGCGTTCTCGCATCTTCCGTGCTCGTGAAGCGGTAGAAAAGAAGATTAAACCTCTTTTATAGCGCTCAAACTGGTAACGAAAATGGTGAATAAATAATGGCTGACAAAGAAAGACTTTCAGCACTCATGGATGGGGAAATGGTCGATAAAGCGCTCATTCAAGAATTAGAGCTCGACCAAGAAAGTTTGCAAACGTGGAAAAATTACCATTTGGTTGGTGATGTGATGCGTGGAGATGCCCCAGTCCGAGCTGAGTGGGATATTGCACAGAGCGTTGCATTAGCATTGGATGACGAACCCGCACACAGTCGTTTACAATCTGCTTCGGTTATTGATTTTCGTGATGCAAGCCGTGAATCTCAGCCGACGCCAGCTCAAGCTCGTCGGCAGTTACCGGCTTGGCTTTCCCAATTTGGCCAGGTTGCGGTTGCTGCGTGTGTGTCGTTTGTGGTGATTTTAGGTGTTCAACAATACGGTGGCCGTGATTCAGGAGTGAATCAAAACGACCAATTACCCGTACTGCAAACCATTCCGTTGGCTGGCAGCGCAGAGCCAGTGAGCTTAACGCGTGATTCAGTAGAGCGCCAAACCAGCGAAAGCCGCGTGCAAGAACAACGTCGCCGCGTAAACGCATTATTGCAAGACTACGAGCTGCAACTTCGCCTGAACAGTGAAAGTGCAAGCCCACATAACGATGTACTTGAATCGGTAGTTGAATGAATAAATTCCTGATCAGTGCACTGGCGCTGTTCAGTTTGAACTCTACATTAGCCTTTGCAGAAGACCAACCTGCAGAGGCTTTGTTGCTTCAAATGAACGAGGCCAGTCAGCATTTAAATTATGAGCTGTCTTACATTCTGATTAAGAAAAACAGCATCGATCCACTGCTGTATCGTCATGCAAGTCAAGGCGATCAGCAATTTGCGCATCTCGTTTATCTCAGCGGCCCGATCCGTGAAGTGATTCGCCGTGGCAATGAAGTGAGTTACATTGAACCTGGGGTAGAACCGTTCACCATTGAGTCAAGCACTATGGTTGCGCCGACGATTCCGATGCTAACCAGCAATGTCACTGAATTAGGCCGTTACTACGATTTCGTCAAAGTTGGCCGTGCACGTGAAGCGGGTACGGCTTGCCAAGTGGTGCGAGTGGTGCCGAAAGATGGCTTACGCTATTCCTATATTTTGTGGGTAGATGAAACCAGTAACTTGCCATTGCGAGCTGATTTAGTCGATCGCGACGGCGAGGTGCTTGAGCAATATCGCACTATCTCTTACGCCATTAGCGACAAATTAGCGCAGGCGATGCAAGGGCTAAATGACGTTGAGTTACCCGAAGTATTAACGTTACCGAAAGGCAACCTTACGGAAAGTTTTTGGCAAGTGAGTTGGAAACCTGAAGGCTTTGAACCCAAAGAGCTTAACCGTTATCGTATGGCGATTACTGAGCGTTTGGTAGAGAGCCAGATGTTCAGTGATGGGCTATTTAGTTTTTCTGTCTATATTTCCGATAGTGACAACCATTCGCTGAAAGGCCAACTGGTTCGTCAAGGCCGCCGTACCCTGCATAGTGTGGTGAAAGGAAACAATGAAATCTCAGTGGTCGGTGATATTCCACCGGCAACGGCGCAGCGCATTGCTCAATCGGTGACGTTTGTCCAGCCTGCGGCGCCCTCAACAGAGGCAACCAAACCATGATGACGGCGTTAGCAACAGTCACCGCTGTTCAACCTGATGCTAAAGGGTTTCACGTTGAACTCAGTTGTCAGCAGCAGACCAGTTGCAGCAGTTGTTCGTCCTCCAAAAGCTGTGGCACAGGGATCGTATCGAAAGCGATTGGTAACAAAGCGCTGTTATGGCAACTCGATACGAAAAAACCAGTAAAGCAAGGCCAGACGGTTGAAATCGGTTTCCCCGAAAAAAGCTTGCTTCAATCGGCAGCCTTAGTGTATTTGGTGCCGCTTTTTATGATGATGTTTGGCGCTTGGCTGGGTGAGAGCCTCTTGGCCCCTTGGCTCGGTTTAGGTGAGGGCATCGTGATCATCACGGCCGCTGTTTTTATCGCGCTGGGGATCGGAATTGCCAAACGTTGCTCTGTGGTTCTTGAAAAACGATCGCAGCAAGAGGTGGTTTTGGTCCGAGTCCTTGGTGAACCTATCGCCTAATTTATGATGCGAACCCTACCGAAATTGGGTAGAATCGGCCAACTTTATGGAAACGCCGCTTGATGTGGCTTTCTTATGTCCCTTTTTTCAAGAGTTTAGTCATCCCAAATCTATGAAGCACATTCGTAACTTTTCGATTATCGCCCACATCGACCATGGTAAGTCGACCCTATCTGACCGTTTGATCCAAGTTTGTGGTGGATTAAGTGATCGTGAAATGGAATCTCAAGTTCTAGACTCTATGGACCTTGAGCGTGAGCGTGGCATCACCATCAAAGCACAGAGTGTGACGCTCGATTACAAAGCAAACGATGGCGAGACATACCAGCTCAACTTTATCGATACTCCTGGACACGTTGACTTTTCTTATGAAGTTTCCCGTTCTTTAGCCGCCTGTGAAGGTGCTCTATTGGTGGTGGATGCTGGTCAAGGCGTTGAAGCGCAAACATTGGCTAACTGTTATACCGCCATTGAAATGGACCTTGAAGTTGTCCCAATCCTAAATAAGATTGATTTGCCAGCCGCAGAGCCTGAACGCGTAGCGGAAGAAATTGAAGATATCGTCGGTATCGATGCTATTGACGCAGTGCGCTGCTCTGCGAAAACAGGCCTTGGCGTGGATGAAGTGCTAGAAAAAATCGTTTCTGGTATTCCGGCTCCTGAGGGCGATCCTGCTGCGCCGCTGCAAGCGTTAATCATCGATTCTTGGTTTGATAACTACTTAGGTGTTGTCTCTTTAGTGCGAGTGAAAAATGGTGCGCTGAAGAAAAATGACAAGATTAAAGTGATGAGCACAGGCCAAACTTGGGGTATTGACCGTTTAGGTATTTTTACGCCAAAACAAGTCGACAAAACCATGTTGAACACTGGTGAAGTGGGCTGGGTGGTTTGTGGTATTAAAGACATTCTCGGCGCTCCTGTAGGTGATACTCTGACCAGCGCGAAAGATCCGTGTGAAAAAGCATTGCCAGGCTTTAAAAAAGTGAAACCGCAGGTGTATGCGGGGCTTTTCCCTGTCTCTTCTGATGATTACGAAAACTTTCGTGATGCGTTAGGTAAACTGAGCCTAAACGATGCCTCGTTATTCTATGAGCCAGAAAGTTCGGCCGCCCTTGGTTTTGGTTTCCGTTGTGGTTTCTTGGGTATGCTCCACATGGAGATTATTCAAGAGCGTTTAGAGCGCGAATACGATCTTGACCTTATCACCACTGCGCCAACGGTAGTCTATGAAGTGAAGAAGACCGATGGCACGATGCTTTATGTTGATAGCCCGGCTAAATTGCCTGCGGTGAACGACATTGAAGAGATTCGTGAACCGATTGCGCGTTGTAACATTTTGACCCCTTCTGAATATTTGGGTAACGTCATTATGTTGTGCGTTGAAAAACGTGGCGTGCAGGTTGATATGGTCTATCACGGTAACCAAGTAGCCTTGACTTATGATGTGCCGATGGCCGAAGTGGTGCTTGATTTCTTTGACCGCTTGAAGTCAACTTCTCGTGGTTATGCATCACTTGATTATGGTTTCCAACGCTTTGAAGCTTCAAGCATGGTCCGTGTGGATATCTTGCTAAATGGTGACAAAGTGGATGCGCTAGCCATCATCACTCACAAAGACAATTCGCAAACGCGCGGTCGTCAAGTGGTTGAGAAAATGAAAGAGTTTATCCCTCGCCAAATGTTTGATATCGCGATTCAAGCGGCGATCGGTAACCACATTATTGCTCGTTCAACCGTGAAGCAGCTGCGTAAAAACGTACTGGCGAAATGTTACGGTGGTGATATTAGCCGTAAGAAAAAACTGCTTAAGAAGCAGAAAGAAGGTAAGAAGCGCATGAAGCAAATTGGTAATGTTGAGTTGCCACAAGAAGCCTTCCTTGCCATTTTGCACGTAGGTAAAGATTAAGCATTGCTTTGGCTTTCTTATGCATGCAGCAGTCACCATTAAGTGAAAGAGTTTCGGCTCTTTCACTTTCGTATTTTTAGATAAGGGAACTCCATGGCGAATACATTTTCACTCATCTTGGTGATCGTCACATTAGTGACTGGCATAGTTTGGGTGCTGGAGAAGTTGGTGTGGGCGAAAAAACGTCAACAGAAGATGGCCGCTATTGAAGCGCAAACCAACGGCTTGGATGACAAACTCAGCGCCAAAATTTCCGCGCAACCTTGGTGGATTGAAAACAGTGTTTCCATCTTCCCTGTGATTGCTTTTGTGCTGGTGCTACGCTCTTTTGTGTACGAACCTTTTCAGATTCCATCTGGCTCAATGATGCCAACGTTGCTGGTGGGCGACTTCATCTTAGTTGAGAAATACGCTTACGGTTTGAAAGACCCAGTATGGCGTACTCAACTGGTCGAAACTGGTAAACCAGAGCGTGGTGATGTCGTGGTCTTTAAATACCCGCCGCAACCAAGCATTGACTACATCAAGCGCGTGGTCGGCATGCCGGGCGACACAGTTCGTTATAGCAGCAACAAAGAGATTTGTATTCAAGCTCAAGGTTCAACAGAATGTAAACAGGTCAAACTGTCCAATGTTGAAGAGAGTGAGTTCAACCAAAATGGCATCCCTTTAATTCAAGTGAATGAAAAGTTAGGTCAGGTTGAACACCAGATTTTGATCAATCCATTGCGTCGTGATCGTGTTGATGCTTATCAGCCACGCCATGGCGTTAATGAATGGGTTGTTCCTCAAGGTCAGTATTTTGTGATGGGTGATAACCGTGACAACAGTGCTGATAGCCGTTACTGGGGCTTTGTTCCAGAAGCAAACTTAGTCGGTAAAGCGGTCGGTATTTGGATAAGTTTTGAATTTGAACGTGGTGCCGATAGCGTTTTACCTTCGTGGATCCCAACTGGTGTGCGTTTTAACCGCATTGGTGGCATTAACTAGGCTAGCTTTGGCTAGCCATCACTACATCGAGAGAGCATGAATTCTCCAATTAGTAAATTAGAAACTAAACTCGGTTATTCATTTAATGATCCCGAGTTTATTTCCTTAGCGCTGACACATCGCAGTGCAAATGGTAAGCACAATGAACGTCTTGAGTTTCTGGGCGATTCAATTTTAAGTTTTGTCATCGCTGATGAGCTGTACCACCGTTTCCCTAAAATTAACGAAGGGGATATGAGTCGTATGCGCGCTACGCTTGTGCGTGGTCACACATTGGCTGAACTGGGCAGAGAATTTTGCCTAGGAGATTACTTAAAATTAGGTCCAGGTGAGTTGAAAAGTGGTGGTTTCCGCCGTGATTCAATCCTTGCTGATGCCGTAGAAGCCATCATTGGTGCGATTTATTTAGACAGCGATACCGAAGTAGTACGACGTATTATTTTGAGCTGGTATCAAGAGCGCCTTGACGCCATTGAGCCGGGCGTATCGCAAAAAGACCCAAAAACTCGCCTACAAGAGTTTCTGCAAGGTAGAAGAAAGCAACTGCCTATCTACACAGTGACTAATATTAAAGGTGAAGCACACAACCAAGAATTTACGGTATCGTGTGATGTAGCAGGAATGGGAACGCCTGTAATTGGTAAAGGCACCAGTCGTCGTAAAGCTGAACAATCGGCGGCTGAAATTGCACTAGAGCAACTGACAAATGGCTGATAACGAATTTGATTTGGATGCGTACTTCGCATCAAACACCAACAGCAATGAAGCAACTCCGGAAAGTGGTGAGCAGCACTGTGGTTTTATCGCCATTGTGGGTCGCCCCAATGTCGGGAAATCAACCCTGCTGAATAACTTACTGGGACAAAAGATATCCATCACATCGCGCAAGCCTCAAACCACTCGTCACCGCATTATGGGTGTCGATACAGAGGGGCCGTACCAAGCGATTTACGTTGATACTCCGGGGTTACACATCGAAGAAAAGCGTGCGATTAACCGCTTGATGAACCGTGCGGCAAGTAGTTCACTCAGTGATGTTAACTTAGTGCTGTTCTTAGTCGATGGCACTCAGTGGACCGCCGATGATGAAATGGTGCTCAACAAGTTACGCAATGCTAATTTCCCTGTAGTGTTGTGTGTCAATAAAGTCGATAACGTGAAAGATCGTAACGATGTAATGATGCACATGCTAGAGCTATCGAAGAAAATGGAATTTGTTGATGTCGTGCCGATTGCGGCAAAACATGGCAAAAATGTCGATGTATTGCGCAAACATGTGCGTGAGCATTTACCTCAAGCCACGCATCACTTCCCTGAAGAGTATGTGACCGATCGCTCACAGCGTTTCATGGCTTCCGAGATTGTGCGTGAAAAACTGATGCGCTTTACTGGTGAAGAGCTGCCGTATTCAGTAACCGTTGAAATTGAACGTTTTGACTATAACCCTGAAACCGATGGTTTTCATATTAACGCGTTGATCCTCGTTGAACGCAGCGGCCAGAAAAAAATGGTGATCGGCAAAGGTGGTGAAAAAATCAAAACCATCGGCCGTGAAGCGCGCTTAGATATGGAAGAGTTGTTTGGTCGCAAGGTTTACCTAGAAACTTGGGTGAAAGTGAAATCCGGGTGGGCAGATGATGAACGTGCCCTTCGTAGCCTCGGTTATATTGACGATCTATAACCTCTATTCGAGGTGGGCGAGAACATCGCTCACCTTTGAGTGCTGATATGTCAGACGGTTTACAGCGCTGTTTTGTCCTTCATCGACGTCCTTATAGCGAGTCGAGCCTAATCCTTGATGTGTTTAGCGAGGAGTATGGCCGCGTTACCTTAATGTCCAAAGGCGCACGCAGTAAACGATCGAACTTAAAAGGTGCACTGCAACCTTTTACCCCCTTATTGCTCAAATGGTCAGGCAACGGTTCAATGAAAACCTTACGCCAAGCTGAACCGATTAGCCTTGGCTTACCACTCAGTGGTATTCATCTCTATTCTGCCATGTACGTCAATGAGCTGATTGGCCGTGTGCTTGCGCAAGAAGTGCCTTGCCCGGGTCTGTTCCATGATTATCTGCATGCACTCACCGAGTTGGCTCAGTGTGAAAATCCAGAACCAGCACTGCGCCGTTTTGAACTCGCGTTGCTAGCTTCAATGGGTTATGGCGTTGATTTCTTGCATTGCGCCGGAACGGGAGAAGCTATCGATCCTCGCATGACTTATCGCTATCGCGAGCAAAAAGGTTTTATCGCTTCTGTTAGGCGCGATAACCTCACGTTTATGGGCGATGAGTTGATTGCCATTAGTGAGCGGCGCTTTGTCAGTAAAGAGCAGCTTCAAGCGGCAAAACGCTTTACACGCATAGCGTTAAAGCCGTATCTTGGCGGCAAACCTTTAAAAAGCAGGGAGCTTTTCCTGCCCATGTCTAGTTTTTCCAGAGTACGGAGTATAGGAAAATGAGCGCAATTTACTTAGGCGTTAATATCGATCACATCGCCACGTTACGAAATGCCCGCGGTACTAAATACCCAGATCCCGTGCATGCTGCTGAAATGGCAGAGCGTGCCGGAGCCGATGGCATTACCATTCACCTACGTGAAGACCGACGCCATATCAAGGATCGCGATGTGCGTATTTTACGCGAGACGTTGCAAACTCGAATGAACCTTGAGATGGCCGTTACCGACGAAATGATTGATATTGCTCTGCAAACTCAGCCTGAATTTGTGTGTTTAGTGCCTGAAAAGCGTGAAGAACTAACGACGGAAGGTGGGCTGGACGTATTAGGACAGCTTGACAAAGTGAAAGCGGCAACCGAAAAACTGACCGCTGCAGGCATCAAAGTCTCTCTGTTTATTGATGCTGATCGTGAGCAGATTAACGCAGCTAAAACTTGCGGTGCACCGTTTATTGAATTGCATACTGGTCATTACGCCGATGCAACAACCGAAGCGGATCAGCAAGATGAGTTAAAGAAAATTGCGGCGGCTGCGAGTTATGCAAGTGATTTGGGCATTACGGTGAACGCTGGTCACGGTTTGACTTACCACAACGTAGCTGCCATTGCTGCACTGCCTGAAATTTACGAACTCAACATTGGGCACTCGATTATCGGGCGTGCTGTATTTGATGGTTTGGAGAAGTCGGTCGCCGATATGAAAGCCATCATGCAAGCGGCTCGCAAATAAGGTCTACCGATGGCGATTATCGGCTTAGGGACTGATATTGCGGAAATTGAACGCATAGAAAAAGCATTGTCACGCAGTGGCGATGCTTTTGCCAAGCGGGTGCTAACCCAAGATGAATTGGCGGTGTTCTATTCGCTCAAGAAAAAAGGGCGCTATTTAGCGAAACGTTTTGCCGCTAAAGAAGCGGCATCTAAAGCGCTTGGTACGGGTATTGCGCATGGTGTTAGCTTTCAGGATTTTACCGTCACCAACGACGCCAACGGAAAACCCGTGCTAACACTATCAGGTAAGGCTAAGCAGTTGGCTGCCACAGCCAGTGTGAATCACATTCACCTAACCATTTCTGATGAGCGTCATTATGCGGTGGCGACGGTGATTTTAGAGTCTTAATCTGTCAATCTTCTCTGCTTGCTGACAAGCAAATACTGCTGAGCGGCAAGCCCCTTTTTTCATTCGGTTAAATTGTCTCTTCGGTTAAATTGCTCATTCGCTTAAATACGGTTTAGCAGTAGCGATTACTTTGTCCATCTCATCTTGTAATTCAAATAATTCCGGTTCGACATCGCTGATGGATTTGCCCGATCGCAATGCCTGTTCGAGCGCCGCGCACACTTTTTTCAAGCGGGGTACGCCACTGTATGAGCAACTGCCGTGCAGTTTATGAATATGGTGCAGTAGATCTTGAGTAGAGTATTCATCATCTTCCAACGCCATACTGACGACTTGGCTCACCTGTGGAATCGAATCAACTAGCATCTGTAGCAGCTCTTTGGCCAAATCTTCCTTGTTGGCTGATTGTTTGAGTGCATTTTGCCAGTCAATGATAATGGTGTGATTAGGCTGCTCAGCTTCCTGTGACGGCGACGGTATAACTTGTTCTGTGAGTTGTAATTTCTCCAACTGTTTACGGTTGGCGTAGGGGTTCCAATGTGCTAACACTTGCTGCAAGATGTGCTCTTCAATCGGCTTAGTGAGGTAATCATCCATTCCTTCTTTCAGCAGACGATCGCGCTCTCCGATCATTGCATGAGCCGTTACCGCAATCACGGGCGTTTGGTGATTGAGTACCGTTTTCTTAATTTCCTGGCAAGCGGTGACCCCATCCATCTGTGGCATTTGGATGTCCATCAAAATCATATCAAATTTCTGGCGGCTTGCTTGTTCGACCGCTTCTTGGCCATTCGTACAAGCGATGACGGTTTCAACACGTTCTTGCAGCAGGGCCATGATCAGTTTGAGGTTGGCAGGGTTATCATCCACCGCCATTACTTTCAGGGGCAGTGTATCGAGTGTGATCGGTAGATCTTGAATGGCAGGCTGTACCGGTTGGTGCGCGATTAACAGTTGCAGCAATTTTTTACGCGACAGTGGCTTGGTAATGCACTGCACTGGATGATGCTGCATTAAATAATCGGATAGGGCGAGCTCGGTACTTGGTGTACCGATAATCACGTTGTCGGCAAGCTGAATAGCCTTTGTGACCCACTGCTCAACCAAATCTAAATCAGTCTCTCTACTTGGGGCTAAATTGAGTAATACATAATCGAAGCGATCCGTCTCTTCTGGCATCACCGCTCGATATGTGACGCTCAACCCTGCCTGCACCAACATTTGCTGGATGATGGAGGCGGCTTGCATATTGGGTTCAACGAGCAACAGCTGTTTATTGCTCAAAATATGTGGATCAAGCCAGTCGCTCATCGGCATTTCAGTGGTATTGAGACGCAGCGTAAACCAGAAGGTGGAACCTTGGTGAAGACGGCTGGTGAGGCTAATTTCACCGCCCATGTGGCTGACCAATTTCTGAGTAATAACCAAACCAAGTCCAGTGCCGCCGTAGCGACGAGAAATACTGGCATCGGCTTGGCTAAAGGCTTGGAACAGCTGTGCTTGTTGGCGCTCTGAAATACCAATGCCGGTGTCGCGCACCATAAATTGCAGCTCAACCACATTGTCGCGTTGTGAGCGCAATTCAACACTGATGTCGATGTTGCCACGTTCGGTGAACTTAATCGAGTTACCGACAAGGTTGGTCAACACTTGTTGGATACGAAGTGGGTCACCTACCAAGCCTGCTGGGATTTTTTGATCCACTTTAAGAGTAATTTCCAATCCTTTTTCATGAGCACTGGTCGCTTGGAGGTTAACCACCTCTTCCAAACTTTCTTGAAACTCGAACGGAATATTTTCCAGCGCTAACTTACCGGCTTCTAGCTTGGAGAAATCCAAAATGTCATTAATGATGTTCAATAAGTTATTGGCCGATTTTTCAATGGTTTGTAAGTAATCTGCTTGGCTATTTGTCAACTGGGTTTTGAGCATTTGGCGGGTGAAGCCAATGACACCGTTAAGCGGCGTGCGCAACTCATGGGACATGTTGGCAAGAAATTCTGATTTTATGCGCGCGGCTTCTTGGGCGCGTTTTTTGGCAATGTCCAATTCAACGTTTTGGATTTCCAACTGCTCTAAGGTTTCTCGCAAATCCGAGGTGGCTTGGTCGATACTGTGCTGCATTTCGACGTGATATTCCGATAGCGATACCGCCATCGCGTTGATCCCTTTTTTGAGCGAATCTAACTCACCGTGCATTTTGCCTTCGATCCGCACATCAAGGTGGCCGCGACGAATTCTATCCACCATGTTTTTCATGTGTGAGATAGGGCGAGTCACATCGTGCAGGAGCCGGAATGCGAACATTCCCGATAAACCTAGCCCAAGCGCAAGCACTAAAAAGGCGGAAAAGACCTCTTGATACTGTTGTAAACGCAATGAAGAGAGATCCAACTCTATCGCGATATAGCCGAGCGCAGGCGTTGATGTATTGGCATTTATGCCTTCGGTTAGACGGTTTTCGGCCAAAATTGGCGTGCGCAGTATTAAAGTGTTCTCGGTGAGATTTGAGCTGCTTAAAATAGGAATGGGTTTCTCTTTTGGATAAGTTAAGCTTTCAAAGTTAGGGTGGAAGTTCGAGGTGACAAACAGTTCGTGGTTGGCGTCAAACACCGCAATACTGCGGACAAATTTAGAGTTCTTCCTATGCGCGTAGCTGATAATGCGGCGTACCGACTCACGGCTTTGGTTTTTTAAGGCGTCTTCACTAGCAATGGCCAAGGGCTCGATGATGCTCGCCCCCGCATTGATCACCTGTTTTTCCAGATCATGGTAGCGATTGAATGAGAAAAAAGCACTGAGCAACAAGCCGATAATTAAGGTTGGAGCTAAGGTTAAAGTAATAACGCGCGCGCGTAAGCCATATCTGGTCATTATTGTCTAAACATCGTGGTGTGGATATGGGAAAATAGCCCGCAATTTGATGAGCAAGCCTGTACGAAAATCGTTTAATTGACGGCTAGCTTAATCAAGTCGAGTAAGTTCGACAATCATCCCCGCACTAAATAGTGACGCTAGGGCAAAAAACATCGATTTAATTTTACTTAGGCACAGAGCATGGCACGTTTTTTCCAACCGAAAAAGAAAGCGCAATTAGAAACAAAACATCAAACGGTATTGATTGAACGTCTTGATCATCAAGGTTCTGGTATCGCTTATCAACACAATAAACTGCTTTTTGTTGATGGCGCGCTGCCCGGTGAGCAAGTGCTGATGCAGCTAACTGAAAGCAAAAGTAAATACTCTCGCGGTCAGTTGATTAAAGTCTTAACGGCCAGTGAACAACGCGTGACGCCATTTTGTCGCCATTACGGTCAATGTGGTGGTTGCGATCTGCAGCATTTAGAGCACAGTGCGCAGGTGGCGCACAAAGAGCAAACACTCTCGCAATTGATGAGTAAATTCGCCGGACAAACGTTGGCATTGAGCCCCGCAATAAGTTGCGCCGATAAAGGCTATCGCCGCCGCGCCCGCATCAGCGTGTTGTGGGACAAAAAGCAGCAACAGCTGCAATTTGGCTTTCGCAAAAAGCAGAGCAAGCAAATCGTTAACGTGACGGACTGCCCAGTGCTAGAACCACAACTCAACACGCTACTTACACCTATCCAAGCGCTGTTAACGCAATTTAAATCTCAGCAAGCGATTGGCCATGTTGAATTGGTGCTGGGTGATCAAGGCGCGATGATGGTGTTGCGCCATCTTCAGCCGCTGCCAAGTGAAGATCACGCGGCGCTGCTGGCGTTTGCTCAGCAGCATCATCTCACTTTGTATGTGATGCCAGAAAGCGATCAGCTCGAACGTCTTCACGGAGAGATGGCAAGCTACTGTGAAACCGGATCAGTTATCGAATTTTTGCCCTCCAACTTTATTCAAGTCAATCGTCAAGTAAACCAAAAAATGGTGGCTCAAGCATTGGAATGGTTAGCCTTGACTGAGGATGACCGAGTGTTGGACCTATTTTGTGGCGTAGGGAACTTTAGTTTGCCGATGGCCCAATACGCTCAATCGGTAGTGGGCATTGAAGGTGTGGATGAGATGGTTGAGCAAGCGACACAAAACGCGCAGCGCAATCAAATCGACAATATCACGTTCTACCAAGCAAATTTGGAACAAGATATGTCAACGCAAGCGTGGGCAAAGCAAAAATTTGCTAAAGTACTACTCGACCCAGCGCGAGCAGGAGCGGCAGGCATTGTCGACCAATTGGCTAAGCTCGGCGCTCAGCGCGTGGTGTACGTTTCTTGTAACCCGGCGACACTGGCAAGAGACAGTCAAAGTTTACTCAGCCAAGGTTATAAGTTGGTAAAACTTGGCATGTTGGATATGTTTCCACACACCAGTCATTTAGAATCGATGGCGCTATTTGTAAAAAGTCGGTAGACAGAGAACTAACTCAGTCGAAGTTAGTCGAATACCACAAACTATAAAACTAGGACGAATCAGATGGTTGCGGTACGAAGCGCACACTTGAATCCAGACGAACAGTTTGAGCTAGATAAATGGATTGCGAGTTTACATCAAGATAAAAGCACAGCTTCTAAACTGACGGACGTATATCGTCAGTGTGAAACGTTATTAGAAGGTCATGCCAAAGGACCGCTACTGCTGTGGCGCGGCCGTGAAATGATCGAAATCCTGATTACCTTATCGATGGATCGCGCCACTTTAGTCGCGGCTCAGCTCTTTCCTATCGTCAGTAGTGGGCTTTTTGACCGTGAAGTATTAGAAGAGACCTATGGTAAAGGCATAGTGAAGCTGATTGATGGTGTCGAAGAGATGGCGGCACTTGGTCAGTTAAACGTCACCTTGCAAGGCAGTGAAGCTTCAGAGCAGGTGGATAACGTTCGCCGCATGCTGCTTGCGATGGTAGATGATTTTCGTTGCGTGGTGATCAAATTAGCGGAGCGCATTTGTAATTTACGTGAAGTAAAAGATGAACCTGACGAAATTCGCCGTGTAGCGGCTAAAGAGTGCGCCAATATCTATGCCCCTTTAGCAAACCGCTTGGGCATTGGTCAGCTCAAATGGGAAATTGAAGATTACGCATTTCGCTACCAGCAGTCCGATACCTACAAACAAATTGCTAAGCAGCTTTCCGAGCGCCGCATCGTGCGCGAACAATATATTCACGATTTTGTCGAAGATCTGCGCGCCGAGATGAAGCTTTCTCATATCAATGCCGAAGTGAGTGGCCGTCCGAAACACATCTATAGCATCTGGCGCAAAATGCAGAAGAAAGGGTTGGCTTTCGATGAACTGTTTGATGTGCGTGCAGTTCGCATTATTGCTGATCAATTGCAAGACTGTTACGCCGCCTTGGGCGTCGTTCATACCAAATACAAACACCTGCCTAGCGAATTTGATGATTACGTTGCTAATCCGAAACCGAATGGCTATCAATCCATTCATACGGTGATTTTAGGACCAGAAGGCAAAACCATCGAAATTCAAATTCGTACTAAGCAGATGCATGAAGAATCTGAACTTGGGGTTGCTGCGCACTGGAAATATAAAGAGGGCGCAACGGTTGCCCGCAGCGGTTACGATGAGAAAATTACTTGGTTGCGCAAGCTTCTTGATTGGCAAGAAGAGATGTCTGATTCGGGTGAGATGATCGACGAGCTGCGTAGCCAGGTGTTTGATGATCGCGTTTACGCCTTTACACCTCGTGGTGATGTGGTTGATTTACCTATGGGAGCCACGCCGCTCGATTTTGCCTACCATATTCACTCTGAAGTGGGGCATCGCTGCATCGGTGCCAAAGTTGCGGGTCGTATTGTTCCATTTACTCATAAATTATCTATGGGTGATCAAGTCGAAATTATCACCCAGAAAGAGCCGAATCCGTCGCGTGATTGGCTAAATCCAGCAACGGGGTTTGTTCATTCAGGCCGTGCGCGCGCCAAGATTAACGCTTGGTTCCGTAAACAAGGCCGCGAGAAAAACCTTGAAGCCGGACGAGAGATCCTCGAATCAGAATTAGCCAAAATCGGTGCCACATTAAAAGATGCCGATAAATATGCGCTCAAACGTTTTAACGTCAATACGCCTGACGAGCTGTACGTCGGCATTGGCAGTGGTGATTTGCGAATCAACCAAATTGTTAATCACATCAACGCCTTGGTGAATAAGCCGACCGCTGAGCAAGAAGATCAGCAAGCACTGCAAAAACTGCAAGAGGCGCAAACTCGTCCGGCTCAGCCACATCGCGCGCACAAAGATGCCGTTGTAGTGGAAGGGGTGGATAACCTCATGACGCATCTAGCACGCTGTTGCCAGCCTATTCCGGGCGATGAAATCAAAGGTTACATCACTCAAGGACGTGGAATTTCGGTCCATCGCAGTGACTGTGAACAGCTAGAAGAGCTGAGCCATCACGCGCCTGAACGTATCATTGATACCGTTTGGGGGCGCGGGTTTGTTGGAACCTATACTTTGACGCTGCGCGTTGAAGCGATGGAGCGAGGTGGGTTACTCAAAGACATCACCACCTTGCTTGCAAATGAGAAAGTGAAAGTCATCAGCATGAAAAGTCGTAGTGACTACAAAAGACAGTTAATCATCATGGATTTTGATCTTGAGGTGAGTAACATCGAAGCGCTGTCACGAGTATCAATGCGAGTCGAGCAGATCAAAGATGTGATGTTGGTGAAACGCCTAGGCTAAATTTCATATCACTGTAACACTCTTATTTGGCGTGAATCGCAATTGAATCGCGACGCAAGCGCCCTAGGTTTTCAAAGGCGAGTGGCAATGACTGCTCGCTTTTTTATTTTAAATATTTATGTAAGGAGCGGATAAATGAGCCACCCAATTGAACAACTGGAACAGATCATGGCACAGTTGCGTGACCCAAAAACAGGTTGTCCTTGGGATATCAAGCAAACTTTTGACACGGTTGTTCCTTACACAATCGAAGAGACCTATGAAGTGGTAGAAGCGATCCACAACCAAGATTGGCCTAATCTCAAAGAAGAATTAGGTGACTTGCTATTTCAAGTTATTTTTTATAGTCAAATGGCGAAAGAGCAAGGGTTGTTTGATTTCTCGCAAGTTGTTGAAACGGTGAATGAAAAACTTACGCGCCGCCATCCTCATGTTTTTTCGGGTGCCAAGTTTGAGGATGAAGCGCAAATCAACGCCAATTGGGAAGCTGAAAAAGCCAAAGAAAAGGTACAATCAGGAAAAAAAGATCAAAGTATTCTAGACTCAATACCACACGCTTTCCCGTCTCTTTTACGTGCTACAAAGATTCAAAAAAAGTGTGCCCAATATGGCTTTGATTGGGATTCTATCGGCCCAGTGGTTGATAAAGTCCAAGAAGAGATCGAAGAAGTCATGGAAGAGGCGTTGCAAATCAACCCTGATCCGGTTCGAGTAGAGGATGAAATGGGCGATCTATTATTTGCCACCGTTAACTTTGCTCGACACTTAAAAATTGATCCAGAAGTGGCGTTAAATAAAGCAAATCGAAAGTTTTCACGTCGATTTAAAGGTATTGAAATGCTGGTGGCACGTCAGCACAAAACCTTGACCGATTTTTCTCTCGAAGAATTGGATGCGATGTGGAATGAAGTGAAGCGCTTGGAGTCGAAGTAATACCCTGTGTTGGCAATCCACAATAAAACCCACCCATTGAGACAAATTTGACTCATTTGAGTGGTGTGATAAGCCATATCAAGCGGTGCTCTTTGATTTGAAGCAAAAAATAAAAAATGACAGTGTGATAGATTTCACGTTGTAGCGAATAAGGGCTTCTGGTATATTTTTATCCCGTCCAGAAGAAATCCATTTCCCTCATTCAACCAATTTCAGGTTAAACATGACGACAAATTACATTTTTGTTACTGGCGGGGTTGTATCCTCTCTAGGTAAAGGTATTGCGGCAGCATCTCTTGCGGCGATTTTAGAAGCTCGTGGTCTTAAAGTGACTATGATGAAGCTTGACCCTTACATCAACGTTGACCCAGGCACAATGAGCCCAACTCAACATGGTGAAGTGTTTGTCACGGAAGATGGCGCTGAAACTGACCTTGACCTTGGTCACTACGAACGTTTTATTCGTACCAAAATGACCAAGCGCAATAACTTTACTGCTGGTCGTGTTTATGCCGATGTATTGCGTAAAGAGCGCCGCGGTGACTACCTAGGTGCAACGATTCAGGTTATTCCACACATCACTAATGCGATTAAAGATCGCGTTATCGCAGGCTCTGAAGGTCACGATGTCGCTATCGTTGAAGTAGGCGGAACCGTTGGTGATATCGAGTCATTGCCATTTATGGAAGCGATTCGTCAGCTTGCGATTGAAGTGGGCCGTGAACACGCGATGTTTATGCACCTGACTTTAGTTCCTTACCTTGCCGCTGCTGGTGAAGTGAAAACCAAACCGACTCAACATTCAGTTAAAGAGCTGCTTTCTATCGGCATTCAGCCTGATATTTTGGTTTGTCGTAGCGATCGCGTTATCCCAGCGAACGAACGTAAGAAAATTGCTTTGTTCTGTAACGTGCCTGAAAAAGCCGTTATCTCGATGAAAGATGTTGATTCTATCTACAAGATCCCTCAACTAATAAAAGCTCAAGGTTTGGATGATATCGTTTGTAACCGTTTTGGTATTAAAGCACCGGAAGCGGATCTTTCTGAATGGGAACAAGTGATTTACGAAGAGGCTAACCCAACCGCTGAAGTGGTGATCGGGATGGTCGGTAAATACATTGAATTGCCTGATGCTTACAAATCGGTTAACGAAGCACTGAAACACGCAGGTTTGAAAAACCGTTTGAGCGTGAAAATCAAATACATCGATTCTCAAGACGTTGAAACCAAAGGTGCGGAAGTGCTGACTGGTTTGGACGCAATCCTAGTACCTGGCGGTTTTGGTGACCGCGGTATCGAAGGTAAAATTCTTGCTGCGCAATATGCCCGCGAAAATAAAGTACCTTACCTAGGGATTTGTTTAGGTATGCAAGTGGCGCTGATCGAATACGCACGTAACGTTGCGGGTATGAAAGGTGCGCATTCAACAGAATTTAACAAAGAGACTCAATACCCTGTGGTAGGCTTGATCACCGAATGGGTAGATGACGAAGGTAACGTAGAAGAGCGTACTGAAAAGTCTGATCTTGGTGGTACTATGCGCCTTGGTTCGCAGCTATGCCACTTAGAGAAAGGCACCAAAGCGTATGAGCTTTACGGTAGTGCAACCATTCATGAACGTCATCGTCACCGTTATGAAGTTAATAATAAACTTCGTCCGCAGATCGAAAAAGCTGGCTTGAAAGTATCAGGTCTGTCTGCTGATAAGAAGCTAGTTGAAGTGATTGAGAACCCTGCTCACCCATGGTTTGTAGCAGCTCAGTTCCACCCAGAATTCACGTCAACCCCTCGTGATGGTCACCCACTATTTGCAGGCTTTATTAAAGCGGCAGGTGAGTTCCAACGCGGTGAATCAGAGAAGTAACAAGGATACGGGCAGTTGCAATTGTTGTGCTGCTGCCCTTTATAGTTTTGACATTTAAATTCAACGAGAGGAAACATTAATGTCTAAGATCGTTAAAGTTCTAGGTCGCGAAATCATCGACTCACGTGGTAACCCAACAGTAGAAGCTGAAGTTCACCTAGAAGGCGGTTTCGTAGGTATGGCAGCTGCGCCATCTGGTGCATCTACTGGTTCTCGCGAAGCTCTTGAGCTACGTGACGGTGACAAATCACGTTTCCTAGGTAAAGGTGTTCTTAAAGCGATTGCAGCTGTAAACGGCCCAATTGCTGATGCTCTAGTTGGTAAAGATGCTAAAGATCAAGCAGCTATCGACCAAGTGATGATCGACCTTGATGGTACTGAAAACAAATCTAACTTCGGTGCGAACGCAATCCTAGCGGTTTCTCTAGCGAACGCAAAAGCGGCTGCGGCTGCGAAAGGCATGCCTCTGTACGAGCACATTGCTGAGCTAAATGGTACTGCTGGCCAATTCTCTATGCCTCTACCAATGATGAACATCATCAACGGTGGCGAGCACGCAGATAACAACGTAGACATCCAAGAGTTTATGATCCAACCTGTTGGCGCAAAAACTCTTAAAGAAGCAGTACGTATGGGTGCAGAAGTATTCCATAACCTAGCTAAAGTTCTGAAGTCTAAAGGCTACAACACTGCTGTTGGTGACGAAGGTGGTTTCGCTCCTAACCTAAAATCTAACGCTGAAGCGCTAGAAGTTATCGCAGAAGCGGTTGCAGCGGCTGGCTACGTGCTAGGTAAAGACATCACTCTAGCGATGGACTGTGCAGCATCTGAATTCTTCGACAAAGACGCTGGCATCTACAACATGAAAGGTGAAGGCAAAACGTTCACTTCAGAAGAGTTCAACCACTACCTAGCGGGCCTTGTTGAGCAATTCCCAATCGTTTCTATCGAAGACGGTTTGGACGAGTCTGATTGGACTGGTTTCAAACACCAAACTGAACTTCTAGGCGACAAAATTCAGCTAGTGGGTGACGATCTATTCGTTACTAACACTAAGATCCTTAAAGAAGGTATTGAGAAAGGTATCGTTAACTCAATCCTTATCAAGTTCAACCAAATCGGTTCTCTAACTGAGACTCTAGCTGCAATTAAGATGGCTAAAGACGCAGGTTACACAGCGGTAATCTCTCACCGTTCTGGCGAAACTGAAGATGCAACTATCGCTGATCTAGCAGTAGGTACAGCTGCAGGTCAAATCAAAACGGGTTCTATGAGCCGTTCTGACCGTGTTGCTAAGTACAACCAACTAATCCGTATTGAAGAAGCGCTAGCTGGTCGTGCTCCTTTCAACGGTCTTAAAGAAGTGAAAGGCCAAGCTTAATCCCACGGGGTACAGCTTAGCATCATTACTTTAAAGAACGCCCTGCAATGCAGGGCGTTTTGTTTTTTCTGCTATCGCAACTCGCATTTTGAATTGCTAGTTGAGAAGAGAAAGATTTACACCGCGCTAATCGCTGCGATCCGTCGTTTATCCAGCTCTTCTTTGATCGCTTTCCCTTGAAAACCATCATGGATCACCTGTTGTACATCGACACTCAGTGCCGCTTGATAGGCTTTGAGAAAAATATCGCGTTGCGGATAAGGAGTCTCTTCGCAATCTAATCGACCCGCATGATCGGCCTGACAACAAAGTAAAACGTCCAGCAAGCGCTCAGGCTTGCGCCATGCATCGAGTTTATCGAGTATTTTGAGTTTGGTGCTGGGTTTTAATTCTGCCGCTCGATGAATATTGGAGTGCTGCCCGCAGACGAGCAGTGCCAACTCTTTACACTCATTTGGAATACGCACCCTCTCGCACAAGGCTTTAATGATGTTAATTCCTGTGTGACAGTGCATTTTATGGCTGGGCCATTCGCTTTTAGGTGTGACTCCTTTGCCTAAGTCATGCACTTGTGCTGCAAAACGAACCGCTATCGATGAAGAGAGCTTCGCCGCTTGCGCTGCAACCATCAAGGTGTGTACTCCGGTATCAATTTCAGGATGCCATTTTTCCGGTTGAGGAACACCAAACAGGCGATCCAGTTCGGGTAATACCACTTTAAGTGCACCGCATTCATATAAAACAGAAAGAAATATCTCTGGATGCAGAGTAGCCAGTGATTTCTGCCACTCTTGCCATACGCGCTCGGCGGTTAAGTATTGCAACTCACCTGATTGCGTTATTTGTTTCATCAGTGCCATGGTTTCATCGGCAATGGTAAAATCTAAATGTGCGAATTTGGCCGCAAAACGAGCCACGCGAAGGACGCGTAGTGGATCTTCGATAAAGGCATCAGAAACATGGCGCAGTAGGCGATTGTGCAGATCGCGCTGGCCGCCATAGGGGTCAATAAGCTTACCAGCGTTATCTTGTGCAATGGCGTTAATGGTCAGATCGCGGCGGGCGAGATCCTCTTCCAAAGTCACATCGGGTGCGTAGTAGCAGGCAAAGCCTGTGTAGCCAGCGCCAGTTTTGCGCTCAGTGCGAGCAAGGGCATACTCTTGTTTCGTTTTCGGGTGAAGAAATACGGGAAAATCTTTTCCTACAGGAGTAAAACCAGTGGCCAGCATTTGCTCTGGGCTGCTGCCTACTACAACCCAATCTTTGTCATAGATATCAATATGGAGCAACTGATCGCGTACCGCGCCCCCAACTAAGTATACTTGCACCGGATTACCTTAAATATGCTGAAACGCCATTGGCGATTGATGTTAGTAATGGTACTTTTCATCACAGTGAAATGATAGAGACGAGAGAATGTATAAGGAATTTTTTGGATTTACCGAGCCGCCATTTTCAATTGTACCGAGCTCTCGTTACCTATTTTTGAGCCATCGTCATCGTGAAGCGATGCAACATTTACAAGCAGGGCTGGGTGATGGTGGTGGTTTTGCGCTATTAACTGGCGAAGTGGGGACTGGCAAAACAACCATCGCAAGAGCGATGCTTGCGGCACTCGATGATAGTACTCAGGCGGGGTTTATTTTAAATCCAACTTTTTCGAACATCGAGTTGCTTGAAGCGATTTGTGATGAGTTTGCGCTGTCTTACCCACCTTCAGGGAGTTTAAAAGCGCTTAGCCAAGTAATTTATCATCATTTACTGCATAACCACGCGCAAGGGAAACAGACGCTATTAGTGATAGATGAAGCGCAGCATCTGGCCGCCGATGTACTGGAACAGTTGCGACTACTGACTAACCTTGAAACGGAGAGCCGTAAGTTGCTTAAGGTTTTACTGATTGGTCAGCCTGAGTTACAACAAAAATTGCAATTACCTCAGTTACGCCAACTTGCGCAACGTATTACCGGTCGTTATCACTTGCTGCCTCTCAATGTTCAAGAGACAGAGCAGTACATCCACTTTCGTTTAGCGTTAGCCGGCGGTCACAAGGATTGGTTTGATCAGAAAAGTATCAAATGGATAGCGGAACAGACCCACGGTATTCCGCGTTTAATTAACTTAGTATGCGATGCGAGTTTCAAGTTAGCCTATCAGCAGGGCGTGAAAGCGCTCTCATTTGAATTAGTGCGTACCGCGGGTCAAGAGGTCATGAATTTTCAGTCTTCAGTCTATCAGTCGCCTCATGCTCGCCTCGTACCGTCTTCAATATCGTATCGCTCTCCTCTCATTGCGGGCTTAGTGTTAGCTGTGTTCATTGCGTGGTTTAGCCCGCCATGGATTGATCGCATGATGCGCTTTGCGTTGCCTTCCCCTGAATTACCTAAACCGATCACTCAAGTGGTGATCAGTGCTCAATTGGAACAAGATCTAGAACGCTCGAAGGCATTGGAAGCGGCTATTAGCGATCTTTATAAAGTGTGGGGTTACAGCGCATCTTTGGCCGATAGTTTTTGTGATGCTCAAGCACAAGGACGCTTTCAATGTCAGCGTATGCAGGGTGATTTCAACCAATTAAAGCAGTTAAATTTGCCAGTGGTGCTTACTTTAGCTGCGGAGCAAACACAAGCTTATGCGGTGCTGTACCAGATCAATGCTGAACAGGTGCAATTGTTAATGGCAGGAAAGCATGTGCAAATTAACCAAAGTCAGCTCAATGACGTATGGACAGGAGAATATCACTACATTTGGCAGCACGATTTACTTCGAACGTTGAAACAGGGCATGCAAGGAGATGATGTTGAACTGCTTGACCAAAAATTGTCTCAGTTACTTGGAGAGCAAGCCACAGGACATCAACAATTTGATGGTGAGGTAAAGCGCAAAGTAGCGTTTTTCCAGCGCTGGCAGAAAATGGACAGCGATGGTATTGCTGGGGCTCGCACGATCAGTCGGCTTGAGCTATTGACTCAACACAACGCACCTCGCCTTCTCATTACTAAGGAGCAAGGATAATGTCGCAAGTGCTTAAAGCATTAGAGCAATCAGAGTTGAGCCACCAGAGCAAAAGCTTACCTCACTCTTCTCATGTGGCAGTGTTTAATCAATCCTTGCCATCTTCATGGTGCTCGAAATCATCGCTTACCGCGTTGTTTGCTCCATCGCTGCTTTGTTGCGGTTATCTTGTTTATCATTCATATCAAGCGCGAATCGATGAGCTAGAACAATTGAAGCGCAATGCGCCACAAGTTGTGCAACAAGAGGGGGCTTACCAAGTTCTGGAATACCCTGACTTTGGTGAGTTACAAACCAATACACCACGAGTGAAAACTCTTGCAGAGACAAGCTCTACGCCGCCATTTACTCCTTTACATGGTACCCAGTTGACGACTCGTGAGCCGCGAGATAAAAACGCAGATCAGGAGTTTGGTCTTAATGATCTCGACTTAAGTCAATTATCCCCGGAATTGGTACAACGAGTTGAGTTGGCGATTCAAGGCAAAGATCAAGTCGTACTTATAGGAGACACATCAAAAGATCATCTTCTGCTCACAGAACATCTTGATACCTTTTCAGGTCGTATCCCAGCGCTGAATTTCCAGACTCACGTTTATTCAAGTCGTACAGATAAACGATGGGTAAAAATTAATGGCGTAGAGCGAAAGGTAGGTGATGATGTGATGAATGGCGTGCAATTAGTCGAGATCAATCCGCAATCGACCTTGATACGTTTCGATGGTGAATTGATTGAAATCCCAGCTCTTTATGATTGGAAAGGATAAAAAAACGGTCACCTTTCTCTGGTGACCGTTTTTCAAGTGATAGATCCAGTCAGTTAGGGAGATTATGCCCAACCAGAAGGGTGTTTCTTACGGCGTGGGATAATGTGTGGCAAAATTAGTCCAAGTAGCAGACCAATACCCGCTACGCCGCCCCCGTAAGTAAAGTATTTAAGCAGTAGATCCTCTTTCTGAGTATCCAGCTTAGCGCGTAGTTCGCGAATTTCAGTTTGTGAATCAGTGAGCTGCTTGCTGATATCACTGTAGTTTTGTTCTAACTCTGAAATTTGTTGATTGCGAGCCTCTAATGAATTGGCCAATCCGGCTTTTTCACTGTCTGCATTTTGCTTTGCATTGGCCAATTTACTTTTCACTTCGGCCAGCTCACTCTCCAATTTCGGCAAACGCATCGCCATGCTTTCTTGGCGAGTGACAAAACGGCTTTCAACCCAACCGGTGCGGCCTTTCTCATCGGCAATCTGGCTATAACCAGTATCGTTATTAACATCAAGCAGCTTTACTTTGTCTCCTGCATCGATGCTACCGAGAATGCGAAATTGGTTACTTGGACCTGAATGAATATAAGTAAAGAGTTTGTCCGCAATATAGCGGTCTTGCGCAAACGTTGGCGCAGCCAACATGGTCAGTAAAACCATGCAGATCAGTTTTTTCACGATAAGTCCTTTAGCTATCAAATGAGGTATTAAAATGCTTTCGACAAATATTAAGAAGTTTCGTTGATTGGTGCAACAAAGAAGGGAGGCTAAGCCTCCCTTTCTGTGCGTTTGAGTCAATTAATGACATTGCACTTACAATCTATTGACTTATTGTATTAGCCAAATATTGCTTGCAGGGCATAGAAGAAAATGACCGCAAGTAAAGCGCCTGCTGGCAAGGTGACAATCCATGAAGCAACGATATTACGCACCACACCTAGATTCAATGCCGCAATTCCACGAGCAAAACCAACCCCTAATACCGCACCAACAAGTGTTTGTGTGGTTGAGATTGGAAGGCCAGTACCTGATGCCAATACGACCGTTGACGCTGTTGCCAATTGAGCGGCAAAGCCACGGCTTGGCGTCAGTTCAGTGATACCCGTACCGACCGTCGCCATCACTTTGTGACCAAGGGTAGCTAGGCCAACCACAATACCAAAACCACCCAGTGGCAAAATCCACCAAGCAATTGAGCTTTTAGCACTAACAGCACCCAAGCTTTCAACAGTTGAAACCACCGCAGACAGAGGACCAATCGCGTTAGCTACATCATTTGAACCATGCGCAAAAGCCATTGCACACGCAGTGATCACCATCAATACGCTAAAGATGCTCTCAACACCGGAAAACCCATGGTCTTCTTCGCGGTTGGCAAATTTTCTCTTGATATAGTAGTAACCACCGACCATAACAAGGCCTGATAACGCCGCAGAACATAACCATGCTTCACCGGTACTCAAGTGTAAGCCTATATGTTTAAGGCCTTTTTTGATGGTAACCAGTGCGATCACCATAGTGGTGATGAACATATAAATAGGAACAAAGCGTTTGGCATTCATCAGTGGATTTTCAGTATCGAAAATCAATCGTTGAGCACTGACGAAGATTAAGTAGGCGAACAAACCAGAAATGACTGGGGTGACAATCCAACTGCCTACGATGCCTTTTACTGAGGCCCAATCAACCGCTTCTGGGCCAACGGATATGCAGGCAAATCCGATAATGGCGCCGATGATAGAGTGAGTCGTTGATACAGGCCAACCCATGTATGAAGCCAGCAATAACCATGTTCCGGCGGCGAGAAGTGCAGACATCATGCCATAAACAAGAACGTCGGGTTGGTGAGCGAAAAGTGCGGGTTCGATGACGCTGTTACGAATGGTTTCGGTTACTTCACCACCCGCTAAATATGCACCAGCGAATTCAAAAATCATCGCAATGATAATAGCTTGTTTTACGGTTAGCGCTTTTGAGCCTACTGAAGTTCCCATTGCATTAGCAACATCATTTGCACCAATACCAATCGCCATCATGAAGCCAAAAGCGGCTGCAACAAGAATCAGGACAGTGCCGTAGTTCGCAAGGATATCCATCGTAATACCTAGTCTTTTGATAACAAGCGGAGCATAACTGGACTCATTTTCTCGAAGCGAGTCAAAACCATCAGCGGAGAAAATAATCAACGCCTAAGCTGATGGATCAAGTTTTGCTCTTCGTTATTTGGTTAACTTACTGATTTAAGAGCGAGAAAGCATTAGTTCAAGACGAGCGCCAACGCGCTGAGCTTGATCGGCAATGCCGCCCACCCATTCTAGAATTTTGTACAAGAACATTACATCGATCGGATTCATTTTCGACTCAATAGCCATTAATTGTTGGCGGAGTCGAACCTGCATCGCATCGGTGTCATCTTCAATCACATCCAGTTGATTGATCATTTCCGCCACCAGTGTGACTTCACGACCTTTAAATCCTGTTTCCAATAACTCATCGAGCTCATTGATCACTTTTTGCGCTTGATTTGCTGCATCAAGGCAGCGTTTTACGTAGGCAATGAAGTTTTCTTGAAGAGGCTCTGGGATGATCAATTGACGACCGTAGACACGGCCTGCAATATCTTTTGCAAGGTTGGCCAGTTTATCTTGCTGAGTTAACAGCTCTAGCATGTCAGTACGATCGACAGGCATAAATAAACCGCGTGGTAGTTTAAGACGAATTTCACGCTTGAGTACGTCCGCTTCTTTCTCTAAATGAGAAATTTGAGCTCGAATTTCACCTGCTTTCTCCCAGTCACCCTTTGAACAAACTTCAAAGAAATTGACTAAGTGAGAGCAACATTCATTCACACACACAACGTGGCGCTGCAAAGGCTTTATAGGGGACTTTGCAAATAACCCCATAATTGTATTTACTGGCATGGTCGTTCAACCTAAAAAATATAACCTTAAAATAACATATACCATTCATGGCGAAATGTTGAGCGATGGCTATAAAGGCGCGCATGTTAACCCATTAAATCTCTCATTAAAACTGTTTTAGATCATCATTCCGGTGATATTTGTTACTTGCCCCACTGTGCATTAGGCCATATTCTTTCGCTATCTGCTTTGAAAGGGTTAGTTATGGAAACCGAGATAGAACTGAAGTTTTTTGTTTCACCAGAATTTTCGGAAATTTTGCGTTACAAGATCTCTGAAATCAAAGTACTTCAGCACAGTTGTCGAGCGTTAGGGAACACTTACTTCGATACACCTGACAACTGGTTGCGTCAACACGACACAGGGCTTCGTATTCGTCGCTTTGATGATGTGTATGTTCAAACTGTTAAAACGGCGGGTCGAGTCGTTGCAGGGTTGCACCAAAGACCAGAATACAATGCTGAGCACAACAGCAATGAACCGAACTTGACGCTTCATCCGGAAGATATCTGGCCACAAGGTAAAGATATTACGACCTTACAATCTGAACTGATGCCTCTATTTTCGACCAACTTCACACGCGAGCAGTGGCTGATTGGCATGGCCGATGGCAGCCAAGTTGAAGTGGCTTTCGATCAAGGTTTTGTTGTTGCAGGTGAAAAACAAGAACCTATCTGCGAAGTGGAGCTGGAGTTGAAATCGGGGCAAACGGATGCCTTGTTTACGTTAGCTCGCCAGTTTTGTGAGCACGGTGGTATGCGTCTGGGTAACTTGAGTAAAGCGGCGCGAGGCTATCGTCTTGCGTCTGGTTATCAAGGTGATGAAGTTCACGCCTTAACCTTGGTCAATACAGTCAGTACTGACAGCGTGGAAGAGTGTTTTATTCACTCGCTAGAGCATGCATTATCCCATTGGCATCACCATGAACAGATCTACACCGAGCGCGATTCAATTCCGGCGTTACATGAGATAAGCCACGCCACCAGTTTTTTACGCCAGATCTTGAGCATTTATGGCGGCATTGTGCCACGTCGCGCCAGCGCTATTTTACGTCAGGAATTGAAATGGTTGGAGCAAGAGTTATCGTGGTTAAAAACTCATGACTACCTAACAAACCTGCTTGAAGATAAAGGCCACGCACTGCGTAAACTGGACGCTCGTAAATTTATCATCGCCGAGTTAAAAGAGCAGCAAGAGGCACTACCCACTCGGGAAGAAAACTTAAAGCTGCTCAGTTCGGCGCGTTATACTGGGTTACTGCTTGATCTCAGTCGTTGGATTTTGAGCCGTGGATGGCAACCCTTCTTGGACGATAAAGCCAGAGAAAAAATGGCGCGTAACGTCGGTTCGTTTTCGGTGAAGCAGTTGGATCGCACATGGGCCGAGTTAATGGAAGCTTTTCCTCCTAAAGTTGAGCTAAGCCCTCAAGAGTATATTGATCAGCAGTATCGTTTAATGCGTAATCTCTACACTGGCATCGGTTTTGCGAGCCTTTATGATATTGAAGAACGCAAAAACTTCCGTCTCCCTTGGGCTGATTTACTGCAAGGAATAGATGATTTATTAATGCTCAAGCCGCTAGAGAATTTGATCGATAAGTTGCAAGAAGACGAACAAGAACAACTCAAGCGATGGCTGATTCGTCAACAAAACTCCATTGTTCATGCGATGGAGCAGACGCGACAAATTGGCATTGAAGCCGAGCCTTATTGGCGTAAAAGTCGCTAATCAACATGGCTCACAGCCAAAATGAAAAAGAGATACTGCGGTGTCTCTTTTTTTATGTCTCTGCTCATTTAGTTTCATTAATTGCAATTGATTTGTGGATGAGATCAAATCTCCAACAGGTTGCACAACGAAACGACTACAGTTCAAAAAATCAGGGTCGATAGAAACCTAACAGGTATCATGATTGACAGGGATGAACAACAAGCCTGAGATCACAAATAATGCCATGAGTGAGTGGATCAGCAACAATAAACACATTGGATTTGTCTCATCTTTGATATCATCTTTTTTCATACGAAGCTCAAAATAAATAGCTTTTTTAGTTTTTGAGTTTGCTTACTTACCGAAATTTCAACATATAAGACATAGTGGAGAACTGACAATGGCAACAATGGCATTTAAGCCATGGGAACGTTTGATTACCGATATTCGTCTCGTTCCTAAAATGGTTATGCTGATGGTGTTTAGTACAGTATTGATCATCGCAAAGCAGCTTTGGGATGCTCGTACTTTTTACGAATCACTGCTTGCAGCAACTCAGAATACCGAAATCGCTCAGCAACACTATGATGCTTATTTGACTCAAGTAGTATGGCAAACGGCATTCATGATCATCGTTTTTGTTGTGCTTTTACTCGCCGCAGCCAAAGTCATGCTACGCCAAACACAATATTTAAGTGATTCAATTAAGTTGATGGCAAGTCGTGATCTTTCCACACCGATTAATATGGAATGTAAAGATGAGTACGGCGACGTTGCGCGAGAGCTTGAGAAAACCCGCCGTCAGTTGCAAGACGTCATTAAGATGCAAGTGGATGCCTCACAAGAGCTTTCGTCACTTACTGAAGTCATGACCATCAGCATGTCAGAAACCAAAGATTCGGCTCAAGAAGAGTTTAACGAAATTGACCAATTGGCCACCGCCATGAGTGAAATGACATCCACGGTGCAAACGGTCGCAGAGCATGCACAAAATGCATCAGCACTAACCGAGCAAGCGTCAGGTCAAGCAGAAACTGGTCAGCGTTTTGTCAAAGGCACCATCACTAAGATGAGTGAGCTATCGAAGGATATCGCGGCATCAGCGCAAGCCGTCAACCAAGTTGAAGAACGAGTGGTTGCGATTGGCAGTGTTGTTGGAACCATCCAAAGTATTTCCGAGCAAACCAACCTACTCGCGCTCAATGCTGCCATTGAAGCGGCTCGGGCTGGTGAAGCTGGGCGTGGTTTTGCGGTGGTGGCCGATGAAGTGCGTAACTTAGCGCAGCGCACCCAAAAAGCGACGATTGAGATCCAAGAGATGATTTCTCAATTACAAAATAGTGCCAATTCAGCCGTTGATTTAATGGAAAAAAGTGTAGTTGAAGCGGCTGAAGGAGTTGAGCTGGTTACGAATGCGGGCACTGAATTAGATGGTATTGTGAATCAAGTGCAACGGATCAATGACATGAATATCCAAATCGCAACGGCCGCTGGGCAGCAAACTAGCGTGGCTCAGGAAATGGACCAAAATCTAACCAATGTGAGGGAGCTCGTTGAAGCCTCAGTAACAGTAGTTGGTGAGTTGCTTGAAACATCAGAGATCATGCAAAGCAACGCTGAAGAGTTAGATCGGAAAATCACGATGTTCAAAGTCTAACTCTGTAGAAATTCGATCCTTCAATCAACGCCCACAATTCTTGTTGTTGGGCGTTTTTTATTGATATAAGTTTGCTATAAATAGCCTTCTAGCGACTGCATTGGTCTCAATTCACAAGGATGTCTCATGTTACTGCCTTCATCACTTCACGCTTTTGCGCACACCACCTATCAACATTTGCTAGAGCAACAACCGAGCATTGCACAGTGGTCCGAGCCATTGAAAAAACAGCTGTTGTATGTGGTCGGGATGAGCCAGTTTATCAATGAAGCATTATTGCGAGATGAACGGTTGTGTATGCAATTACCGGAAATGTTGGCGGGAGAGTCAAGGCTAGAGCATTACCGAGACGATCTCGCTATACAGCTAGAAGAGTGCAAAGATGAAATGTCAGGGCATCGTATTTTGCGTCAGTTTCGTAACCGTGAAATGGTGTGCATCGCTTGGCGAGATTTCACCGCCAGTTGGACATTAGAAGAGAGCCTTGCACATCTTTCAGCACTGGCGGAAGCACTCATTTTTGAGACTTACCAGTGGCAGTACGCTGTTTGCTGCTTCGAGTGGGGAACGCCAACTAACGACCAAGGTGAAGCACAACCTATGCTGATCATCGGCATGGGCAAGTTAGGTGGCGGTGAGTTGAACTTCTCATCGGATATCGACCTCATTTTTACTTATCCTGAAAACGGTGAAACACAAGGCGCTCGCCGCAGCATCGCGAATGCGCAATTTTTTACCCGCTTAGGCCAGCGAATCATTAAAGCGTTGGATCAACATACCTTTGACGGTTTTTGCTACCGAGTTGATATGCGTTTGCGTCCTTTTGGTGAAAGTGGCCCACTGGTGATGAGCTATGCGGCGCTCGAAGATTATTACCAAGAGCAAGGGCGTGATTGGGAGCGTTATGCGATGATCAAAGCTCGAGTAATGGGGCGGGAAATGTATCCGCAGTACCAAGAGCTGCGTCAAATGCTGCGGCCATTTGTGTTCCGCCGCTACATCGATTTTAGCGCCATTCAATCTCTGCGCCGTATGAAATCGATGATCAGCAGCGAAGTGAGACGTCGAGGGCTGCATAACAACATCAAATTAGGCGCGGGCGGGATCCGCGAAATTGAATTCATCGCACAAGTATTTCAGTTAATTCGTGGTGGACGAGAACCCAGTTTACGTCAGCGTGGACTATTAGAAACACTGGTTGCAATAGAAGAACTTGCCCTGCTCAAACCGCAAGAAGTGGCCGATTTACGACAAGCTTATCTGTTTTTACGTCGCCTTGAGAACCTATTGCAAGCGATGGCCGACAAGCAGACGCAAACCTTGCCAGACAATGAACTGGATCAACTTCGCTTAGCTGTTGCTATGCAATGCACTGACTGGGTAACGCTGCTTCACGAAACGCATCAACACATGATCAAAGTACATCAAGTATTTGCAACTCTGATTGGCGATGATGAAGAAGATGATGACCAGTGCGTTGCTAAACATTTTCACGAGCTGTGGGATATGGCGCACAAGCCTGATGTGCTTGAAACGATTTTTCAACAAGAGCTTACCTGTGATGATCCTGTCGGCATGGCGCATGTATTGATCCAATTTAAAGAGGATTTGGCGAAAAAAACGCTGGGCCCACGCGGACGAGATGTATTAAACCGGTTGATGCCAAAACTGTTCCAAGCGATTTTCATTCACCCAGATGCGCAGTTTGGCTTACCTCGTGTGCTGCATTTGATGTACAAAATTGTGACTCGAACCACTTACCTTGAGCTGCTAGATGAACACCCTGCGGCATTGACGCAACTGGTGCGTTTATGTACCGCAAGCCCGATGATTTCGGAACAGCTTAGTCGTTACCCCATTTTACTCGATGAACTTATCGACCCGCAGCATCTCTATAATCCAATGGAGTTGTCCGCTTATAAAACTGAACTGCGTGATTTTCTTGCTCGTATTCCTGAAGAGGATATGGAGCAGCAAATGGAAGGATTACGCCAATTTAAGCAGATCTGCATTTTGCGTATTGCTGCTGCTGATATTGCCGGTGCGTTGCCTGTGATGAAAGTGAGCGATCACTTAACCTACCTTGCTGAAGCCATCGTTGAAGCTGTGATCAACCAAGCTTGGCAGCAAGTCAGTGCAAAATACGGCCAACCCACTCATTTAAAAGAGAGGAATGGTAAAGGGTTTGCAGTCGTTGGCTATGGCAAAGTGGGGGGCTGGGAGTTGGGCTACAATTCCGATCTTGATATCGTGTTTCTCCATGACTGCCCAGTGGATTGTTACACCGATGGCGCAAAAGAGATTGATGGCCGTCAGTTTTATTTGCGCTTAGCCCAGCGCGTGATCCACATTTTTGCCACTCGTACCGCCTCTGGTATTTTGTATGAAGTTGATACTCGTTTGCGCCCGTCTGGAGCGTCCGGTTTGTTAGTTAGCCCCGCTGAAGCGTTTGATGAATACCAGCGCAATGAAGCGTGGACGTGGGAACACCAAGCCTTAGTTCGTGCCCGAATGATTTATGGTGATGAGCCACTGCAACAGGCTTTCCATCGCACCCGCCATGAGATTTTGTCATTGGCAAGAGATGAAACCAAGCTCAAGCAGGATGTCGTCGCGATGCGGATAAAAATGCGCGATCATTTGGGGGGAAAGAAAAGTGGCCGCTTTATGCTTAAACAAGATGCTGGTGGCATCACTGATATTGAGTTTTTAGCTCAATATCTAGTGCTGCGTTTTAGCCATGAAAAGCCAAAATTGACGTTTTGGTCAGACAACGTACGCATTTTTGAGTCACTGCTGAACCAAGGTGTTATGGAGGAAGAACAAGCGCTGGCTCTCACCGATGCCTATACCTCAATGCGCAATCAGATCCATCATCGAAACTTGCTTAACTTGGATGCGGATGTTGACGAAAGTAAGTTTGTTGACCTGCGAAAACGAGTCACAAACGCTTGGCAGCAGTGGCTAGGTTGAGTGTTTTAGAGACTCAATGAGCTGTGTTACACTCAGCGCAATAACAAAAATTGGAGATCCACAATGAAACCAATCCTACCTGACTACAATGATGCAGGTGTATTGATTATTGGCGATGTGATGCTTGATCGCTACTGGTATGGTCCAACCGGTCGCATCTCACCAGAAGCCCCCGTTCCTGTAGTAAAAGTAGAGAATAGCGAAGAACGTCCAGGTGGCGCGGCAAACGTTGCAATGAACATTGCTTCGCTGGGCGGCCATGCGCACATTGTTGGTTTAACTGGCGTGGATGAGCCAGCGAAGGTTCTGACTGAAACGTTAACAGCGTTGAAAGTGAGTTGTGATTTTGTTGCTCTGCCAAATTATCCAACCATTACAAAATTACGCGTGCTAAGCCGAGGCCAGCAACTGATCCGTTTGGATTTCGAAGATAAGTTTGAGAACACCGATCCAGAACTGATTTTATCTCGCATGGAGCTGGCGTTACCGAAAGTGAAAGCGGTGATCTTGTCCGATTACGCTAAAGGTGCATTAGAGCATGTGCAGCAATTGATCCAAAAAGCACGTGCAGCCAACGTTCCCGTTTTTATCGATCCTAAAGGAGCCGATTTCGAACGTTATCGTGGCGCAACATTGCTCACACCTAACATGTCTGAATTTGAACAGGTCGTAGGCAAAGTAAAAACAGAGCAAGAGCTAGTAGAAAAAGGCTTTGCCTTGATTGAACAGTTTGATCTTGGCGCGCTGTTGGTGACTCGCAGCGAACATGGCATGACACTGTTACAACGCAATCAGAAGCCATTCCATTTACCAACATTAGCCAAAGAAGTGTATGACGTAACGGGCGCTGGAGATACGGTGATTTCAGTGTTGGCGGCATCAGTTGCAGCAGGTAAACCACTTGATGAAGCGTGTGCATTAGCCAATGCGGCGGCGGGTGTTGTGGTTGGTAAACTGGGCACGTCAACCGTATCAACCATTGAACTAGCGGAAGCGGTTCACGGTAGCAAAGATACTGATTATGGTGTCATCAGTGAACAAGCCTTAATTGATGCGGTAAAAGTGGCTCAAGCTCAGGGCGAAAAGGTGGTGATGACCAATGGTTGCTTTGATATTTTGCATGCAGGACATGTTTCTTATCTTAACCACGCAGCCAAATTGGGCGATCGCCTGATTGTCGCGGTCAACACGGATGAGTCGGTTAAGCGTTTAAAAGGCCCAGGTCGCCCAGTCAATACAACGGATCGCCGCATGGCGGTACTGGCTGCATTGGGCGCTGTCGATTGGGTGGTTCCTTTTTCTGAAGATACGCCACAGCGTTTGATTGCAGCTGTACTACCTAACTTACTGGTGAAAGGTGGTGACTATAAACCTGAAGATATCGCCGGTGGTGAAGAAGTGATTGCGGCGGGTGGAGAAGTCAAAGTGTTGAACTTTGAAGATGGTTGCTCAACCACAGAAATTATTGAAGCGATTAAAGGCGGCAGAGGCTAACATCGCGCCGTATCCTTTGGCATTTTGTATAAAATGAGCCAATCGCTACAAAAAAGCCGCTGAAAATTCAGCGGCTTTTACTTTTTTAGCTGTCTGCTTTTAAGCCAGCGTTGATATCTAAAATATCTTGCTCGCTCAAGGTGCCTACTGCTTGACGTAATTGCAGTACGCTCAGCACATAGTCATAACGTGCGTTAGAGAGATTTTTATTCGCATCGTAGAGACGGCGCGTTGAATCAAGCACATCAACAATAGTTCGCGTACCGACATCAAACCCTGCTTCGGTCGCTTCCAGTGCTGATTTCGCTGAAATAACTGACTGCTCATAAGCACGTAAAGCGCCAATAGAGGCATTGATGTTGTTGTTAAATGCGCGTACATCTTTCACAACGCTGCGATACGTTTTTTCTAAATCTTGGCTTGCAGCAACGTACGCAAATTCAGCTTGTTTGGTTTGCGAAGTGGTTTTTCCGCCAGTATACAATGGCACCGCAAGGTTAATACCGACATTAAAATCGTTATAATCCCCTTTAGAGCCGCTGTTATTATTACTTTCATCGCCGTACTTGTAGCCGCCATCAAGAGTCAGTGAGGGTAAGTGCCCTGAACTTGCTAATGAAATATTATCTTTCGCGACATCTTGAGCAATACGAGCGGTCAGCAAAGAGAGATTTTTCTGTTGGGCTTCTTCAAGCAGAGCATCAATCGGCTGTGTTGTTTTGCTGGCTGAAAAGCGATTAGTATCCAACACACTTAAATCAGAATGTTCTTGGCCGGTAATTTCACGCAAGGTTTCATAACTATTGGTGAGGCTATTTTTTGCCAAAACTTCATCAGCAAGCACGCCGTCGTATTGCGCTTGTGCGTCATGCACGTCAGTAATTGCAGAAAGACCGACTTCAAAACGTTGTTTTGTTTGCTCTAATTGACGAGCCACTGCCGCTTTTTCTGCACGGACAAATGCCAAGTTATCTTTGGCGCGAAGCACTTCAAAATAGGCTTGTGCAACGCGTAAAATTAGACCTTGCTGGGTGGCCGCATAGGCAGAATCCGCTTTGCGTGCATTCTTTTCTGCCGTGTCTAAAGAAACCCAACTTGAACGTTGATAAAGCTGCTGAGAGAAACTGATGCCTGCTGTGAGCTTATCACTTTCGCGTGCATCAATATCACTGCGGTTGATATTGTAACCAGCGGTCAGGTTGATTTGTGGTAACAGATCGCCACGGCTAGATGTGACCGCTTCAAATGCAGCATCACGTTGAGCAGCAGAGCTCAGTAACTGAGGATCATTTTCTTTGGCTTGATTATAGATTTCAGTAAGAGTATCCGCCCATACTGAAGAACTCAGGCTGCCTAATGCTGCGCTGATGAATAGTGGAAGCAGTTTTTTCATTGGTCCTATTCCCTGCCTTAATATGTAAGAAGGTTACTTTTAAGGAGTTTAACTTAAATTGGTGGTAATTCACTCGAAACTTTGCACTTTTTTACACATAACTGTCCATCTGTGCAATAAAATTCGATGCTCGTTTAAAAATAAATATAAAATTTATATAAAAAGTTGAGCAATATCCTTGGTGATGGATGAATTCCATGATTAAACTATGAGATTCACTGAGCGAGGTTTCAAATGCAGCAGTCTGACAAACAGTACAACATTTTTACGCCCCAAGATGTGGACGTCATTTCAAAAGAAACACTGTTCCAAGGTTTTTTCCGCATGGTGAAATACCGCTTTAAACACAAGTTGTTTGAAGGTGGATGGAGTGAGGTGATTGAAAGAGAAATGTTTGAAAGAGGTCATGCTGCGGCTATGCTTCCTTATGATCCTGCGCGTGATGAAGTCGTGATTATAGAGCAAATTCGAGTTGGAGCACTAGAGCACGCCCATCCTTGGCAACTGGAGATTGTTGCTGGAGTCATCGACCCTAATGAAACGTCCGAGCAGGTTATTCGTCGAGAGGCGATGGAAGAGGCGGGAATTGAAGTGAACCGAATCGAAAAAATTAGCTCTTATTATCCATCATCTGGCGGATGCTCTGAATTACTCGACGTCTTTGTTGGTGAAATCGATGCAACGCAAGCTAAAGGCGTACATGGGCTTGACTATGAAGGTGAAGACATCAAAGTTCATGTCATGAGCCGTGAAGAGGCTTACCGCTTAGTGAAAAACGGCCAAATTGAGAATGGTGCCTCAATTATCGCTTTACAATGGTTAGAGCTAAACTATCAACAGTTACAATTGCAATGGCAGAATTAGCATTGAAAAAACCGTATCACGTTGATTTGTCGGAACTAATGCGTGTGTACGAAACTAACTACGCGAAATTGAACGCTTTGTTACCAAGTCAGCCGAGCGTGGGTGACTTACGCTGTTATCAGGCCGCTCAAATGACCTATCAATTACAAGTGCTAGAGGTCACAAAGTACACAACTTTAGTGGAGATTTGTCAGAGTGATGACGTTTCAGTATTTCCATTACCGTCGATGTCTGTCAGGCTTTACCACGATGCACGTGTTTCCGAAGTGTGTGCAAGTGCGCGGATAAATCAGATCAAAGCTCGCTATGATTACCCGAATGAACAAATGATGCAAAAAGATGAGAAAGCGCAAATCAATCGCTTTTTAGGCGATTGGCTTACTTTCTGTTTAAAGCACGGGATTAGTCGAGCTCCAATTTAGTCTTCGTCATAGATGAAAATTAGTCATTCAATTTGGATTAATAAATTTTGAACGTGTCGCCAACTCTAGACAATTCAGACAGCATCAAGCTGCTACAAATTACCGATACGCATCTGTTTGCGCCGGATGATGGCAGCCTGTTGAGTGTTAATACGGTAGATAGCTTTCATGCTGTTGTGGCAGAGATTTGCGCACAACATGTTGAATTTGATGCAATTCTGGCTACGGGCGACATCTCGCAAGATCATAGTGCTGAGTCTTATCTTCGTTTCTCTCGTGGTATTTCTTCATTAGAAAAAACTTGTTTTTGGCTTCCCGGTAATCACGACTTTAAACCCAATATGGGCGCCGTATTCCCGTCAGAGCAGATTCAACAGTCGGAGCATGTATTACTCGGTGAACACTGGCAGATGGTGATGCTCGATTCTCAAGTTGTAGGCGTACCGCATGGACGGCTGAGCGATCAACAATTGGCTTTACTTGACGAAAAATTATCGACGTACCATCAGCGACACACCTTGGTTGTGCTGCATCATCATCCTCTATTGGTGGGGAGTGCCTGGCTCGATCAACATAGCCTTAAAGACAGCGATGCTTTTTGGAATATCGTCACGCAACATCGCAATGTGAAAGCCGTCCTGTGTGGTCATGTTCATCAAAATATGGATAAACTCCACCACGGTGTCCGAGTGATGGCCACTCCCTCGACCTGTGTACAATTTAAGCCCAATTCAGATGATTTTGCTTTGGATCGCACTTCCCCAGGATGGCGTGAATTGACGCTATCTGCTGATGGTCAAATGGAAACTCAAGTCAAACGTTTAGCTAACGGCGCATTCCAACCGGATTTTAACGCTAATGGATACTGAGATGCCTACTCGTCAACCTATGCTGCTTTATATTCACGGCTTTAATAGCTCGCCGCTGTCGCACAAAGCACAAGTGATGGTGAAGTATTGCCAAATGCAGCGTCCTGATATCAAAGTGATGGTGCCTAAGTTACCCAGTTTTCCCGCGCAAGCTGCGGAATATCTACTTGATCTTATTCATCAACATCAAGATCAATATCGTATTGCGCTGGTGGGGAGTTCATTAGGCGGGTATTTGTCTATTTGGTTAAACCATTTGTTTGGTTTTCGTGCCGTGGTGATAAACCCAGCAATCAAACCGTATGAATTATTGGTCAATTTTTTAGGCGAACAAGTCAACCCCTACACGCAAGAGCACTATCGGCTAGAGGCGAAACATATTGAAGAGCTCAAAGCATTAGAGGTTAAAATTAATGACGTCACGTCATTTTGGTTGTTGCAACAAATGGGTGATGAAGTCTTAGATTACCGTCAAGCCGTCGCTAAATTGGCGGGAGCAAAACAGACGGTTGAATTTGGCGGCGATCATAGTTTTGTGAACTTTGAGCGATATCCGCGACAAATCATCGAATTCCTAGATCTCTGACCGATTCATTGAGGGGGGAGTCATAATTTTACCTGTAACTTACTTATCTCGCTTGACATAAGCAAGGCTCTTCCAGACTATGTCCTATCTATACTTTTGCAGTTTGTAATGCTGAAAAAATCAGCGTTGTTGTCGTTAATTAATCACAAGCACATCATTGATAAACTGCCGAAAAAGTAACGAATCATTTATCTATAAAAGCATTCCGTATTATGACTGAACAATATAATGCTGGGGCCATTGAAGTTCTTAATGGTTTAGAACCAGTACGTCGCCGACCTGGGATGTATACGGACACCGCGCGACCTAACCATTTAGGCCAAGAAGTTATCGATAACAGTGTCGATGAAGCGCTAGCCGGATATGCCTCCAAGGTACAAGTTATTCTCCACGCCGATCAATCACTTGAAGTGATCGATGATGGGCGTGGTATGCCTGTTGATATTCACCCTGAAGAGAAAATATCAGGCGTTGAGCTTATCTTCTGTAAATTGCATGCGGGTGGTAAGTTTTCAAACAAAAGCTACCAGTTCTCCGGTGGTTTACATGGGGTAGGTATTTCCGTAGTGAATGCCCTATCCAAGCGTGTGGAAGTGACCGTTCGCCGTGATGGGCAAATCTATGAAATGGCGTTTGAGCACGGTAATAAAGTCGAGGAATTGACGGTAACTGGCACCTGTGGTCGTCGCAATAAAGGGACAAGTGTCCACTTTTGGCCCGATACCAGCTACTTTGATTCGCCTAACTTTTCAGTGACTCGCCTAATCAATAATTTGCGCGCTAAAGCGGTACTTTGCCCGGGGCTCGAGATCACCTTTAGTGATAAGGTTAACAATCTTGAGCACCGTTGGTACTACGAAGACGGCCTAAAAGATTATCTCGCAGAAGGCGTAAAGGGTTACACCTTATTGCCCGAAGAGCCATTTACGGGTGAGTTTGTCGCTGAAACTGAAGCGGCCAACTGGGCAGTGATTTGGCTACCTGAAGGTGGTGAGATGATCACTGAAAGCTATGTTAACTTAATCCCTACTGCACAAGGTGGTACGCACGTTAACGGCTTACGCCAAGGGTTGCTCGATGCGATGCGTGAATTCTGTGAATTCCGCAACCTGTTGCCGCGTGGCGTTAAGTTAACTGGTGAAGATGTCTTTGACCGCTGTTCTTATGTATTGTCGGTTAAGATGCAAGACCCACAGTTTGCAGGGCAAACCAAAGAGCGCCTCTCTTCACGTCAAACCGCAGCTTTTGTTTCAGGTGTGATAAAAGACTCCTTCAGTTTATGGCTGAATGAAAAACCACAACTCGCTGAATTACTTGCCGAAGTGTGCATTGCCAATGCGCATCGCCGCATGCGAGCTAGCAAAAAAGTGGTACGGAAAAAAATCGCATCGGGCCCCGCGCTCCCCGGTAAATTGACCGACTGTTCAGTGCAAGACCTGAGCCGCACGGAAATCTTCTTTGTCGAAGGGGATTCAGCAGGCGGCAGTGCTAAGCAAGCGCGCGATCGTGAATTTCAAGCGGTTATGCCACTGCGTGGGAAAATTTTAAATACGTGGGAAGTGTCGGCAGACCAAGTGCTGGCTTCACAAGAAGTGCATGATATCTCTGTTGCGCTTGGGATTGATCCTGATAACGACGATCTCGATGGATTGCGTTACGGTAAAATCTGCATTCTCGCGGATGCTGACTCTGATGGTTTACATATTGCCACCTTGCTTTGTGCCTTATTTACCAAACATTTCCGAGCATTAGTCAAAGCGGGTCATATTTTTGTTGCGATGCCTCCTTTGTATCGGATCGACTGCGGCAAAGAGGTCTTTTATGCACTCGATGATGCTGAAAAAGAGGGCATTTTAGAGCGACTTAGCCAGAAAAAAGCCAAAATCAACGTACAGCGATTTAAAGGTTTGGGTGAAATGAATCCGCTTCAATTGCGTGAAACAACGATGGATCCAAACACGCGCCGCTTGGTTCAACTGACCATTGATGATGCTGAAGCAACGGATGAGATGATGGACATGTTGCTAGGTAAAAAGCGTGCAGATGACCGCCGCGCATGGTTGCAACGTTATGGCGATATGGCAGAGGTGCAATAAATGTCAACTGAAATAACCTTTGATGGTGTTGAGAAACTGCCGCTGCGTAAGTTCACTGAAGACGCCTATCTCAATTATTCGATGTACGTCATCATGGACCGCGCACTGCCTTATATTGGCGATGGTTTAAAACCGGTACAGCGACGTATTATTTATGCGATGTCGGAGCTTGGACTCTCGGCGTCAGCCAAGTACAAAAAATCAGCGCGTACCGTTGGTGACGTGCTCGGTAAATACCACCCGCACGGTGATTCGGCCTGTTACGAAGCGATGGTATTAATGGCACAACCCTTTTCTTACCGCTATCCACTGGTGGATGGTCAAGGTAACTGGGGTGCTCCGGACGATCCAAAATCCTTCGCGGCGATGCGTTATACCGAAGCGAAACTGTCTAAATTCGCTGAAGTTTTACTGGGTGAGCTTGGACAAGGCAACGTTGATTGGCAGCCTAACTTTGATGGGACAATGCAAGAACCACAAATGCTGCCGGCGCGTTTACCTCATATTTTGCTCAATGGCGTCACGGGAATTGCAGTGGGCATGGCGACCGATATCCCGCCACACAATGTGCGTGAAATTGCCGATGCGACGATTCACCTGATCGATAACCCGGAAGCGCAACTGCATGATGTGATGCAGTACGTGCAAGGGCCAGATTATCCGACCGAAGCGGAAATTATTTCACCCAGAATTGAAATTGAGAAAATATATCGCTCAGGTCGCGGCAGTATCAAAATGCGCGCGGTTTGGCATAAAGAGGGTAGTGATGTTGTGATCACAGCATTACCTCATCAAGTCTCAGGCGCTAAATTGCTCGAACAAATCGCTAACCAAATGCGCGCGAAGAAATTGCCAATGGTTGAAGATTTACGCGATGAATCGGATCACGAGAACCCTACGCGTATTGTTATTGTGCCGCGTTCTAACCGCGTAGATTGTGACTTGTTGATGAGCCACTTGTTCGCATCAACCGATCTAGAGAAAAGCTTCCGTGTTAACTTGAACATGATTGGCTTAAACAATCGTCCTGAAGTGAAAGGTTTAGTGACCATTCTTTCTGAGTGGATTGAGTTTCGTCGCACCACGGTTCGCCGCCGCTTACAGTACCGTCTTGATAAAGTCATGGCGCGTTTGCACATCTTGGAAGGTTTGCTCATTGCTTATCTGAATATTGATGAAGTGATTGAAATCATTCGTACTGAAGATGAACCGAAAGCGGTACTGATGGCCCGTTTTGGTATTAGTGCTATTCAAGCCGATGCGATTTTAGATACCAAACTTCGCCACTTAGCCAAACTTGAAGAGATGAAGATTCGTGGTGAGCAAGATGAGCTTGCCAAAGAGCGGGAAAAATTAGAGCAGTTGCTTGGTTCTGAGCGTCGCTTGAACACATTGTTGAAGAAAGAGATCAAAGCGGATGCTGAGAAGTACGGTGATGACCGCCGTTCACCACTGATTGAGCGAGCTGAATCTAAAGCGTTGACTGAGCGTGACCTTGTGCCAAGTGAAGCGATCACCGTTGTGCTTTCGGAAAAAGGCTGGGTACGTCATGCCAAAGGGCATGATGTGGATTGCCAAAGTTTGAGCTATAAATCCGGCGATCAGTATTTGGCTCATGCTTGTGGTAAGAGCAATCAACAGGTCGTATTCTTGGGTAGCGATGGTCGAAGTTATTCGCTTGAAGCTCACTCGCTACCTTCGGCGCGCAGCCAAGGTGAACCGATTACGGGTCGTCTCAACATCACAGAGGGCTCGTCTATTCGCCAAGTAGTGATGGGAGAAGAGGATCAACTCTGGTTAGTGGGCTCGGATGCCGGTTATGGTTTTGTGTGTAAAGGTGGTGAACTGCTGTCGAAAAACCGTAGTGGTAAAGCCTTAGTTAATTTGCCTGAGAACTCAGAGGTAATGACGCCGCAGGCCATCGGTAATTTGGAGTCTGATGACATTTTAGCGATCACGAATCAGGGCCGAATGTTGCTATTCCCAATCAAAGATTTACCACAGCTAACCAAAGGCAAAGGCAACAAAATAATCAATATTCCTGCGGCTAAGTCCAAAGAGCGTGAAGAGTTTGTATCACATTTAATCTCCTTGCCTCAAGGAGCGGCTATTACGCTCTATGCCGGCAAACGCAAACTTGGTTTAAAAGCCAGCGATCTAGAAAACTTCCGTGGTGAGCGTGGACGTCGAGGTAGCTTGCTGCCGAGAGGGTTACAACGTGTTACTGCGATTGAGATTGAATCAGAACTTAGTGATTCAGATCTTGAGCAAGAGTAAAAATCTATAAATAAAAGCCCTCTTCGTGAGTTGGGGGCTTTTTTATGTCTCTTTGTTTTGTTTTTGGTGGCTTAGTTTTATTCGCGTAGGTCTTCAACAATTGTCACGGGAAGTGTCATCTCTTCACCCTTACGTAAGATGAGCACATCGACAACGGTACCTGGGCGCAAGTCAGTGACAATTTCCATCACACTCTTGCGACCATTAATTTTTTTACCGCCAATTTTTAGAATAATGTCCCGCTCTTTAAAACCAGCCGTTTCCGCAGGGCCATTGGGGTCAATGCCCAACACAACTATGCCGCCAATATGTTCACTGCCAAGTAGGCGAGATGTTACTGGAGTAATATCTTGCCCATCAATACCGATATAGCCGCGAATCACGCGTCCATCAGCAATGATTTTTTCCATAATGGTATTGGCTAATTTGTAAGGAATCGCGAATGATATACCATCGGTTTTCATTTCAGTTGCTTGTTGAAACGAAGCCGTGTTAATACCGACGAGCTCTCCTTGAGTGTTGACCAAAGCTCCACCTGAATTGCCTTCATTAATGGCCGCATCAGTTTGGATGAAAGCTTGACGTCCATCGGTACTGACTGATGAACGTTCAGTGGCAGAAATGATACCAAAAGTAGTGGTTTGTCCAAGGTTGTATGGATTGCCAATGGCCAGTACCACATCGCCAACTTTCACCGAGTAATTGGGATTTTGTGGAATAACGGGAAGGTTCGTTCCTTCGATTCGCAAAATTGCGATATCCGTGCGTCGATCTTTGCCTACTAATTGCGCTGCTGCGAGACGGCCATCTTGTAAGGCCGCTACGATTTGGTCGGCTTGGGCTACTACGTGATAGTTAGTAATGATGTACCCTTTCTCGCTCACAATCACACCAGAACCTAACCCTTGAATCGACAGTTTACTGCGATCGCTTTCGGTGTATTTTTGGTTGTAAATATTGACTACAGCAGGTGCGGCGCGGCGAACGGCTTGGTTAAACGAAATTTGCAAAGAGAGCGCATTGGGAGACTCTTCGGCCGCGATTTGCGGGAGAACATTTGAACGTAGCGAGGGAACCGCTAGTAAAATAACAATAGCAGCGAGAAGCCCAAGCCCCACTGAACGAAGTAAAAAGTTAAGCATATCTTCCCCAAACAAAACCCGCTATATACTCAGCTTATTTTACACCTGAGCTTGAGAGAGGAAGAATAGCACTACATGATTGAATAAGAAAAGGGCAGCATTTAAATGCTGCCCTGATCACTCGACAAGAGATTCTCACTAATTAGCGAATAACCAAGTAAATAGTTCTATCACCTCGTTGGATATTCAGCGCAAGTATGCTCGGTTTTTTCTCCAAAATTTCGCGTAATTGTGCGAGGTTTTTCACTCGTTGGCGGTTAACACCAATGATGATGTCCTCTTTTTGTAGTTGATACGCTTCTGCCGCTGACCCTTTCTCTATAGCAGTCACTTTAACGCCAGCGATTGGGTCTTGATCCGTCGTATTGGTCAGTGCCGCACCAGTCAACCCCGAGTGCAGTTGCTCTGCTTTGGTTGTGGTGTTGTTTTCACTCAAGGTTACGTCGAAGGTTTTGCTTTTACCATCGCGGATAACATCGATTGTGATTTTTTTACCTGCACCTAATGTTGCCACTTTGGCTCTTAATTCGTTGAAGGTAGAAACGTTTTTTCCATTAATAGCTGTGATGACATCACCCGCTTTGATCCCTGCTTTATCGGCGGCGCTATCTTTGATAACTTGGCTAACAAACGCCCCTTTACTTGACTCATAGCCTAGCGCTTCAGCCAGTTCAGAGGTTATTTCCCCCCCTTGAACGCCGAGCACTCCACGTTTTACCTCACCAAATTCTAAGATCTGTTCGGTCAAGTTTTTCATCATATTTGATGGTATTGCAAAACCGATCCCAACGTTGCCACCATTCGGCCCAAGAATCGCGGTATTAATCCCAATCAATTCACCATTGAGATTGACTAAGGCACCACCAGAGTTGCCACTGTTAATCGCGGCATCGGTCTGAATAAAGTTCTCAAAGTTTTCAAGATTAAGTCCACTTCGTCCTAGCGCAGAAACAATGCCGGAAGTCACCGTTTGACCAAGACCAAACGGGTTCCCGATCGCGACAGTGAAATCACCTACACGCAGTTTGTCTGAATCTGCGATACGAATTTGGGTTAAATTTTTTGCTTTTTTGAGTTTGATCAGCGCGACATCGGACATTTTATCGCCACCGACGAGCTCCGCATCGTATTCTCGGCCGTCGTATAGTTTGACGCGAATCTTATCAGCGCCATCGATGACGTGATAATTAGTCACAACATAACCTTTGTCTGCGTCAGTAATGACACCAGAGCCTAATGCTCTAAATGGCCGCTCTTGCGATTGGTCGATTGGGAAGTCAGGACCAAAGAAAAATCGAAACTGCTCGGGTAAACGTTGATGGGAGACTTGAGTTCCCTCAACTGAGATACTCACAACCGCCGGTGTCACTTGCTCTAGCATCGGTGCTAAGCTCGGCAATGGCTCACCACTGACAGAAAAGGGTAGCGCTGCCATTGCGGGTAGTGGGGTGATGATTGAACTTAAACTTAACGATAGAGCGGTTAAAAGAAGTAAAGGTTTTTTCATCATAAGCTCCTTTGGAATAACTGTGTTCGAAGTTTAATATTTGTACGAAAGACAAAACTTCAACACTCTCGTGAGGTTTATGACTCAAAAACCTTTATAAAGTTCATGAATTCAGATTAAACGGCTTTCACCTTAACCACGTCTGCAGAATGAATGATCTCTTTTTTAGGGGTATTAAAAAGCCCTGTTGCGCCATTGGCATAATCTTTCGGTGGCTGTTCCAAAATGTCATCGTTGCTTTTCTCTGTATCATTATGCAGAGCGATTTTTTTGATAAATGGGTTATCTTGCTCTGGCATATTCGGCAGAATTTCGGACGATGTTTTGGCCATGTGTTGATACAGTTTTGTATAATCTTTACCTAGGGTATCGAGTATTTCTGCCGCTTGAGCAAAGTGATCTGACAATTCTTGGCGTTGTTGTTCCAAACTAAATTTCGCGTTATCTAATTCTTTTTGTAGAGACTTTTGGTTTTTATATTGAGGCGTAGTCAATCGTGAAATGACCATTCCCAACACGGCCCCTACTAGCAAGCCTACAATGGCATATATCCAAGGCATAACAGCTCCTTATTGTTGTTATTTAACATGTTTTTTACCTGTTGGTTACACACGTCGCTTGGACATGTTACTATGACTGCTCTAGCCAATAAAGCGAAATACACGAAATAGCAGTTTCCATTTTCTTTAGTGCAGTAGGCGGTCATGACACCAAAACAGCGATATGAACACGATGTAAAAAAACTCGGTTTTCAACGAGACTCTGCTCAAGAAAGCGCCGTCGATGCGCTGGATTTACTCTACCATCAGTTTCAGGATTATCTTAACCAACCAGTTAAGCCCTCCGCGGTTTGGACCAAATGGCTTGGTCGCCAACCTGAACAGCCTAACTTACCTAGAGGGCTCTATTTTTGGGGCGGTGTCGGGCGAGGAAAAACCTATCTAATGGATACGTTTTTTGAGGCTCTGCCAACCACTTGCAAAATGCGAGTGCATTTCCACCGTTTTATGTACCGAGTTCATGATGAGTTGAAGGCGCTGGCTGGAGTTGAAGAGCCTTTAGAAAAGGTTGCCGATATTTTTAAGTCTGAAACGGAAATTATCTGTTTTGATGAATTTTTTGTATCAGATATTACCGATGCGATGATTTTGGGTACCTTGTTTCAAGCACTGTTTAAGCGCGGTATTATCTTAGTGGCGACATCGAACATTCCACCGCACGACTTATACCGCAACGGCTTGCAGCGAGCACGCTTTCTCCCTGCAATTGCTTTGATTGAATCACACTGTCATGTGTTGAACATCGATAGTGGCATTGATTATCGCTTAAGAACATTAGAGCAAGCGGAAATTTACCACTATCCATTGGATGAAGCAGCAAGCCACAATTTACAACATTACTATCGGCAATTGGTTGGTGACGAGAAAAAAGAAGCACGCAGTGAGATTGAAATCAACCATCGCACCCTCCCTGTTGTAAAGGCTAGTGATGGTATTTTACATGCGACATTTGAACAGTTATGCCAAACGGCGAGAAGCCAAAACGATTACATTGAGTTGTCCAAAATTTACCATACAGTACTGTTGGCTGATGTGAAGCAAATGGATCGCGCCATCGATGATGCAGCGCGGCGTTTTATTGCGTTGATTGATGAATTTTACGAACGACATGTAAAAGTAATTATCTCCGCCGAAGTGGCGCTGGACGATCTGTATCTGCATGGGCAACTTGAGTTTGAATTCAAACGTTGTCAGTCGCGGTTAATTGAAATGCAAAGTCATGAGTATTTATCAAGGGAACATCTGGCCTAGCTCAATCCGAACACTTTTAAAGCAAAATAAAAAATTCGTGATTTTGTTCAAAAAGAGGTGATTTTTTCTACTGACTTCCCTATAATCCTGCGACCCACCGTTACTGCAGGCCTGTTTCTGTGAAACGAGAGGCCGAGAGAAACCAAACGCTCGAAGGGGCAACTTTGGACTCTTAGACAGTGGGGGCATTTTAATGCTCCTTTTAGTGTAAATTTTATTTAACGGGTTATTATTAGCATGAAAACTTTCGTTGCTAAACCAGAAACTGTAAAACGCGACTGGTATATCGTAGACGCTGAGGGTAAAACTCTAGGTCGTCTAGCAAGTGAAATTGCATCTCGCCTACGTGGCAAACATAAAGCTGAATACACTCCTCACGTAGACACTGGTGATTACATCATCGTTGTAAACGCTGAGAAAGTTACTGTAACTGGTAACAAAGCAGCAGCTAAAACTTACTACCGTCACACTGAATTTCCAGGCGGCTTAAAATCAATCACTTTCGACAAGCTGATTGTTCGTAAGCCAGAGATGGTTATTGAGCTAGCGGTTAAAGGTATGCTACCACGTGGTCCTCTAGGCCGTGCTATGTACCGTAAGCTGAAAGTTTACGCTGGCGCTGAGCACAACCATGCTGCTCAACAACCAAAAGTACTAGACATCTAATTGGGGATTTCGAAAATGGCAGAGAATCAATACTACGGCACTGGCCGTCGCAAAAGCTCAGCTGCACGCGTTTTTATTAAACCAGGCAGCGGCAACATTGTAATCAACAAGCGTAGCCTTGATGTTTACTTTGGTCGTCCAACTTCTCGCATGGTTGTTAAACAACCTCTTGAGCTTGTTGAACTAACTGAGAAATTAGATCTATACATCACTGTTAAAGGTGGTGGTATTTCTGGTCAAGCTGGTGCTATCCGTCACGGTATCACTCGCGCTCTAATGGAATACGACGAATCACTACGTCCTGTTCTACGTGCAGCTGGCTACGTTACTCGCGACGCTCGTTGCGTTGAACGTAAGAAAGTTGGTCTGCGTAAAGCACGTCGTAAACCACAATTCTCTAAGCGTTAATCTTTTTTCAAAAGATTCGCTTCCAGTGTTACTGGATTGTGGTTCAAAAGCCCGGTATTTATACCGGGCTTTTTGTTTTTTGGTGTTAGCAAACACTCATTTTTTTAATCACATCATTTGGTTGTTGCTCTTTAATCTTCCTTTTGTGACCTCACGTGCGATTTACTTCACGAATGTTACGAAAAGGTAGCTTTATCTTGTCAAAAAGTAGGGTTTTATTTATGATTTGCCATCAAATAAATACAACTAGATTCGTATTTTGTTAGCCATGCTCTTGATAAGCGGAATAATAATAATCCACAGGGAGCAAATGGGAGAATGTTTGGATGAGCAATGCGCCTTTAAATAACGGTCGCAGACGTTTCTTAACCGCGACAACAGCCGTTGTCGGAGGGTTAGGAGCCGCTGCTGTCGCCGTTCCTTTTATTAAATCTTGGAACCCAAGTGCCAAAGCCAAAGCGGCTGGAGCCCCCGTTGAAGTTGAAATCGGTAAACTTGAAGAGGGGCAAATGGTTCGTGTTGAGTGGCGAGGAAAACCTGTTTGGGTTGTTCGTCGTTCTCAATCAGTGGTCGATGGGCTAAAAGATATAGAAAACCAACTTCGAGATCCTCAATCGGATGAGCAGCAGCAGCCTAATTATGCGCAAAATGCTTATCGATCGATTAAACCTGAATATTTCGTTGCTGTGGGTATTTGTACTCACCTTGGCTGTTCACCTACTTATTTGCCTGATTCTTTTAGTGAACAAGTTCAAGGGGTTAAATCTGGTTTTTTCTGTCCTTGCCATGGTTCGAAATTTGATATGGCGGGTCGAGTTTTTCAAGGTGTTCCGGCACCACTAAACTTGGTTATCCCTCAATATATGTATCTTAGCGATACTCGTATTGTCATAGGATTAGATGAGACCGGGGAGGCTGCATAATGCAAGTTTTACTTGATTGGGTAGAAAAGCGTTTACCTGCAATGAACGCTTACAAAAAACACCTATCTGAATATCCAATGCCGAAAAACTTTAACTTTTGGTATTTGTTTGGATCGTTAGCCATGTTGGTTCTTGTTAACCAACTGCTCACTGGCGTGTGGCTAACCATGAACTATGTGCCATCAGGTGAAGGGGCTTTTGCATCTGTTGAATACATAATGCGTGATGTTGAGTATGGTTGGTTACTGCGCTATATGCACTCCACTGGCGCTTCAGCTTTCTTTGTGGTGATTTATCTACATATGTTCCGTGGCTTAATTTACGGTTCCTATCAAAAGCCTCGTGAGCTGCTATGGCTATTTGGTATGCTGATCTTCTTAGTGTTGATGGCCGAAGCCTTTATGGGATACTTGCTACCATGGGGACAAATGTCCTACTGGGGAGCGCAAGTTATTATCTCTTTGTTCGGTGCAATCCCCGTTATCGGTGATGATTTAACTCTATGGATACGTGGTGACTACGTTATTTCAGGTGCCACTCTGAACCGTTTCTTTGCACTGCATGTGATTGCTTTACCTATTGTTTTATTGTTGCTAATTGTTCTCCATATATTAGCACTGCATGAAGTCGGCTCTAATAACCCTGACGGTATCGAAACCAAAGTACCAAAAGGGTCGATGGGCGATGATTATAAAACGCAGTTTAAATTTCATGACTACTACACCAAGAAATACGACATCATTGATTCGATTCCATTCCATCCTTACGGGACAGTGAAAGATCTTATTGGTGTAGCTGGTTTCTTAATCCTGTTCTGTTATGTGTTGTTCTTTAACCCAGAGATGGGGGGCTACTTCCTTGAGCCGCCTAACTTTGAAGCGGCAAACCCACTAAAAACGCCAGCACACATCGCACCTGTTTGGTATTTCACGCCTTTCTATGCAATTTTACGTGCTGTTCCTGATAAGTTAATTGGTGTGGCTGCGATGGGTGCATCGATTGTGGTGTTGTTCTTATTGCCATGGCTGGATCGTTGTAAGGTTCGTTCTTACCGTTATCGTAGTAAGTTCCACTTAATCAATATTATTCAGTTCACTATCTGCTTTATTGCGTTAGGTGTTTTAGGTGCGTTACCTGCGACAGCCACTTACACAATGCTTGCACGTATATTTAGCGTTGGTTACTTCATGTTCTTTGTTTTGTTGTTCTTCTACAGCAAAAATGAAGCAACGAAACCATTACCAGAGAGGGTGACATTTAAATGAAAAAGTGGATTGTAATTTTGTTTGCAATGCTGCCATCTCTTGCTTTGGCAGCTGGCGCAAATGTACATTTAGATAAAGCAAATAATGATTTAACAGATCAAGCATCACTGCAGCATGGTGCAAAGCTATTCATGAACTACTGTTTTGGTTGCCACTCAACTCAGTACCAGCGTTATGAGCGTGTAGCGAATGATTTGAATATTCCCTCGGATTTGATGAAAGAGAATTTGATTTTTGATCCGAATGCCAAAATTGGTCAACTGATGGAGAATGCGATTCCAGATAAGTCGGCAGCGAAATGGTTTGGTGCACCACCACCAGATTTAACGCTTGTGGCTCGTGTTCGAGGAACAGATTGGTTGTATACTTACCTTCGTTCATTTTATGCCGATCCTAGTCGGCCCTTTGGCGTAAACAACATCGTATTCCCAAGTGTCGGTATGCCCCATGTGCTTGAAGAGCTACAAGGGATCCCACAACCAGTTTATGGTACTCATCTTGTCAATGGCGAGGAAGTCAAGGCTGTTATTGGTGCCGAGTCTGATGGAACGGGTGAACTGAGCCAAAGTGAGTATGATCAAGCGGTCCGTGACATTGTTAACTTCCTTGAATATTCAGCAGAACCAGTCAAGCTTGAGCGTCAAACTTTAGGTTGGTGGGTAATGGCATTCCTTGTGCTATTTACTATCGTGGTTGTTCTATTGAAGAAAGAATATTGGCGTGATGTGCATTAATTGTGCTACCATGCGGCGTTAATTTCTAATTTTTAGAATCTTCAATGGAGGCTTGGCCTCCATTGTTTTTATATCTGTAAGTGTGCTGGAGGGCTCCATGGCTGTAGCTGCCAATAAACGTTCTGTGATGACGCTATTTTCGAGTGCATCTGATATGTATAGTCATCAGGTACGTATTGTTCTAGCGGAAAAAGGTGTCAGTGTTGAAGTAGAATTAGTTGATGAAACCAATCTGCCAGCTGACCTTATTGAGCTAAACCCATATAAGACAGTACCAACGTTAGTTGATCGTGAGCTTGCTCTTTATGACTCAAAGATCATCATGGAATACCTAGATGAGCGTTTCCCTCATCCACCGCTGATGCCTGTTTATCCTGTGGCTCGTGGTAATAGCCGTTTGATGATTTACCGTATTGAGAAAAACTGGTACTCACTGGCTGAGAAAGTCGTGAAGGGTAATGCGGAAGAGTCAGAAGCTGCTCGTAATAAATTACGCAATGATCTGCTTACTCTTGGTCCTGTGTTCGCGGAATACGAATATTTCATGAGTGAAGAGTTTAGCCTCATTGACTGTTATTTAGCTCCATTACTATGGCGCTTACCTATTTTGGGTATTGATCTGATTGGTCCTGGCTCTAAAGAGCTTAAAGTATATATGAATCGTGTTTTTGAGCGTGATTCATTCTTGGCTTCTTTAACAGAAGCTGAACGTGAGATGCGTTTAGTTCGTTAAGGCAGTTTGATGGATATCTCTCAAATGACTCCTCGCCGACCTTATATGCTTAGAGCATTTTATGATTGGCTATTAGAAAATGAATTGACTCCTCATGTTGTTGTGGATGCTACTCTTACAGGTGTACGAGTGCCGATGGAGTTTGTGCAAGATGGACAAATTATCCTTAATCTTGCCCCAAGAGCGATAGGTAACCTTGAGCTTGGTAATGAAGCGATTACGTTCAATGCTCGCTTTGGTGGACGTCCTCATTCGGTCATAGTGCCTTTGTACGCAGTGCAAGCTATCTATGCACGTGAAAACGGTGCAGGTACTATGTTTGAACCTGAAGAGGCCTATATCCCTTATCTAGAAGCGGGCATAACAGAGGAATCTGAACAAGAGCCGATGTTAAGCGTTGCTTCTCAAGAAGATGAGGAATTATTAGAGACTCGAGCACAAGAAACCTCTCGGCCGAAGGGAAAACCAAGCCTAAGAGTTATTAAGTAACTCATTTTCACACATTAAGCAGTCATGATCGAAAAAGCAGCGATATTCGCTGCTTTTTTTCTAAAAAAACAAAGGATAACCGAGGTTATTCGCTGTATTGAAATGCCTTAATCACCTGTTTTACGCCTGATATGTTTCGAGCAATATCACTGGCTAGATTAGCCTGTTCCGCCGAGACATAGCCAAGTAAAAATACTTCTCTATTTTCTGTGATTACTTTGATTTTGATTGTGTTCAGTTCAGAATTGGCCAACAGCGCTGATTTTACTTTAGTCGTAATCCAACTGTCGTTACTGATTTCGCCAATTGATAAAGGCGCTTTTATTCTGACTTGATTATGAATGGTTTTGACCCCTTTTGTCTCACGTGCTTTATTTTCAAACTCATTGAGTAATCCGGAGTTTTCAGCTTGTCCCATCAACACGACAATCCCTTGATAAGAACTGGCCGTAATGCGAGTTTTTCCGTTAAAGGGGGCTTTATTGGCGATACCTGCTACTTCAAATTCGATGTTATTATCATTCCAAATTTCTTGAGTGGTTCGAGGGTCTGTTACTAGGCTCGCTGTTGTTGCCGCGCCAGCAAGGATAACTCCTGCACAACCTGATACAGCAAAGCTCAACAGTAGAATGAGTGAAAGTTTTAATCTATTCATTGTCTATTCTTCATGAGAAGGGAAAAGGACTTGATCAATCAAGTCACATAAGCAGTGTAGGGTGACCATATGAACTTCATGGATTCGAGCCGTCCGCTGCGAGGGGATGCGGATCTCCACATCATTTTCACCTAGAAGACCAGCCATTTCTCCACCGTCTTTGCCTGTGAGAGCGATAATCGTCATATCACGAGTCACAGCCGCTTCCATCGCTTTAATGATGTTTTTGCTGTTACCACTGGTTGAAATAGCCAACAAAACATCACCAGGTTGACCAAATGCACGTACCTGTTTAGAGAATATTTCTTGGTAGTGATAGTCGTTAGCAACTGCGGTTAACGTGGTATTGTCTGCGGTTAATGCAATGGCGGGTAAACTCGGACGTTCAGTTTCAAAACGGTTCAGTAAGCAAGAAGAAAAAAGCTGGGCATTGGCCGAAGAGCCACCATTACCGCAACAGAGAATTTTATGACCGTTAAGTAGCGTTGCCACCATGGCTTGTGCAGCATGCGTGATCGCATGGGGTAGTGCTTCAGCAGCCGCAATTTGAATTTGGATGCTTTCGGTAAAACTGTCTTTAATGCTGTCGAGCATCGTTTATCCTTGAGTTATTGCGTTTTTAATCCACTCAATGTGGTGCACATCTTGGTGGATGGCGATCACATCGAAACGAAAATCGGTGTCATAGGGCGATAGGCCATGTTTCAGTAGCCATAAATTCGCGGTTTTCATCAACTTTGCCATTTTTGCGGTAGTAACCATTTCTGCGGCATGCCCATGACATTGGTTTTTTCTGTATTTAACCTCTACGAACACTAAGGTGTTTTTATCTCGCATAATGAGGTCGATTTCACCGACTTTGGTATTGAAGTTTTGTTCAATAAAAGCCAAACCACAACCTAATAAATAGTGTTTGGCTGCGGTTTCATACTGTTGACCAACTGCGCGGCGACTAAAGAGCGCCATGCACCGCCCAACTGATCTCTCTCTGTACCACGCATTGCTCATCAATACTTAATGTGCCTGTTTTGCCATCGATACTATACCCCTCGACGACCTTCATTTGTGGCAACTCAATCATTAACTGATAAGCATCCATACCTAATGCTTGTAAGCGTCGCTCGCTATTGGAGTTCTTTGGCCACAATTGGTTCATTTCATTATCCAGCATTGAATTGGGATGAATGAGTAATGGAATATCGCTATAAGTTACACCAGAGAGGTCTTCATACTGTGTGTTACCACTGTTACTACGAGAGTTTGAGAACAGTTTAGGTGGCTTAGTGTCAGGGTTAATTGCGACCTCGATAAAGGGTTTAATTAAAGTCAATTCTGCGCTGTTAGCCACGATATAAACCGAATCGATATCACGACGACTGCGGGGCAGGCTTTGCAAATCAATACCCATCAACGCATCCATTTGCGCGATATTTTGTTGGCTATCTTGTAGACCAAATACTGAGTTAATGTTGCGTTGCAATTGACGCTTATCACCAAATAGGTTCACCGATACTTTATTCTTGCTGTATTTTTGCCATTCTGCGTTAAACGCTTCTACTACACGCTGGCCGTAATTACCTTGAGGAGCGAGTATTAAAGGGTATTGATAGCCTTGGCTAAACAGATACTTAGCGGCTTGTTCAACCTCTTGCTCTGGCGAAAGTGCAAGATAGCAAGTGTTAGGATGATCTTCAATTTGGTCTGGAATATTCAACGCCAGCGTAGGGATAGAAGCTAAGCGTGCTTGTTGAAGCTTATGTAGATTCTCGATGTTCTCTTTGATGAGTGGTCCAACAATGAAATCAATGTTTTTTTCAATCAGTTGCTTGTCTATGAGCGCGGCGTCTTCGACATTGGTATCAATCACAGTCAAGGTAGCATTGAGGTCACGGTTACGGTCATTCATCATCGCCATGATAAAGCCATCACGGATCAGTTGAGCTTGCGTGGCAAACTTTCCTGAAAGAGGAAGTAACAACGCGGTGTTAGTGGGCTTGATGATCTCCAGCGCTAAAATATCTTGTATCGCTTTAGGCGTATAACGAGCCGCTGGGTGATTGCTGTTTTCCGCGAGCCATTTTTCGAGCGTATTCTTCAACTGCGGAATATTACTATTGAGCGTTTTCATATATACAGCCAGTTGTAGCCAGCCATCGAGCACGTTTTCGTTAGGCTCTGGATTTAATTGGGTAATTTCACGCTCGCTATAGTGATTGAAATTGAGCCAAATTTGATCAGCAATCGCCTCTTGCTCGGCATCATCAACGTAAGTGCTTAATGCAATAAGCTCCCTACTTGAATCAAAAGGGCGGCTGAGCGCGGTAAAAATATCGGCGCGCATTTGATGGTATTGAGCCCATGTTTCAGGGCTTAGCTTCCACCAAGCCTGAAAATTAAGCTGAGAGAGCGCTTGTGAAAACTGTTCCGCATTACTCAACAACTGCGCCTTAGCCATTTGCCATTCAGCTTGTTGCGCTTCAGAGAGCGACTGTTTGGCTAAGCGCATAATCAACAGTTGCGCTTGTTCGCTGTTGTTTTCGTTAATGGCGGCTTTAAGAGCCATGATCAACCAATCATTTTGCAGTGGACCTTGGCTACTATCTGCTTGCATCAAGTAAGTTTGCGCTGACTTGGTGGGATCTTGCGTAATATCGACTGAGGTGGGCGTCGACGGTGAAGACGAACACGCCGCCAAAGCCATTGCTAATGCAACGGGCGTGAATAAGCGTGGTACACTGAGTCTCGGATGGTTCTTCATAGCCATGAGTTCTTTCGTTATTCCGTGTAAAATTGTCTCTATATTAATCGTTGAAGTGATGGTAAACAAATGACAGATAGCAAAACCTTGCCAGCAGAGATCCCAACTCTCTACATTGTTCCTACGCCAATTGGCAATTTGGGTGATATTACCCAGCGAGCCATTGAAGTACTCTCAAGTGTTGATGTTATCGCTGCGGAAGATACACGCCATACTGGCAGACTTCTCGCTCACTTCAATATCCAGACTAAAACCTTTGCCTTGCATGATCACAACGAACAGCAAAAAGCACAAGTGTTAGTCGATAAATTATTATCAGGGCAATCTATTGCGTTGGTTTCTGATGCAGGAACGCCACTGATCAGTGATCCAGGGTACCATCTTGTCAATCAATGTCGTCAAGCTGGTGTGAGAGTTGTGCCACTTCCGGGCGCCTGTGCTGTGATTACTGCGCTCAGTGCATCAGGCTTGCCTTCTGATCGTTTCAGTTTTGAAGGTTTTTTGCCGCCGAAAAGCAAAGGGCGTAAAGATAAATTCCTAGAGATCGCTAAGGCTGAACGCACCTGTATTTTTTATGAGTCACCACACCGAATTAGCGAATCACTGCAAGATATGTTAGCTATCTTAGGGCCAGATCGTAACGTGGTGCTAGCCCGCGAGCTCACCAAAACCTTCGAGACGATTCAAGGTTTGCCGTTAGGCGAACTGATTAATTGGATTAATGAAGATGAGAACCGCAAGCGTGGTGAAATGGTGTTACTGATCCATGGTTACAGAGAAAGCGTGGACGATAGCTTGCCAGACGAAGCGTTGCGCAGTTTAGCGATTTTGACAAAAGAGCTGCCTCTGAAAAAAGCGGCCGCATTGGCGGCTGAAATTTATAACCTTAAGAAAAATGCCCTTTATAAGTGGGGGCTTGAAAACCTATCTGCTTAATTAGCCAGCGGCATCTTGATGTTTTAAATCGATGGATAATTAAACGCTTAAGCGTGAATTAAACACAGAAGTTGTTTGAGCCTAGACAGTACCTATCTTTCTCTATACAATCCGCCCTCGGAGTTGACTGGGTAGTCGCTGCTTCATTGATGTCCTTTAGCCTTGTGCTGGGGAGACTGATGGAGGGGAGGAAAGTCCGGGCTCCATAGAGCAGGGTGCCAGGTAACGCCTGGGGGGCGAAAGCCTACGACAAGTGCAGCAGAGAGAAGACCGCCGATGGCCCAATTTCTTCGGAATGGGCACAGGTAAGGGTGAAAGGGTGCGGTAAGAGCGCACCGTGCGTCTGGCAACAGTTCGTAGCAAGGTAAACTCCACCCGGAGCAAGACCAAATAGGCTTCCACATTGCGTTGCTCGCGTAAGGAAGCGGGTAGGTTGCTTGAGCCAGTGAGTGATTGCTGGCCTAGAGGAATGGCTACTGCCGCGCAAGCGGAACAGAACCCGGCTTATACGTCAACTCCACCTATTGCAGACCCATCATAACTCTTGCGGTTATGATGGGTTTTTTGCTTTTTATTGACGAAAATTATTTCGTAAGCACTAAACTTAGCGCAATATCACGTGATGCCAACGTCAAGTGGTAGCGATGCGGCGTTAAATCAGTAAACTGAATACTTGCGCCGTAGCCGATTGCTATATTTCAGCTTTAGCCCGATGAGAAAACGATGACTGAACCTTTTCAACACATTTCTGTACTACTGAATGAATCCATTGATGGCCTTGCTATCAAACCAGACGGTATTTATATCGACGGCACGTTTGGCCGTGGTGGTCATAGTCGTACAATTCTCTCTAAGTTGGGTGACAATGGTCGTCTGTACAGCATAGATCGCGATCCACAAGCGATTGCTGAAGCTGGAAAAATTAACGACCCGCGTTTTACTATCATTCATGGCCCATTCTCTGGCATGGCACAATACGCTGAGCGCTACGATCTGGTCGGGAAAGTGGATGGAGTACTACTTGATTTAGGCGTTTCCTCGCCGCAGTTGGACGATGCCGAGCGCGGTTTTAGTTTCATGAAAGATGGCCCGCTTGATATGCGTATGGACCCGACGTCGGGGATCCCTGTCTCGCAGTGGCTTGCGCAAGCCGATTTGGACGACATTACTTGGGTGATTCGTGAATTTGGTGAAGACAAGCATGCGCGCCGTATTGCCAAAGCGATTGTCGCTTACCGTGAAGACGATGAAAAAGAGCCTCTGACGCGCACCAGTCAATTGGCTAAACTGATTTCAGAAGCTGCGCCGAAAAGCTTTAAAGAGAAAAAACACCCGGCTACGCGCTCATTTCAAGCATTTCGTATCTATATCAATAGTGAATTAGAAGAGATCGACACTGCATTAAAAGGCGCAGCTAAGATCTTAGCCCCACAAGGGCGCTTATCGGTGATCAGTTTCCATTCGCTTGAAGATCGCATGGTCAAACGCTTTATTCGTAAAGAGAGTAAAGGCCCAGAGGTTCCACATGGTTTGCCGTTAACAGAAATACAAATTCAGGCATTGGGCTCAGCCAATTTAAAACCAGTTGGGAAAGCGATTATGCCAACTAAAGAAGAGGTGGAACTCAATCCCCGTTCACGCAGCTCAGTATTACGAGTTGCTGAAAAACTGTAGTCCATGTCTAAGTCGCCGCCTAACTTAACCAAACTGATTGCACTTGACCTGTTTACGGTGGGTCGAGTGCCGCTTATTTTGTTAATGTTAATTTTTGCCAGTGCGATGGGAGTGGTGTTTATTACCCATCATTCTAGGCAGGCGATTTCAGAAAAAGATCAAACCTTAGTTGAGCGCGAGCGGCTCGATAATGAATGGCGTAACCTCATTCTTGAGGAAACGGCCCTCGCAGAACATAGCCGCGTGCAGAATCTTGCCAAACAAGAGCTGGAAATGAAGCGACCTGATTCTGATAAAGAAGTGGTGATTACGCTCAAATGAAAAAAAACAAAGACAAAGCCCAAGCGGCACCTCGTCAAGAAAAAGCGACATCTCCTATTTTGATCCGTTGGCGATTCTATCTCATCCTCTTTTTTGTATTCGTTACTTTCGCTTTATTGGTTGGGCGCGTTGCCTTTATCCAAATTATCGAACCGGATAATTTGATCCGCGAAGGGGATATGCGCTCTGTCCGAGCCAAAACCTTGCCATCGGCACGCGGAATCATTTCAGATCGTAATGGTGAACCTCTCGCAGTCAGTGTTCCTGTCGATGCAGTATGGGCTGATCCTGTGGCTATTTTTAAAGCCGGCGGCTTAGTTGAACGTGAACGTTGGTACGCACTGGCTGATGTGTTAGGCATTAAGCGCAGTGAGCTGCTGAAAAAAATTGAAGAGAACCAAACCCGCCGTTTTATCTATTTGCAGCGTCAAGTGAGCCCTGCAATGGCCAATTATATTCGCGAACTTAAATTAGCGGGTGTGGGGCTCAAGGCCGAATCTCGCCGTTACTATCCAGCTGGTGAGGCGAGTGCGCACTTAATTGGTGTGACGGGCATCGATGGCCACGGTTTAGAAGGGGTTGAGCGCAGCTATGATAAATGGCTGACGGGGGAAGCTGGCAAACAGGTGATCCGCAAAGATCGGTATGGCCGAGTGGTGGAAAATATCTCGCTTGAAGAGCGTGAAGAGGGCAAGCCACTGGCGTTGACCATTGACCAACGTTTGCAAGCGATCGCCTTTCGTGCGGTCAAGCAAGCTGTGGCGGACTATCGTGCCACTTCGGCATCGGCGATTTTGCTCGACGTGAAAACGGGTGCAGTATTAGCGATGGTTAACGCCCCCTCATACAACCCCAATAACCGTTCCGATTGGCAAAGTTTTAAAATGCGTAACCGCGTGATCACGGACGCCTTTGAACCGGGCTCAACTGTCAAACCTTTTGTAGTATTGGCCGCGCTTGAAAATGGCGTTGCGAATGACAAAACGGTGATTGATACAGGGAATGGCATCATGCAAATCGGTGGTAGTCGAGTGCGTGATACCTCAAAAGTCGGCAAAGCCGATTTAACCTTAATTCTGAAAAAATCGAGTAACATCGGAGTGGCTAAGCTGGCGCTTGAAATGCCTCTCGAAGCTCTATTAGGTATGTATACCTCTGTAGGGCTTGGTGAAATGTCCGGTTTAAACCTCGTCGGTGAGACTTTGGGTATTTTCCCGAATCGCCGCCGTTGGTCACCGTTTGAAATTGCCACCTTGGCATTTGGCTATGGTTTGTCAATTACCCCCATTCAGTTGGCTCATGCTTATGCCACTTTAGGCAATTTAGGTCAGTACCAACCAATCCATATTATTGACAGCAACCAGCAAGATTTATCACGCCAAGTGGTTGATAAAACTAATGCTAAGAAAGTGTTGGAAATGTTAGAAACCGTTACCCAACCCGGTGGCACAGCAACTCAAGCCGCGGTTCCGGGCTATCGTATTGCGGCCAAGTCAGGCACTTCGCGCAAAGCGATTGCCGGCGGTTATGGTGATGAATATTTTGCTTACACGGCAGGAGTGGCTCCAGTGAGCGACCCTCGAGTCTCGTTAGTGGTGATGGTGAATGAACCTCAAGGTGACTTATATTATGGCGGCTCCGTTGCCGGCCCTGTCTTTGCCGAAATAATGAAAGGAGCGTTGCAGATCCTCAATGTCGCTCCTGATGAAAATCGATTCCAAAAATAATTAAGAGAGAAGCACAATGACGCCGAGTATGTGTTTACAAGATCTCATCGCCCCTTGGCTTGACCTCGATGGCCATTCTATTTCAACGTTGTCGGTGACTCGTTTAGTGCTCGATAGCCGTAAAATATCACCCAATGATACCTTTATTGCAGTGGTCGGCCATGCCATCGACGGAAGGCAGTTTATTGATAACGCCACTCAAGCTGGGGCGAATCTGGTATTGGCTCAAGCGTGTGGGCAGCATCCGCATGGCAGTATGACTACCGTCAATGGCGTGTTAGTGATTTACCTTGCTGATCTAAACCAACATCTATCTCAACTGGCATCGCGGCTTTATCGTTCGAAGACCAACACGTTGATTGGGGTTACGGGAACCAACGGTAAAACCACCATTACTCAATTAATTGCGCAGTGGATTGACTTGTTGGGCGAGAAAGCGGCGGTGCTGGGTACGACGGGGAATGGTTTTCTTAACCATTTACAGCCTGCCGCCAATACCACAGGTAATGCCATTGAGGTCCAAGAAACACTCTATCAATTAGCGCAGCAGGGCGCTCGCTATACTGCGCTGGAAGTCTCTTCGCACGGATTAGTTCAAGGGCGAGTTCAAGCATTGAAGTTCGCTGTGGGCGTGTTTTCTAACTTAAGCCGCGATCATCTCGATTATCATGGCACCATGGAAGAGTACGCCAAAGCAAAGCTCTCCTTATTTACCGCTCATCACTGCCAACACGCTGTCATTAATGCCGACGATGCGGTGGGTGCGAGTTGGTTAGCACAGCTGAAAGCACCGATTGCCGTCTCTTTAAAACAGCAACCGCAATGCGCTAAAGCGCTGTGGGCGAGCTCGGTCTCTTACAGTGATAATGGTATTTCATTAACCTTCGACGGCTACTATGGTCAAGGTGAATTGAGCGTGCCGTTAATTGGCGAATTTAACGCCAGCAATCTTCTACTCGCTTTTGCCGCTATGCTGACTTTAGGTTTTGATAAACAAGCCTTGATGACAACGGCTTCTCAGCTGCAGCCAGTCTTAGGGCGAATGGAGCTCTTTCAAGCGCCAAATCGTGCGAAGATCGTCGTCGATTATGCACACACGCCTGATGCTTTGGAAAAAGCACTGTTGGCACTTCGCGTTCATTGCCAAGGTCAGCTATGGGCGATTTTTGGTTGTGGTGGCGACCGTGATAAAGGCAAACGTCCGATGATGGCCGAAATTGCAGAGCGCTGCGCCGATAAGATCATTTTGGCCGACGATAACCCTCGTAGCGAAAAACCGGCAGACATTGTACAAGATATGGTGGCAGGGCTTGAGTTTGCAAGTCGCGCACACGTTGAACACAATCGTTACGCTGCCGTGCAATACGCCCTGCAACATGCTGATCAGCAAGACATCATTTTATTGGCAGGTAAAGGGCATGAAGATTATCAAGTGATGGCCCATCAAACTATTCACTATTCGGATCGCGAAACGGCGCAAACCTTACTGGAGATAAGTGCATGATAGAAGTCTCTTTACAGCAATTGACGCACGTTTTGCATGCACAATTGGTTGGTTGTGATGTCACCGTGTCTGAGGTCTCGACCGACACACGTCAAATCAAACCCGGTGCGCTCTTTGTTGCCTTGGTCGGTGATAAATTTGATGCTCATGAGTTTGCTGTACAAGCGGTTGCGTCTGGTGCAAAGGCGTTATTGGTTCAGCGCCCTTTGACGGTTTCGGTTCCTCAACTGGTGGTTACCGACACCAAACTGGCGTTAGGCCAGCTTGGCGCTTGGGTTCACCAACAGTGTCAAACACCGACTGCTGCGATTACAGGCAGTTGCGGTAAAACCACAGTCAAAGAGATGGTGGCAAATATTTTATCAGCCAAAGGGCGCGTGCTCTTTACTGCTGGCAATTTTAATAATGATATCGGCGTGCCGCTCACTCTGCTTCGCTCTGATCTTAATGATGCGTATGCGGTGATTGAGTTAGGGGCGAACCATATTGGTGAAATTGCTTATACCACCTCTTTAGTGAAGCCGGATGTCGCATTAGTGAACAATGTTGCCGCGGCGCATCTGGAAGGTTTTGGCTCAATTGAGGGCGTAAAACAGGCGAAAGGTGAAATTTATCAAGGCCTTGCTTCAGGTGCGACAGCCATTATTAATTTAGAAAGCCACGGTGGTGAGCGGTGGAGCGCTATTTTAGCGGACAAAACCGTTAAAACCTTTTCCAGCCGTCAAATGGCAGATTTTTACGCCCGTGGTATTAGGCTTAACGAACAAGGTGAAGCTCAGTTTGAAATGATCACACCCGTCGGTCATATTGACATTGGGCTCAATATTGTGGGTGAACATAACGTTTCCAATGCGTTGGCGGCGGCGGCATTAGCCATTGAGTTGGGTGCAAATCTTGAAGAGGTGCAGTACGGACTTGCGCATCTAGCTCAGGTGAAAGGGCGTGTTGATGTCACCCAATTGAGCACGACTGTGAAACTGATTGATGACAGTTACAATGCCAGTGTTCCAGCGATGAAAGCGGCGGTTGATCTACTTAACACTTTCTCTGCAAGGCGTTGGTTAATTTTAGGTAATATGGCTGAGTTGGGCGATGAAAGCCTTGCACTTCATCGTCAAGTCGGTGAACATGCTGCACCATTCCAGTTTGACTATGTCCTTACTTACGGTCGCGATGCAAAAGTGATCAGTGACCTATGCCATGGCCTCCATTTTGAAAGCCATGCGGACATGATTGCTTATATCGAGCAGCAATTATCACAATTCGATCAAGAGTCTCATACCTTACTTGTCAAAGGTGCAAACAGTGCGGGTATGAGTAAAATTGTGGCTGCTCTAAAGGAGAAATACTCATGATTATTTGGCTCGCGGATCTACTCCAGCCATACTTCTCTTTTTTTCGTCTGTTCGAATATCTCTCATTTCGGGCCATCGTCAGTATTTTAACCGCACTTGCTCTGTCGTTATGGATGGGGCCGCGCTTGATTAAACGTTTGCAACTACTGCAAATTGGTCAAGTAGTGCGGAACGACGGCCCAGAATCACATTTTAGTAAGCGCGGTACGCCAACCATGGGCGGAGTGATGATCCTCGCCTCTATCATTACTACCGTACTGCTGTGGACAGATCTCTCAAACCCTTACGTGTGGGCTGTACTCGCGGTGCTGCTTGGCTATGGCGTAGTCGGTTTTGTGGATGATTATCGCAAAGTGGTGCGTAAAAACAGTGATGGATTGATCGCGCGCTGGAAATACTTTTGGCAGTCGGCCATTGCGTTGATAGTGGCGTTTGCTCTCTATGCGCATGGCAACGATACCGCAGCTACTCAGCTTGTGGTGCCTTTCTTTAAAGATGTGATGCCGCAACTGGGCTTGCTCTACATTGTGCTGACCTATTTTGTCATCGTCGGAACCAGTAACGCGGTGAACTTAACCGATGGTCTGGACGGTTTAGCCATCATGCCGACTGTTTTGGTTGCTGCCGGTTTTGCTGTGATTGCATGGGCAACTGGGAACGTCAATTTCGCCAGTTATCTGCATATTCCTTATGTTCCTTATGCCTCAGAGCTAGTGGTGGTGTGTACTGCAATTGTGGGGGCCGGTTTAGGTTTTCTGTGGTTCAACACTTATCCTGCGCAAGTCTTTATGGGCGATGTGGGTTCACTCGCTTTAGGCGGTGCACTCGGTACAATTGCAGTGTTGGTTCGTCAAGAGTTTGTGTTAGTGATCATGGGCGGCGTGTTTGTGATGGAAACCTTGTCGGTGATTTTACAAGTCGGTTCCTACAAATTGCGTGGTCAACGTATTTTCCGGATGGCCCCTATCCATCACCACTATGAATTGAAAGGTTGGCCAGAACCACGCGTGATCGTCCGTTTTTGGATTATCTCAATTGTGTTGGTGTTAGTGGGTTTGGCTACACTAAAAGTGCGCTAGTGATAGAGCAAAACGGTGTTGAATGGAATGAAGATGGATCGTTGGCAAACTGTTAATAATGTGGTGGTCGTGGGGCTGGGTATGACGGGCCTCTCGGTGGTTAACTACCTTTTGAGCCTAGATCGCTCGCTCACGATTAAGGCGATCGACACACGTGAAAACCCGCCAGGTCGAGAGCATTTAAGCTCGCAAGTTGAGCTACATTGTGGCGGCTGGAACAAAGCTTGGTTATTTGACGCTGACCTGATTGTTACTAATCCGGGCATTGCTTTAGCTACGCCAGAGATTCAACAGGCGTTAGCACAACATATTCCCGTGGTGGGCGATATTGAGCTCTTTGCTTGGCAGGTGGATAAGCCTGTTATCGCTATCACAGGAGCCAACGGCAAGAGCACAGTGACGGATTTAACCGGAGTGCTTGCTAAAGCTGCTGGGGTTAAGGTTGCCGTTGGCGGCAATATTGGTGTGCCTGCTTTAGATCTACTTCAGCAAGAGGCCGATCTTTATGTGCTGGAGCTCTCAAGCTTCCAGCTAGAAACGACCTCAAGTTTAAAACTCGTCTCTGCTGCCTTTCTCAATCTGACAGAAGATCATATGGATCGCTACGATGGTATGGAATCGTATCGCCAAGCTAAATTGCGCATTTTTAAGTATGCGCAAGCGGCGGTCGTGAACGCCGATGATAGCCAGACGGAACCTCCCTCATTTTCAGGTCACATCGCACGTTTTTCCGTTGAACATGACGCGGACTATTGCACGCAAATGATTGATGGCAAATCGTTCTTAGTGGCGAAAGGCACGCCATTGTTAGCAAGCGAAAAACTCAGCTTAGTGGGACGACACAATAGTGCTAACGTGCTCACTGTGCTCGCACTGCTCGATTTGGCGGGTGTTGATTACTCATCTGCGCTTGATGCATTGAAATCTTACCGCGGGCTGACACATCGTTGTCAGGTTGTTGCTGATAATCACGGCGTAAAATGGGTCAATGACTCGAAAGCGACCAATGTCGCAAGCACTCAAGCGGCGTTGTCGGGGTTAAATTGCCAAGGGATTTTGTATCTGCTTGTGGGGGGCGTTGGCAAGGGCGCTGATTTCTCGCCATTAGCACCGATACTAAAAACATTGAACGTAAAACTGTGCTGTTTTGGCGTTGACGGTGGGCAATTCATGCCACTGCATCCATCGGCTCAGTTCTATTCATCGATGGAAGAGATTATCGTATCGATCAAACCGCAGCTGCGTCGTGGTGATATGGTGATGCTCTCGCCTGCTTGTGCCAGTTTTGATCAGTTTAAAAACTTTATGGCCAGAGGTGACGCCTTTGCCGAGCTTGCGCAGCGTTACGCTTAATCAACAGGAAATTGCATTTTGTCCTTTTCAAGCCTCATCAAAATGACTCGTCAATGGTTTCAGAGCCAAGCGCCTGAAGCCTTGTTTGATCGTCAATTGGTATGGATTGCTTTAGGTTTGATGCTGACTGGGCTTGTGATGGTGACATCGGCTTCGTTTCCTATCAGTTCGCGTTTAACGGATCAACCGTTTCACTTTATGTTTCGTCACGCCATTTTCTTGATGCTGGCTATCGTGACATCGAGTGTGGTGTTGCAAGTGCCAATGAAACGTTGGATGCAATACAGCTCGGTGCTACTTGGCGTCTCTTTTATGCTGCTGATTGTGGTTTTGCTCGCGGGCAAATCGGTCAATGGTGCCTCGCGTTGGATCCCGTTGGGGTTATTTAACCTGCAACCTGCTGAGGTCGCGAAACTGTCACTGTTTATTTTCATGGCTGGTTACTTAGTTCGTAAACAAGATGAAGTGAGGCAAACCTTTTTTGGTGGTTTCATGAAACCGATTATGGTGTTTGGAACCTTGGCTATCTTGCTACTTGGTCAGCCAGATTTGGGAACCGTGGTTGTGATGCTTGTGACTCTGTTTGGTATGCTGTTTATTGCTGGGGCCAAACTGTCACAATTTATTGCGCTCATGGTGGCTGGAATTGTTGCGGTAATCGCACTGATTGCGGCAGAGCCTTACCGTATTCGCCGTGTAACTTCATTTCTTGACCCGTGGGAAGACCCGTTTGGCAGCGGTTATCAATTGACTCAATCTTTGATGGCCTTTGGTCGTGGAGAGTGGTTTGGTCAAGGGCTTGGTAACTCGATTCAAAAGCTAGAGTACTTACCTGAAGCGCACACTGATTTCGTATTTGCAGTGCTGGCTGAAGAGCTCGGTTTTATTGGCGTTGTACTGGTTCTACTGCTGATTTTTAGTCTAGTGCTTAAAGCGGTGTTTATCGGTAAAAAAGCCTTTGAGCATGATCAGCAATTTGGTGGCTATTTGGCCTTTGGTATTGGAATTTGGTTTGCATTCCAAACACTCGTCAATGTGGGTGCTGCAGCGGGTATGGTGCCGACTAAGGGCCTAACGCTGCCCTTGATCAGTTACGGCGGTTCAAGCTTAATTATTATGTCGGTTGCGGTGTCGATCTTATTGAGAATTGATCATGAATGTCGACTCAAAGATCGCAATCGAGTGTCTATAGAAAAAGAATCCAATGATAAACAATAAACGTTTAATGGTTATGGCTGGTGGCACGGGGGGACATGTTTTTCCCGGTCTCGCTGTGGCTAAACAGCTCCAACAGCAAGGTTGGGAGATCCGCTGGCTAGGGACTGCGGATCGGATGGAAGCAGAATTAGTGCCTAAACATGGTATTGAGATCGACTTTATTCAGGTCAAAGGTTTACGTGGCCAAGGCATAGGGCGTTTGCTGAAAGCGCCTTTTCAAATTGTGAACGCGATTTTTCAAGCGCGTCGTTATTTGAAGCAGTGGCAACCTGATGCGGTGCTCGGCATGGGCGGATACGTCAGTGGCCCCGGTGGCGTGGCAGCGTGGTCTATGGGAATTCCCGTTGTGCTTCACGAGCAAAATGCCGTAGCAGGGTTAACCAACCGTTGGCTTTCGAAAATTGCCAAACGCGTATTTCAAGCCTTCCCCGGAGCCTTTACTGAGGCGCAAGTCGTAGGTAATCCTGTACGTCAAGATGTCGCTACATTACCTGCACCGCAAGTACGCTTTGCTGAGCGAAATGAACCGATCCGCATTCTCGTGATGGGCGGCAGCCAAGGTGCGCAGATTCTCAACCGAACTTTGCCTGACGTACTAGCTGTGCTTGGCGATAATTACCAAGTTTGCCATCAAGCAGGCAAGCATAATCAACAGTCGGTTGAGCAAGCTTATCGCGCGCTTCAGATCAAAAATGCACACGTTACCGAGTTCATTGAGGATGTGGCTGGCGCTTATGCGTGGGCTGATTTACTGGTGTGCCGCTCGGGAGCATTAACGGTTTCTGAAGTGGCAGCGGCCGGTGTTGGCGCTATATTTATCCCTTTTATGCATAAAGACCGACAGCAAGCGCTTAACGCGGATCACTTAGTCGCTTGTGGTGCGGCCAAAATGATTGAACAGCCGCAGCTCACAGTAGAAAAACTAGCGCAAGAGATTGCTTCTCTTGAGCGTCATGATCTGCTGTTGATGGCGCAACAAGCGCGTGCAGCCGCACAACTGGATGCTGATAAAGTCGTTGCCGACGCTATCATCGCACTTACCCAATAACGAGAAATTTTTCATGACCATTAAACATACTCAAGATTTAGCTCAAATCCGTGCCATGGTGCCAGAGATGCGCCGCGTCAAGTGTATTCACTTTGTCGGTATTGGTGGGGCGGGAATGAGCGGAATTGCAGAAGTATTGCTCAATGAAGGCTACCAAATTACCGGCTCTGATCTCGCTTCCAACCCTGTGACTGAAAGATTGGCAAGTAAAGGGGCTATCATTTATATCGGTCATCAAGCCACTAATATTGAACTCGCCAGCGTGGTGGTAGTCTCTACTGCAATCGATGAGCTAAATCCTGAACTGAAAGCGGCGCGTGAGCGACGCATTCCTATTGTTCGTCGTGCAGAAATGTTGGCGGAATTAATGCGTTTTCGTCATGGCATTGCGGTGGCTGGTACGCATGGTAAAACAACGACTACGGCATTGGTTACGCAAATTTATTCTGAGGCTGGTTTAGATCCCACGTTTGTTAATGGCGGGTTAGTCAAAAGCGCTGGCACCAATGCGCGTTTGGGTTCAAGTCGGATTTTGATTGCTGAAGCTGACGAAAGTGATGCTTCATTCCTTCATCTTCAGCCTATGGTTAGTATCGTGACTAACATCGAAGCGGATCACATGGATACGTATGGTGGTGATTTTGAAACGCTCAAACAGACCTTCATCGATTTCTTACACAACCTGCCATTTTATGGTCAGGCGATATTATGTATTGATGATCCTGTTGTGCGTGAAATCATTCCACGTATCAGCCGTCAAGTGATCACCTACGGTTTTGCCGATGATGCCGATGTCAGGATTGAGAATTACCATCAGCAGGGGCAACAAGGCCAGTTTACGGTCGTCAGACAGGGACGAGCCAATCTGGATATCACGCTTAATATTCCAGGTCGTCATAATGCGCTTAATGCCTCCGCGGCTATTGCAGTGGCAACGGAAGACGACATCAGCGATGAAGCGATTTTAAAAGCGATGGCTAGCACCCAAGGTACGGGACGTCGTTTTGATCATCTGGGCGAGTTTGATACGGGCAATGGGGTTGCGATGCTCGTTGATGATTATGGTCATCATCCGACCGAGGTGGGCGTGACTATTAAGGCGGCGCGTAGTGGTTGGCAAGAAAAACGGCTAGTGATGATTTTCCAACCTCATCGCTACAGTCGAACTCGCGATCTGTATGATGATTTTGCCAATGTACTGGAGCAAGTCGATGTGCTGATCATGCTCGATGTCTATGCCGCAGGAGAAAAGCCGATTGCGGGAGCCGATGGTCGATCGTTGTGCCGAACGATACGCAGTCGCGGTAAAATTGATCCTATTTTTGTTCCCGACAGCACCATACTGCCTTCGATTCTGGCTAATGTATTACAAGATGGTGACCTCGTGCTGACGCAAGGTGCTGGGGATATCGGCAAGGTAGCGAAACATTTAGCGGGACTCGAACTGAATATCAGTAAAATGCAACAGGTTTAATTTAAATGGCTTATTTGTGTATCAATATTGAATAACATGGTATCCAGTCCAGATTTATTACTTTCAATGTTTGATACTTTCAGCGACCTCAGTATAATCCGGAGGTTAAAGTCAGTGCTTTTACCTCTATTGTGAACCAAATAGGGCATGCGATTGCGATTTAGAAACAGGAACATCAGGCTTTGTTAATGAATGTGTTCGATGAAAGCCGAGCTGTGTCCCGTTCGCCACTCATAAAAGATCACGCCGCTGGCGCTATTTTTTTATTTGTGGTGTTGTTGCTGATAAGTTCACTCATTTATTCAACACTTAGTTGGATGTGGGACGAACAGAGGCTACCGCTTTCAAAAATTGTTCTACAAGGTGACTTGCAATACGTATCTTCGCTAGATGTGCAGCGCGCTTTTGCTCAGTTGGATCATATCGGTACTTTCATGTCGCAAGATATTAACGTACTTCAATCGAGTGTACAGGTCATCCCGTGGGTGGCCCATGCATCGATTCGTAAACAATGGCCTGACACAATAAAAGTGTTTCTGACAGAGTATAGAGCGGTAGCGATTTGGAATGGCAACGCTTTGTTAGACGGATATGGCACGGTATTTAATGGTGATATTGGTCAATTGAACGGCGATAGAGTGAAACTTTATGGCCCGCAAGGAACCAGTCACGAAGTACTGGATGTTTGGAATAAAACGAACCCTAAGTTTCAATCATTAAACTTAAATATATCGTCACTGTTACTCAACGATCGTCGAGCGTGGCAAATAATTTTAGATAATGGCATCCGCTTAGAGTTAGGTAAAGAATCACTAGATGAGCGAGTTGCACGTTTTATTTCGCTGTATAAGAATTTAGGTAATAAAGCTGAACAAGTTAGCTATATCGATCTTAGATATGATACAGGAGCCGCAGTAGGTTGGTTCCCTGAACAAGAAGCACAAGAGAGTAAAAATGACTAAGACCGCTGATGACAACATTATTGTTGGTCTTGATATAGGCACAGCCACCGTGTCAGCTTTAGTCGGTGAAATACTGCCTGACGGTCAAATTAATATTATTGGCGCTGGTACGAGCCCATCCCGTGGGATGGATAAAGGGGGAGTTAATGATCTTGAATCGGTCGTTAAGTCTGTCCAAAGAGCGGTTGACCAAGCAGAATTAATGGCGGAATGCCAAATTAGTAATGTGTTTCTCTCTCTATCTGGGCGACATATTGCGAGCCGTATTGAAAAAGGCATGGGAACTATTTCAGATGAAGAAGTTTCTCAAGAAGATATGGATCGAGCGATTCATACCGCCAAATCAATAAAAATTGGGGAAGAGCAAAGAATATTGCACGTCATTCCTCAAGAATTTACGATTGATTACCAAGAGGGAATTAAAAACCCGCTTGGTTTATCAGGTGTGCGCATGGAAGTGAGCGTGCATCTTATTTCTTGTCATAATGATATGGCGAGAAATATTATCAAAGCGGTAGAACGCTGTGGTTTAAAAGTTGAACAACTGGTTTACTCTGGTTTAGCGGCAAGTAATGCAGTTATTACGGAAGATGAGCGAGAGTTAGGTGTGTGCGTGATTGATATAGGCGCAGGCACTATGGATGTTGCTATCTGGACCGGTGGTGCGTTACGACATACTGAAGTGTTTTCTTATGCAGGAAACGCAGTAACCAGTGATATTGCTTTTGCGTTTGGCACACCAGTCAGTGATGCTGAAGAGATTAAAGTAAAATATGGCTGTGCGCTGAGTGAATTGGTAAGCAAGGATGATACCGTTAACGTCCCAAGTGTAGGAGGAAGACCTTCGCGAAGTTTGCAAAGACAAACCTTGTCGGAAGTGATTGAACCTCGCTACACTGAATTAATGGGATTAGTTAACCAAACTATAGATACTGTCCAAGACAAATTGCGCAAAAATGGTATTAAACACCATTTAGCGGCTGGTGTTGTTTTAACTGGCGGCGCTGCGCAAATTGAAGGTTTGGTTGAGTGTGCGGAACGCGTTTTCCGCAATCAAGTTCGCGTAGGCAAGCCTTTAGAGGTGAGTGGCCTTACAGATTATGTAAAAGAGCCGTATCATTCTACGGCGGTTGGTTTACTTCATTATGCGAAAGAGAGCCAAATTAATGACGACACGGAATACAGCGAACCGAAACGCCAATCCATGTCGAGCTTAATTGGTCGTTTGCGTAACTGGATACAAAAAGAGTTTTAACCTGAGTTGCAGGGAAAACGGAGATAACACATGTTTGAACCGATGATGGAAATGTCTGACGATGCTGTAATTAAAGTCGTTGGAGTTGGTGGTGGTGGCGGTAACGCTGTTGAACACATGGTGCGTGAGTCCATCGAAGGCGTGGAATTCATCAGTGTCAATACCGATGCGCAAGCACTTCGTAAAACAAGCGTAAGTAGCGTCATTCAAATTGGTGGTGATATCACTAAAGGTTTGGGGGCTGGTGCAAACCCGCAAGTTGGACGTGATGCAGCTCTAGAAGACCGAGAAAGAATTAAAGAAGTTCTGATGGGTGCCGATATGGTATTTATCGCAGCTGGTATGGGCGGTGGTACAGGTACAGGTGCTGCTCCTGTTATTGCAGAAGTTGCCAAAGAACTGGGTATCTTAACCGTAGCGGTTGTCACGAAACCTTTCAGTTTTGAAGGAAAAAAACGTTTGGCATTTGCTGAGCAAGGTATTGAAGAGTTGTCAAAACACGTTGACTCTTTGATTACCATTCCTAATGAAAAACTACTGAAAGTGTTAGGTCGTGGTATTACCTTACTTGAAGCATTTGCGAGTGCGAATGATGTGCTTAAAAATGCAGTGCAAGGTATTGCAGAGCTAATTACACGCCCAGGCATGATTAACGTGGACTTTGCTGACGTACGTACTGTGATGTCAGAAATGGGCCACGCGATGATGGGTAGTGGAGTGGCTCGCGGCGAAGATCGTGCTGAAGAAGCGGCAGAGATGGCAATTTCTAGCCCTCTTTTGGAAGATATTGATCTTGCAGGTGCTCGTGGCGTGTTGGTCAATATTACTGCTGGTTTGGATATGCGACTAGACGAATTTGAAACCGTCGGCAATACTGTTAAGGCGTTTGCGTCTGACAATGCGACAGTTGTCATCGGTACTTCGTTAGATCCTGATATGGCAGACGAAATTCGCGTGACTGTCGTTGCAACGGGTATTGGCAATGAGAAAAAGCCAGACATTACTTTAGTTGCAGGCGGTAAAGCCAAAGTCGCACCAGCAGTTCAACCACAAATGGTTCAACAAGCAGCGAAAATCGAAGAAAAAACGGCACAACCTTTGCAAGAAAGAGCAGAAGTGAAACCGCAATCAGCATCGTCGTCAACTGTTTCATCTTCTTCCGGTGCAAGCCAAAATACGGCACCGAAAGCAGATAAGGAAAATGGATATCTTGATATCCCAGCATTTTTACGTCGTCAGGCTGATTAACAATTAGACATAATTTGACACTGTTCAAAATTATGGTAGCATTCGCGGTCGGTGCTTTACCGACCGTGTTTTGTCGCACTGACATAGAGGCAAGTAGATGATCAGACAACGAACTCTGAAAGAAATAGTGAAAACAACTGGGGTGGGCTTACACTCTGGTCGTAAAGTCACATTAACGCTTCGCCCTGCTGCTGCAAACACTGGGATCATTTACCGCCGTACTGATATCAATCCTCCAGTAGACTTCCCTGCGGACCCTGAATCTGTTCGCGATACCATGCTATGTACTGCTTTGGTCAACGATGAAGGTATTCGTATCTCTACTGTTGAGCACTTAAATGCAGCATTAGCGGGCATGGGAATCGACAACGTTATCATCGAAGTTGATGCACCTGAAATTCCTATTATGGATGGTAGTGCTAGCCCATTTGTTTACTTGCTACAACAAGCGGGCATTCAAACGCTGAATACACCAAAACGTTTTATTCGAATTAAGAAACCAGTTCGATTTGAAGATGGTGATAAGTGGGCGGAACTTGTACCCCATAACGGTTTTCGTATGGATTTTGAGATTGACTTTCAACATCCTGCTATCGATTCTGATGAACAACGCATGGTGTTTGATTTTTCCTCGCAAGGTTTCGTCAAAGAAATTTCAAGAGCTCGTACTTTTGGTTTCATGCGTGACATTGAGTACCTACAATCGCAAAACCTCTGTTTAGGTGGTAGCTTTGATTGCGCCATCGTATTAGATGAATACCGTATTCTTAATGAAGAAGGTTTGCGTTTTGCCAATGAGTTTGTCACTCATAAAGTATTGGATGCCATTGGTGACTTGTACATGTGTGGTCACTCCATTGTGGGTGAGTTCCGTGCTTATAAATCAGGCCATGGTTTAAATAACCAGCTACTGCGTGCGGTCTTAGCCGACCAAGAGGCGTGGGAATGGGCTACTTTTGAAGAAGAAGTTGGCTCTCCAGTGGCGTTTGCTGAACCAAATATGGTTCTCGCTTAATCGCAATTTTTAAATAAAAAGGCCAGACAACTGTCTGGCCTTTTTATTTGTACTAATTCATTGATGACGCTTATTTGGGCCTAGCCAATTTCGCCAAATTTTCCAAACGTTTTTTGACTTTAGGGGAAGCGCTACTCGCCACCATCAGTAATGCCTGGGCCGTATTTTCAGATAGTGGTGGGCGAGCGACCGTTTCTTTTTCTTCTTTCATACCACGATTACGATAGAGCGCTGGGTTTATCTTGAGCTCAATGCTGATCAATTTGGCAAATCCTTGGTTGCGTAACTGATTCAAAATGTGTAATCGGTCATAATCAAGCTTCATTTTTATTGATGCACTGGCCACTTCAACGATTAAATGACCACCGCGCACATTAGCGGCTCGGACATGATCGGCCGTTCCTTTAGGAAGCAACTTATTGAGTACTTTATTTAAAGCGAGGATCTCGGTGGCATGTTGCTGTATTTTCTTCAGAGATGAATCGCTGATCAGCTCTTTCGTTAACGTGGGACGGTGATCGCGCATGGTGTCTCCCTCTTAAGTTGCCATTCAATTCTATTGTGGTGCCTATGATGCGTATAGTAATAAATCCATTTTATTGCTTAAACAGTGCTCAAAAAGCGTAAAAATATTAAGTGTGCTTCAAACAAATAGTTTTGCTATTGGTTGTTGCCGCAAAAATTCCTTACACTATGCGTTACATAATTATTTAATACCTTGAAAATAAACCTCACCGTCACAATATCTGTGATACATGATTTATCTCAGTATCCTTAGTTCAAAACTGGTAGAGACTGACGGCATTAAGAGTAGATCGAAAACGATCTAATAAAGAGAGATTCCTGACACATGATAACTAAGCTACTGACAAAGGTTATTGGCAGTCGCAATGACAGAACGCTGCGCCGCCTTAAAAAAATTGTCAAAGAGATCAACAGCTACGAGCCTACTTTTGAAGCACTAACTGATGAAGAATTAAAAGCCAAAACGGTTGAGTTTCGTCAACGTTTAGAGCAAGGTGAAACCTTAGACCAATTACTTCCTGAAGCATTTGCCACCGTGCGTGAAGCGTCCAAGCGCGTATATGGTATGCGTCACTTCGACGTACAGTTGATCGGCGGTATGGTTCTCAACGCGGGTCAAATCGCAGAAATGCGCACTGGTGAAGGTAAAACGTTAACCGCGACTTTACCTGCGTATCTCAATGCCTTGCCTGGCAAAGGCGTGCACATTGTTACTGTCAACGATTATCTTGCTAAACGTGACGCAGAAACAAACCGCCCACTGTTTGAGTTTTTAGGCATGACGGTCGGTATTAACGTACCCAATATGCCACCACAAGAGAAAAAACTTTCTTATCAAGCCGATATTCTTTACGGGACCAATAACGAGTTTGGTTTCGATTACTTACGCGACAACATGGCTTTCCGTAAAGAAGACCGTGTACAGCGTGAACGTTTCTTTGCTGTAGTCGATGAAGTGGACTCGATTCTTATTGATGAAGCGCGAACGCCGTTGATCATCTCAGGCCCTGCAGAAGATAGTTCTGAGTTGTACATCCGCATTAATACCCTCATTCCACTTCTGCAAAAGCAAGATAAAGAAGATTCTGAAGAGTATCGTGGTGATGGTCACTACACGGTTGACGAAAAATCAAAACAAGTTCATTTGACTGAAACGGGTCAAGAATTTGTTGAAGAGTTGATGGTGAAAAATGGTTTGATGGAAGAGGGCGATACTCTTTATTCACCCGCGAACATTAGCTTACTTCACCACGTCAATGCCGCATTGCGTGCGCATGTGTTATTTGAGAAAAACGTTGATTACATCGTGACAGAAGAGGGCGAAGTGGTCATCGTTGATGAGCACACTGGCCGCACCATGCCAGGTCGTCGTTGGTCTGAAGGTTTACACCAAGCTGTCGAGGCGAAAGAAGGTGTTAAAATCCAAAACGAGAACCAGACTCTTGCGTCGATCACCTTCCAAAACTATTTCCGTTTATACGAAAAACTTTCTGGTATGACGGGCACTGCCGATACCGAAGCGTTCGAATTCCAATCGATTTACGGTTTGGAAACCGTGGTGATCCCAACCAATAAACCTATGGTTCGTGATGATATGCCTGATGTGGTGTATCGCACTGAAGCTGAAAAATTTGCGGCGATCATTGAAGACATCAAAGCGCGTGTTGCGAAAGGTCAGCCAACGCTAGTCGGTACGGTTTCGATTGAGAAATCTGAACTACTTTCTAATGCGTTGAAGCAAGCTAAAGTGAAACATAACGTGCTTAACGCGAAATTCCATGAAAAAGAAGCAGAAATTGTAGCGCAAGCGGGTATTCCGGGCGCGGTGACGATTGCGACTAACATGGCTGGTCGTGGTACTGATATTGTATTGGGCGGCAGCTGGCAGGCACAAATTGAGCAGCTAGAGAATCCAACACAAGAGCAGATCGATGAGATCAAAGCTAAGTGGAAAGAGGTTCATAACCAAGTGTTAGCCGCTGGTGGTCTGCACATTATTGGTACTGAACGTCACGAATCTCGTCGTATCGATAACCAGTTACGTGGTCGTTCTGGTCGTCAAGGGGATGCGGGTTCTTCACGTTTCTATCTATCGATGGAAGATTCACTGCTGCGTATCTTCACCTCAGATCGTATGGCAAGCCTTATCCAAAGTGGTATGGATGAAGGTGAAGCGATCGAAAGTAAGATGCTTTCTCGCTCGATTGAAAAAGCGCAACGTAAAGTCGAAGGACGTAACTTTGATATTCGTAAACAGCTTCTTGAATACGATGATGTTGCTAACGATCAACGTAAAGTAGTTTATGAGCTGCGTGATGAGCTCATGGAAGCAGACGATATCAGCGAAATGATTGAGCAGAATCGTCAAGATGTTCTGACTTCCGTTATTGACGAATACATTCCGCCACAATCACTTGAGGATATGTGGGATGTTAAAGGATTGGAAGATCGTTTGAAAAACGATTTTGATTTAGAGCTGCCATTACAGCAATGGCTAGATGCTGATGATAAATTGTACGAAGAAGCGCTGCGCGAACGTATTCTTGAACAAGCGGTTAGTGTGTATCGTGAAAAAGAGAAAGCGGTTGGGGCTTCTGTTCTGCGTAATTTTGAAAAATCGGTCATGCTACAAACTCTGGATACTTTGTGGAAAGAGCATCTAGCGGCGATGGATCATTTGCGCCAAGGCATCCACCTACGTGGCTATGCGCAGAAAAACCCAAAACAAGAGTACAAGCGTGAGTCATTTGAGCTGTTTGAAGAACTACTGAATTCTTTAAAAACCGATGTGATTACTATCTTGTCGAAGGTGCGCGTACAGCAGCAAGAAGAAGTTGAACGTATGGAAGCACAGCGTCAAGCGCAAGCGGAAGAAGCCGCGCGTCGCCAACAGTTCCAGCACCAAAGTGCCGACAGTTCGGTTGCAGATGAAGCTTCTGAAGATCAAGGGCACCAGCCTATGGTTCGTGAAGAGCGTAAAGTTGGTCGTAATGAGCCTTGCCCTTGTGGTAGCGGTAAAAAGTACAAACAGTGCCACGGACAGATCAACTGATCCCTTGAATGATCACCCCAAGAGTCGCTTAGGCGACTCTTTTTTTAACTCAATATTTCTCATCTTTCTTTTCTAGGTTGGGAAGTCGGCGAATCGGAGTCTTTATGAAACGTGTTCATATTGTTGCGGCTATTATCTTCAATAGCGATAAATCAGAAATTTACATTACCAAACGACCAGATCATCTTCACAAAGGCGGTTTTTGGGAGTTCCCTGGCGGCAAAGTTGAAGCGGGAGAAACGATTGAACAAGCTATTTGCCGCGAGCTAGATGAAGAGATTGGTATTCATATTACTGAGCAATCTCCTTACCAATACCTTGAGTTTGACTATTCAGACAAGTCCTTAACTTTTGATTTTATTTGCGTGACACAATTTGATCATCAGCCGTATGGTAAAGAAGGGCAGCAAGGAGAATGGGTAGCGGTTTCTGAGTTGGCAAACTATTCATTTCCTGAAGCCAATGCGCCCATCGTCGAGCGCGTCATGAAAGAGTTTGCCTAAGTCGCTAGCCACCACAAGCAAATGTTGATAGTTTACAGAAACACCTTGAACGAAGAGAAACGATGCAAGCTTAAGCTGATGTCGTCACAATGGAGAATAACGCAATGGTGAGAATTGCGATTGCAGGAGCGGCGGGTCGAATGGGCCGCAATTTGGTGAAAGCCACTTATCAAAATAACCATGCTCGAGTGGGTGCGGGCTCAGAGCGTCCTGAGTCCTCGTTGGTTGGTGTTGATATCGGTGAGTTATGCGGTGAAGGGCGATTTGATATCGCGTTGGTAGATAACCTAGAGAATGCCGTAGATAACTTCGATGTCATCATTGATTTTACAGCTCCTGTGAGCACCTTAGCCAATATTGAGTTATGTAAAAAACACGGTAAGAAGCTAGTGATTGGCACAACGGGCTTTTCTGAAGCAGAAAGAGCACAAATCAATGCTGCCGCACAACAGATTGCGATTGTCATGGCTCCTAACTACAGCGTTGGGGTTAACCTTGTTTTCAAATTGCTTGAAAAAGCGGCTAAAGTGATGGGTGATTACTGTGATATTGAGATCATTGAAGCCCACCATCGTCATAAGGTGGATGCTCCGTCAGGAACCGCAATTGGTATGGGAGAGGCGATTGCTAATGCTATGGGTAACCAACTGAGTGACGTTGCCGTCTATGCGCGAGAAGGTATTACCGGTGAACGTACTAAAAATGAGATTGGTTTTGCTACGATTCGTGCTGGCGATATCGTGGGTGAGCATACCGCGATGTTCGCTGATATCGGTGAACGTGTAGAAATCACCCATAAAGCGACGGATCGTATGACTTTTGCCAATGGTGCAGTGAGAGCGGCGGTTTGGCTTGCTGATAAACCTGCGGGTTTTTATAGCATGACTGACGTGTTAGGTTTGAACGATCTTTAATTACATAATTATGCGTCAGTGTTTGCTGGCGCATCTTTGTTACACCTCTTTTTACCGATTTAATTATCTCACTCTATTTTTACTTTTCTGACTTACTTTTGTTGTGTTTTGAGTTGGTATTGCTTTCTTTTTGCTTTAGATGTCTAAAATTGCAGTTATTCTCTGCTTGATTAACGTTTGCGTGATTTTGTTTATCGTTGATTATTTAAAATGCATCAAAGAGTTTCAGTTTGCTGATTCTAATTCCTCTATTCTCATTTTTTTACTCATCAAACCTATCTTTTTGCTGTCTTAGGTTCGCTTTTTATCTCTAACGCTTTAAATGTTGCTTTAATTTATTATGAAATGTTGACAGTAATCATGGTGGTCATTAGAATACCGCCAATTTGTCTAATTCACCCTATGGCGCGTATCAATGGCCTTAAGGAAGACAGGTTTGCAGTTTAATTTATATTTTTTGCATTTTTATTCTGGAGGTTGTCTTGAGTAAGTCAGCACTGTTAGTCCTAGAAGATGGGACGGTGTTCCACGGTGTATCCATTGGCGCTGATGGAATATCCGTTGGTGAAGTCGTCTTTAATACCTCGATGACGGGGTACCAAGAAATCCTCACTGATCCTTCCTATTCTCAACAAATCGTTACTCTTACTTACCCCCACATAGGCAATACCGGAACCAATTCCGAAGACGAAGAATCCTCTTCTATCCATGCACAAGGCCTTGTGATTCGCGATCTCCCTCTTATCGCTTCTAACTTCCGTAATGAACTTTCCCTTTCTGACTACCTTAAATCACAAAATATTGTGGGCATTGCCGATATCGACACGCGCAAGCTAACGCGCATTTTGCGTGAAAAAGGAGCTCAGAATGGCTGCATTATGGCAGGTGACCATTTAGATGAAGCATTGGCGTTGGTAAAAGCCAAAGAGTTCCCCGGTTTAAAAGGAATGGATCTTGCGAAAGAAGTTACAACAAAAGAAGCGTACCAATGGAAACAAGGTTCGTGGACGCTCGAAGGTGGACTTCCTGAAGCGAAAGATGACAGCGAGTTGCTCTATCACGTTGTTGCCTACGATTTCGGTGCAAAGCGCAATATCCTCCGTATGTTGGTTGACCGAGGATGCCGCCTAACTGTGGTACCAGCACAAACCTCGGCTGAAGAAGTTCTAGCGCTGAAACCTGATGGTGTCTTTTTATCAAATGGCCCTGGCGACCCAGAACCATGTACTTATGCGATTGAAGCAACCAAAGTGTTCTTAGAGAAAGGACTGCCTATTTTTGGTATCTGTTTAGGACATCAAATTTTGGCATTGGCGTCTGGTGCAAAAACAGTAAAAATGAAATTTGGCCACCATGGCGCGAACCATCCAGTGAAAGATTTGGATCGTAATGTGGTGATGATTACGGCACAAAACCACGGTTTTGCTGCTGATGAAGCAACGCTGCCTATCACGCTTCGTGCAACGCACAAATCGCTATTTGATGGTTCACTACAAGGAATTCACCGCACCGATAAGCCAGCCTTTAGCTTTCAGGGACACCCTGAAGCGAGTCCTGGCCCGCACGATGCCGCCCCTTTGTTTGACCATTTTATTGAACTAATTAAAAAGCACACAGCGTAATTCGGAGTAGTAGACAATGCCAAAACGTACTGACATTAAAAGTATTCTAATTCTAGGTGCTGGCCCGATTGTAATCGGTCAGGCTTGTGAGTTTGACTACTCTGGCGCTCAAGCATGTAAAGCCCTGCGTGAAGAAGGTTACCGAGTGATTTTGGTCAACTCGAACCCTGCCACTATCATGACTGACCCAGAGATGGCCGATGCAACTTATATTGAGCCTATCCATTGGGAAGTAGTGCGTAAAATCATCGAAAAAGAGCGCCCAGACGCGGTATTACCGACCATGGGTGGCCAAACTGCATTGAACTGTGCACTTGAACTGGAAAAGCATGGTGTTCTGGCTGAGTTTGGCGTTGAGATGATTGGCGCAACGGCTGATGCGATTGATAAAGCGGAAGATCGTTCTCGCTTTGATAAAGCGATGAAGTCAATCGGCTTAGCTTGTCCTCGCGCTGATACGGCAAAAACGATGGAAGAAGCTTACCGCGTTCAAGAGATGGTGGGTTTCCCTTGCATTATTCGCCCTTCATTTACTATGGGTGGAACCGGCGGCGGTATCGCTTACAACAAAGAAGAGTTTGAAGAGATTTGCCGCCGTGGCCTTGATCTTTCGCCAACCAACGAGTTGTTGATTGATGAATCACTCATCGGTTGGAAAGAGTACGAAATGGAAGTGGTTCGCGATAAAGCGGACAACTGCATCATAGTCTGTGCGATTGAAAACTTTGACCCAATGGGTATTCACACGGGGGACTCGATCACGGTAGCTCCTGCGCAAACGCTAACTGACAAAGAATATCAGATCATGCGTAACGCATCGCTAGCCGTACTGCGTGAAATCGGTGTGGAAACGGGTGGTTCGAACGTACAGTTTGGTATCAACCCGAAAGATGGCCGCATGGTGATCATCGAGATGAACCCACGTGTTTCTCGCTCTTCGGCTCTTGCATCGAAAGCGACGGGCTTCCCTATTGCCAAAGTTGCAGCCAAATTGGCGGTAGGTTTCACACTTGATGAGTTAATGAACGACATTACTGGTGGTGCAACCCCAGCGTCGTTTGAGCCAACTATTGATTATGTTGTGACGAAAATCCCTCGCTTTAACTTCGAAAAATTTGCCGGTGCTAACGATCGCTTAACCACGCAAATGAAGTCGGTGGGCGAAGTGATGGCGATTGGTCGTAACCAACAAGAATCGCTGCAAAAAGCACTGCGTGGGCTGGAAATTGGCGTAAACGGCCTAGACGAAATGGTTGATTTAGACGCACCAGATGCACTGACTAAAATTCGCCATGAGCTGAAAGAAGCGGGTGCTGAGCGTATTTGGTATATCGCAGATGCTTTCCGCGCTGGTTTGTCTGTGGATGGGGTCTTCAACCTGACTAACGTTGATCGCTGGTTCTTGGTACAAATCGAAGAACTGGTCAAAATGGAACAAGAAGTCAAAGCGGGTGGTTTTGCTGGCTTAAATGCGGATGTTCTACGCAAGATGAAGCGCAAAGGTTTTTCGGATGCGCGTCTCTCTTCACTGCTTGGCGTGGCTGAAAGTGAAATTCGTCGTATGCGTGACCAATATAATATTCATCCGGTTTACAAGCGTGTCGATACTTGTGCGGCGGAGTTTTCGTCTGATACGGCTTACATGTACTCCTCTTATGATGACGAATGTGAAGCACAACCGACCGATAGAGACAAAATCATGGTGCTCGGCGGTGGTCCAAACCGTATTGGTCAAGGTATCGAATTTGATTACTGTTGTGTTCACGCCTCACTCGCGCTACGCGAAGATGGTTATGAAACCATCATGGTTAACTGTAACCCTGAAACTGTTTCAACAGATTATGACACCTCCGATCGCCTCTATTTTGAACCAGTGACACTCGAAGATGTATTGGCGATTGTTCGTGTTGAAAAACCTAAAGGCGTCATCGTGCAATACGGTGGTCAAACACCGCTGAAATTGGCTCGTGCCCTTGAAGCCGCTGGAGTGCCTATCATTGGTACTAGCCCAGATGCGATTGACCGCGCCGAAGATCGTGAGCGTTTCCAGCAAGCGGTTGAGCGTTTAGGTCTGCTGCAGCCAGAAAACGCAACAGTGACCACGATGGAACAGGCGATTGAAAAATCGAAAGACATCGGCTTCCCGCTGGTGGTACGTCCGTCTTATGTTCTTGGTGGCCGTGCGATGGAAATCGTCTATGACGAACAAGATCTGCGTCGTTACTTTAACGAAGCGGTCAGTGTGTCGAACGAATCCCCAGTACTGCTTGATCGTTTCCTTGATGATGCAATTGAAGTTGATATCGATGCGATTTGTGATGGTGAGCGTGTCGTCATTGGCGGCATCATGGAGCACATTGAACAAGCGGGTGTTCACTCTGGTGACTCAGCTTGCTCACTACCGGCTTACACGTTAAGCCAAGAAATCCAAGATGTGATGCGTGAACAAGTTGAGAAGCTGGCGTTTGAATTGGGCGTTCGTGGCTTAATGAACACGCAGTTTGCGGTTAAAGATAATCAAGTTTACCTGATTGAAGTGAACCCTCGTGCCGCTCGTACTGTACCGTTTGTGTCAAAAGCAACGGGCGCACCGCTTGCCAAAATTGCCGCGCGCGTGATGGCAGGGCAGTCTCTAGAGTCACAAGGCTTTACTAAAGAGATCATTCCTCCTTACTACTCAGTGAAAGAAGTGGTTCTGCCATTTAATAAATTCCCTGGTGTTGACCCACTGCTTGGCCCTGAAATGCGTTCAACGGGTGAAGTTATGGGTGTGGGTACAACGTTTGCTGAAGCTTATGCAAAAGCGGAATTAGGTTGCGGTAATGTTTATCCTGAAGGCGGCCGAGCTCTGCTCTCTGTACGTGAAGGTGATAAACAGCGTGTGGTTGATTTAGCGTCGAAACTGGTGAAATTAGGTTATCAGCTTGATGCTACCCACGGTACAGCTGTAATTTTAGGTGAAGCCGGTATTAACCCACGTTTGGTGAATAAAGTGCATGAAGGTCGCCCTCATATTCTTGACCGTATTAAGAATAATGAATACACCTACATCATTAATACAGCCGAGGGGCGTCAAGCGATTGAAGATTCTAAAGTTCTTCGTCGTGGAGCATTAGCACAAAAAGTCAACTACACCACAACACTGAATGCTGCCTTTGCAACCTGTATGTCTCATACGGCCGATGCGAAGTCATCAGTTACGTCAGTGCAAGAGTTACACGCGCAAGTGAAAGCACACTTAGCATAAGCGTTAAAAAATAATAAATCAGTAGGTCTAAGATCTACATGACAACCTCATTGCCCGCTGAATTAAGCGGGCTTTTTTTATTCGGCCGAATTGAATCGTTTTACCAATGAAGAAGAGATTTGGCTTAGAGGATAGCTTTTTAATTGATGAAAAATGGGAATGGGTTGTTGTCTTGGCTTTCGCTGTTTTCACCTTTTAAGTGGTGTTATTGTTGGTTTTTATTGTTCAATGCGTTGATAGTTGATAAGAAATGGAACTTTCACTGGAAGTATTAGGCCTGTTGTTTTTGGTTGCAGGGATTGCAGGGTTCATTGATGCGATGGCTGGCGGTGGCGGTTTGCTTACTTTGCCGGCTTTGCTGGCAGTAGGCGTGCCACCGACTCAAGCGCTGGCTACCAATAAGCTGCAAAGCTCATTTGGCAGTTTTTCCGCCACTTGGTATTTTGTACGCAATGGCATTGTGAACCTAAAAGAGATGAAGTTGGCGATAGCTTGTACTTTTATCGGCGCTGCGTGTGGGGCTGAACTTGTGCAGCATATGGATGCCAGTTTGTTGACCAGCTTAATCCCGCTGTTGCTGATCGGTATTTCACTCTATTTTCTACTTGCACCCGCGACGAAAACCCACAATGGGCCTGCTCCATTGTCTGAAACGGCTTTTGCTTTTACGGTCGGTTTTGGTATCGGCTTTTATGATGGTTTTTTCGGTCCGGGCACCGGGTCTATTTTTACGGTCTGTTTTGTCGTGTTAGGTCATTTTTCGTTGATTGAAGCGACTGCAAGAACCAAGGTTCTCAACTTCACTTCAAACATTGCTGCGCTGCTTTTTTTTGTTATTGCTGGCTTGCCGATTTGGAAGATAGGGCTGGTGATGGCCGTTGGTGGTTTTTTAGGGGCGAGGATGGGCGCAAAGATAGTGGTGACTAAAGGGCAGAAATGGATCCGCCCATTAGTTATTGTGATGTCGATGTTGATGGCAATAAAACTTCTTTGGCAACAGCATCAGCAATGGTTGTTATCAATCTTTTGACCCTTGGCGAGCGATAACTATTGCTGCGCAGACAGAGATGAACAGGCCGAACCAAAGGTTGTAGTTCATCAAAATCAAAGTAATAGCGAGGTTCAATGTTCAGCGCTTTAATCACTGAAAGTGGCACTAAAGCAGGCGTCATGCCTCCTAATGCCAATTGCGCTGCGGCCGTATACGAGTCCATTTCCATCTGTGGCGTGATGGCGAGTTTCGCCAATATATCGACTTGATAGGCGTTCGCTGGGTTGGATAAATCATTGGTAACGAGCTGTTTAGGTAATGAAGATAAGGGTGTTTGGCTGACAATGTAAAAGGGTTCATCTACCAGATGAAACGTCATTAGCCCATGATTAGCGGGCAAGTAGCCTGCGCAAAATCCTAGTGTCGCTTTGCCTGATTGAACGTGCTGAACAATCCTCGGCGTATGGTTCGTGGTGATGGTGATGAACTTATCGTGCTTGAGGTACTGCCCCATTGTGGCATTAATATAGCCAGCGACTAACGTTTCTGAGCAGTCTATCCTGATCAATGTGGCATCCGTAAAAGATTGTTGATCGAAAATTAAACCGCATAACTCACTAAAGCTTGGGCCAATAGTTTCAACCAAGGCCTGTGCATCTGTGGTTAATTTAATCTGTCGGCCATCAGGCTCAATCAGCTTTTTACCGACCCTTTTTTCTAAATTAGCAATCCGCTTACTAACGGCGGACTGGCTAATGTAGAGTAGGCTGCCCGTACGCCCCATGGTTTTTTCTTTGCTCAGCACCAGCAAAGTTTCGATACCTTCTAGCAACATAATTAATGACGATGAGGAATAGATTAGCTCATCTTATCGCAAAGCGACCATAACCCATAGCGTCTGTACATGTTACTGTTTGTGGTTTTGATGAGATCGGCTTTATTTATTCAGTGCAAAAGTGGGCAGTGATAAGTGCCAGCGGATCGCGCCAAGTCGAATGATTAAGGTTGAGGCCACTCCGGCCAGAAAGGCGCTTGAGCTATCGTAGCCCATCGCTAGTGCTGTGGTATGAAACAGACCGCCGATGATACAAGCTGTAGCATAGACTTCGCTGCGCAGCACCATTGGAATTTCACGGGCCAGTACATCACGAATAATACCGCCGCCACAGCCCGTGATAACGCCCATGATTACCGCAACCATGGCCGAGTCTTGATAGTTCATCGCCTTTTCAACACCAATGCCAACAAACACCGCTAAACCGATTGCATCACAAACGGGTAATATCCACCAAGCAACGCGTTTAGGCCTGCGAACCAGCAGCATGGTGAGTAAACAAGTGATGAAAATGACCCAAAGATAAGTGGTGTCTTTTATCCAGAAAACTGGCGTCGCACCCAATGCCATATCACGAATTGTTCCACCGCCAATTGCAGTAACGCTCGCAAGCACGACCACGCCAAACGGGTCCATTTTTAATCGACCAGCTAATAATACGCCAGAAATGGCAAAGATAGCCGTACCAAATAAGTCAATAAGATAGAGCAGCATGGAGTCCATGTTACTGGGTTCTCTTTAGTCGTTAATGGAACAAAATTCGGGCAGGAATTGTACGAGATTTTATTACGCAAGCGTTAGCGTTTTTGGCGAACGACGGAAAAGTACTCACACACTTCTTCTATCGCTTGCAGTGTTCTGGGCGTTGGTCGATTTAACCAATCTGATGTCAGTGCCCACACAAACCCGTTTTGTACAGCGGGTAGTTGCTGTTGCCACTTTTGCCACATCGTGCCATTTTTTATCGCATGTTCAGAGGTGAAAATTACATCAGGTTTAGCCAGCAGCACTTGCTCAATCCCAACTTGAGGGTAGGGGGATGCGCTGTTGGCAAAAATATTTTCGCCGCCACAAAATTCAAAGACCTCACTGGGCCAACTGCCTTTGGCCAGTGTGATGATCGGTTTTTCACTGAGTTGATAGAAATAACGAACTTTACTTTGGCTGCCATAACTCTGTTTCAGAGTGATGAGTGATTGACGAAAATCACGCGCCGCTTGCTGGCCGATACTCGGATCATCGGCAAATTGGCTAAGTGCTTCAATATTATTGGCAATGTCATCGAGTTTTTGAGTTTTTGTCGTATAAATCCTCAGCCCTAACTGCTCTAATTTATCGAGCTCCTTCGCCGGATTGCCCGCAGGCCAAGCAATCACTAAATCCGGTTTTAGGGTAAGAATGCGCTCTATATTCAACCCTTGGTAATTGGCCACTTTTTCGAGTTTGAGTGCTTGTGCTGGGTAGTCACTGTACTCGCTGACGGCCACCAATTTATCACCAAGGCCAGCCGAAAAGGCCAATTCCGTGGCATGAGGGGCTAAGCTAATGATGCGTTTAACTTGCGCTTGAACTGGAAAAGCCACGCACAGCGTGACGACAACATTGAGAAACAGTAAACGCATCTAAAATCCTTGATGGACGAGCAGCAGTATCGCGCTCTCTAATGCTATCCACGCGAAAATACGCCAAGCTAACAGTTTTTGGATTTGCGCAAGGTGGAAGGCTGATGGGGCGATACGTCCGCCTATTTTTACGCGCAGGGCTTTTTTATCACCGTAGATAGCTGGGCCACCTAAGGCCAGTGATAGTTTATTGCCGACGGCGGTTAACAACCATGCAGGCCCCGGGAGTGGCCATAAGCGGCTTTGTTGTAACATGGCTGAGAAGGTGTTTGATGCGTTGCGACCAATGATAATCAATAGGCTAAATAGGCGCAGTGGCACAAAGTCAAGCACAGCCAGCAAGCGTACCGATGGAATACCAAAAGGATGAAACGCCGCTCGCGAAGGCGCCCAAGCTCTGGCGAGTTCAGCGATGAGACGGTACATCAACGCGCCAATACCGCCAAGACAGGCGTACCAAAATAGCACTGCAATCACGTTGCGCCCATAGCCAACAATGACGGTTTCAGCCCCCGCCTTACCTAACCCCAGCGCTGACAAGCTATCGGTTTCACGATTCACAAAAGGGGCAAGCACGCTGCGAGCGTATTTTTTGTCTTCTTTGCTGAGTGCGCCGATAAGCTGATTGGCTAATAATTCTTGGCTACGCCAATCAAATGCGAGTAATAGTAGCGCTAAATCAAATAGTTGAGGTTGCCATACCAAAGGTTTTAACGCGACTAAGGTGACCCATGCGGGTAGGCACATCAATAGCCAAGCCAGTGTGCCGGAAAGTAGGCTTTGTGAATAACTGCTACTGGTATTGACTTTATCCGCTAATATTTCCGCAAATTTTCGCCACAAAGTGACGGGATGAGCGTTACGCGGGATGGGTAAAATAAGATGAAAGGCAACCGCTCCCCACATAACGAGGAGCGTACCGTTGGCATACAAGTAGGTGATTAACTCGTCCATGTTGAGTCTGTCACTGCTTACTTAAGCAGTTCGACCATCTTAATCACCATTTCTGATGAGCTTTGTGCGGCAAGCGGTAAAAATTCATCAAAGGACATCGGCGACGCTTTATCGGCTACATCTGAAATGGCGCGAACGACCACAAAAGGCACTTTGAATTGGTGGCAAGTTTGTGCAATTGCTGAAGCTTCCATCTCAACCGCAATCACGGTTGGGAAGTGTTGGCGAATAAAGCTTTGACGCTCAGCGCTACAAACGAAAGCATCCCCGGTACAAATCAGGCCGCGTACCGCGTGCTTATCTTTGATGTGTGTGAGTGCTTGTTCTGCAACGCGGATCAATGCATCATCCGCTTTGAAAGCGGCTGGTTGACCTGCCATTTGCCCCATTTCATAGCCAAATGCTGTTACATCGGCATCATGGTGACGAACTTCGCTTGAAATGACTACATCACCCATGGTTAAGCTTGAATCGAAACCACCGGCAGAACCGGTGTTAATCACTACATCTGGTTGGTATTCATTAAGTAAAAGAGTGGTGCCAATGGCTGCGGCGACTTTACCAATGCCAGATTGTAGCAGCACCACATCCACCCCATGGATTTGACCTGAAAAATAGGTGCAGCCCGCTTTGCTGACTTGTTGAACATTGTCGATTGCGTTTTTTAATATCGCGACTTCTTGCTCCATCGCGCCAATAATGCCGATTTTCATGAGGTTTCTCTTATTCGGTTAATAGTAAATATCTGGTGAATATACCCTTCCTACTTGAAGCCGCAGCGGTGTTGGCTACGTTCGTTCACCCCAATCACATAGTTTGCCTATGCTCATGGGGACTCACTCACTTGCCGCCTACCTGCAACTCCAAGTTGTTTGGGTATAGCAAAATTGGCCGAAGTTTAGCACGAAACTTTCCGCCAGTGCGATATTGAGCAACTATTCAATCAAGCCTGCTTTGGTGAGGTTTTCTCGCAGTGTTTCTGCTCGCTTACGATTGACGCCCATATCTGAATAACCAATGCGCGATTCAGATCGTACGATTAAACGTCCGTTCTCTATCTTAAGTTCAAGATCATCCACAAATCGCCAAATACGACTGGTGCATTCAATGCGGAGATAATTGTCCTCTTTCACCGCCGTTTTAGAGCGAGGAATAGAAAGCGCTACCGCTTCGATTTTATCTAAAGAGACGCCTGTTTTGAGGATAAAGGGAGAGAGCGAGAACGCGTTACGCTCATCTTGAGTCGAAACGCAATTCGGTTTATTTCCGCAAGGGGTCGCAGTGCGATCGGTCATAGTTGTCACTCCTTGGCTGCAAGCGGTTAGTGTGGCAAACATCAGTAAACTTAGTACTACGCGCATGATAGTCCTTATCAAATGAATCCTCATTACCAATCGCCAAAATACAAGCAAGCTGCAGTGTCGATGGTTGAAGGAAAATGGCCTAAGAAAAAAGGATTCACGTTACCATGAATCCTTCAAGGATATTAAGCAGTTAAGGCTTAAAGACCTAAGTAGTCAAGTATTCCTTCTGCGGCTTTGCGCCCTTCGTCAATGGCCGTGACGACCAGATCGGAGCCACGTACGGCATCCCCACCAGCAAAAATTTTTTCATTACTGGTTTGGTACTGGAACGATTGCTGCGACGCGGCCTTAATGCGTCCCCATTGATCAAGTTCAACACCGAATGGCTCAAGCCATGGCATGGCATGTGGCTGAAAACCAAACGCCATAATGACGGCGTCGGCTGCCAACACATGTTCGCTATCCGCAACGGGCTCGGGCTTGCGACGCCCAGCCGCGTCAGGCTCCCCTAAAGCGGTTTGCACCACTTTAACGCCACTCACTTGGCCTTGTTCATTGACCTCAATGGCGAGCGGTTGCAGGTTGAACATAAATTCTACGCCTTCTTCTTTGGCATTTTTCACTTCTCGGCGTGAACCCGGCATGTTCTCTTCATCGCGTCGGTAGGCACAAATCACTTTGGCGGCATGTTGGCGAATAGAAGTGCGCACGCAATCCATCGCAGTGTCTCCGCCTCCAAGTACCACGACTTTTTTGCCCGCCATATCAATAAATGGTTGGGGTGATTCCAAACCCATCACTTTATAAGTATTTGATACTAAGAAGGGTAGAGCATCGTAAACACCGTTTGCTTCTTCATTTTCTAGCCCTGCGCGCATGTTTTGGTAAGTTCCGACACCGAGAAAAACAGCATCATATTCATTAAGCAGCGTCTGCAGTGTGATGTCTTTACCTACTTCGATGTTGAGCTGAAATTCGACTCCCATCTCACTGAAAATGCGGCGGCGGTTTTCCATTACGCCTTTTTCAAGTTTGAAAGAGGGAATACCAAAGGTTAGCAAGCCACCAATTTCAGGATAGCGATCAAACACCACGGGCTTTACTCCGTTGCGCACTAAAATATCAGCTGCGGCTAGGCCAGCTGGGCCTGCACCAATGATCGCTACTTTCTTATCTGTCCACTCCACGTGCGACATGTCTGGTTTCCAGCCCATCTCAAACGCTTTGTCGTTAATGTATTTTTCGATGTTACCTATGGTGACCGCACCAAAGTCATTGTTTAGGGTACAAGAGCCTTCACAGAGGCGATCTTGTGGGCAGACTCGCCCACAGACTTCGGGCAAGCTGTTGGTTTGGTGCGATAGTTCAGCGGCTTCAATAATGCGCCCTTCGTTGGCCAGTTTTAGCCATTGCGGAATGTAGTTGTGCACTGGGCATTTCCATTCGCAGTAAGGGTTGCCGCAATCTAAGCAGCGATCCGCTTGAGCGGTCGCTTGCTGTTTAGTAAAGGGTTCGTAAATTTCGACGAACTCGATTTTGCGAATAGTGAGCGGCTTTTTTGCCGGATCAACTCGATTCACATCAATAAATTGGTATACGTTCTGGCTCATTAATCTGGCTCCTTCCAATTATTGCGCTTGAACGCGAAGTTCGGCGGCACTGCGGCTTTGATGGCCGAGTAGGGTTTGCAGATCCGCCGCCTGGGGTTTGATGAGATAGAACTTTGGAATCCATTCATCAAAGTTCGCTAAGATCTGTTCAGCATGCACCGATCCCGTCTCTTCCAAATGCTCGGCAATTAAACCACGTAAATGTTCTTGGTGAATGTAGAGATCTTGCAATGAAATAGCCTCTACTGATTCACTGTTGACTCGACCTTGGAAATCACCGTTTTCATCCATCACGTAAGCAAAGCCGCCCGTCATACCCGCGCCAAAGTTAACGCCTGTTGCGCCCAAAATGGCGACGATTCCGCCTGTCATGTATTCGCAAGCGTTATCACCAGCACCTTCGATAACTGTGATAGTGCCAGAGTTACGCACACCAAAACGCTCTCCCGCTTTGCCAGCCGCAAACAGCTTGCCGCCCGTTGCGCCATATAAACAGGTGTTGCCGATGATCGTAGCGTCGTTGCAGTTAAAAGCGGTACCAAGGTGGGGTTTGATGACCAGCTTTCCGCCTGCCATCCCTTTACCAACATAGTCATTGGCATCGCCAGTAAGGTAAAGCTCAACACCACCCGCGTTCCATACACCAAATGACTGACCTGCTGTGCCATCGAGATAAATTTTAATCGGCGAGGCGGCCACGCCTTGGTTACCATAACGTTTGGCGATTTCACCAGATAGGCGAGCACCGAGCGAGCGGTCAGTATTTTGTACGTTGTAATACAAGCTGATCGATTGTTGTGCTTCAACTGCCGCTAAAGCGTCATCGACAAATTGTTGGTTAAGTTGTCCTTTATCAAACGGTGTATTGGGTTGAGTCCAGTAAAGCGGATGACCCTGAGCGGATACTGGCGCTTCCAATAAACCGGATAAGTCCAATTTGCTTTGCTTGGCGGTCATCCCTTCAAGTACTTCTAGTAAATCGGTGCGGCCAATCAGATCGGTGAGCTTTTCAACGCCCAACTGTGCCAAGTAACCACGGACCTCGTCGGCAAGACCGATGAAATAGTTCATCACCATCTCAGGTAAGCCTTTGAAATACTCTTTACGCAGCGTTTCATCTTGCGTTGCTACGCCCGTCGCACAGTTATTAAGGTGGCAAATCCGTAAGAATTTACAGCCCATCGCGACCATAGGAGCAGTGCCAAAACCGAAGCTTTCGGCACCTAAAATCGCGCCTTTAATCACGTCCAGTCCTGTTTTTAGACCACCGTCAACTTGAAGTCGAATTTTGTGGCGCAGGCCGTTTGCGACTAACGCTTGTTGGGTTTCAGCAAGGCCGAGTTCCCAAGGGCTACCAGCGTATTTTACCGAGGTGAGCGGGCTAGCCGCTGTACCGCCGTCATAACCAGAAATAGTGATAAGATCGGCGTAGGCTTTGGCAACGCCAGTGGCAATGGTGCCAACGCCCGGCTCTGAAACCAATTTGACCGAAACCAAAGCTTTTGGGTTAACTTGTTTGAGATCGAAAATCAGCTGGGCTAAATCTTCAATCGAATAAATATCGTGGTGCGGCGGTGGCGAAATTAAGGTTACGCCTTGTACTGAATAGCGCAACTTGGCAATTTCTGCGGTCACTTTATGGCCGGGAAGTTGGCCACCTTCACCCGGCTTCGCTCCTTGCGCCACTTTAATTTGCAGCACGTCAGCATTGGTGAGGTAATGCGGAGTCACGCCAAAACGCCCTGATGCGACCTGCTTAATACGGGAGTTACGTTCAGTGCCAAAACGGCGTGGATCTTCCCCACCTTCACCAGAGTTGGAGTAGCCACCTAAGCGGTTCATTGCGGTCGCTAACGCTTCATGAGCTTCTGGGCTTAAGGCGCCAATCGACATCGCCGCAGAATCAAAACGTTTAAATAGCTCCGTACTGGGTTCGATTTTTTCCAGTGCTAGCGGTGTCGCTGATTTTTTTAAGCGCAGTAAATCGCGTAGCATCGCGACGGGGCGTGCGTTGACCTGCTGGGCAAAGCTTTGGTAATCGGCGCTTTCACCTGATTTAACTGCGGCTTGTAAGGTACCAACCACATCTGGGTTATAGGCATGGTATTCACCACCATGCACGTATTTTAATAAGCCACCTTGTTCGAGCGTTTTACGTTTGGTCCACGCTTTGCGCGCTAAATTAAATAGATCTTGTTGGAAGTCTTCGAAGTTAGCACCTTGAATGCGCGTGGTGACACCTTTAAAACACAACTGAACTACGTCGCTATGTAGGCCAACCGCTTCAAACAGCTGCGAGCAGCGATAAGAAGCGACGGTTGAAATGCCCATTTTCGACATGATTTTCAATAAACCTTTGTCGATACCGTACCGGTAGTTTTGCATCACCTCGCGATAGCTTTTTTCCAACGTGCCATCATCAATCATTTTGCCGAGCGTTTCGTAGGCCAAGTAAGGGTAGACGGCTGTTGCGCCAAAGCCGATTAAGACTGCAAATTGATGAGGGTCACGTGCGGTGGCGGTTTCGATAATGATGTTTGCATCGCAGCGTAAATTGGCTTCGACTAAGCGAGTGTGTACTGCGCCCACGGCCATTGCCGCTGGGAGCGGCAGTTTATCCTTATGCAAAGCGCGGTCAGACAATACGATCAATACCGATCCTTGGCGTACGGCCTCCTCTGCTTGTTGGCAAAGTTCGAGCAAAGCTTGCTTGAGATCCTTATGCTGTGGATCGTAATTGATGTCTAAAATGGTATTGCGATAGTGTTTGTCGCTGAGCTCCAATAGCTGTTGCATGTCAGAATAGAGCAAGATAGGTGAATCAAAGGTAACACGATAAGCGTGACCATCGGTTTCACAGAACACGTTCATCTCTTGGCCGATGCTGGTGGCCAGTGACATCACGTGTTTTTCACGTAGTGGATCGATAGGCGGGTTGGTTACTTGGGCAAATTTTTGACGGAAATAATCGGTGACCAAGCGCTCTTTCGAAGAGAGCACCGCCATCGGCGTATCATCACCCATTGATCCCACCGCTTCTTGGCCTACATCTCCCAGTACGCGCAGTACTTGATCAATCTCTTCGTTGCTCATTGCAAACTGTTTTTGATAGGTTTTCAGCTCGTCATTGTCAAAGCTGCGCTCGCCCACCAAGTCGTCACTGAGTTCAGAAAATGGCGTTAATCGGTGGACGTTATTTTTCATCCACTCGCCATAAGGGTGGCGGCTTTTGAGATCGTTATCAATTTCACTAGATTGCCACAATTTCCCATGGCGGGTGTCGATCACCAGCAGTTCACCGGGCCCAACGCGGCCTTTTTCAGCCACTTCATCGGGTGCGTAATCCCAAATTCCGACTTCAGAGGCGAGGGTGATGAGTTTATCTTTGGTGATCACATAACGCGCAGGGCGAAGGCCATTGCGATCAAGGTTACAAGCAGCATAACGGCCATCCGATAACACAATGCCAGCCGGGCCGTCCCATGGCTCCATGTGTTTTGAGTTAAAGTCGTAAAAGGCACGAAGGTCTGGATCCATATCAGGGTGATTTTGCCACGCCGGCGGCACTAACATACGCATGGCACGGAAAATATCCATTCCCCCCGCTAAAAACAGATCGAGCATGTTGTCTAAGCTTGATGAATCGGAACCTGTTTCATTGACAAATGGCGCGGCGGTTTGCAGATCCGGTAGTAGGGGAGAGGCAAATTTGTAAGCCCGTGCTCGCGCCCATTGACGGTTCCCTTCGATAGTATTGATTTCACCATTGTGCGCTAAATAGCGGAACGGCTGTGCCAGTGGCCAACGTGGCTGAGTATTGGTTGAAAAGCGCTGGTGGAACAAGCAAATGGCTGATTCCATCCGTAGATCAGCTAGGTCAAGATAAAAGCGCGGTAGGTCTGCAGGCATGCACAAGCCTTTGTAAACAATGACTTGAGTCGATAGTGAGCAAATATAGAAATCACGATCTTCGGTGATCTGTTTTTCAATGCGACGGCGAGCAATGTAAAGGCGTCGTTCAATGTCTCGTTCACGCCAACCAGCTGGAGCACTAATAAAGACTTGTTGAATATCAGGCACGGATTTGGCAGCAATAGGGCCAAGTACAGCTTGGTTCGTTGGTACGGTTCGCCAACCTGTCACTGTGAGTGTTTCTTGCGCCAGTTCTTTGTTGATAATATCGCGCGCTGATTGCGCTTTGACCGGATCTTGGCTGAAGAAAATCATACCAATCGCATACTGTTTGGCGAGCTTCCAGCCTTTTTCTTCAGCGATGAGTCGTAGGTAACTATCTGGTTTTTGTAGTAATAGACCACAGCCATCACCGGTTTTACCATCGGCTGCGATGCCGCCACGGTGGGTCATGCGATCTAATGCTGAAATCGCGGTTCTGACTAATTTATGGCTGGTTTGGCCTTCCATGTGGGCGATCAAACCAAATCCACAGTTGTCTTTCTCTAAACTTGGATCATATAGAGCCATTGCAATTCTCCCTTTGCTTCTCTGTCATCCAGACAGTAAATGACTAACTATTCTATTTTTGTTGTTTTAAGTGGGTAATTATGCGTTCATTCTCAATTTAAATTTTAACAAAAATGATTATTTTAATTTTCACTGACTTCACAACCTATAGCTTATGGTGCAAAAGGTCAAGTTGTTGGTGAAAAATCATGTTGCAATGGGATTTACCACCTAATCATCTAGATTAATATAATATATTCAATGAGATAGAATTTTTGTTGTTACAGTTTGTTAACGTGGGTAATCTCATGGAATAAGAATTAGCCATAAAAAAGGCCAGCATTAAATGCTGGCCAAAAAGTAGAACGTTGGAAGGAATCATCGCTGCTTAGCGCTCTGGATCACCTTGAACCAGCGAAAAGAGCGCGAGGCACTAGGCTGAAAGCATCAATGAGTCGGCTTTCGCTTCTAAGTTGGTATTGCCCATCAAGTAAGCGTCGATCTCGCGTGCGCACTCGCGCCCTTCATTGATACAACGTACGACCAACGATTGTCCTGTACGCATATCACCTGCAGCGAAAACACCTTTTTGGTTGGTCGCAAAACCTTGTGTTGCCACATTGCCACGCTCATCCAACTTGATATCAAGCTGAGCAAGTACACCATGTGGTTCTGGATGTAAAAAGCCCATAGCAAGGAAAGCCATATCACAAGCAATAATACGTTCACTGCCCGCGACTTCATCAAAGTTCGGGCGCTCACCCGGTTTTGCCTCTTGCCAAACGATATCAGCAACACGTAGCCCCGTGACTTGACCTTGCTCGTTGCCGAGGAACTCTTTGGTTAGAATATTCCAATGACGTTCGCAGCCCTCTTCGTGGGAGGTTGAGGTGCGCAAAATCATTGGATATTGCGGCCAAGGCATATTGGCTGGGCGTTTATTGGCTGGGATCGGCATGATTTCAACTTGCGTGATGCTTGCGGCGCCGTGTCGGTTTGAGGTTCCGACACAGTCAGAACCAGTATCACCACCGCCAATCACCACCACATGTTTGCCCTTAGCGTGGATCTCGTCAGTTTTAAGATCCATGTTATTCGCGCGGCGGTTATTTTGTGCCAGAAACTCCATCGCAAAATGAACCCCTTTTAACTCGCGCCCCGGAATCGGCAGGTTACGAGGCACGGTAGAGCCGCCAGTAAGCAAGATGACATCAAACTCTTGACGCAGTTGCTGTGCGTTGATATCAACACCGATATGTGCGTTTACTTCAAACTTGACGCCCGCTTCTGCCATCAAATTGATTTTGCGATCAATAACGTCCATACCCAGTTTGAAATCCGGAATGCCAAAACGCAGCAGGCCGCCGACTTTTTCATCACGTTCAAACACAGTAACTGAGTGACCCGCGCTGTTCAGCTGCTCAGCTGCGGCCAAACCTGCTGGGCCAGAGCCAATGATGGCGATGGTTTTTCCAGTACGAGAACGCGGCTTTTTCGCTTTGGCATAGCCTTCGCGATAAGCCGTTTCCACGATGGTTTTTTCGATATTACAGATGGTAATGGGATCTTGGTTGATCCCGAGTACGCACGAACTTTCACAAGGAGCAGGGCACACGCGACCAGTAAACTCGGGGAAGTTATTGGTTGAGCTTAAGATCTTCCAAGCTTCTTCCCAACTATCACGATAAACGGCATCGTTAAATTCAGGAATAATGTTACCGATAGGGCAACCGTTATGGCAAAACGGTACTCCGCAGTCCATGCAACGAGACGCTTGAGTATTAATTTTGCTACCAAACTCTTCATTGAGGACAAACTCTTGGTTGTTTTGAATGCGAACCGTTGGATCGAGCTTTTTTGGCAGCTCGCGGCCATGTTCTAAAAATCCAGTAGGCTTACCCATTTATACGGCCTCCACTTCTTCCGTTTGTACTTGCGCAGCTGCAGCCTTGCGTTTTTGAAGAACCGCTTTGTAGTCACGCGGCATCACTTTCACCATTTGGGTAAGGTTTGCTTCAAAATTATCAAGGAATAACTGAGCCACTTCACTTCCTGTGAACTGAACATGCTTGTTGAGCATCTCACGTAGCAGATCGGTATCTTCTTGTTGCAGTGGGTCGAGATCAACCAATTCAGCGTTAAGCTTAGTTTCGAAGTCTCCATGTCGATTCCACACGTAGGCTACACCGCCGCTCATACCCGCCGCAAAGTTACGTCCTGTCGAACCTAGGATCACAGCGACGCCACCTGTCATGTATTCACAGCCGTGATCGCCGATACCCTCTACGACTACTTTAGCTCCTGAGTTACGCACGCAGAAACGTTCTCCAGCAAGGCCGCGAATATAGGATTCACCAGAAGTTGCGCCATAGAAACAGACGTTACCCACCACAATGTTATCTTGCGCAATGATGGTTGAGCGCGTGTCAGGGTAGAGCACTAACGTACCGCCAGATAAGCCTTTGCCCCAATAATCGTTGGCATCACCTTCCACTTCAAACGTCACCCCTTTAGCAAGGAATGCCCCGAATGATTGTCCTGCGGAGCCGTTGAATTTAACTTTCATTGGCTGAGGTAGACCTTGGTCTTTATATACCTTCGATATTTCGTTCGACAGCATAGTACCCGTGCTACGGTCAGTGTTGACGATAGGGAAGATTGCGTTAACCGCTTCGCCTTTCTCAAGCGCGGGGTTGGCTACTTGAATTAGCTGACGATCTAGCACGTTTTCTAGATGATGATTTTGTTTGGTTTGGCAATAAACACCATCTTCTGCACGAGGCTCTTGAATGTACAACACTGGTGACAAATCGAGGTTTTTGTATTTCCAGTGGTTGATGTTGTCACGCACTTTCAGTTTATGCGATTGGCCAACCATTTCATCGATAGTACGGAAACCCAGTTCAGCCATGATTTCACGTAAGCCTTGCGCCATATATTGGAAGAAGGTGACAACATCGTCTACGCGGCCATCAAAGCGCTCACGCAAGGTTTTGTTTTGTGTCGCAATCCCTACTGGGCAGGTGTTTTTATGACACTTACGCATCATGATACACCCTTCAACCACTAGCGCAGCGGTGGCAATTCCCCACTCTTCCGCGCCTAACAATGTCGCCATTGCAAGGTCACGTGGTGTTTTCATCTGACCGTCACTTTGCACCACAATGCGATTACGCAGGCCATTTTTAAGCAAGGTTTGGTGCGTTTCAGCAAGGCCGAGCTCCCAAGGTAAGCCTGTGTGACGAATCGAAGACATCGGTGATGCACCCGTGCCGCCATCATAGCCAGCAATTAACACCACATCCGCTTTGGCTTTAGCCACACCGGAGGCGATAGTACCAACCCCGGCTTCGGAAACTAATTTCACGTTGACGCGACCGGTACGGTTCGCGTTTTTCAAATCAAAGATCAGTTGCGCCAAATCTTCGATCGAATAGATATCGTGATGTGGTGGTGGTGAAATAAGACCGACTCCCGGAGTCGAGTGGCGTGTCGCGCCGATCCAATCATCGACTTTATCACCCGGCAGTTGCCCACCTTCACCTGGTTTCGCGCCTTGAGCCATTTTGATCTGTAGTTCATCGGCATTGGTGAGGTAGTAAGAGGTCACGCCAAAACGACCAGAAGCGACCTGTTTAATTGCAGAGCGTTCCCAATCGCCATTTTCTTTGCGTTCAAAGCGTGCTGGATCTTCACCGCCTTCACCCGAGTTGGATTTCGCGCCAATACGGTTCATCGCCACGGCTAACGTTGAGTGCGCTTCGTAGGAGATTGAACCAAATGACATGGCACCGGTTGCGAAGCGTTTTAAAATACGTTCAATCGGTTCCACTTCCTCAATAGGAATCGAACCGGCTGGATTTTTAACAAAATCAAGCTGGCTACGCAGCGTGGCAGCGTTGTCGCCTTGGTCATCTACCGCTTTCGCGTATTGCTTGAACTGCACATAATCTTTGTTGCGTGTTGATTGTTGCAGCAACGAAATCGTTTCAGGATTAAACAGGTGTTTTTCGCCACGCTGTTTCCACTGATAAACGCCGCCCACATCCAACACTTGCACTGGAACTTCGCGAGTCGGGTAACCCACGCGATGGCGAACTAACACCTCTTTTGCGATGTCATCAATGGTCAAACCTTGGATGCGCGATACAGTGCCAGTAAAGTACTTATCTACCACTGATTTGCTGATGCCCAAGGCTTCAAAAATTTGCGCACCGTGGTAAGACTGCAGGGTGGAAATGCCCATTTTGGAGAAGATCTTCAGCAGCCCGCCGTTGATGCCTTTGCGGTAATTGTCAAACAGATCTTTCGCTGCAATGGCCGGGTCGAGTTTTTTGACTCGTTGTAAATCGATAATGGTTTCAATGACTAAATACGGGTTAACCGCATTTGCGCCATAGCCAATCAATGTCGCAAAGTGGTGCGTTTCACGCGCGTCGCCGGTTTCTACCACTATGTCACATTTCGCTCGTAAGCCTTTACGGATCAGGTGGTGATGAACCGCACCGACAGCGAGCATTGCAGGGATCGCCGCATGGTTTGAGTTTACCGCGCGGTCAGTCAATAAAATAATCGAGTAACCATCGATAACCGCATCTTCGGCATATTGGCAAATGCGTTTCAGCGCGCGTTCCAATTTGCCTTGATCTTCACTGGCTTGAAATACGATATCTAAGGTTTTCGCTTGCAGATGTTCGTTATCAATAGCGCGCAGTTTCTCAAGCTCAGAGTTGGAAAGAACCGGAGATTCCAATTCGACTTTTAAGCAGTGTAGGGGCGTCTCTGTCAGTAAGTTTTGATCTTTACCGAGGTAAGTATTGAGCGACATCACCATTCTTTCACGGATCGGGTCGATCGGTGGGTTGGTGACCTGAGCAAACAGTTGCTTAAAGTAGTTGGAGAGATGCTGTGATTGATGCGAAAGCACTGCTAGAGGCCAGTCTGCACCCATGGCCGAAAGCGGTTCATAACCGGTTTTTGCCAAAGGAAGAATGATTTCATTCACCTCTTCTGAGCTGACGCCAAACGATTGTTGGCGGGACATTAGACGCTCAGGAGCCGGTTGGCTGTACTGGTTGCTCGCTTCAGGCAGTTTTTTCAAGCTGAGGAGGTTCTCTTCAACCCATTTGGCGTAGGGCTGCGCATTCGCAATGCTGTCTTTCACTTCCTCATCAGAAATGATGCGTCCTTGCTCTAAATCAGCGACAAAGATACGTCCGGGCTGTAAACGGCCACGGTATTCCACGTTCTCTGGTGCAATTTCAACCACGCCAGATTCTGAAGCCATGATCAGAAAATCATCTTTAGTCACGGTATAACGTGATGGGCGTAGGCCGTTACGGTCCAGTGTTGCGCCAACTTGTACACCATCAGTAAAACATACTGATGCTGGGCCATCCCACGGTTCCATGACGTTGGCATGGTATTGGTAAAATGCGCGGCGGGTTGGATCCATATTTTTATTTTCTTGCCACGCTTCAGGGATCATCATCATCAGGGCGTGTGGCAGGCTGCGGCCAGACAGAACCAGTAACTCTAATGCCATATCGAAGTTGGCGGAATCTGAACTGCCTTCTTGGCAAATTGGCAGCAGCATGTCGATTTCAGCTTGTGTAAACAAATCTGATTCGAGGATCGCTTCGCGCGCTTTCATCCAGTTTAAATTGCCGCGAACTGTGTTGATTTCGCCGTTGTGCGCAATGTAACGGAAAGGTTGAGCTAAGCGCCATTTAGGGAATGTATTGGTCGAAAAACGAGAATGCACCAGTGCCAGCGCGGTCACCATGGTCGGATTTTGTAGATCAAGGAAGTACTGTGGTACTTGCTCTGTGGTGAGCTGACCTTTATACACCAAGGTTTTGTAAGACATGGAGTTGATGTAAAAATCATCACCAATGTTGGACACACTTTCTAAGCAGACTCGAACGGTGTAATTACGCAGAACGTACAATTTACGCTCTAATTCTGCGGGGGTGGTACTTGGGCCACCGGAGATGAAAACGTGCTCAAATTGAGGCTCAGTGCTAAGTGGGTCTGCGCCAATCATGGAGTTATCGGTTGGCAAAACGCGATAACCCAGTACTTCTAAATCGAGTCTCTTGGCGTTGCGTTCTAAAATATCACGACACTGGGCGCGTTTGTGCTCATCTCTTGGAAACAGCACCACGCCGACGCCGTACTTTTCAAACGAAGGCAGTTTTAAGCCAAGTTTAACGGTCTCTTCAAGTAAAAACTCATGGGGTTTTTGTAATAAGATACCTGCGCCATCACCAGAACATGGGTCACAGCCTTGGCCACCACGGTGTTCCATACGAGCAAGCATGTCTAAAGCTTGAGTCACAACTTGGTGAGACTTACGGTTTTTCAGGTGGGCAACAAAACCGATACCACAAGCGTCATGCTCCAATTCAGGAGTATATAGACCTCGTGAATCCTGCTCTCTATCTACCATAGATACATCCTTCCAGTTCAATTTAGACGCACGTGTGCTAAGGCATACTTAGCGATGCGACTTGTCCTTTAATTGTTATCAATCTAAACCTGCCTGTGTTGGCGGGTTCGAATCCTTTCCGTCTCTCGCCGGAAAAATATGGCGAGAAAAACATTCCTTAGTGATATTCAATTTATTTATGCCACTTGCTAGTGGTTTGTATAGGAGGGGTGCGAATATCACCGATTTTTCCACAACTATTTATGTAAGGAATATCACAAAAAATAGGGCGGATGTGTAAGTATCCTACAATTTTGTTTATAGGAATTCCAACGAAAACTCATTTTAGTCGCCCATTTTTTTCGTTAAAAATGCATGCACTGTTTAACATTAGTGCAACATTAAGCAAATAACGCTGTTTTTATGAATGTTTATTGATTTTTGTTAGGTAGGAGAGTGTTTGATACGGCTACTCTTTGTGAATTTATTTTGCAGGGATGTAATTTAGTTACATAAATCTAACTGAGATTCATTACTATCTATAAGCGGTATTTCTTCAATGCAATTACATCAACTGGTTAACACGATCGGCCAAGATCTGCAGCGCCGTTATGGCGAAAAAGTTCACAAGCTGACCCTGCATGGTGGTTTTAGCTGTCCGAATCGAGATGGCACGATTGGGCGAGGTGGTTGCACCTTCTGTAATGTCGCCTCTTTTGCTGATGAAGAAACACAAGCCCAAAGTATTGAGCAGCAATTGACAGAACGCGCTGGTGAAATCAAACGTGCCAAAAAATATCTCGCGTATTTTCAAGCTTATACCAGTACCTATGCAGAAGTGCAGGTGTTGAAAAATATGTATCAGCAAGCGCTTCAATCGGCTGACATTGTTGGGTTATGCGTTGGCACTCGGCCTGATTGTGTACCCGATGCTGTGCTCGATTTATTGGCCGATTATGTGCGACAAGGTTTTGAAATTTGGCTCGAACTGGGTTTGCAAACCGCCAATAATCAAACACTCAAACGGATCAACCGTGGTCATGATTTTGAATGTTATGCGTTGATCACTGAGCGCGCTCGAGCCTTGGGGATCAAAGTATGCACGCATCTCATTGTGGGGCTACCTAAAGAAACGCGTACCGATAATCTTCAAACCTTAAAGCAAGTCTTAACGGTAGGCACTGATGGTATCAAGTTACATGGGTTGCATATTGTTGAAGGCAGTACGATGGCCAAAGCGTGGCGAGCAGGAAAATTACAAGCGCCAACGTTAGAAGAGTATGTTTCCATTGCGAGTGAATTGATTCAAATGACGCCACCTGAGATCATTTATCACCGAGTCTCGTCAGCCGCCCGGCGGCCGACCCTGCTTGCGCCACTGTGGTGTGAAAATCGTTGGCTTGCGATGACCGAAATAGGTCGAGCACTTAATCAAGGTGGAGCACAAGGCTCACGCTTAAGTCGACCGTTTGTCTATACGCTTCCAAACAGCTAAAGATTCAAGCAATTTCGCAAATCCTTGTGATTAACTTGGCTGACGAATCGACGTTAAACGCGTTAGACTAGTGGCACTGTTATTACATGGAAGTGTTTAATGAAACCCATGAAAAACCTTGCCCAGTACTATGTCGACCTATTGGTCAAACTGGGCATTCTTCGTTTCTCCATTCTTCTTGCGCTCGCTTTAGTGGCCTTGGCAGTGGTGGTGCAAGTTGGTATCACGTTGGTGCTCAATGGTTATGTTGATGATATCGACATCGTTCGTTCTGTCTTTTTTGGTTTATTGATCACGCCTTGGGCGGTCTATTTTCTTTCAGTGGTGGTCGATCAGTTAGAAGAGTCACGTCAACGCCTCTCGAAGTTGGTTTCTAAGCTCAAAGACATGCGCTCACGCGATCAAGAGCTCAATTATAAGCTTCAGCAAAATATCGAAAAACTCAACCAAGAAATTGAAGAGCGAATTAAGGCAGAGGAAGCGCGTGAAGAGGCGATGGCCGATTTAGAAAATGAGGTCTATCAACGCGAAAAAACGCAGCTTGAATTGGCAGAAAGAACCGCCTTATTGCGCTCTTTTATCGATGCCTCTCCTGATCTGATTTACTACCGTAATGCGAACGGCGTTTTTTCTGGCTGCAACCGAGCGATGGAAGAGCTAACGGGCAAGCGTGAGCATCAGTTGGTTGGGTTAACTCCGTGGGATGTCTATAGCAAAGAAGTCGCGCAACAGATCGTTGAAACTGACGAAAAAGTGTTTGCTGACAATCAAGCCATCACTTATGAGCAGTGGCTTGAATACCCTGATGGCCGCAAAAACTATTTTGAACTGCGTAAAGTCCCTTTTTATAGCAAAGATGGCCGCCACTTAGGGTTGGTGGGCTTTGGGCGAGACATTACCGAACGTAAACGCAATCAAGAGTCTTTGGAAAAAGCGAGCCGGGATAAAACCACCTTTATTTCAACCATCAGCCACGAATTGCGCACACCACTCAACGGTATCGTTGGTTTGAGCCGCATGTTGCTCGATAGCCCCATGACCCCAGAACAGCGTAAGTACATGCAGACCATTAATGTCAGTGCCATTACGTTAGGTAATATCTTCAACGATATCATTGATATGGATAAGTTTGACCGCCGGAAACTAGAGCTACTGCCAGCACCGTTGAATTTTGAAGAATTTGTTGCTGAAATTGAAAGCATCTCGGCGTTGATGGCTGAGCAAAAAGGGCTTAGGTTTGATCTCGAACGGCTCAGTGATTTACCTGTTGCGATTGAAGTGGATGCGACGCGCCTGCGTCAGGTGTTGTGGAACCTGATAAGCAATGCGATGAAATTTACCAAAGAAGGTGGCGTCGTCATGACGGTCTGCGCTGACATTGAGGATAAGTTTGCGCACATTACCATGGAAGTTGAAGATACAGGCATTGGTATACCAGAGGCTGAGCTCGATAAAATCTTCGCCATGTATTACCAAGTTAAATCGGGTAAGGACAATTTACACGCTGTTGGAACGGGGATTGGCTTAGCGGTATCTCGCCAGTTAATCAACTTGATGGATGGTGATATTTCTGTGAGCAGTGAAGAAGGTTTTGGTAGCACTTTCACCGTTTCAATTCGTGTGCCTTTGGCACAAGATGCCCAATTCAAACCCACGTTACCCGTTCCTCAAAAAAGTTTAGCCATTTTTATGGTTGAAGATATTGAGCTCAATATTACAGTTGCTCGTTCTTTGCTAGAAAGTTTAGGACACACGGTTACCGTCGCTATGACAGGTGAGGAAGCCAAACAAAAATTTGTGCCGCAAGAGTACGATCTGGTTTTCCTCGACATTCAACTGCCAGACATGACCGGGTTTGATGTCGCTGCGTTTTACCGAGAAACTTATGATAACCTTCCGCCATTAGTCGCATTGACCGCCAACGTATTGAAAAACAAAGCTGAATATCTAGAGAAAGGGATGGATGACGCGATCAGTAAACCATTGTCAGTACTGGCGATTCAAGAGGTGATTGCAAAATTCACCCATAGTGAGGCGCTTCAACTTGCCGACGCTAAGCTTAAGGTTGCCTCAGAAGAACACAGTGAGTTGAACACGCATTTGCTCGATCTTGAAATGCTTGAGTCTTATATCGATATTGTTGGTCCGAAACCTGTGCTGGAAAGTATCCAAATGTTCGAGCAGATGATGCCCAGTTATGTTGAAGTGCTAGATTCCAATATGGTAGCAAAAGATCAAGCAGGCATTGTTTCAGAAGCACACAAAATCAAGGGTGCTGCGGGTTCAATTGGTTTGAAACACATTCAAAACGTTGCACAAAAGGCACAGTCGCCAGAGCTACCTGCTTGGTGGGAAAATATTGGTGACTGGATAGATGAAATTAAAAATGGGTATCAACACGATATTCAAGTCTTGAAACAATGGTTAACTCAAAGGTAATGGTATGAAAAAAATCGGGTTGGCTTCATTAGTCATGGCGCTACTATCTGGCTGTAGTTCACCGCAAGTGAATTGGCTGCAGGACAGCAGTGCCGTGATATCAAATATCACCATTGGGTTGAAAAGTAACCTTTGGATCAATCAAATGCCTACAGCTAATGAGAGCGAAATACCTCTTGTGCATGGGACATTAAGATTGGATTCGTCGGCAATATTACCTGCCAATTTAACGATTGACGCGTTGATGGTCCAGCAAAGGGATAAAAATTGGCTGGTGGGCAGTGAATCGTTAGATTTACGGACTCAAAGTGAAGATCAATGGGAAGTTGTGTTTGAATGGCCGATGCAGCTTAATGTGGATAAGCCCGTTAATGTAGCTTTGCAATTGAGCGATGGTACAACAGCGCAGTGGCTTATCGAAAAGAGCGTCTTCATCGACAAAGTCTATTAGATTTATAGAACGGCTCCACGCGCAGTAGTCAGCCATGAAAAAAGCCCTTTAACCTGAGGTTAAAGGGCTTCTAACTATCTGGGGGTAGACGCTTAGTCTTCTAGATCACCACAGAAGCGGTAGCCTTCGCCATGAATTGTGGCGATGATCTCTGGCGTACCTGATACTGATTCAAAGTGTTTACGGATACGACGAATCGTCACATCTACTGTTCTGTCGTGTGGTTTCAATTCACGGCCAGTCATCTTTTTAAGCAAATCTGCGCGAGTTTGGATTTTTCCTGGGTTCTCACAGAAGTGCAGTAAAGCGCGGAATTCTGAGCGAGGAAGCTTGTAGCCTTCACCATCCGGATTCACTAAAGAGCGGCTATTGATATCCAATACCCAACCGTTGAACTCATATTTTTCCACACTGCGTTTCTCTTCTTGAGTCGTATTGGTATTCATTGAACGACCTAGAAGATTACGAGCACGAATCGTCAGTTCACGTGGGTTAAATGGTTTGGTGATGTAGTCATCAGCCCCGATCTCTAAACCGAGGATTTTATCAACTTCATTATCACGACCAGTCAAAAACATCAGTGCAACATTAGCCTGTTCACGAAGCTCACGAGCTAACAGAAGGCCATTTTTACCTGGTAAATTGATGTCCATAATGACCAAGTTAATGGGGTTATCAGACAGCACATGGTGCATCTCTTCACCGTTACTGGCCTCAAAAACAGCGTATCCCTCTGCTTCAAAAATACTCTTAAGAGTGTTACGAGTTACTTGCTCATCTTCAACGATAAGAATCTGCGGGGTTTGCATTGGCGGTACCTAAACTTGTGAAAAAATTGTGCTAATAGAATTAATTGTAGGCAAAAAATTGCAACATACAGGTAATCTGCTGCCGATAATAAACTAAAGTTTTGAAAAAAACACTTACTTCAGTTGCCCGCCGTCCTTAGGCATATCTTGCATTGAGGTCTCCATACCCTCGGTGTTCTACTAGTCTTTAAGGCGGATTCTATAATGTTAACAGCATGCTAACAACGGCAGAATGTTAATTCCAATCACTTTGTTGATTTACATCAAGAGTTCTAATGTAACAAATATTAATCGTCTTAAGCAGTTGTAAATTTACACCACATTACCCATGCAAATAGCATGCTTTTTGGGGATTTTCGCTGGGGATGGTAGCATTAGGCGCAATGGGCTTTACCTCATATGGAAATTTACCAGCAAAGAACTTGTTAACTCGATACTTGTCAAAAAATGGGAATTGCGTAAAAAATCAACGTTTACAGCGGGGGATATCGCACTATTATGGATGTCACCAATATGAATATTCAGTCTTTTAAATGCAGTTGGCCGCCAAGTTATGCTCATTCTCAGCGGGTTTTTCTTTGCATCGTTTGTATGAATAGGTGAGTAAAGTATCTGGCATTATGGTTCATTGAGCTGTGGTTTTACAGCGCGTCTAATGTGTCAGATGAAAATAATAAACAATAATCAAGGAAGAAGGATGATAGATATCACACCAGATATTTGCGATAAATTTGAATCGCAAATCAATATATTGGATTTGCCTTTGCAAACTTTTGGTTTAAGGAGTGCTTTTTGGGGGCAAATTGTCACCGTACGTTGCTATCACGATAACTCTAAAGTTCGTGACGTATTAAGCCAAAATGGTAAAGGTAAAGTTTTAGTCGTCGATGGTAACGGTTCGTGTCAAAGAGCGTTATTGGGTGACCAACTGGCGATCATGGCGATTGAAAACGGTTGGGAAGGGGTCATCATTTATGGAGCGATACGCGATGTTGCTGCGTTATCGCAAATGGATTTAGGCGTGAAAGCGTTAGCGAGTTGTCCACTTAAGACCGATAAGAGAGGTGCAGGCGAAATTAATGTGACGCTGACTATCCTCAACCAGATGATTCAGCCGGGTGACTATGTTTATGCCGATTGGAATGGTGTTTTAACGTCAACTCAAGCGCTAGACTGGCACTAGAATCTGAAACCCACCCCAAATTGAACGCCTTGCTGCCACTCTTGATAATCAAGGGTGGCATGTAAATCAACGTTTTCTGACAGTTGAAGTCGGCTAGATAGCTCCGCCGCCATAGCATCAGCACTGCTCGTATTATTCGGATTACTGGCGGCTGAACGCAAGGTGCTTTTTAGTGATAATTTGGGGGTTAGCTGGTAGCTGAGGCCACTTAAAAAACCACTTTCGGATCCGTAGTCGGAATTATTTATCCTCGCTCCAATGTACAGATCTAAATTGTCAAAAAGGTTATAAGAATAACCGCCATCAATAGTCCAACTATCAAATTGTTGACCATCACTTTCGCTTGAAAGAAATAAGCGATGTGGAGATTGGCTCTGTGAAGAAGGAAGTGCAGGTAAGGTATTGGCCATGCTAGATAAAGAAACAAGCAGAAATAAACATAGTGCGACTTTTAGTTTCATCTACCTCTCCTTATTCTTGTTTTGAGTTACTGCGTCCACTGCGGTAACAACAATTAAAGCACAAATTTCACACGATGACAGCGTTATGTATATAGCATTTTGTTATTTGCTTATGTGTAAAATGGTTGTGCTTAACGTGCAATAAGTATCTTATTTGTGTGGTGGTTTTAAATTTGATTAATTCGGAATGACTATAAAAAATAGCAGATTTTCGTTGACTAATGATGACGAAGTAAGGTAAACGTAAAGGCAATTAAACACACGAGTATTTAAATTTTTCTATGTTACAGCGCAGCCTAGTAGTAATGACAACCACCATTATTATTACCGACATGACACATGTTGGGGCGGGCCGCTGAGCGAAAAGTTTTTACAAAAAAGGCCTGTATCCCACCAGATACAGGCCTTTTTTTATACCAATTTGAACTGTTTTGGAGGAAGGGATGCGAGTATTTAAGTTTGGAGGTTCATCGTTAGCCGATGCTGATCGTTTTTTAAGGGCGGCAGATATCATCGTTAACAATGTACAGCAAGAAGAAGTCGCCGTTGTGCTCTCTGCACCAGGAAAAACCACCAATAAATTAGTGGCAGTTATTGAGAGTGCTTTGCGTAATGGCGAAGTAGAACGCCAAATAGCGGAGCTTGAATTCTCATTTTTCGATCTACTCGCTGGCATCAAAGCACAATTACCTAATGTGGATTCGGCCGCTTTTGACAATCAAGTAAAAACGTCACTGTCTCAGCTGCGTCAATTTGTACACGGCATTAATTTACTCGGTATGTGCCCAGACAACGTCAATGCGCGCATTATCAGTAAAGGTGAGCGAGTCTCTATCCAACTGATGAAAGCGGTACTTGAAGCAAAAGGACAAGCGGCTGCATTGATTGACCCAGTACAATATCTTTTTGCTAAAGGTGAGTACCTTGAGGCAATGGTCGATGTTGAGATCTCCACGCAAAATTTCAAGCAAAATCCACTTCCGCAAGCGCATGTTAACATTATGCCGGGTTTCACGGCTGGTAATGAAAAGGGTGAATTGGTCTGTCTAGGCCGTAATGGCTCGGATTATTCTGCGGCTGTGCTTGCGGCATGTTTACGTGCAGATTGTTGTGAGATTTGGACCGATGTCGATGGCGTTTATAACTGTGACCCACGTTTGGTTGCGGATGCTCGTTTATTAAAATCACTCAGCTACCAAGAAGCGATGGAGCTTTCGTATTTTGGCGCGTCAGTGTTACATCCCAAAACCATTGCACCGATTGCACAATTTCATATTCCGTGTCTTATCAAAAACAGTTTTAACCCTCAAGGCGCAGGTACGCTGATTGGTCAAGATACAGGTGAAGATAAGCTTGCTATCAAAGGTATTACTACACTCAATAATTTGACTATGGTCAACGTCTCCGGCCCTGGCATGAAAGGCATGGTCGGCATGGCTAGCCGTGTGTTTGGCGCGATGTCTGCCGCAGGCGTTTCTATTGTGCTGATTACGCAATCCTCTTCAGAATACAGCATCAGTTTCTGCATTGAGGCGCAAGATAAAGCCCTTGCCAAAAGAGCATTATCGGAAGCGTTTGAACTGGAATTAAAAGATGGCCTACTTGAGCCTGTCGAGTTTATGGATGACGTTGCGATTGTCACTCTGGTTGGTGACGGCATGCGCACTTCGCGCGGAGTGGCTTCTCAATTTTTCTCATCGCTGGCTGAAGTTCACGTCAATATTGTTGCCATTGCACAAGGCTCTTCCGAGCGAGCTATTTCGGCGGTGATTCCAGAAGATAAAATTTCAGAAGCGATCAAGGCTTGTCATGAAAATCTCTTCAATTCTAAGCATTTCTTGGATGTGTTTGTGGTCGGTGTTGGCGGTGTCGGAGGCGAATTAGTTGACCAAATTCATCGTCAGCAAGCCAAACTAGCCGATAAAGGAATTGTGATTCGAGTGTGTGGCCTTGCGAATAGTAAGGCACTATTGCTGGATAGCGAAGGCCTGCCGCTGGAGCATTGGCGTGATCGAATGCATAGCGCGAGTGAAGAATTTAGCCTCGCAAGGCTTATCTCTCTGGTGCAGCGTAACCATATCATTAACCCTGTCTTAGTTGATTGTACTTCCAGTGAAGTGATTGCCAACCAGTACGCCGAATTTCTGGCTGCGGGTTTTCATGTTGTGACGCCTAATAAAAAAGCCAATACCGCAAGCATGGCCTACTATCACCAGCTGCGTGAAGTGGCGCGCAACTCGCGCCGTAAACTGATGTACGAAACGACGGTTGGTGCTGGTTTACCTGTGATTGAAAACTTGCAAAATCTCATTGCTGCTGGTGATGAGTTGGAAAAATTCAGCGGTATTTTATCTGGCTCTCTTTCGTTTATTTTCGGCAAGCTGGATGAAGGTATGACTCTTAGTCAAGCTACGCAGCTAGCTAAAGACAAAGGTTTTACTGAGCCTGACCCTCGTGATGATCTGTCGGGAATGGATGTGGCTCGCAAGCTGTTAATTTTAGCTCGTGAGGCGGGAATGCCTTTAGAGCTGGATGACGTAAAAGTCGATCTTGCTTTGCCGCCGGGTTTCGATATTTCGGGTACAGTTGAAGAGTTTATGGCGCGCTTGCCGCAGGCTGATGCTTATTTCCAAGAGTTATTCACTAAGGCAGCAGTCGAAGGTAAGGTATTACGTTATGTTGGTGAAATATCAGAAGGCCAATGCAAGGTGAAAATTGCAGTGGTCGATGAAAATGACCCAATGTTTAAAGTCAAAGATGGTGAGAATGCACTGGCGTTTTATAGCCGTTATTACCAACCGATTCCATTGGTGTTGCGTGGTTATGGGGCGGGTACAGAAGTAACAGCAGCAGGGGTGTTCTCTGATGTGATGCGCACCTTAGGTTGGAAGTTAGGGGTTTAATTGATGAGTTCAAGTGACATGAGTGTGGTGGTGTATGCCCCAGCTTCAATTGGTAATGTGAGCGTTGGGTTTGATGTTTTAGGGGCGGCTGTGTCGCCAATTGATGGCAGTTTATTGGGGGATCGTGTTGAAGTTAAAGCGGGCAGCGAACCTTTTGTACTCGAAACAGCAGGTCGCTTTGTCGACAAGCTGCCAGAAGATCCAAAGCAGAATATTGTTTACGATTGCTGGCTTGTTTTTGCCAGAGAGCTTGAAAAAAAGAGCATTGCAGTAAAGCCGTTGCAAATGACGTTAGAAAAAAATATGCCGATTGGTTCAGGCTTAGGTTCCAGTGCTTGTTCAATTGTTGCAGCTTTAGATGCGTTGAACCAGTTTCACGGTAACCCACTTAATCAGACTGAGCTTTTAGCGCTGATGGGCGAAATGGAAGGTAAAATTTCAGGCGGTATACATTATGATAACGTTGCCCCCTGCTACTTAGGCGGCGTGCAATTGATGCTTGAAGAGCTAGGTATCATCAGCCAAGAAGTGCCTTGTTTTGACGATTGGTATTGGGTGATGGCGTATCCTGGGATTAAAGTTTCCACAGCCGAAGCGCGAGCGATCTTACCTTCACAATATCGTCGACAGGACATCATTGCGCATGGACGTCATCTTGCAGGTTTCATTCATGCTTGTCACTCAGGTCAGCCTGAGCTAGCGGCTAAACTGATCAAAGACGTGATTGCTGAACCGTATCGTGAGAAACTTCTGCCCGGCTTTTCGGATGCGCGTAAATACGCTGCATCAGCCGGAGCGCTTACCACTGGCATTTCCGGCAGTGGCCCAACACTGTTCAGTATTTGCAAAGAAAAAGAGGTTGCCGAGCGAGTTGCTCGTTGGCTTGAACAACATTATGTACAAAATGAAGAAGGATTCGTCCATATTTGTCGCTTAGACAAAAATGGCTCGACCGTTACAGGAAGTGCTCTATGAAGCTTTACAACATAAAAGAAAATGATGAACAAGTCTCTTTTGGCCAAGCCGTACGCCAAGGATTAGGACGCAATCAAGGGCTATTTTTCCCAGCAGAGTTGCCTCAGTTTGAAGATATTGACGCGTTACTAGCCGAAGATTTTATCTCTCGTAGTACAAAAATTCTCAGCGCCTTGATTGGTGATGAATTACCAGCAGAGCAAGTGAATGCGATGGTTGATGCGGCTTTTCAGTTTCCAGCACCGATTAAGCAAGTGAAAGACGGCATTTATGCTCTAGAGCTTTTCCACGGTCCAACGCTGGCATTTAAAGATTTTGGTGGTCGCTTTATGGCGCAGTCACTGGCCGCCGTTTCAAATGGTGGACAGATCACCATTTTAACCGCGACTTCTGGTGATACTGGCGCTGCGGTGGCTCATGCCTTTTATGGAATGCCCGACATCAAGGTCGTGATACTTTACCCTAAAGGTAAGATCAGCCCGTTACAGGAAAAACTCTTCTGCACTCTGGGCAACAATATTCACACTGTCGCGATAAATGGTGACTTTGATGCTTGCCAAGCGTTAGTTAAGCAGGCTTTTGATGACGCCAAGCTTCGCCAAGAGATCGGTTTAAACTCTGCAAATTCAATCAATATCAGCCGTTTAATGGCACAAATTTGCTACTACTTTGAGGCCGCATCACAATTAAGTAAAGCGCAGCGTGAAAACTTAGTCATCTCCGTACCGAGTGGCAACTTTGGCAACCTAACCGCTGGTCTGTTGGCAAAAGCATTGGGCTTACCTATCAAGCGTTTTATCGCGGCAACCAATGCCAATGATACGGTTCCTCGTTACTTAGAAACGGGTCAATGGGATCCAAAACCCACGGTCGCGACCACATCGAATGCGATGGATGTGAGTCAGCCGAACAACTGGCCGCGCATCGAAGAGCTTTGTCGCTTAAAGGGCTGGGGGCTAGATACCTTAGGTAAAGGTGCGGTATCTGATGCACAAAGTGCGGATTCAGTTCGTGAACTTTACGCGCAAGGTTATTTGTGTGAACCGCATGGTGCCATTGCGTATCGAGTTTTGGATGAGCAGTTACAAGCGGGAGAAACGGGGCTATTTTTGTGTACTGCGCACCCTGCCAAATTTAAAGAAGTCGTTGACGATGTGCTAGGCACTGACATTGAATTACCAGCCCCTCTTGCAAAACATGCAGTGATGACGTTGCTTTCTGAAGAGTTAGACAATGATTTTGACGCTCTAAAAACGGTGTTAAGACGCGTTCAGCCTTAAAGAGATCCTGATTTCATCTTATTGAAGTCAGGATGATATTCCTCTAACGATAAAAATGGCGCTCATTGAGCGCCATTTTTGGATATGAATATTCTCATCAACGCTATGATTATAGCGTCTCAGTGAAAGTACGTGCGATAACGTCACGTTGCTGTTCTTGAGTCAATGAGTTGAAACGAACAGCGTAACCAGAAACACGAATCGTCAGTTGCGGATACTTCTCAGGGTGTGCAACGGCATCTTCAAGAGTTTCACGCTTAAGAACGTTCACATTTAGGTGCTGACCGCCTTCGATGCGAGGTGCTGTTTCAATCGCAACTTCACGGCTTTCATACTCACCAAGGTCGCTGACCGCGATAACTTGATCTGCTTGGTAGCCTGCGTTAGCGGCAACGCAACGTGCTTCATTCTTTTCATTATCGAGTAACCAGATAGAATTTAGTAGGTTGTCGTTTGCTGCTTTTGTAATTTGAATGCCTTGAATCATCACTATCTCCTAGTCCACTTAAGTGGCGTTATTGGTGTTTATTTTCTAACTTTGTTGAGTTGGTTATTATATAGCTAATATCCTTAAAATTAATATTGATTTAGGTCAAAAAACAACGATAAACATTGATAATATGGGGTTTATTTTATTGATTTAAATCAATAAAGCATTTAAAAACAATGAGTTCTACTTTTTTTTAATACATAAAATATTTTTTATTTATTTTTTTGTTGTAATTTTACTACATTTTTAGCGCGTGTTTGACCTAAGTAACAGAAAATCAGACAATTGAAGTCCAATGTTGAAAGTACAAAGTGATTTAATGACAAATAGAATTCAGGGCCGTGGAATGAAATTTATTGGTGCTCATGTATCGGCCTCTGGCGGCGTTGACCAAGCCCCATTGAGAGCGAGAGAAATTGGAGCAAATGCATTTGCTTTATTCACTAAAAACCAGCGCCAGTGGGTTGCTAAACCGCTCGAAGAGGCAACCATTCGCGCTTTTAAGGCTAACTGCCACATGCTTGGTTTTAAAAGTGAACACATTTTGCCGCATGATTCATACCTTATTAATCTGGGCGCGCCAGAAGCCGATAAGCTTGCTAAGTCACGCGAAGCTTTTATTGATGAAATGCAACGTTGCCAGCAACTGGGGCTGACGCTTCTGAATTTTCATCCGGGTAGTCACCTTAAACAAGTCTCAGAAAGTGAATGTCTTGCGACGATTGCAGAATCGATAAACCTTGCACATCAAGCCGTGCCTGAGGTCGTTGCTGTGATTGAAAACACCGCAGGGCAGGGGACGAATCTAGGCTGGCGTTTCGAACATTTAGCCGAAATTATCCAGCAAGTTGAGGATAAATCGCGAGTAGGTGTGTGCCTTGACACGTGTCATACTTTTACTGCAGGTTATGATTTGCGCACAGTTGAGGCGTGCGAGGCAACCTTTTCAGAGTTTGATAGCGTGGTGGGAATGCACTACTTACGTGCAATGCACATCAACGACTCAAAGGCAAAGTTTGCCAGCCGTGTTGACCGCCATCATTCTCTAGGGCAAGGCGAAATTGGTTGGCCATGCTTTGAATTTATTGCCAAAGATGCAAGGTTTGATGGTATCCCATTGATTTTAGAAACAATCGATCCAGACATTTGGGCCCAAGAAATTCAAACATTAAGAGATCTACACGCACAATCGGTAGATTCAGTAGCATCTTAAATAAGTTGGCATCTTTCTTTCATAAAGACAAAGGCATAGCCGCGTCAAAATGAAGGAGGATGTCACTATGTTTCATATGATCTCACGTTCACCATCAATAGCTCGACCACCAGTCCGATTGCCTATACCTAACCGACATGTGAACGGTCAAGGGCATACTCGAACGCCACAAAAATCACATTAACTGGCAAAAGCTCTGTGACATTGACTCATGCAGTGGTGGCTTTTTATGGTTACAATGCGGTAATTAGTTAATTTGCAGAGCGTTGTTATGACTCAATCATTGACTTGGCACGATGTTATCGGCCATGAAAAACAGCAGGAGTATTTTCAACAGACGATAGCGTTTGTTGAAAAGGAAAGGCTGGCGGGGAAAGTGATTTATCCACCTGCTGCTGACGTGTTTAATGCGTTTCGTTTTACCGAATTTGGCGATGTTAAGGTTGTGATTTTAGGGCAAGATCCTTATCACGGGCCAAATCAAGCTCATGGGTTATGTTTTTCGGTGTTACCCGGCGTTAAAACCCCACCTTCACTGGTGAATATCTACAAAGAGCTGGTGCAAGATATCCCCGGTTTTGTTACTCCTCAGCACGGTTACCTAAAAAGTTGGGCCGAGCAAGGGGTGCTATTGCTCAATACCGTATTGACTGTTGAACAAGGTATGGCGCATTCGCACGCTAATACTGGTTGGGAAACCTTTACCGACCGGGTGATTGAGGCGGTAAATCAGCAGCGTGAAGGTGTTGTTTTCCTGTTGTGGGGTTCACACGCGCAGAAGAAAGGCAGCATGATTGATCGCAGTAAACATCATGTATTAGTAGCACCGCATCCTTCTCCTCTTTCTGCGCATCGAGGCTTTTGGGGCTGTAAACATTTTTCAAAGACTAATCAATTACTTATTGATCAGGGGAAAGCGCCTGTGAATTGGCAACCCGTATTGGATAAGTGATTAATTGATGTTTTTTCGAGCAGGGTCAAAACAAGCACGCTGAAGCTTTTATACACTTATCTAAAATAAGTGTAATGGAGAAGCACAATGATGATTGAAAGGATCCGTAGAGAACACGGGTATATGGCGCGTTTGCTTGCCATTTTGCGAGATAAACAACGGCAATTGAGTAATGAACAAAGTATCAACTACTCTTTAGTGAGAGAGATTATTGACTACTTGGCGACGCATTCAGAGTCAGTACACCACCCCAAAGAAGATATTCTCTATCACTATTATATTGATCATTATGGTCAACATAATGATATTCAAAATTTAGCGAGAGAACATGTAGAACTTTCTGAGAAAACTCATGCTTTTCTAGAGATTGTCGATATGATTTTGCAAGATGCTGTTGTACCACAGCACGTGTTCATCGAGCAGCTTGATGCATTTATTTCTTCCCAGAAGCGTCATCTGGAGTTAGAAGAACAATCGGTTTTACCTTTGATCAGCCGCACCTTTAATGTGACTGATTGGCAAGCGGTGGAGGCGAGCTGGCAACAATCCGAAGATGATCCAGTATTTGGTGAGACAATTGCGGAGCAGTACCAACAATTAGCTCACCGAGTTCGACAAACCGCACAAGAGTGCCAGTAATCTCTGCTGATTCAGTTAAACAAAAAAGGCACTGTTGAAGTGCCTTTTTACTCAGAGTTTTATTTGATCAGCCTCGAAGCAGACATCCATTTCCATCAATTCTCTTTGTAACCGTTTTTGATCCTGAATCGCTTCAATTTCTCGCCACATTCTTTTGACTGGTTTAGTGCGACTAGAGCGGAGTTTTGTGATTTCCATTTCCAACATTTCGTCAAATTGCAAGCTTTCCATAAGCAACCTCTTGTTGTTGTTATTACGCCATGTCGTGCTCTCTAGATAGCACAGTTTTCGCTAGCCTAGCTATGATTTGTTTCTCATTTGTTTCCTTTTGATGAACCTTTTATTGGATTTTGACCAGAATTTCACAGTTTCAGAGGGATTCTTTAGTACAAAAAGGGAGCGGTTAAGCGACGCAAACGATTTTATTTGCATTTTGAAATGTTAAATAAATGTTGTTTTGAAAATTTACAATTGCCTGGTTGGTTGTTTTATGACCATTCAATAAAAAATTATCATAAATTTATGCAAGATTTAGTGGTGAAACTGATTAGCCCTTTATTCTCAAGGGGTGAGATTAAGTGAGTGCAACTGGGTTTTTATGGTTGTTTTTTATCTTTCAATGTTTCCAGTTTGGGTTGTTTTGGTTGCCAGGCTGTTGCTGTATTGGTTTGTTAAATGTTAATCAAAGGTGATTTTATAGTGAAAAATAACATTTTAACTAAACTTGTTGCATATTGATTTTTGTTCTTTCAGGTTGCATTATCCGCCCGTCAAAAATACGTTGCCCCTTCAAAAGTTGAGACTCCTCACTTTTTGGACGAATAAAATGCATTGCATAATATCGATAAAAACATGCTGGTTAGAACGTTGACTCGCAGCATGTGCATTTTTTCGTGAAGCTTTTCGCTTAGGTCAGCGCTATCACTCTATGAGAGGTTCTTGTGACAGACTTAATCAATTTAATGAATGATTTACTTTGGGGATCCATCCTTGTTTATCTTTTAGTCGGTGTTGGTGTGTACTTCACCGTTCGCCTAGGATTCATTCAATTTCGCCATTTCGGCCACATGTTTAGTGTGTTGAAAAACAGCCGCAAAGCAGATAAAGCCGGTATTTCTTCTTTCCAAGCACTTTGTACTAGCCTTGCTGCGCGTGTTGGTACGGGAAACATGGCCGGTGTAGCCGTTGCTTTAACGGCGGGTGGTCCAGGCGCGATTTTCTGGATGTGGTTGATTGCTATGCTTGGTATGGCGACTTCATTTGCTGAAAGCACGTTGGCTCAGCTATACAAAACCCGTGACAAAGATGGTAACTACCGCGGTGGCCCTGCGTACTATATGGAAAAAGGCCTTGGTATGCGTTGGATGGGTGTCCTGTTTTCCATCTTCCTGATTATTGCTTTTGGCCTAGTATTCAATGCCGTTCAAGCTAACTCAATTGCAGGAGCTATGAAAAATGCTTTTGGATTTGATCCGCTGTATGTCGGTATCTTCATCGTTGCAATTTCGGCTTTCGTCATTTTTGGTGGTATCCGTAAAATTGCGCGTACCGCTGAGTTGATTGTACCTTTCATGGCATTAGCTTACTTAGCGATTGCGATGTTTGTCATGGTCACTAATATAGAAAAGCTACCAGCCGTATTAAGCCTTATTTTCAAAAGTGCATTTGGCCTTCAAGAAGCGGCCGCAGGCGGTTTAGGTTACGCGATTGCTCAAGCCATGATTAACGGCATCAAACGCGGTCTGTTTTCCAATGAAGCTGGTATGGGTTCAGCACCTAATGCAGCGGCTTCTGCAACGCCTTATCCGCCGCATCCTGCTTCTCAAGGTTACGTGCAAATGTTGGGTGTTTTTATTGATACGATTGTGATCTGTTCAGCAACCGTCGCCATTATTTTGATGTCGGGTGAATATGTACCGCACGGTGAAATTACCGGTATCGAGCTGACTCAGCGCGCATTAAGCTCACAAGTGGGCAGTTGGGGTGGGATTTTTGTTGCTTTTGCGATTTTCTTCTTCGCCTTTACTTCAATTATTGCCAACTACTCTTATGCCGAAACGAACCTGATTTTCTTAGAGCACAACAATAAGAAAGGGTTAACGTTGTTCCGTATTGTTTTCCTTGCCATGGTGATGTTTGGCTCATTGGCGACCTTGCCTACCGTATGGGCAATGGCGGATGTCTCGATGGGGTTAATGGCGATTGTTAACTTGGTGGCGATCATTCTGCTCTCTGGCATTGTGATTAAGCTCGCGAAAGATTATAACCGTCAGCTAGCCGCAGGTAAGGTTCCCACCTTCGATGCTAATGATTACCCTGAGTTAAAATCTCAGTTGGAAGATGGCATTTGGTACAACAACAAATAGCCTGTTATCGTTACTGACGATTAAATAGATTGAAAAAGCCATGCAGACACCGCATGGCTTTTTTTGTACTCTGTGAGCCATAAAATAAGAATAGAAAGGAAGGAAAATTATGCTCATTGTTGTTTCCCCAGCCAAGACGTTAGATTACGAATCCCCGTTGGTGACAAGCAAATATACTCAGCCGGAGCTTATTGACCATTCAGCTCAGTTGATCGATGTTTGTCGTCAATTGACTCCTGCCGACATCTCAGCGTTGATGAAAGTGAGCGATAAAATCGCTGGGCTCAACGTGGCTCGCTTTGCGCAGTGGAGCCCAACCTTCACGTTGGATAATGCACGTCCTGCCATTTTGGCGTTTAAAGGGGATGTTTATACAGGATTTGAAGCAGAAACATTATCGGATGCCGGATTTGAACATACACAACAGCATTTAAGAATGCTCTCTGGCTTGTATGGTGTATTGAAACCACTGGATCTGATGCAACCGTACCGTTTGGAGATGGGCACGAGATTGGGTAACCCGAGGGGGACTAACCTGTACCAGTTTTGGGGGGATATCATTACCGATAAACTCAATCAAGCTCTGAAAGAGCAAGGCGATGATGTGTTGATTAATCTCGCTTCCAACGAGTATTTTAAAGCGGTTAATCCGAAAAAGCTTAAGGGGAGCATCATTACTCCGGTATTTAAGGATTGTAAGAAAGGGCAATACAAAGTCATTAGCTTCTATGCTAAGAAGGCTCGTGGCATGATGGCGCGCTACATTATCGATAAACAAATCTCTTCTGTAGAGCAATTGGCTCAGTTTGACAGTGCTGGCTACTATTTTGTAGAACAGGAGTCATCAGCAACTGAGTTGGTCTTTAAACGCGAAGAGCAGTGATGTAAGAGAGGCGGTTATGTGGCAGTGGTTGAAAAAGCAGGTTGCACGTTATGATCGCTGGTGTGAGAACATGGGTTTAACACCAGATAAAAAACGTAGCTGTGTTCCTTATCGTCAAGATCCTGTTCAGAGTAAAGAACGTGAGCGAGAATAAGAAGCTGCGTTTATTTGATACGCATTGCCATCTCGATTTTTCTATCTTTGAGCGTGAGTTTGAACACCATTTACACTTAGCTCGCCAGCAAGGGGTTGAGAAAATAGTGATTCCCGCGGTTGGTCCAAGTAACTGGCAGCGAGTGGCCGAGCTTGCTAACGGTTATCCTGAACTCTACTTTGCTCTCGGTTTCCATCCCTGTTTTTTATCAACCTCTTCCCCTGCGGATATCGACGAGCTTGAGCAAAAGTTACTTCAAAAACCAGCTCAATGCGTGGCTCTGGGGGAGTGTGGCTTAGATTTTACGACGGATATTGCTCCCGTTTTGCAAGAAACAATGTTTGAAATGCAACTAGAGCTTGCGAAACGAGCCAGACTTCCATTGATATTACACAGCCGCAAAGCGCACAACCGCCTTATACAACTGTTAAAAAAACATCAATTTAGCCAAGGTGGAGTGCTGCATGCTTTTTCTGGCAGCGTTCAACAGGCAAACCAGTTTATTGAACTGGGTTTTAAGATTGGCGTGGGTGGTGTTATTACCTATCCAAGAGCCAACAAAACCCGTCTTACTATTGCGGCACTCCCCATCGAAAGTTTAGTGCTAGAAACGGATGCTCCTGATATGCCACTCAATGGTTTTCAAGGGCAAGCGAATCACCCACAAAAACTGCCGATTATCCTACAAACGCTTGCGTTGCTGAAGAACCAATCAGAGCAAACGGTTGCTGATGTTTTGTGGAAAAACAGCCATTCTCTGTTCTTTCCGGTGTGAATAAATTCGAAATGAAATGTAGGTTTAATGATTCTAGTATCAGTAAATATTGAACGTGCTCACATAAATGAGTGAATGGGCAGTGAATCTTATAAGAAAGTGTGAGGCTGGCATTACTTTATCTTAGTGGTGATGAGTATAATCACCCCGCTTCATGAGCTCCATTTTATAACACGCCAACAATAACCTAATAAGGAAATCATAAACTATGAGCCTGTTTATGAGCCTAGTCGGTATGGCAGTTCTGCTAGGACTTGCAGTTCTACTGTCTGATAACCGCAAAGCTATCAATCTAAGAACAGTGGGTGGCGCTTTTGCTATCCAATTTATTATCGGTGGTTTCGTTCTTTACGTACCATGGGGTCGTGATCTCCTTGCAGGTTTCTCTGCGGGTGTTCAAAACGTCATCGACTTCGGTAAAGACGGTACTGGTTTTCTATTCGGCAGCCTAGTTAACTTTTCAGTTGACGGTATTGGCTTCATCTTTGCTTTCCAAGTTCTACCTACTCTAATCTTCTTCTCGGCACTTATCTCTGTGCTTTACTACATTGGCGTTATGCAATGGGTAATTAAGATTCTAGGTGGTGGTTTACAAAAAGCACTCGGTACCTCTCGTGCGGAATCGATGTCTGCTGCAGCCAACATTTTCGTAGGTCAAACAGAAGCGCCACTCGTGGTTCGTCCGTTTGTACCTAAAATGACTCAATCTGAGCTGTTTGCAGTAATGTGTGGTGGTTTGGCTTCAGTTGCGGGTGGTGTACTTGCTGGTTACGCATCGATGGGTGTGCCGCTAGAGTACCTTGTTGCGGCCTCTTTCATGGCAGCACCGGGTGGTCTACTGTTTGCAAAAATCATCAAACCAGAAACCGATACTCCAGATGAAGAACTGGGTAGCGATATGGATGGCAATGATAAACCTGCCAACGTAATCGATGCTGCTGCAGGTGGTGCTTCTGTTGGTCTGCAACTTGCGCTAAACGTAGGTGCAATGCTACTTGCCTTCGTTGGTCTAATCGCGTTAGTTAACGGTATGCTTGGTGGTGTGGGTGGTTGGTTCGGTATGCCTGAACTGACTCTAGAACTACTGCTTGGTTGGCTTTTCTCTCCATTAGCATTCCTGATTGGTGTGCCATGGGAAGAAGCGACGCTAGCGGGCTCTTTCATCGGTCAAAAACTGGTTGTAAACGAATTTGTTGCTTATCTAAACTTCGTACCTTACGTGGGTGATAACGCACAGATCGTTGCTGCTACTGGTGCAGTGATGTCTGAGAAAACTCAAGCTATCATCTCATTTGCACTGTGTGGCTTTGCCAACCTTTCTTCTGTTGCGATTCTACTCGGTGGTTTAGGTGGTCTTGCTCCTAACCGTCGTCACGATATCGCGAAGATGGGTGTAAAAGCCGTTTGTGCTGGTACACTGTCTAACTTAATGGCAGCAACCATTGCTGGCTTCTTCCTTTCTTTCTAATTAAACAAGAGAAAGAGATATAGACGCCGTTTAACATCGCCCCGTAGCAAGAGATTGCTGCGGGGCTTTTTTGTTTTGGCGAAAGGAATACTGTGATTCACTCTTTAGTCGGGTGGTCAGTGTTTATCACCTCAAGCTCTCTTTTATAAGTTAGCTTTTAATGGATAGATCAGAGTTTATCGGTAAACGAGATTATCGTTGACGCTGATCTTTTTTGAGATACAAACCGTTTGCTCTATGAATGACGCTACAGTTTTGTAGTGAAAATCTATACTGTATCAGTGAGATTCATTTTCAATAGAAGAGTGAAGATATCAGCTAGCGCCAATCAATACATGGAGTATGATTTGACGCAAAGGCAGCCCGTTTTATCATGTCGTGTTGCTTTGATATAAATTAGATACGGGTATAAGTTACACACGGATATACGTTAGACACGGCGATGAGTGCAAATAAGCGGCATATCATGGTTGTGCCATAGGCCAAATTGGTACTGTGCGGTGACAGGGATAGCAATTGAAATGCAAGTGCATTTCGAGTCTTCAAGGAACCAAGTCCGTTCATTTGTGGCTAGCAAGCCATCTCGCTCTCAACACTGAGCGTGGTTTACTAGTGAACTATTTGAATATATTGATCGGAGATAGAAATGAGCGATTTAAAAGCAGCCGCACTACGTGCACTGAAATTGATGGATTTGACTACGCTAAACGATGATGACACGGATGCGAAAGTGATTGCCCTTTGTCATGATGCCAAAACGGCTGTAGGTAATACCGCTGCAATTTGTATTTACCCTCGCTTTATTCCTATTGCGAAGAAGACACTTCGTGAGCAAGGCACGCCAGAGATTCGTATCGCAACCGTTACCAACTTCCCACACGGTAATGATGATATTGAGATTGCCGTTGCGGAAACTAAAGCCGCTGTTGCGTACGGTGCTGATGAAGTCGACGTTGTGTTCCCTTACCGCGCATTAATCGCCGGTAATGAGCAAGTCGGTTTTGATCTTGTTAAGCAATGCAAAGCCGCGTGTGGTGACATTCTGCTTAAAGTGATCATCGAAACTGGTGAGCTAAAAGAAGAAGCATTAATCAAAAAAGCGTCTCAAATCTGTATTGAAGCGGGCGCTGATTTCATCAAAACCTCAACGGGCAAAGTCCCTGTGAATGCAACACCAGAATACGCACGTATGATGCTAGAAGTGATTCGCGATATGGGCGTTGCCAAAACTGTAGGCTTTAAACCTGCGGGCGGTGTACGCACAGCGCAAGATGCTGCATTGTATCTCGCGATGGCTGATGAGCTACTTGGCGCAGATTGGGCCGACAGCATGCACTACCGTTTTGGGGCCTCAAGCCTGCTAACCAATCTTTTGAATACATTAGAAGTAACAGACCAAAAAGCCGATCCAGCTGCGTATTAATTATGCGCTGAAGTAGGACTGATAATAATAAGTCTGACTCGTGGAGCTGAGCCATCAGCTCCCGATTACCTCTTTACCTTACTGACCAAAGCATCATGCTTGGGAGGCAACTAATGTATTCAACTCAAACTTTTTTACCTCAAGAAATCATTCGTAAAAAGCGTGACGGCGAGATCCTCACCACCGAAGAAATTAACTTTTTTATTCAAGGTGTGGCGAATAATACCGTCTCCGAAGGCCAAATTGCGGCCTTTGCCATGACGATTTTCTTCAATGAAATGACTATGCCAGAGCGCATTGCACTGACGTGCGCTATGCGTGATTCTGGGATGGTGATCAACTGGGATGCGATGAACTTCGGTGGCCCTATCGTTGATAAACACTCAACTGGCGGTGTGGGCGATGTTACTTCGCTGATGCTTGGTCCCATGGTCGCAGCCTGCGGTGGTTTTGTTCCTATGATTTCAGGGCGTGGCCTTGGTCATACGGGCGGCACGCTGGATAAATTGGAGTCGATTCCCGGTTATAACATCACGCCAAGTAATGACGTATTTGGTCAAGTAACCAAAGAAGCGGGCGTTGCTATCATCGGCCAAACGGGTGATCTCGCGCCAGCGGATAAACGCGTATACGCCACACGTGACATTACCGCAACGGTCGACAATATTTCACTCATCACCGCCTCGATTCTTTCTAAAAAATTAGCCGCTGGGTTAGATTCCTTGGTGATGGATGTCAAAGTCGGTTCTGGCGCATTTATGCCGACTTACGAAGCTTCTGAAGAGTTGGCTAAATCTATCGTCGCAGTGGCTAACGGCGCCGGTACGAAAACCACGGCTATTTTAACGGATATGAACCAAGTGCTGGCCTCTTCGGCAGGCAATGCCCTTGAAGTGCGTGAAGCGGTACGCTTTTTAACTGGTGAATATCGCAATCCTCGCTTACTGGAAATTACCTTGGCCTCTTGCGTTGAAATGTTGTTATTAGGCAATTTAGCAAAAGACAGCAGTGATGCTCGTGCGAAACTGATGGCCGTTCTTAATAACGGAAAAGCGGCTGAATGCTTTGGCAAAATGGTCAAAGGGTTAGGCGGCCCCGCTGATTTTGTTGAAAATTACGATCACTATCTTGAAAAAACCGAGCTGGTTAAGCCCGTTTACGCTCTAGAAAGTGGCGTCGTATCGGCAATGGATACTCGCGCGATTGGCATGGCCGTGGTGGAGATGGGCGGTGGACGTCGCGTCGCAACTGACACTATTGATTACGCGGTTGGGTTTGACCAATTTATTCGCCTAGGTGACGTTGCCGATAGCAGCAAGCCGTTGGCGGTGATCCATGCGCGTAATGAAGCGCAATGGCAACAAGCGGCCAAAGCATTACAAAGCGCCATTCAAATTGGCGGAGAATACACACCAACACCCGATGTCTACGGCCAAATTCGCGCAGAAGACGTATAAAAATATCGGTTGGAGAGAGCAATGAAAAGAGCATTTATTTTAGTATTAGATTCATTTGGTATCGGCGAAACCGCTGATGCACCACAATTTGGTGATGTTGGCGCTGACACTTTGGGCCACATCGCAGACCAATGTGCTAAAGGCGAAGCGAATAACGTGGATCGCCAGGGCCCATTGACGCTGCCAAACTTATCGAAACTGGGGCTTGCCATGGCGCATAAAGAGTCAACGGGGCGTTTTGCTCCGGGGCTTGATGCCAACGCTGATATTATCGGTGCGTACGGCCACGCAGCTGAGCTTTCATCAGGTAAAGATACTCCTTCGGGTCACTGGGAAATTGCTGGTGTTCCTGTGCTGTTTGAATGGGGTTATTTCAGCGATAAGCAAAATAGTTTCCCGAAAGAGCTGACCGATCGCATTATTGAACGCGCAGGTTTGGATGGTTTTCTTGGTAACTGCCATGCATCAGGCACTCAGGTTTTAGATGATTTGGGTGAAGAGCACATGAAAACGGGTAAACCGATTTTCTATACCTCGGCTGACTCAGTGTTCCAAATTGCTTGTCACGAAGAGACGTTTGGTCTTGATCGTTTGTTAGAACTTTGCCAGATCGCACGTGAAGAATTGGCGGATTACAACATTGGCCGCGTGATTGCGCGCCCGTTCATTGGCCCGAAAGCGGGAGAATTTGCTCGTACTGGCAACCGTCGTGATTTATCCGTTGAGCCGCCAGCGGCGACCGTGCTGCAAAAATTGGTTGATGAGAAGCAAGGTAACGTGGTTTCTATTGGTAAAATTGCTGATATTTACGCCTACTGCGGCATCACTCATAAAGTCAAAGCGACAGGCATCCCGGCTTTATTTGATGCAACACTAGAACAAATCAAACAAGCGAAAGATAACACCATCGTCTTCACTAACTTCGTTGATTTTGATTCTGCTTATGGCCATCGCCGTGATGTAGCGGGCTATGCTGCGGCACTGGAGTACTTTGACAAGCGTCTGCCACAAGTGCTTGAGTTAATGGAAGAGGACGATGTACTTATTCTTACAGCGGACCATGGTTGCGATCCAACTTGGCCGGGTACGGATCATACGCGCGAGCACATTCCAGTCTTGATTTATGGGCATAAAGTGGCCCCCGGTTCATTGGGCCGCCGTGAGACGTTTGCTGATATTGGTCAGTCACTGGCGCACTATTTCGGTACGTCTGCGATGGATTACGGCACTAATTTCTTACAGTAAGCGTAGCGATTCATTTTTTGAGGATGAATAGAGAGATCACTCTCTATTCTTTGGTCAATTTAGATAAAGGATACTTTTAATGGCAACTCCACATATTAATGCTGAAATGGGTGCATTTGCAGACGTTGTTTTAATGCCGGGTGACCCACTTCGCGCAAAATACATCGCAGAAACTTTCCTTGATGATGTGGTTCAAGTGTGTGATGTCCGCAACATGTTTGGTTATACAGGGACGTACAAAGGTCGTAAAATTTCGGTAATGGGCCATGGCATGGGGATCCCTTCATGCTCAATTTACGTGACGGAACTTATCAAAGATTTTGGCGTGAAAAAAGTGATCCGTGTCGGAAGCTGTGGTGCGGTCAGCGACGATATCAAAGTGCGTGATGTTGTGATTGGTATGGGGGCTTGTACCGATTCCAAAGTTAACCGCATCCGTTTTAAAGACCACGACTTTGCTGCGATTGCCGATTACAAAATGGTTAAAGCCGCAGAAGAAGCGGCTACGGCGCGTGGTATTAACGTGAAAGTGGGTAACTTGTTCTCCGCAGAGCTTTTCTACACGCCAGATCCAGAGATGTTCGATGTGATGGATAAATACGGCATTGTTGGTGTAGAAATGGAAGCGGCAGGAATCTACGGCGTAGCGGCGGAATATGGCGCAAAAGCACTGACGATTTGCACTGTGTCTGATCACATCAAAACTGGCGAGCAAACGACTTCAGAAGAGCGTCAAAACACTTTCAATGAAATGATTGAAATTGCGTTAGATTCAGTATTGATTGGCGACGCTCAATAATATTCTTTTATAAAAAACCTCAGTGTCGCAACTGAGGTTTTTTTTATTTACAAAGCCTGCTAAGTCATATCATCCACATTCTGTAGCAGCAGGTTCTCACCACCACTCTTCGGTTTTCGACGCAGTAGTAGCAGTGTGAGCAATACACCGCTGACAAAGCTGGTTAGCAGCATGAGATACATGTAGCGATCACTTTTACGATAGTGGTGATCTGAAATTGCGGTGACGCGGCCAGTTTCAAAAGTAATGCGGATAAAACCAATAATACTGCTTTCATGATATACAGGCTCAACCAGTTGCTGACGGCCAATGCTGGCCGTGCGCAGTGGTGTATCCAATCCTAATACTTCGCGTACGCTTAACGCGTTATCGCTGGCGGCTAATTTGACCCCTTCGGAATCATAAATGGTGGCATCAAACACCAGTTTGTCTTGAGCTAACTGGTTGGTAAGGGCTAGCAGGCGCTCTTGATCTTGCTCTGATATCATGCTGCCCGCAGATAATGATGCCTGTGAAATCAAAACCTTAGTTAATGTTTCTAGTTGGTTGGCCTGAATTCGTTCGTTACCTTTACTGATCACAACGCTGTTTTTTACGGTAAAGAAGAACATGCCTGCTAATAAAATGACGGTAAGCACACGAATTGCGACGCGAAATGAAAATAAAGAGCCGTCCATAACCCACCTGATTGGATAAATAAAAACTTTACTCATATTGAGACTTGCGTTTTTAAATTGCAATAGGGTAACGTCAGGGGCATACACCCATTTATTGATACTCGAGCATTGAATCGAGTTGATCCCATTTTGCTTGTGGTGCGTTTAAGCAGGCTGAAGGAAAAGGATTGATTAAGGAATGATAAACATGGATGCCCTCAAAACATTGCCGATCAAAAGGCACACAACGCTGCTCAACCGCTTGCCTGAAACTCGTTTCTCTTCACAATTTGACAAAGCAAAAGCAAGTTGGATTGTTTTTGCACCTTATCTCTCCACTCAACACTTTGATGATATTGATTTTTTTACCGGTTACTACAACGCTGTCCTCGATATGTGGAAAGTGGGACATTATGAAGTGGCGCTGATGTCAGGTGAGCTGACGACAGAGCACGAGAAAATTTTACAAGGGCTCGAAATTGATTATGCCCGTTTGTGTGAAGTACCAGACCTTTCTAAACCGGGTTTGATTGTGATGGATATGGACTCCACGGCGATTCAAATTGAATGCATTGATGAGATAGCTAAGTTATCGGGTGTCGGAGAGGAGGTAGCCGAAGTCACTGAGCGAGCGATGCAAGGTGAATTGGATTTTGAGCAAAGCTTGCGTCAGCGGGTTGGAAAGCTTGCTGGTGCCGATGAGTCGATTCTTGAAGCGGTTCGCTCTACATTACCCATGATGCCCGATTTACGTGAACTGGTGGCGACACTGCATGCATTGGGGTGGAAAACGGCGATTGCATCCGGTGGCTTTACCTATTTTTCAGATTATTTAAAAAGCGAACTGCAACTTGATCATGCGCAATCCAATACGTTGGAAATTGTTGATGGCAAGCTTACTGGTCAAGTACTAGGTGATGTCGTTTCGGCACAAACCAAAGCCGATATTTTGGTTGAGTTAGCACAACGTTATGAGATTGAATTGCACAATACTGTCGCGGTTGGCGATGGGGCTAATGATTTAGTTATGATGGCTGCGGCAGGGTTAGGCGTTGCTTATCACGCAAAACCTAAAGTGGAAGCAAAAGCGCAAGCGGCTGTGCGTTTTGCAGGCCTTGGCGGCGTGCTCTGTATTCTCTCTGCCTCATTGGTGAAGCAGCAAAAACTCAGTTGGAAAGTGAAACCTTAAGTTAAGTAAGGCCCAACCGTGAGAGATAAGAGAGTGGGCGATGCTCACTCTCTCTATTACAAAATCAGTCTCTATTACAAAGTTAGTTCTAATCGAATTAATACTTCTTCTGTAATATCAATAATTTCACCATAACCAATGATCGAGGTGATCTCTTTTTCTAACGTACGAGCGTGATGAAGACTAATTTGTGCCAACTCATTGAGATCACTGCGCAGCAGCGTAGTTATTGGGTCAAAGACGGGTGCACTGCAAATCCTCAAGATGTAAATTTCACCCATGTGCTGCGCTTTTTGAATGAAATCAATACGCTCTTTAGTGTTTTCAAAATCACTTAATAATTTCGATTGGATTGATTGAATACGCGTGCCAAATTTGATTGCCGCAATATAAACGTCGTGATATTGCGGTATCGCTCCTTCAATGCGCCGCATCGGTTTAGCCAGTAGCGTATTGGTGTGACCTTTGAATATTGGCTCTAACGTGATGCGATTTTCTTGGCCTAATTTAGCCAGTAACACAAGATGAGGCGGCAAGGGATAATTCACGCCAATCACTTTAGGGCGTAAATTTGCACCGTGTTTATCAACGAAAATTGGCGAACTTATCATCTTATCAAGCAAAATGTTGTGCAACCCTTCCAGCAAGTTATGACTTGGTAGCACTTCTTCTTTCTGTAACAACTTATCTTGATTGTTTTCAATAATGCTATTGAAAAAAGCGATTGTTTTGATGGTATGTATATTTTCTTCTATCACCAATTGTAGACGCCGACCTTCGGGCCCAATTCGAATGACATTATAGGGAAGGCTATGCAGTGGCAGCTTTTTGTCGTAAAGCTGTAATTCGTGGTAATTGATGGTGACGTTATCGCCTGCTTTCACTGGTAGTGGTGTATCAACAATAATACTTAAACCACGTTTGGATAAATCAACCGTATGGCCAGTCGCATTTACTCCAGAGTCTGAGGTGATGGTTAGCGGTGTCTTGAATTGGTAACGAGGCTCTTTTCTACGCGAGCGAGCATCAAAATAAATGCCTGTAGGTTGACCAATGATTTGCCTTGGATGACGAAATTTATTGAGTTCGCTATTGGGTAAATTGGGTTTGTCAGTCAATAGGTAATCTTTTGCCGAATCCTCATCGCCAATTTCTTGTAAAACGCCACAGTGCGTTAAGTGGCTTGAGCGATCTGACAATTCATGGGCATGAACCGCAAGTTCTTGACGCTCTTCATCCGAGAGTTCAAAGACAAATAAGCGAAACGCTTTCCAACTTTGTCGACGAGCGCCAACATGCCAAAACATTTTTCTTTGTTCACGGTTGGCCTCTGGCATCATCATTGAAAAAAAGAGCGTTTTTTCCTGATGTTCATGCTTAAAAGCATAAAGCACATTATTGCTACCCCGCATCCCCGGCTTGGTTAACTGTTCCATCCGCTCTTTATTGAATAACGAACCGAGTGCTTGTTGATTACGCTCGTCGTGCCAGTATTGCCAGATTGGTTGGTTATTTTCAGTCAGCAGCACCAACTTCAATTCACTGCCACTAAAAAACACTGGTAAGTTACAGGTGTGTTTTAAATAGGTGTGCTCGTAACCACGGGTTCGAGCTCGGATGAGTTTATCTTGGTTATCGTGGCGCGCTTTTTGAGTGTTATTTTGCAGCGATTCAGTAATCACTTTTTCGATGATGTTAGTGTCGGAAAGTTTTAGTGTACGCAGAAATTTCACGGCATCGTTATCGTAAGACTCATCAATACCTAAAATACGATATTCAATGGCGTGGTGCAGTCCAACCACTTCTGACGTTTTGTTGAGTTCGGAAAAATAGACTTTGATCACCTCACCGAGCTTGTAGTTAAAAGCGGCGGGAACTTTAAATTTTGCACCCGAAACAGATAGATCAACACTGAGGCCATTGACCAGCTGTTTACTAGGTAGGTGAATTTCAACTTGTGAGGTGACTTTCAAGCGATTTTCTTGACGCTTGAGATCATAACCAAGCTTAATTGGCTCAGCCTCAAAAAACGTACTGCCACCACCGTCTTTTTGTGGGTTTTGGGCACCACGTTGTTGCATCACACGGAAGTTGTTTGGCGTATTGTTTAATGCTTCCCATACACCTTCCGTGTACGCACCAAATTTTTTGACCCCTTTGTGATACGCGTTAAAGGCCACATCGTCGAACCAATGTTTGCGGCCATCTAATTCATATTCTCGGCATTCCCCTTGTACCCGACCTCGCAAGTCAATACTTTTAACACAAGGAGCCATGATGCGATTGAGCTCCATTTTGACCAGTAATTTTGCCGACGGGGATTCATCTTCTGTCATTTGAGAAAGAAGATGTTCAAAATCAGATGAACGGTAAGCTGGGATCAAACGCTCTGCGATTGATAGAATTTCAGATTGCTGCATACTTTTCTGTTAGAGTGTCCGTCTTAAAGATTAATCGGCATCGTTATCATAATCTTTAGTTATCTGTTGCGAAGGTTCAACCTTTATTTAAACGTAAATCAACCTATATCACTTCATGATTACTTAACAGTTTAATCTTTAAGCTTGAAAAGTATAGGTTACCAACAAGAAACAGGAATTGTTGAGGAAGCATGGCAAAAGCAAAACGCGCCTATGTATGTAATGATTGCGGCGCAGATTTTCCGCGTTGGCAAGGTCAATGTAGTGCTTGTGGTGCATGGAATACTATCACCGAAGTACGCTTGGCAGCATCGCCGCAGGTTGCACGTAATGAGCGACTAGGTGGTTACGCTGGGGCGGTAACGGAATCACAAGTCCAAGTGCTGTCGGATATTAATCTGCAGGAAGTTCCACGGTTTTCTAGCGGCTTTAAAGAGTTGGACCGAGTATTGGGTGGTGGTGTCGTACCCGGCGCGGCGATTTTAATCGGTGGTAACCCTGGCGCTGGGAAATCGACTTTATTGCTGCAAACCATGTGTCAGCTCGCAGCGTCAATGCCTGCTTTGTATGTCACGGGTGAAGAATCGCTTCAGCAAGTCGCGATGCGAGCCTCTCGTCTTGGTTTACCTAAAGATAAGCTTAAAATGCTGTCGGAAACCAATGTAGATCGCATTTGCCAAATCGCTGAAAAAGAGCAGCCCCGCATCATGGTCATAGACTCAATTCAAGTGATGCATGTGGCCGACGTCCAATCCTCTCCCGGTACGGTGGCACAAGTGCGCGAGTCTGCGACAACGCTTACACGCTACGCTAAGCAAAATAACGTTGCCGTATTTTTAGTCGGACACGTTACTAAAGACGGTTCTTTGGCTGGCCCAAAAGTGCTAGAGCATATTATTGACTGCTCGGTATTGCTCGACGGAGGGACTGATAGTCGTTTTCGTACATTGCGCAGTCACAAGAACCGATTTGGTGCGGTCAATGAACTCGGCGTTTTTGCCATGACGGGACAGGGCTTGCGTGAAGTGAGTAATCCTTCTGCCATTTTCCTTTCGCGAGGCGAAGAAGATACTTCAGGCAGTTCGGTGATGGTCGTATGGGAAGGAACGCGTCCACTACTAGTGGAGATCCAAGCACTGGTTGACTATTCACAATTAGCGAACCCAAGGCGGGTCGCCGTTGGGCTTGAGCAAAATCGCTTATCTTTATTGTTAGCAGTGCTTCACAAGCACGGTGGCTTACAAATGTCCGATCAAGATGTGTTTGTTAATGTGGTTGGTGGCGTTAAAGTGACGGAAACAAGCGCCGATTTAGCTCTTCTGATGGCACTGCTTTCAAGCTTCAGAGATAAACCACTTGCTAAAGATGTTGTCGTGTTTGGCGAAGTCGGTTTGGCCGGAGAAATTCGCCCAGTACCTAGTGGTCAAGAGCGATTAAATGAAGCATTTAAACATGGTTTTAAGAAAGCAATTATTCCGATGGCGAATATGCCTAAAGGTGGAATACCTGGCATGCAATTGCACGGTGTGAAGAAATTATCTGAAGCAATTGAAGCATTTGATGAGTTATAAATCTTAATTAAACTCGCCTCTTTTACGGTTATGACCTATATTTCACCGACAGTTCGTAACCGTACTATATTTTTTTTCAAGCAAGCGTATGCAAGGGTATCAGTCTTGACAGATTGTGATATACTCTGCGCGCACTTTATACCTTATTAACAGAGTAAGACAATGGCAGATTTATCAAAATACAGAAACATTGGTATTTTCGCGCACGTTGATGCCGGTAAAACCACTACCACTGAGCGTATTCTTAAGCTTACTGGTAAAATCCACCGTACAGGTGAAGTACACGATGGCGCTTCTACCATGGATTTCATGGATCAAGAAGCTGAACGCGGTATCACAATTCAATCAGCAGCGACGACTTGTTTCTGGAAAGATCACCGTTTTAACGTTATCGATACTCCTGGGCACGTTGACTTCACAGTTGAAGTTTACCGTTCTCTGAAAGTTCTTGATGGCGGTGTTGGTGTATTCTGTGGTTCTGGCGGTGTTGAACCTCAGTCAGAAACTAACTGGCGTTACGCGAACGATTCAGAAGTAGCTCGTCTGATCTTCGTAAACAAACTAGACCGTATGGGTGCAGACTTCTTCCGCGTTGTAGGACAAGTGAAGAAAGTTCTTGGCGCAAACCCACTTGTTATGACTCTTCCAATTGGTCGTGAAGACGAATTCGTTGGCGTTGTTGACGTATTAAACCGTCAAGCTTACGTTTGGGATGATTCAGGTCAGCCAGAAAACTACGAAATCAAAGAAATTCCAGCAGACATGGTAGAGCAAGTTGAAGAATACCGTGAAATGCTAATCGAAACTGCAGTAGAGCAAGACGACGAGCTAATGATGGCTTATATGGAAGGCGAAGAGCCAACTATTGAGCAACTAAAAGCTTGTATCCGTAAGGGTACTCGTGAATTAGCGTTCTTCCCTACATTCTGTGGTTCAGCATTCAAAAACAAAGGCATGCAACTTCTACTAGATGCCGTTGTTGATTATCTTCCAGCTCCAGCTGAAGTTGTACCTCAAGATCTGACTGATCCTGAAACAGGTGAGCCTACTGGTAAAGTTGCAACAGTTTCTGTTGACGAACCATTCCGCGCACTTGCATTCAAGATCATGGATGACCGTTTTGGTGCCCTAACGTTTATCCGTATTTATTCTGGTAAACTGAAGAAAGGTGACACCATTCTTAACAGTGCTACTGGTAAGACTGAGCGTATTGGCCGTATGGTTGAGATGCACGCGAACGATCGTAACGAACTTGATTCCGCTCAAGCGGGTGATATCATCGCTATCGTTGGTATGAAAAACGTGAAAACTGGTCACACTCTATGTGATCCTAAACACGAATGTACTCTTGAGCCAATGATTTTCCCAACGCCTGTAATCTCTATCGCTGTTGCTCCTAAAGACAAAGGCGGTTCTGAGAAGTTAGGTATTGCGCTAGGTAAAATGGTTTCAGAAGATCCATCATTCCAAGTTGAGTCTGATGAAGAAACTGGCGAAACCATCCTAAAAGGTATGGGTGAACTTCACCTAGATATCAAAGTTGATATCCTTAAGCGTACACACGGCATTGATCTTATCGTTGGTGCTCCTCAAGTTGCTTACCGTGAAACTATCACTAAAGCAATTGAAGACAGCTATACGCATAAGAAACAGTCTGGTGGTTCTGGTCAGTTCGGTAAGATCGACTACCGTATCAAACCAGGTGAGCCAAATTCAGGTTTCACGTTCAAATCAGTAGTTGTTGGTGGTAACGTACCTAAAGAATTCTGGCCTGCGGTAGAGAAAGGCTTTAAGTCTATGATGGACCAAGGTGTTCTTGCTGGGTTCCCTGTATTAGACGTTGAAGTTGAACTGTTCGATGGTGGCTTCCACGCAGTTGACTCATCTGCAATCGCATTTGAAATCGCAGCGAAAGGTGCATTCCGTCAATCTATGCCTAAAGCTGGCGCTCAACTTCTAGAGCCAATTATGCACGTTGACGTGTTTACTCCAGAAGATCACGTTGGTGATGTTATCGGTGACCTTAACCGTCGTCGTGGCATGATTAAAGATCAAGAAGCTGGCGTAACAGGTGTACGTATTAAAGCGAACGTTCCTCTATCTGAAATGTTTGGTTATATCGGTCACCTACGTACAATGACATCTGGTCGTGGTCAGTTCTCTATGGAGTTCTCACACTACGCTGCATGTCCTGCAAACGTTGCAGAGCAAGTTATTGCTGACGTTAAAGCACGTAAAGAAGCAGATAAGAAGTAATTCTTAAAAGCTAAGCTGAACGTAAAAAGCCCCACCAGTGAAAGCTGGTGGGGCTTTTTTATGTAACAACGAAATAGAAAAAGGCATAAAAACCGATAAAAGCAGAACCGAAGTGGAAACTGCTGGGTGAAGGTAGTTTATACCACTCAATTCATATCGTTTAGTTAGCCCTTAAGGTTGATATAGATTTCTTCAACTTTAATACGTGCCCATTCAGTTTTACGTAAAAACTTCAAGCTTGATTTAATACTCGGATCCTTTTTAAAGCAGTTAATATTGACCATATAGCTGAGCTCTTCCCAGCCATAGTATTCAACGAGCTCCGTGAGTAGTTTTTCTAAAGTGACCCCATGCAGCGGGTTATTATCTTGTGTCATGATCCAATTATTCAATGGCGTTATTTAAGCTAAGTATAGCAGGCACAGGAGTTAAATTAGGACAAAATATTAGGCAATATAGGAGGTTGTTAGTGTGAAAACTTGGTGTATTGGCAGGTTAGAGGTTAAGTCCAACCTGCTCAATTAGAATGGATTACTCTTCCCAAACAACCAGTTGTCCTTTTGGCCAATTGTGCCCCATTTCATGATATTTCTGTTCTAATACATGCCGCTTGATTTTTAAGGTAGGAGTGAGGACACCATTTTCGATTGACCATGGCTCCTTTATCATTAGCACGCCTTTGATTTGCTCATGCGATTCCAATTCCTCATTCATCCGCTTAATGACTTTTTGAGTAGTACGCTCATAACGAACGCGATCAAAGTGAGGAAAATTATGTGGAACAACCAGCAAAATAGGGGCGGGAAGCCCTAAGCCAATCAGACACATCATCTCGACTCGAGTGTATTCGAACAGTTTATTTTCGATAGGTACGGGAGCCACAAACTTGCCTTTGGCTGTTTTAAATGTGTCCTTTTTGCGCCCTTGAATGGTGAGATAACCTTCAGCATCAATAAAACCGATATCGCCAGTATGTAGCCATCCTTCTTTATCAAATGACTCTTGAGTTGCAATGTCATTTTTATAATAGCCAGAAAATAGTCCTTGGCCACGCACCATAATCTCATGATCATTATTAGCGATTTTAAGTTCGATTCCTGGGCCTGCTCGTCCAACCGACCCCAATTTGTCGGCTCTAAACGGGTAGTTCAGGGTGCTATAAGCAAAAGATTCTGTCATGCCCCAAGCTTCGGTAATGTTTAGCCCAATTTGGTGATACCACTCTAATAACGCCGGTGATACGGGAGCAGAGCCACAACCAAGCACACGTGCTTGATCAAGCCCTAAGCCATCAGCAAGTTTCTTCTTAATCAGCGTGCTTACAAAAGGGATCTTTAGCAGAAAATTGAGCTTTTTCTGCGGTAATTTGTCTTGAATGCGTTGCTGAAATAGAGTCCATAACCTTGGTACTGAGATAAAGAGCGTCGGGCGCTGCATTTTGACATCTTCAATAAAGGTGTCTAATGATTCAGGGAAAGCCGTTTGTACCCCACCCATGATGGAAGAGCCAAAAATATAAACACGTTCAGTAATATGAGCCAAAGGGAGGTAGGAAAATAAACGGTCGTTTTCTTGAATGCCAATGTGGTTTATAAGCTGCTGAGCTGACCAGCTAAATGCACCGTAGGTCAGCATAGCCCCTTTCGGCAAGCCCGACGTACCCGATGTATAGACTAAAGACATCAACTTATTGTCATGATGTACAGGGCGTTCTGTGCTTGGCGGATAGTGCTCAATCAATTTTGTAAACAGGTGATCGCAAGTGGGAGCAGAATCATAGGGTAGCGCAATACTGATGATATCTGGCAAATGGCTCAATACTTGTTGGGTGGCTTGGCCGTTATCGAGTTTACCTACAATGACTATTTTTGTTTCGCTATGGGTGAGGCAGTATTCGATGGTATCGGCGCCAGCTGTTGGAAAAATGGGAACACTGACAAAGTCGCCGAGCATCATTGCGAGATCACACACAAACCATTCAGCGCAGTTTTTGGAAATGAGTGCAATTTTATCTTGGGGTTTTGCCCCTAGCGCTTGTAGCGCCGAGGCGAGCCTGAGTGCTTTGTCGGCCACTTCAGCATAGGTGTATTCAACAAATTTTCGGTTAATAATTTGTCTTAAATAAACTTGGTTGGGGCGTTCCGCTGCCCATTTCAAGATCATTTCATTCGGTGGTGGGAGAGCACAAGTTGCTTTGCTTAACTCGTTAGGCTGAATCATTCTCTAACTCCATGTTATTGGCAAAAATATTATTATTCTTATGTTAATGTTTTGTTAACTTTAGCATGGTGGAATGGTTAGGTAAAAGAAGATTGTAGTTACTAAACGTTAAAGTTGCGCGCTGGATTCACTTTCTTATTTTGACACTATTACCTCAGAGTGACGTTTATTTCTGTTCAGTTGAATCTATCCTTCGGGTCGATTTCTGGGTGAATATCAATCACATGTTTTAAGTAATCTTGATGATAGCGAAGGGCATTGACACAGTGTTTATCAAGCTTGCCGCTCACGACCATTTTTTCCAGTTCGAGAAGGGCAAAAGGAACAGACCAAGCTTGTTTGTATGGACGATGGCTTGTTAAGGCATCAAAGACGTTGGCAACAGCAATAATGCGTGCCGATATCGGGATATTGTCTTGCATTAGGCCGTAAGGATAGCCACTGCCATCCAAAAACTCATGATGATAAGCGACGATCTCTTTTAATATGGATATGCAAGGGTGATCAGGTGTACCTATGTCATCAATAATTTGATTAATGATTTCAATCCCTTTTTCTATGTGGCTATACAGTTGAGCGCGCTCTGGTTTATCTAATGAATTTGGGTTAAGTAATAAGCTTGTCGGTAGGGCAAGTTTGCCTATGTCGTGATAGCGCGAAAACTGGATGATGTTATCAATGGTTTCATCATCCAGTTGATAAATGTCAGCAACCTCAGTAGCGATGACTTTGGCATAACAGCTAATACGTTCTTTATGCTCTTTCGATTCCAGTTGATGCTCTGGGGAGCGCGCTTGAGTCAAATTTACAGTCTCTAAAATAGTGTGGACTAAATCGTATTCAGAGCAAACTGCAAAGCGAATCATCTCAATAAAAGGTTCTACATTCTGCCTTACCTGTTCGGTAAACAAATGGCTTTGACACGAGTTGAGGAAAATAAAGCCAATAAATGCTTGCTGGTGGTAAGTCGGAATCGCCAGTGATGAACAATAACCTTGCTCAATTAGCCAGCGAGTATGAGGATAGTCTGGCTTCAATTGGATTGGGATATTTTCAACGCTACGACTCTGGCCGTTTTGTGCACATTGCTTAAGGACTGGAAGCTCAGCAAGTGGAAACTCGTAATGTATAAGCTCGCCCCCGTGAAAGGTGCTGTCGGCGTAGGTTTTCAAATTATCATGATGATGGTCGTATAGCGCAAAAGAGATACGGTCAATCTCTGGGACTTTGACTTGCATTCGTTGGTGTATGTTAGCCAGTTGCTTATTGAGTGGACCAACATGTGGAAAATAGGCGTGCTCGCAACCTTTGCTATGCGTATCCATCGCGTGTTCCTCTGCGCTACAGGGTCTCCAAGGTTGAAATGGAGAGGCTCTTCTAATTGATAAGTTTAGAACAGATAAGCGATGCGTGCGTTAAATTTAACTAAAAAATGGGTTATATAATCAAGCAATATGAGGTGGTACTGGAAAGCAGTTGGATGACGCTGGGTCACTAGATAAATACGGCTATTTGACGCCATGTTTAGTCACAAGGCGTATGGCCAGTTTCAGTTTAATCCAAGTGCAATACCACTGAGCATAAAGAATATAACCAGCCAGACAATAGGCAGTTTGAGCTGTTTTAGTAGGTAAAAACCGGTCAGAACGATCGCCATATCTAGATGATTGCTGACCGAGCTTGTAAATACAGGGTGATATAAGGCTGAGAGCAGCAAACCAACGACGGCGGCGTTAACACCGTTGATTGCTCCTGATACTGATCGATAGTTTGCTAAGGCTTGCCAATTTTTAAGCACGCCGAGCAGTAACAAAAAACCCGGCAAAAAGACGGCAATGGTCGCCAGAGTTGCGCCTAAGATTGGCGCTTGTGGTAGTAGAGCGTAACCAATGTAAGTGGCGAAGGTAAACATTGGACCAGGAACCGCTTGTGCTGCGGCATATCCTGTTAAAAACAGATTCGGGTCAAGTGCGTCGCCAACTAAATTTTGCAGCAATGGAAGCACGACATGCCCACCGCCAAACACTAAGCTACCCGCTTGATAAAAGTGGTTAAATAGAGCGATTTCAGGCATTAAGTGGGCGGCAAAAGGTAAACCGACCAGTAAGCCAATAAAGAGAGCGAAAGGGATGAAAGTGGGGACAAATGAACGTTCAGTGGCTAAATCTTGACTAGGGAGCCATTTCACTCCGATCAGCGCTGCCGCAATGAGAACTCCGATTTGCGTTCCAATACTGGGTGCAACAATCAGCATCACAGCGGTGGCCACACACAACCCAACAGTTAAGCGATTCTTACAGAAGTTTTTATACATTCCCCATGTGGCATCCGCGACAACCACAACGGCTAGCAGTTTTAAGCCGTGAATCACGTTTTGAAATAAGGGGGTTTGTAGTAATTGGCTGCTGGCGATGGCAAGGGCAACCATGATCAAAACCGAAGGGAGTGTAAAACCAGCAAAAGCGGCGCATCCACCCAATAAGCCACCACGATGGTATCCTAGTGCAAACCCAACTTGGCTTGAACCTGGCCCTGGCAAAAACTGACTTAAGGCAACGATCTGTGCGTATTCTTTATCTTCAATCCATTTTAATTTTTCAACGAATGTATTGCGGAAATAACCAATGTGAGCGGCTGGCCCACCAAAGCTTATCCACCCAAGCAGAAAAAAAGTTTTGAAAATAGTAAACATGTGCATAAGCACTCTTAAAGAGACGTTGTTTCGCTACTTTAAAAGGATGTTTGAGCAGATTCAAATTTAATCCTTAACCATTTGTAAACCGCAGAAAAACGATAAACAGACAGGCATGGGTTAACTGAGTTTAAACTTAGTCCAAGCCTTAGATCGCCAACGCCTAAACATGATGATGCCTCTAAACCATTCATCCACCGAAATGGCCACCCATGCACCCATAACTCCCCATCCCCAATGTAGGCCAAATAAGTAAGTTAAACCTGCGCCAAAAGTCCACATGCTTAATATGCCCATCTGCACTGGAAAGCGAATGTCTCCTGCGCCTTTGAGTGCGGCAATAAAAATTAGGTTAAACGTGCGCCCAGCTTCCATTGCAATGGAGCCAGCAATTAACCCTGCGACCAAGGCCGTTATCTCAGGATCAGAAGTGAAGAGGGCGGTGATGTCAGCGCGCAGTAGATAAATTGAGATCGTCAATGTGCTGGAGACGAGAAAGCCAACCACAAAATATTGTTGTACTTTAGTCAGAATCTCATCCACCCAACCTTTACCAATGTAGTAGCTAGTTTGAATTTGCCCGGCTTGCCCAAGAGCCACTGAGAATGCAAAGGCGAGACGGGCAATATTTTGCGCATAAGTAAACGCGGCCAGTGAAGCCGTGCCCATTTTTACAACGAAAAAAATCACCGTCAGTTGCATCATGTTATAGGAAAGAATTTCTCCCGCATTCATCATGCCGATCTTGATGATCTTCTGGTATAGCGGCTTCGGGATGATTTTCCACTCTTTCACCGGTAGTGATATGTGGTAGTACTTAACGGTGTAGTACAGCAAAATAGTGCTGACAATTTGGCTGAACACTGTTGATATCGCAACCCCTTGTACACCGTAGACGGGCAGTCCAAAGGGTTGAAAAATAGCAATATAGTTACCGATGATATTCAATAATCCGGCAAATAAATTAATGAACATCGGCGCTTTGGAGTAGCCGTTACTGCGCAAAATCGTCGCCAGTACAATGCCGATGGTAACGTTTACTGTAAAGCTGCCACTGATAACCAGATATTCATAGCCATATTGTGCAACCTGCGCTTCTAGGCCGTAGGCATTCATGACTGAATTAGCGCTCAAATAAGCGGCTAAACTGAGCGATGAGCCAATGATTAATCCAAGCAGTAAACTGGCCACCCCAACATGTGCCGATTCACTTTGGCGGCCAGAGCCATTGTATTGCCCAATTAGGATCCCAGTACCACTGCTGACCATCATTGAGACAATCAGCAAGAAAAAATTGATTTGAGTGATAACCCCAACCGCTGATACAGCCTTGTCTGAATAACTACTCAGCATAAACACATCACTGGTGTTAATCGCCGTCCGTAATAAAATCTCAATAAAGATCGGCCAAGTCAAAGTGACGATATTCATTCGGTTATTCAGTTCTACACGGCTTTGGGTCATGGGCTAAAACTCAGCAAGGTAAGTCGAACTAGAGAAGATGATGGTGCAAGGTGGTGGGCAGCAAAACATCTCACTAGAGCCTACCTGTGCGTATTGTATACGTAATTTAAATAAAATCAGTTAAGTGAAGGGAATTGTTTTAGAGTTTTCGTGGAAACGTTTACATTGTGGTGTTTTGATCACAGATTAAAAGCGAGTAAGGCTGTTAGACTTTTTCAAAAGCGAAAATCAACCTCTATCGGTATCCCAATAGGAGAGTATGGTGAAAGTATTAGTGACGGGCGGTATGGGCTATATCGGAAGTCATACCTGTGTACAAATGATACAAGCGGGTATCGACCCCATTATCGTTGACAACTTATCTAACGCGAAGATTGAAGTATTAAGCCGTATCCATGCACTGACAGATAAAACGCCCGTGTTTTATCATGGTGATATCCGTGATGAGGCCTTTCTCGATAAGGTATTTGCTGAACATAATATTGATGCTGTGATTCATTTTGCAGGTTTAAAAGCTGTCGGTGAATCCGTGATAAAACCGCTCGAATATTATGACAATAACGTCAATGGTTCGTTGGTGCTAGCGCGCAGTATGCGTAAAGCTGGAGTGAAAAGTATTGTATTCAGTTCATCGGCGACAGTGTATGGCGATCCTGAAATCGTGCCGATAACTGAAGATTCTCCAACCGGATCAACCACCAATCCTTACGGTCGTAGCAAATATATGATTGAGCAGTGCCTATCGGATTTAGTGGTTGCTGAGCCAGATTGGAGTGTGACCTTACTGCGTTACTTCAACCCTGTGGGGGCTCACCCTTCGGGCACTATGGGCGAAGACCCGCAAGGTGTGCCGAATAATCTGATGCCGTTTATTGCCCAAGTTGCGGTAGGGCGCCGCGAGAAGTTATCCATATTTGGTAGCGACTACCCCACACCGGATGGTACGGGTGTGCGTGATTACATTCATGTGATGGATCTAGCCGATGGCCATTTGGCCGCTTTAAATACGGTTGCGATGAAAGCGGGAAGGCATATTTACAACCTTGGATCGGGTAACGGATCGAGTGTGTTAGAGATAGTTTCAGCCTTTGCTCAAGCAAGTGGTGTTCCTATTGCTTATGAGATTTGCCCACGACGCCCGGGTGATATTGCCGAGTGTTGGGCTAGTACCACAAAAGCGGAGCGAGATCTGGCTTGGAAGGCGACGCGCAGTATCAATGAAATGGCTGCTGATACATGGCATTGGCAATCCAATAACCCGCAAGGGTACTAGTTTTATCCGGCGTGACGCGTCGGACTATCAAATAGCATAATTGAGTAAGCAATATGTCGAATGTTGAATTTAACCCAGTGGATCACCCACATCGTCGCTACAACCCACTCACGGGGCAGTGGATTTTAGTCTCACCACATCGCGCCAAACGCCCTTGGAGCGGGGCTGATGAAAAGCCAGCGGTAGATGAACTGCCAAGTTATGATGAGAAGTGTTTTCTTTGCCCGACAAACGAGCGTATCTCTGGTGATGTCAACCCAGACTACCAAAGTACATACGTATTCAACAACGACTTCGCAGCACTGATGGTAGATTCACCAGATGCACCGGAGTCCGATAGCCCTCTATTCAAAACTCAAGGTGTGCGTGGTTTGAGCCGAGTGATTTGTTTCTCTCCAGATCACAGCAAAACTCTGCCAGAGTTACCCGTGGGCAACATTCGCAGCGTGATTGATACGTGGAACGATCAAATCGAAGAGTTAGGTAAAGAGTACGTTTGGGTGCAAGCATTTGAGAACAAAGGTGAAACCATGGGTTGTTCCCAGCCTCACCCACACGGCCAAATCTGGGCTAATAGCTTCTTACCCAATGAAATTGAACGCAAGGAGCACAACCTAAAAGCGTATTACCAACAACAGGGTAGTAACCTGCTGGTGGATTATGTGCAAGCTGAGCTGAAAGATGGCTCACGCATTGTGCTGGAAACAGAGCATTGGGTGGCTGTTGTGCCTTACTGGGCTGCATGGCCATTTGAAACCATGTTGCTGCCAAAAACGCATATCCGTCGCATGAGTGAGTTGAGTGAGGCGCAACGTGACGATCTCGCCGTTGCGATTAAAAAACTGACCAGCCGTTACGACAACCTGTTCCAATGTTCTTTCCCTTATTCTATGGGCTGGCATTACGCGCCTTTCTTTGAAGAGGGTACGAACATTGACCATTGGCAACTGCATGCACTGTTCTACCCACCACTGCTGCGCAGTGCCTCGATTCGTAAGTTTATGGTGGGTTATGAAATGTTGGCTGAAAGCCAACGAGATTTAACCGCAGAACAAGCGGCGCAGCGTCTGCGCGAGCTAAGTGATGTTCACTACAAAGAGCAGTAACGTCATCTGTGAAGTTGTAGCTTTGTTGCTGCGTAAACGCACCCTAAGAACATAGGTAATCTATGTTCATTGGCTGAATTTACTTATCACCTCGCTGCACCTCCAACGACTTGGGCTTAACAAAGTTTTTTTCATAGTGCTAAGTGGTTAATGAGAAATGAAAACCAGTTTATGAGTTTAGGAATGCAAATGTTTGATTTAATCCAAAATGTGAAAGCCTCTTTTGAGCAAGTGTTGGGCTACGCGCCTAGTCATATCATTCAAGCGCCAGGCCGTGTAAATTTGATTGGTGAGCACACCGACTATAACGACGGTTTTGTGCTCCCCTGCGCAATTAACTATCAAACCGTGGTAGCGGCTGCCAAGCGTGAAGATAATTTAGTCCGCATCGTATCTGTTGATTATGGCAATGCACTTGATGAGTTTGACCTCACCCAAGAGATTACTTTCCAACAAGACAAAATGTGGGCGAACTACATTCGCGGCGTGGTGAAATGTTTGCTTGCGCGTGGGTACTCGTTTACCGGGGCGGATATTACTGTCAGCGGTAATGTTCCACAGGGAGCGGGGCTTAGCTCTTCGGCTGCGCTTGAGGTCGTGACCGGTCAAACTTTTAAAGAACTTTATCAACTGGATATTTCTCAAGCGGAAATTGCACTAAATGGCCAACAGGCCGAGAACGAATTTGTCGGCTGTAATTGCGGTATTATGGATCAAATGATTTCGGCGCAAGGTCGTGAAAACCACGCGCTACTTTTAGATTGCCGTAGCTTAGAAACACAAGCGGTTTCAATGCCAGAAGAGATGGCCGTCGTGATCGTCAACTCCAATAAAAAACGCGGCTTGGTGGATAGCGAATACAACACCCGCCGTCAGCAGTGTGAAGAGGCTGCGCGTATTTTTGGCGTCAAAGCGCTGCGTGATGTAAGCATTGAACAGTTTAACCAAAAAGTTTCTGAGATTGATGAGTTGGTGGCTAAACGTGCTCGTCACATCATTACTGAAAATGACCGTACTGTTGAAGCGGCCCAAGCGTTGCGCGCCCACGACATGAAGCGTATGGGCGAGCTGATGGCTCAATCGCACGCATCGATGCGTGATGATTTTGAAATTACGGTCAAAGAGATTGATACCTTGGTTGATATCATCAAAGAGGTGATTGGTGACCAAGGCGGTGTGCGTATGACTGGGGGCGGCTTTGGTGGCTGTATTGTGGCACTTGTCCCACCGACATTGGTTGATGCAGTGAAAGCGGCTGTCGATGAGAAATATGAAGTGGCGACTGGCCTCAAAGCGTCGATTTACGTCTGCCAAGCAAAAGAGGGCGCTGGTCTAGTGGAGGCTTGCTGCACATCTTCACTTGTTCACACTATGACTCAGCAAGTAGCCTATGATGGCCACCCGGCACAACTTGTCAGTTTGACTAACCGCATTGGTAGCCGCGTAGTATTAATGGATATTGGCGCAACATGGCTCAGTTGTGAGTTGGCGCTTAAGGATGGGGAACGCAGAGAAGTTCTGCTGGGTGTTTCCACCATGAGCGACTTCCAGAAACAACAAAGCTATATGGGCGTCACTGTGGGACGTTATGCCAACCGGATCGCTAAAGGCCAATTTGAATTAAATGATCAACGCTATCAAGTGACGACCAACCAAGCTGGAAATAGTTTGCATGGCGGTCTTGAAGGGTTAGATCAGCGTCGTTGGACTATTGCTCACAAAAGTGCTCAACAAGTGACGTTTTCAATCCATTCATCGGATGGTGACCAAGGTTTTCCCGGTAATGTTGACATTGCCGTGAGCTATGAACTGAACGATCAGAATCAATTGATCCTCCGCTATTTAGCGACCACAGATAAACCAACGCCGCTTAATTTAACCAACCATGCCTATTTTAATTTGCTAGGCGCAGAGAGTGATCATACGATTTTAGATCATTCACTTTCTATAAAAGCCGATCAATTTTTACCCACAGATCCACATGGAATCCCATTGTCAGGGCCAAAATCTGTCATCGACACGGGCTTTGATTTTCGCGTTGCAAAATCAATAGGTCGTGACTTACTCAAAGATGAGCAGCAACAAGCAAGCAAAGGGTATGACCACAGTTATTTATTGCCTGATAAAGCTGATTTAACCGTGTGCGCCGCGCAACTGAAGTCACCAGATGCAAAGGTAACCATGAGCGTATTTACGACTAAGCCTGCCATACAACTTTATAGTGGAAATTGGTTATCGGGGACGCCCAATCGGCGCGGTGGGGTTTATCAAGGCTATACGGGGGTCGCATTAGAAACTCAATACTTGCCGGATGCTCCCAATCATGCCGAATGGCAGCAACCCAGCTGTATTACTCTGCCAGGGCAAGAATATACTCATACCACCATTTACCAATTTGACGTTTAAGGTGGGTGCGTCGCTTAGATGTTGAGTATTGATGCCCAAAGTGGCGAGTGAAAGTGTAACCTGAGTGCGTCAGATTTTTTCTACCGAATCTCGACGCACCAAAGTCGGTGAGAAAATCATCGGTTCTTTTTCTATCGTTTCGCCACGGGCTAATTGGAGTGCCAGTTTAGCGGCTTTTTCAGCCATCATCTCGATTGGGTAGCGGATGGTGGTCAGCCTTGGGCGAATGTAGCGTGCGATCAACGCATCATCAAAGCCGATCACTGAAATTTGCTCAGGGCTTTTTACACCATTCTCCTCAAGCACATTTAACGCGCCCGCTGCCATATTGTCGTTGTAGGCGACCACGGCAGTCATGTCGATCGAACGGATCAGCAAGTGAGTCATCGCTTGCTCGCCACCTTCGCTGTGTGGTTCGGCCAACTCGATGTAATTAGGAGCGATCTCAATACCGTGATCTTTCAACGCGGCTTGATAACCAGCTACGCGATCTGTAGCGTCTTCAATCGAATGAGAAGAGCCAATACAAGCGATTTTTTTATGACCGTGGCGGATCAAAAACTCAGTCGCCAAATAAGCACCTTTGTAGTTATCCAATGAGATGCAGCGGTTAGCTAGTTGCGGGATATGACGGTTGATCAATACCATCGATTTCACTTCGGCGGCGTAGTCGATCAATTCTTGATCCGATAAACCTTTCGAGTGAATCACCAAAGCGTCACAACGGCTGTTGATCAACAGTTCAATCGCTTGGCGCTCTTCTTCAGCACGGTGATAACCATTGCCAATCAACAGATGCTTGCCATTGTCATGAGCCACATTATCGACCGCTTTCACGAGCATGCCAAAAAAAGGATCGGAAACGTCACTGACTAGCACGCCTATGGTGTCGGTACTTTGGCTGACTAAAGCTCGTGCGGCGGCGTTAGGCCGATAGCCAAGTAAACTCATTGCGGCGGTGACCGCTTCAATCGATGTTTTACTCGCTTTAGGGGATTTATTGATGACTCGTGAAACCGTTGCCACTGACACACCGGCTTCGCGAGCTACATCTTTGATGGTAGCCATATTACACCTCTTGCTATTGCTCGCTGTATTTAACAATGGTGGTGTAAATAAGGCAAACGAACAATGCAATCAATGTGATAATTACGACTTTCTATATAGGTAAGTCAAGGCTTCCTATATAGGTAAGTCAAGGCTTCTAATTAATGTAAACGTTTAAAATTGGAATAAAAGCTAATGCGCTAACGGACCGTAGCAATCAGCCCATCAATGATCGCATGATGACAGGGTTCTACCCCTGCTAAATTACCGTATTTCGGCGCGAGGCGATCGTTAATCAGCGGATGTTGCCAGCCAACCGTGTGCTCAACAAAATGGCGCGCAAAGGTTTCTGAAAACTCTAAACAACCAGCCAGCACGGTATCGACATAGGTTTGTACGATAGGGCTTCGCTCGCAGGGAGGCTCTGGTGCCTCTTTGACATAAACCCAAATCGGCCATTGAAGGTTAAAAGCGTCATTACTCTCGATTTGATTAGCGTTGAGGGGCACTCGCTCATAACCACGCTCTCGACGGTCAAATTCTGCCAAAGCGGTTTCATCGATCTCCAGTAGTACGCCGTTGACTTGCCCTTGTCCTTCATTCACCACCAAAGGTGACAATATGTAGCTCTCATCAATTTTTCCCCAGTAACGAACTAAACCATGCGCGACCACGGGAATAGCTCTTCCTGTTTGCCCTGTTAACTGGCGAGAAGCGGAGTTGATCAAGCTGCCATAACCAAAAATATACATCATCAGTGAATTACGACTCCTTGTTGAAAAAACGTAACCGATGCAAAATCCAAAACTCTAAACCAAAAATACCAACCAGTGCGATGCAAAAGAGAGCAAAAGCAACGGGGGATTCAGTGCCGGGAATACCGCCGACATTAACCCCAAGTAAGCCAGTTAAAAAGCTTGTTGGTAGAAAGATCGCCGCAATCACCGAGAATAAATAGGTGTTTTGGTTCATCTTCTCTGCATGATATTGACGTAATTCCCCTTTGATCAGTTCGAGCTCACCAAGGTAAAAATCGAGGGTTTCATTAATGCGCGTGATGGTGTTAACGCTGTGGCGCAGACGCAAGTTTTTATCATTTGCCAGCGAGACTTTGGAATCACTGAAATCATCGATGGCGTATTGCTGAGGTTTGATAAAACGTTTGATTTTGAGCAGCGCTTTATGCGTCTGCATCAGCTCGTCACTGAGTTCAATCTCGTTATCGTATTGGGTGATTTTCGCTTCAATGCTGTTTAAGTAGTCATCGATGTTTTTGTTTAAACCATCAATGATCTGCACGAGTACATCTGAAAGAGTTTGCGGGCCTTGCCCGGCCTGCAGTAGGTCACGGATTACATTGACGGCTTTTGACGGGATTTTTCGGGTTGAAAATAGCGCGCCATTGAAATAGAGAATGCGAACGCTCAACATATCTTCTGGGTTGGCGTTGTCGTTCATGTTGACGCCACGCAAAATCAGTAAAAAGTTATCATCATCGTATTGCTCAAACAGTGGACGAGTGTCCTCTGCTAAGAGGCTGTCGACAATTGAAGTGGGGATCTGATACTGCAGCAACCACTCTTTTAAACCGGGAATATCGCGTTGGCAGTGATACCAATTCCCTGCTTCAATCAGTGAAGCACTATTGAGTTTTTGCTGCGGAGCGGATGCAGAAAAATGCCACTGGTCGATCAAAAATTCCATGAATATCCTTATAACTTGCTCCTCAATGACTCTGCATTGAGGAGCAGTAGATTATACCAATTGAGATCAGAAGCCGCGCATTTGAATACGGCGCAGAAACTCAGTCATGATCCTATCGTAAAGAAGATCGCCTAAAAACGCATCCTCAACTTGGTGATCAATACTAGGGTTATCATTCACTTCAATTACATAAACTTGGCCATCAATCTCTTTCAAGTCAACGCCGTACAAGCCACTGCCGATAAGGTTTGACGCTTTTAAGGCAACATCAACCACGTTTTTAGGTACTTGTTTTAAATCCAAGGTTTCAAAGCCGCCAGAAGAGACTCGGCCACTGTTGTGATGTTGATAAATTTGCCAGTGGCCGCGGCTCATCATGTATTTGCAGGCGAAGATGGCTTGGCGGTTCATTACACCGATGCGCCAGTCAAAGTCAGTTGGCATGAAGGCTTGTGCCAAAATCAGAGCACTTTTTTCAAACAGTGCGCCGGCTTCGCGTTCCAGCTCTTGCTCGTCGCGTACTTTGACCACACCACGTGAAAATGCGCCATCTGGAATTTTTAATACCATGGGAAAGCTCAACTCCTGCATGACATTGCTTTTCCATTGCTCATCAAAACTTTGCAAAATCACGCCTTTTGGCGCAGGCACTTTATTGCGTTGCAACAACTCAGTTAAGAACACTTTATTGGTGCATTTCATGATCGATTCAGAATCATCCATCACCACCAAGCCCATTTTCTCAGCCGTTTTTGCAAAGCGGTAAGTGTAATTACTGATGTTCGTGGTGGCGCGAATAAACAAGCCATCAAATTCACCCAAACGCGATAAGTCATCCGGTGAAATGGTTTCTAGGTTAACCCCTAAACGGTTTGCGGCGCGGCGAAAACGTTTTAATGCTGAGGGATCAGAAGGTGGCATTTTCTCTTCTTCGTCCACCAGCATGGCAATATCGTAACGGTATTTTTTCTCTTGCTTCGGTTTACGCCAAACTTTGGTTGAAAACAGCTCTAATGATTCGACGAAGAAATCTTGCTCTTGGTCGTTCAAATCTTGGAATGGGAAAGGGCCAATTTTGCTGATTTGCCACTGCCCTTGAACGCGGTTCATTTCCAACTCAATAACGGGCACCATAAACTGTTCAAACAGGCGGCGAGCCAGTTTATCCAAGCCTTTTTCTGCGGTGCGGCCAAAATAAATTTTGCACTGTATAAAATCGGTTTGGGCGCACAGTTTATTGAGTTTCAATAAGCCAGAAGAGAGTAAAAAGGGTTGATTGATGTCGTTGATTGCCATCACTCGAGGGATAACGCGGTGGCCGCGTGCCTCTGCCATCAGCGAGCAGTAATAGCCGCTGCTCATGTAGCCATAATCGCGACACAGGTTGACCACTTGCAGGCTGCGATGAGTATGGGTGCCATTACTATTGAGGTATTGGTCTACACTTACCACTTGCTCTGAGGGGAAATATTGTTGCCAGTCACTGGACTGGTCGGTCACGATCAAAAGGTTTGCCATTGCTATTCTTTTCCTTAATCAATAGGAATAATATTGAGCCGCAATCTTGCCAACCACTTAAGGACGTCGTATGGACTTTCGTCTTGCGAAAAGTGCTGATCTCACTGCTCTTAATGCGTTAGAACAACAGCTGTTTGACGGAGATAAAATCTCTCCACGTCAAATGAAGCGTTTTTTACATTCCAACCAAGCGGTGTTGTTTGTGGCCGATGCCGGCACAGAGCTGGCTGGATATGCATTGCTACTATTTCATCAAGGTACACAGCTATCAAGGTTGTATTCGATTGCCGTAAAACCTGATTTCAGAGGCCGGAGGATTGCTCAAAACTTGGTCGAGCAATGCGAGCGTGCTGCTCTTGATCAAGGTGCCACTACATTACGATTAGAAGTGCGTGAAGACAATACGGCAGCGATAAATTTATATGAAAAAATGGGCTATAAAACCCTGAAATTTCTTATCCATTATTACGATGATTTGTGTAATGGACGCCGGATGCAAAAACGCTTGTCGCCACAAGGGCCTAAGGTGCAATTACCGATGCCACTTTATGTTCAGACTACGCCATTTACTTGCGGTGCGGCATGCTTGCTGATGAGCTTTTCTTGCTTGTCTAAATCGTTTGAGCCGAGTCGCACCGCTGAGCTGCAACTGTGGCGAGAAGCGACAACGATTTTTATGGCGGCGGGGCACGGTGGGTGCAGCGGCCAAGGGTTGGCATTGGCTGCTAGTCGACGCGGTTATCATGTGGAGCTGTGGAGCCAATCCAAAAGCACGCCTTTTATTGATAGCGTGCGAGATGCCAATAAAAAACAAGTTATCGAATTGGTTCATCTTGATTTTTGTGAGCAGCTTACTCATCAAGATGTGGCGATGATTGATGCACCACCGAGTCAAGAGCAACTGGAAGCGTGGGTGACGGAAGGGGCATGTGTGCTGCTACTCATCAGCACTTATCGTTTCGATGGTAAGAAAGAGCCGCATTGGATCGTACTCAGTGGTATGAGCGATAAATTCTTCTTCATTCACGATCCACATGCAGAAACAGAAGCGGATGCGATGGCTTCGGCCTTCATTCCGGTCGGTAAAAAAGCGCTGTCACAAATCATCGGTTTTGGTAAACAAAAACAGACGGCTTGTGTGGTGATTAGCTCGAACAGCAGTGCTATGCGTGTAACCACTGCTATGGGTGTAACCACTGGTTAGGATAGAGTTTAAGTGAATTCACTGAGTCATAATGACTGTTTTTTATTGAGTTGTTATGACTCTTTTTTTTGAGTTATGTTTCTTATTGCGTTGTTTTTATTTGGTATTTTTATTGGCTTGAATTGTGCTTGTGGTGTTGGTCGTCTGTCATGATATCCACCACCGCCGTAAGAGGTCACTGTGCTCAATATTACCGATATAAAAGTAGAACAACGCATACCCGCTTGGTTGCGCCTTGGTTTTCGTCCCTTTTTCCTACTCGGTAGCGCATATGCCGTTTTAGCGGTGACGTTATGGGTCTGGATGTTTCAAACAGGTCAACCATCGGCATTGCAAGTTCCTGCGCTGTGGTGGCATGTACATGAAATGCTGTTTGGTTTTGCTATGGCAATTGTGGTCGGTTTTCTATTGACTGCCGTACAGAACTGGACTGGCATTAATGGCACGAAACATTATCGCTTAGCCGTGTTAGTCGCCTTGTGGCTAGCGCCTCGAATCTTATTGTGGACGCCGACACCTTTGTGGGTCATCTCTTCTGTCGAAGCGCTTTTTTTGGCGGCTTCGGCCTATGAAATTGGCCGCCGAGTAGTGCAAGCGAAAGGCTGGAAAAATCTCTTTTTTGTGCCGCTGTTTATTTTAGCGATCGGCGCGAACTTTGCGAGTTATGCCACCATCAAAGGAATGCCGCCCTTTAGCTCGGCGGCGGTATGGCAGGCGATGTTGTGGTGGTTCACATTGTTGCTATCAGTCATGGGAGCGCGCGTGATCCCTTTCTTCAGCGCAAGGCGTTTTAACTTTGAAAAAGCACAGCCATGGGTATGGCTCGATTGGTTAGCCAATGCACCCATTGCGGCCTTGTTTATTTTGAGTTTCTTCCCGCTGACGATGGTGCAGATTGGTCAGCCTATCATGTTACTGGCTGGGTTAGCGCAGTGGGTACGTTGGATGCGTTGGAAGCCATGGCTAACACTGAGTGAGCCTCTGGTTTGGTCGCTGCACGCTGCGTATGCCTGTATTCCTTTGAGCTTATTACTGCGCGGGTTGATTGATGATGTATATGTCACTCATAACCTGATCCATCTCTTTGCCATTGGAGCCATCTCAGGCTTGATTTTGTCGATGATTACACGCGTGACCATGGGGCATACCGGCAGGGCGATTTATCAAGGGCCTAAAATGAGTATTGCGTTTGCGGCTTTGATGATGTCGGCATTGGTACGCAGCCTCGGTGTGGCGTTTTTTCCAGCACAACTATTTTTGATGGTGAATATCAGTGCCACACTCTGGATATTGGCTTTTACTCTGTTTGTGTGGAAATTCGGCACGATGTTACTTACGCCGAGAGTCGATGGCCACCCGGGATAACGGTTTGGCTCGTAACGTGGAAGTAGCAAAATAAAAAAGTAGAAAGTAGCCTAGCAGTAGAAAGAGCGTAAAAGAAAAAGGCTTGGCACATTGCCAAGCCTTTTTATCAGAAAAACTGGATCAGTTATGGCTGTGCAGCATACTGTTCAGTTCAACGGCTGATTTATTGGCTAAACACTCAATTTGACCTGTGATCGAGTTGCGACGGAAAAGTAGATCCGATACACCAGCTAAATCACGTGCTTTGACGATTTCCACTTCTTGGCCTTGGTTATCGAGCATACGCACTTTAGTGCCAGCAGTTACATACAAACCTGATTCTATCGTGCAGCGATCGCCGAGTGGGAAACCTAAGCCTGCATTTGCGCCAAGCAGTGAGTTTTCACCGATAGAGACCACGACCTTACCGCCGCCAGAAAGCGTACCCATGATAGAAGCGCCACCGCCGATGTCCGATCCATTACCAACAACTACACCTGCAGAAATACGCCCTTCAACCATGCTCACGCCTGTTGTACCAGCGTTGAAGTTGATAAAACCTTCATGCATCACTGTGGTACCTTCGCCCACGTGCGCGCCAAGGCGAACGCGCGAGGTATCCGCAATACGGATGCCCGCTGGGACAATGTAATCAACCATTTTCGGGAATTTATCGACACAATCTACCGTTAAAGCACGGCCTGCAAGGCGAGCTTCAATTTGACGATCTGCTAGTTCAGGTAGGTCGATAGGACCTTCATTGGTCCATGCGATGTTGTGCAGCAGGCCAAAAATACCATCAAGCACAGTACCGTGTGGTTTCACTAAACGGTGTGAAATCAGTTGTAGCTTCAAAAAGCCTTCAGCGACTGATTGAGGTTGTTGGTCGGAAGCTAAAATAACCAGCACTAGTGGTTGTGAGGCGTTAGCGGCTTTATCGGCAAAATTGGCATTGTTAGCCTGATCATGTTGAGCAAATATCGCGGCGAGTTGGGCGCTTTGCTCGGTTGAGATGTCGAGATACTGGTTGCCTTCGCCATAACCAGAGACTTGAGCAAGCTCGCTCACTAGTGCGTCACTTGGGTTGAGAATTGGCGCTGGAAAAAACGCTTCAATAATTTTTCCATCACGGTTTTTGGTTGCCGTGCCAAAGGCAAGTGCAAAGTAAGCCATTTTGATATCTCCATGTTGTCACTATTGATGCGCTCGCCAGCGTAGGTTGAGCATCATTGCGGCGCACTCGATTTATCAAGCATCATAAAGAGTGAGGCAGGGGTAGGAAAGGGCAAAAGGGGAGAAAGTCCGTAAAACGATACCTTTTGTCTTTTTAGCGATGTATTTCTTTAGACAGAAATACAAAACCGCTGACGAAGCAGCGGTCTTTTCACGTTCTATCATCTTAAGTTAAGCGTTTAATCGCCTTAAGCTGCATCTTCTTCTGGTGCTTCGTCTTTTACCGCTTTGGCTTTTTTAGGCTTAGCCGGTGCAGGCTTGCGCTTTGCGCCAAGTGCGTAAAGCACTTCTTCTTTGTTTTGCGCTAAGAACATCGCCAAAGCTTCTTGCTTGGCTTCATCTTCTAGCAACTCACTTTTCCCTAACAGTTCGAAAAGCTCATCTGCCATATCGAGCATTTTGTCATAAGCGTCAGCGTCTGCTTTAGAGGTAAAAGTCATCTTTTCTTCTCCGTTGCGTTCCACCACGTACTTGACGATTACAGCCATGGTTAATCCTCTAACTTAGTCATTAATTCTACTGGCTGTTTATACAGTTTTTAAACCATGAAGTCTAGGTGAGCAGGAAAAAGTGAGAGGTGGATGGCTACTCTTTGTTCCATTGATAACAAAATTCAATAAAGTGTTTGAGCAGTGGGCTTTGGTATTTTTCTTTATGCACCAATAGCCAAAAACGGCGTTTCATGTCCAGCGGAACATCGAGTCTTTTAACCCGGCCATCTTGCAGTGCTGAATGCGCAGCAAGGGTGGATAAACAACCCAAACCTAACCCTGCCGAAACACTGTTGATTAAGGCTTCAGTGGTATTCAATTCAAAGGCTTCATGCCACTGCTCAAGTCGTGGTGCGATAGCCCGTAAGAAAAACTCTCGCGAGCCAGAACCCGCTTCGCGCAATACCCATTGGCTCTGTTCGAAATCATTTAGGGTGAGCTGATTTATCATTGTGAGTGGATGTTCGGGTGCGCAAATAATACACATTTCATCGTGTGAAAAAGGCGTTGAAATCAGCTCTGGGTGCAGTGTTTTTCCTTCAATCAACGCAAGATCCAGTTCGTAATCGACCAACTTTTGGCAAATCAGCGCCGAGTTGGAAATAAACAAACTTTGCGAGATGTGTTGGGTTTGCTGGCGAAATTGACTGAGTAGATAAGGCGCAACATGGTTGCCAATCGTATCACTGGTGCCAATGCGCAATTGGCCTGCGAGGGTTTGCTCACTGTCAAACAGTTGGTTAATGTTGCTCGCACGGCTTAGCAGTTCATCGGCGAGCGGCAACAGTTTTTGTCCCTCTTGATTGAGGATTAAACGGTTATTGACCCTATCGAACAGCGCATGCCCAAGCTGTTTTTCCAGTTCAGACAGTGACATGCTCACGGCCGCTTTTGACAAAAACAGCGCCTCTGCGGCTTGGGTCAAGGTTTTATGTTGCGTAATCGAAGTGAATACTTTCAATTGCTTAAGAGAAATATTGGCAGCCATAATTTTGTTTAATTAATCTGAACGTGTGTTCTATATATTTAGATATATCAGAACAAAAGGCAAGCGTATGATAGCGACATTGAACAACTACTTTGTTAGTTCTGATGAGAGGTCAATATGATTCGAGCAGCAAAAGCGAAAGTTATGGGTGCGCCAACCCCTATGGCGGGTTTAGCTCTAGGCATCGCAAGCTTGGGTTGGAGTTGGGAAAACTTTGCACCATTACAAGGTTATGGCCAATTAAGTGGAGCCGTTATTGCCAGCGTGTTGCTGGTGGTTCTTGCGTTTAAATTTCTCTTTCATGGCCACTTATTACGCCAAGATCTCGCTCATCCGGTCGTGGGCAGTGTTGTGCCTACTTTTGCGATGGGCACAATGGTGGTTTCCAATTCATTAGGCCATTTTTACCCAATGGCTGGTGATGCGTTATGGCTATTTGCTGTGGGTTTACACATCATCTTCTTGGTCAGTTTTTTGTACCATCGTGCACAGTCTTTTGAACTTCACCACATGGTGCCAAGTTGGTTCGTTCCACCTGTGGGTATTATTGTGGCCGACGTGGCGTTTTCTGGAAACCCAGCACTTGCACCAATCGCAAATGCAACCATGATGTTCGGTTTAGTCGCTTATGCGGTGATGCTGCCGATGATGATTTACCGTTTCATGTTCACGCATGAAGTTCCAGATGCAGCAAAACCAACCATGGCTATTTTGGCGGCGCCAGCGAGCCTCTCATTGGCTGGTTACTTAACTGTCACGGCTAACCCATCGCCAGTGATTATCGGCATTTTATTTGGTATTGCCGTGTTAATGACAACGATTATCTACTTAGCTTTCTTTAAATTATTACGCTTGCCTTTTAGTCCAGGCTACGCAGCGTTTACCTTCCCAATGGTGATTGGAGCAACGGCGCTATTTAAACTCACACATTGGATGGAAACCGTTGGGGTGAGTGCTGAGTATGTACAGCAAGTGCATTGGTTGGCTGGGTTAGAGTTGATTGTGGCAACCATTGTGGTGGGTTATGTTGCTATTCGTTACTTAAATTTCTATCAACCTCATCGCGTACTACTCAGCAGCATGAATGAGCTAGAAGAGCAAGATGAACACGCATTGAACTGTGAAATGAAATAGCCTGCAGTTTAGGCAATTCAAAACATAAAATTCTCAAGTATAGAATGCACTTATGCTAATCTCAGTCCTTATTGTGACAAGAAAAGCGTGAGTGCATTTTGTTTACTGTCTACCATTCCAATAAAGTCGATACCTTAAAGATCCTACTCGTGCATTTGATCAAAAGTGCACCGTTAGCCAACCCCTTTGAGAAAGAGCAGATCTTGGTGCAAAGCCCGGGGATGTCGCAATGGCTCAAAATGGCCTTAGCGAAAGAGCTCGGTGTGGCGGCGAACCTTGAGTTTCCTCTACCGGCGACCTTTATCTGGGACATGTTTACTAAAGTGCTACCTGATGTACCTAAGCGCAGCGCTTTTAACAAAGAAGCGATGACGTGGAAACTGATGCATCTGTTGCCAACCTTGCTCACTCTCGAACCCTTTGCTCCTCTGCAGCGTTATCTTGAACAGGATGATGACCATTCCAAGCTCTATCAGTTGGCCGAGAAAATTGCCGATATTTTTGATGGTTATTTAGTCTACCGCCCCGATTGGATTGCCAAGTGGGAGGCGGGCGATGATGTGAGCGAGATTGGTGATGAGCACCCATGGCAGCCGATATTATGGCAAGCCTTATATCAATACACGCTAGATCAAGGCCAGTCGCACTACCATCGTGCCAATCTCTATCAAAGTTTTATTGATCAGCTTGCGCGTGGCTCGGTTGATTTAACCAAACTGCCCAAACGTTTGTTTATTTTCGGTATTTCATCACTGCCGCCTCGTTATATGGATGCACTCAAAGCGTTGGGCGAGCAGATTGATGTTCACTTGATGTTTACCAACCCTTGTCAGCATTATTGGGGCGATCTTCGAGATAGAAAAACGCTCGCCAGACTGCACAGCCAGCAACGTAAAACGTTCGCCTTACAAGGTGATGAGATTCAGTTTGAAGGGCAACGCTCGCCGCTTAAAGGCGACATTGAAGCTAACCTCGTGGATGAATTGCATACCGAAGCTGCGGTTGGCAATGAGTTATTGGCCTCGATGGGAAAACTTGGGCGCGATAATCTTTTTTTACTCTCCCAAACGGAAAATGAAGAGCACGAATTTTTTATTGATCTGCCACGCGATAACTTATTGCATCAGTTGCAGGCCGACATCTTACATTTGCAAGAGCATCGAGATGATAGTCAACTGGACAGTAGCGACCACAAACAAGTGATTGCTTTGGATGATCCATCGCTCACTCTTCATGCTTGCCATAGCCCGATGCGAGAAGTGGAAGTGTTGCACGATCAATTGCTGGCAATGTTTGATGCTGACCCTGAACTGAAACCGCGCGATATTATTGTGATGGTGGCGGACATCAATGCCTACAGCCCAGCCATTGCGGCAGTATTTGGTAACGCACCGGGTGAGCGCTTTATTCCTTACTCCATTTCAGACCGTACGGCAGATCAAGAGAGCCCGATCTTAGCGGCATTTATGCAATTAGTGCATTTGCCCGATTCTCGCTGCCTAGCATCAGAGTTATTAGAGCTGCTTGAAACTCCGGCGATGATGGCAAAATTTGAGCTTAATGAGCAAGACTTTACGCAAGCCAAATTGTGGGTAGAAGAGTCAGGCATTCGCTGGGGGCTCAATGCGAGCACCGCGCAACAATTTGAGTTGCCACAGACCGAGCAAAATACTTGGCAATTCGGAATTGAGCGCATGTTACTTGGTTATGCCATGCCTGCCTCAGCAGGTTTATTTACGCAAGGCGAAGTGACGCTCGCGCCTTATAATGAAGTGCAAGGCATGAACGCTGAATTGGCGGGTAAATTAGCGCACTTTATTCAGCAAGTGAGCCATTACCGCGAGCAGTTAGCGCAAACCCAAAGCGTGGACGAGTGGCGCCGCTTGCTCGGTGAGATGCTTGGCGATTTTTTCAAGGTTGAGCTGGAAGGGGAGCTCGCACTCAAGTCGATTCGCGACACCTTGTCGCAGTTAAAAGATCAACTGGCCGAGGCCGGTTATGAGCAAGCACTTGCGCCAAGTATTATTACTCAATATTTGCAAAACAAATTGTCAGGTACGCGCATCAGCCAGCGTTTTCTGGCGGGACAAGTCAATTTCTGTACTTTAATGCCAATGCGTTCCATCCCTTTTAAAACCGTTTGTTTACTAGGAATGAACGATGGCGTTTACCCGCGCACTATGCCAGCCGAAGGGTTTGATTTGATGAACGGTCGCACCCGCGCTGGCGATCGCTCGCGGCGTGACGATGACCGCTATTTGTTCTTAGAAGCGATGCTCTCGGCGCAGCAAACCTTGTACATCAGCTACGTCGGACGCTCAATTCAAGATAATACCGAACGCGTTCCTTCAGTGTTGGTCTCTGAGCTTTTAGAGTATTGCCAACAAAACTACTGTTTGGTCGGGGATGAAGCGCTTGGCAGCGATCAATCGGCCAAAAATTTAGCCTGTGCTTTAACGACCACTCACGCCATGGTGCCTTTTAGCCCTAATGCTTTTTTGAGTAAAACTGGTAGCTATGCCAAAGAGTGGCTACCTGCCGCCAGTCGGCAAGGGCGAGCCAGTGGTGAGTTTAATCTCGCCCTGAGCGATTATTTACAAGGGGCGAGCTTTCCTGTCAGTTTAGATCTGGTTGAGCTGCAACGGTTTTGGCGTTTGCCTGTGCAATATTTCTTTAACCGTCGCCTTAAAGTGACGTTCGAGCCTCCGTTACCAGTAATGGAAGATGATGAACCCTTTGCCTTAAATGGCTTAGAGAGCTACCAGTTACGCGATGAACTGCTAGAGTTGCTGCTTGATCAACCCAATTCACCGCATGCCCTTGAGAGATTCATCGACCAGCAGCGCGCGCAAGGAAAGTTACCGATTGGTGCTTTTGGATCCTTGGAATTTGAAACTAATCGCGTGCAAGCACAAGAATTGGCGCAAAGAATCGCTTTCTTATGCCATTCGCCACTTGATGACCAAGAGATCGATCTGCGATTTGAATTGTTTGGTGAAGGCAAAAACGTACAACTGACGGGGTGGCTGACTAAGCGCTATCAATCCGGTTTAGTGCGCTACCGCAGTGGTTCGATTCGCGCGCAGGACTATTTAGCCGCGTGGATTGATCACCTCTCACTAGCGGCGATGGGCGAAAGTCAACCTACTCATTTGATGGGCTACGATCGTAAAGAAGGTGTGCAGCATTTTATTTATCCGCCCATGCCCGATACTGAACAAGCCAAAGCGTTGCTCGCAGAACTGGTGGGTTTGTTTTATCAAGGTATGACAGCACCGCTCGCTTACTTTCCAAAAACCGCGTTAGCCTGTGTAGAAGCTGGTTTCAGCCGTGGTCAATGGGTTGATGATCGCGATAAATCGCTCAAGAAAATGGCCGATAGCTTTAATGAAAGTTACATGAGCCACGGTGAAGGAAGTAATGTTTACATCGCGCGTATTTGGCCGCAGTGGAATGAAGCCTTAGCTGAGCAGGTGCGTTTATTGGCCACTTTGGTGATGCAAGGGCCACGATTGTGGGTTCAAGTGGCGCAGGATGTTTAGTGATGGATAACTGCTTGGAAAGTAGAGTGGCCGCCAGTCAATCATTATTGTGTAGGGCGTTTTCTGTACGGCCACAGGTCAGAGGGACCATGATTTGGTTGGTTCGCATCATCGTGAGATTTACGAAACACGTGGCGCGGATAGTAAAGGCTGCCCGTTTGGCGAACCGTGAGAAAGATCTCACAACGTCTTAATTTATAAACTTATTTTGATTATTCATACCATTATTCAAGCGCGATCACATTCGCTTGCGTATTCAAAGGCTAACTGTTTATGAGTATGACCCCGGCTACGGTCACAACACCATTAAATACCCTTACGTTCCCGCTGCACGGAGCAAGGCTTATCGAAGCGTCGGCGGGCACAGGTAAAACCTTCACCATTGCAGGTTTGTATTTACGCCTGTTACTTGGGCATGGTGATGCAAAGTCACGTCATCAAGTGCCACTGACGGTCGATCAAATTCTAGTGGTTACTTTTACTGAAGCTGCCACAGCTGAGCTTCGCGACCGTATTCGGCGGCGCATTCATGAGGCGCGTATCGCTTTTTCGCGCGGTTTCAGTGATGACCCTGTTATCAAACCGCTACTTGAGCAAACCAGTCATCACAAGCAAGCGGCGCAAGTATTACTGCAAGCGGAACGGCAGATGGATGAAGCGGCAGTCTATACCATTCACGGCTTTTGCCAGCGTATGCTCACCCAAAATGCGTTTGAATCGGGAAGCCGTTTTAATAACGAATTTGTGACCGATGAAAGCCATCTAAAAGCGCAAGTGGTCGCGGATTATTGGCGTCGTCAGTTCTATCCGTTGTCGATTCAGCTTGCTGCGGAAGTGCGCCGTTTATGGTCATCACCAGCGGCGCTGCTTGAAAAAATCAGTGGCTATTTAACTGGCTCGGCGCTAACGCTCTCTGTTGAAGCGATGAGTGGCGATTTAAGCGCGCTTTATCAATCGTGCCTGTCACGCATAGAGTCGCTAAAAAAGCAGTGGCTTGATTCATGCGATGATTTACCGCTGTGCATTGAAGCTTCAGATTTGCATGCAGCAACCAAGAAAGCGTTACTGAAACGGCTAGAAGGGTTAGCGTTGTGGGCAAGCAACCCGCAGCATGAATTGAACCTACCGAGCGAATTACAAGAGTTTGCACAAAGCGCGTTGGAGGCTAAGTCGAAAAAAGGTCAACCCCCGCAACATGCGCTGTTCACGACCATTGAGCTCTTTTTGCAACAACCCATCAGCTTAGAAGCGCCGCTGCTAGCGCACGCTATTACTCATTGCCGAGCCATGCTTGCCAAAGCGAAAGCACAAAAGCAGTGGTTATCGTTTGATGATTTGCTCACTCAGCTTTCTGCCGCGATAGATAATGATGAGCTGGGCATACTGACTGAGCGGATTCGCAGCCTTTACCCCGTTGCGATGATCGATGAATTCCAAGATACCGATCCGCTGCAATACAGTATTTTTAGCCGCATTTATCTGCCTAAGGCTGAATGCGGTTTGTTTATGATTGGCGACCCAAAACAAGCGATTTACGCGTTTCGTGGTGCAGACATTTTTACCTACATCAAAGCGCGTAAACAGGTGAGCGCACACTACACCTTGGGGACCAACTGGCGTTCTAGCGCGAATATGGTCAATGCCGTCAATCAGATTTTTAGTACGCCTGACAGTGCTTTTATCTACGACCAAGACATTCCCTTTTTACCCGTTGAAGCCAGCCCAAATGCGCAGCAGCGTCAATGGTGGCTTAACGGAACCGTGCAACCAGCGCTTACCTATTGGCTGCAAGAAGCGCAAGACAGCCCGTTGCCAAAAGGCGAATACCTGCAATGCATGGCCAAAGCGTGCGCCAGCCAAATTCAGACAATTTTGAGCGCCGCGCAGCATCAACAAGCGTACTTTGATACTGCTAAAGGGCAAAAGAGCGTGCAAGCAGGCGACATCGCGGTCTTAGTTCGAACGGGTAATGAAGGTCGTATGGTGAAAGAGGCGCTCGCCACGCAAGGCATTGCCAGTGTTTATCTCTCGAACCGCGATAGTGTTTTTAGCAGCGAGGTAGCACAAGATGTACAGCGTCTATTGCAAGCAGTACTGACTCCTGAACATGATCGCGCCTTGCGGGCTTGTTTGGCCTCACCACTTTTCGCGTTAGATGCTGCCAGCTTGGATGATTTAAACAACGACGAATCGGTATGGGAAAACGCGGTTAACGAATTTAAACAGTATCGCCAATTGTGGCTTGAGCGCGGCGTGCTTCCTATGTTGCGCAGTGTGATGAGTAAACGTCACGTCGCTGAACGTTGGTTGGAAGAGCCGCAAGGTGAGCGCTCACTGACCGATTTTATGCACATCGGTGAGCTACTACAGCAAGCGCGACAAGAGATTGATAGCGATCACGGTTTGCTGCGTTGGCTGGCACAAGCTATCAGTGACGCCAAGCATGGCCTAGGAGGCCGTGATGATCAAATTCAACGTTTGGAATCCGAACGCAACCTAGTGCAGATCGTTACTATTCACAAATCGAAAGGTTTGGAATACGACTTAGTGTTTCTGCCGTTTGTGGTCAGCTATCGCGAGGCAAGTGAAGGCAAATATCATGATGCCGTGAATGAGGAAACTGTGCTGGATATTACCGCCAGTGAAGCTTCTCTCAAGCAAGCAGATAAAGAGCGGCTTGCGGAAGATCTGCGCTTGATTTATGTAGCGCTGACTCGTGCTGTGTATGGCTGTTTTATCGGCATTGCGCCGCTGCGTAATGGCCGCTCCACCAAAGAGCCAACCGGTGTGCATTTAAGTGCCATTGGCTATCTGCTGCAAAATGGTCAAGCCGCAGGCATTGCCGATCTTAACGCTGCGTTGCACGCTCAATCCAATCAATACATTCGTGTCTCTGAGCCACCAGCCGATCAGCCAGAGCCGTTTAAAGCGTTGAGCGTCGAGACGCCGGTATTGAGTGCCAAAACACTGCAAGCGCAGATTGACCGTTTTTGGCGAATGACCAGCTATTCTGGGTTGGTAAAACAAGGTGTGAAACACGCTAGCCACGACGCGAGTTTAGAAGTCTCAGGCTTTGATATCGACTCTGCTGATGAGCAAGCGGAAGCTTTACTGGTTGAGCCCGAACGTTCCATTTTTACTTTTCCACGCGGTGCAACGCCCGGTACTTTTTTGCACTCTCTCTTTGAGGAGGTCGAGTTTACTGAGCCTGCTAGCAGCGATGCTAACCAAAAAGTGATACTGGATTTACTGGTGCGAGAACAAATCGATATTGAATGGTTACCAGTATTACAAACGCTGGTCGATACCGTGTTACAGACACCTTTAGATGGCAAAACGTTGCGTTTGAACCAAAAAACCGCCACTCAGCGTTTGGTTGAAATGGAATTTCTATTACCGGTAGAAGTACTGAGCGCTCCTGCATTGAACCGTGTTATTCAACGCCATGATCCACTGTCGGCTAAAGCTGGAGATCTTGGTTTTTACACTGTGCAAGGCATGCTGAAGGGCTTTATTGATTTGCTGTTTGAGCATCAAGGAAAGTATTACGTGCTGGACTGGAAGTCGAATCATTTGGGGGATGATGTGAGCGCCTATCATGGCGAGCGTTTGAAAGCGGCGATGGCAGAGCATCGCTATGATTTACAATATCAACTCTACGCATTGGCGCTGCATCGATTCTTACGCAGCCGTCTAGCAAACTATGACTACCATCGCCATTTTGGCGGAGTCTATTATCTCTTTTTGCGCGGCATGGATGGCGAGTCTGAGCATGGGATTTTCTCAACCAAACCGAGCTTTGAACTGCTTGATGAGATGGACAGATTGATTGATGGAGAAACCGTAGATACTCGCGCGACCGATGCAGGGCAAATGGAGTTAGATTTATGAGCAGTACGCTAATGACAACGCTTAAGCAGTTAGCGGAAAAAGGCGCTATGCGTCAGTTAGATTACCAATTCGCGCGTTTTATCGAACAAAAAAGCCAGCAGCAACTTGGCGCTGAACATAGCCAAGCGCTCGGATTTATTGCCGCGGTGGTCAGTGCTGAATTGGCCAAGGGACATATCTGCTTACCTTTAGTGGATGCTTCAACGGCGCAGGGTGTTGATCTCGCGGCTAAGTTAGGCTTGTTTGGTGAGGCAGCATTGGCGGTCAATCAGCACCTATTGGCGATTGATTGGCCTTGGCTACTCAACCGTTCAGACTTAGTCGGACAACAAGGGGAAGCGGTGCCTTTAATGTTTGATGGGCAACGTTTATACCTACACCGTTATTGGCATTATGAAGTTACCTTAGCACAGCGTTTAACCAGCTTTGGGACACCCATGAGCCTAAAGCCTACTGATGTCCAAAAGCTAAAATTGCTGCTCGATACACTGTTTGCGCGTCAATACCACTTTCTGCTCCATGCGCTTCGCCAATTGCCAGAGACAGCCAATGCATCAGCACGCCAGCAACAAGTGTGTGATTTTCTGGATGTGGTCAACGCCGATGAACTTGATTGGAATGAGATTGATCAAGTCATTAGCCAAGCACGTACGGCGAAAGAACTCGAAGCATTAGAGACGCTGATCCCGCAAAGCGTTTGCATCAACTGGCAAAAAGTCGCAGCGGCAGTGGCACTGACACGCCGCTTTGCCGTGATTTCTGGCGGGCCGGGAACCGGTAAAACCACCACGGTTACCAAATTACTAGCCGCTTTGATTACCCAAGCCCAACAGCAAGGTGAGACGCCCACCATTAAATTGGTCGCACCAACGGGTAAAGCTGCGGCACGTTTAACGGAATCGATCGGTAAAGCGGTGGCTGAACTGGCGGTTGAGCCGGCGTTGAAAGCGGCGATTCCCACCGAGTCGAGCACTCTTCACCGTTTATTGGGCGTCATACCTAACAGTGTTGAGTTTCGTCACCATCAGCGTAACCCGCTGCATTTGGATATATTGGTGGTCGATGAAGCATCGATGGTTGATTTACCTATGATGGTCAAGTTAATCGAGGCGTTGCCCAAACACGCGCGTTTGATTTTACTGGGTGATAAAGACCAACTCGCGTCAGTCGAAGCGGGCGCTGTGCTGGGGGACATTTGTTCATTTTTGACCTTAGGCTACAGCCGAGCGCACAGCGAGTACCTAGCTAAGTTAACAGGCTATCAAACACTGATTGCTCATTCACACCCTAACGCAACCCCGATTTCAGACAGCTTATGCATGCTGCAAAAAAGCTACCGTTTTGATGTCCGTTCAGGTATTGGTCAGTTAGCAAAAGCGATCAATGCTGGGCAAGTGGCTATGGTGGATGAGGTGTTAAAACGCGATTATGCTGACATTACGCACCACTCACTCAGTAGTGAAAGCTATAACCTAATGCTGCAAACCTTAGTCAAGGAGTATGGCCGTTATCTCACGCGCATCGAGAGTTCTGGTGCTTATGCTGCGGAAACTCAAGCCCAAAAAGCCAAAGCCGTATTGGATTGCTTTAATCAATGCCGTTTGCTTTGCGCTATTCGTGAAGGGGATTTTGGGGTAAGTGGTTTGAATCAACGTATTGAACGTGCGCTGGTCGCACGTAAGTTGATCAAGACTCAAGATGAGATTTGGTACCACGGCCGACCCGTGATGGTGGCGCGTAATGATCATGGGCTGGGTTTGTATAATGGTGATATCGGCATATGCATGCTTGATACGAGCGAGCAAGAACCGCGTTTGAAGGTGTATTTTGAGCTGCCAGATGGTAGCGTGAAAGCTATTTTACCAAGCCGTGTACCAGAGCACGAAACAGCCTATGCGATGACCATTCATAAATCACAAGGCAGTGAGTTTGATCTAACGTTGATTATTTTACCGCCTGATTTTAGCCCGATATTGACCAGAGAGCTTATCTATACTGGCATTACGCGCGCCAAGAAGCAGCTGATGCTTTTTGCTGACATGGGAACGATGAAACGAGGGCTCAAGATAAAAACGCAGCGAGCCAGCGGCTTAGTTACGAGATTAGACAAGAGACTAGCGTAAATCAGCAACTGGAATAAACGAGTTTGAGCTGTCCCCACACAGTTTGAAATTTAGATGGTATGTTCAATTCATTCCGTTGTTTGGGGGAAGCTCAATTGCTGATTTGGTGTGCTGCTATGCGAAAGCATGAGTAAAAGAGATGTTTCTGATTTTATAACGATCTTGCGAGCTGAGTATAAAGACTCGTAGCTTGTCGTTAACGGGAAATACGCAATGCACATGTTGGCCTTCAAGGAATTGGTTATCAGCCATATCCCAAAAGCTTTGAAGTGAGTTACAAATAACAGTTTTCATAGAATTTTTGCTCTTAAGTACGTGTCGTAGTAAAAGCAATCCGTGCAAGCCGACCTACTGGTATCTGACCAATCGGTATAAAGCCAAGTTCCTGTGTTGTTCATTAAATGTACATCGTTAATGATGTCGGCGGATTCTACACATAATATTAAGTTAAATAAAGCGCTTATTTTGTATACAAAACAATGAAAACGTTTGCACTTGATCAAAGATAAACTATTCACCATAACTTAACGAATAAATACAATATCCTGACGTTAGAGCGTCAGGACTAAAATTTTTGAACGGCGTTGATAGTTGTACAAACTCTGTTTAGTTATCGGTAACGATTCCACACCGACTTCATAAAAACCTTGTTCTCTAAACCAATGCAAACTGTGCGTTGTCAAAACAAAGAGCCGATCTAAACGCATCGATTTTGCCTGTTGCTTCATGTGATTGAGTAACAATAAACCGCGGTTGCCGTCCCGATACTCCTGGTGAATAGCGACACACGCCATTTCTGCCATGCCCTCTTCTGGGTAAGGGTAAAGCGCGGCGCAACCAATCAATAAGCCATCCTTATCAATAATCGTGAATTTGTGGATCTCTTGCTCTAACTGCTCACGTGAACGCCGTACTAATATTCCTTGTTCTTCTAACGGGCGGATTAAATCGAAAATTCCGCCGATATCATCGATCTGTGCCTGACGGACTTGTTCAGCACTTGCCATGACGATCTGAGTGCCGATCCCGTCAAAAGAAAACAGCTCCTGAATTAAAGCACCATCTTGTTTGTAACTGACTAAGTGGCTACGTGGCACACCTGCACGGCACGCTGAAACGGCGGCACGCAGAAAGCGTGAGGTACCTGAGCTATTATCCTGAACTTGGTCGGTATCTGCTTCAATACGCTGCATTATCCTTTCAACATCAGATGGGAACAGTTCAGCAATCGCGTTGCCTTGCTCATCGATAATGCCTTGCTCTGAGCAAAAACCGATCAGCTTATCTGCTTTTAGGCGTATTGCGACTTGTGTGGCTACTTCTTCAGAGAGCAAATTAAAACATTCGCCAGTGACGGAACTCGCAATAGGCCCCAGTAGCACGATCGAACCTTGGTCAAGCATACGGTTGATGCCTTCAATATCAATACGGCGAATGCGGCCACTGTGGCAATAATCGACACCATCATCTATACCTAATGGTTGAGAGATAACAAAATTGCCACTAACGATATTGAGCTGAGTACCAGCCATTGGCGTGTTATTTAAGCTCATTGAAAGGCGTGCTGTGATAGCGAGTTGGAGCTGCCCCGCGGCTTGCATGACTAAGCTGAGCGCTTCCTCATCAGTGACTCGAATGCCTTTGTGATAAGGAGTGGAGCAATGATGTGTCGCCAGAATCTGGTTGATTTGTGGGCGAGCACCGTGCACCAAAACAATTTTGACACCAAGGCTATGCAGCAGTGCGAGATCGCTGATGATATTAGCGAAATTTTTATCGGCAATCGCTTCACCGCCGAGCATGATCACCATGGTTTTACCACGGTGAGCGTTAACATAGGGAGCAGATTGTCTAAATCCTTTAACGAGAGCTGTACTGCGAATTTTCACTCTGAGAGTACCTTGGTGTTTAAATATGTTCAAATAATGACTTTTTATTCACGTATCGGCAAGTGGTTTTTTGAGTTTGGTGCAATTATTCAATCGCCGATTTTATCTCTGATTTAGGACACGTTAGACTGCTTGCCAATAAAGGCGAAATATGGCCAAAACCAACGAGTTGAGTCGCATGAAAATGACAAAAAACGTAGGCCTTACGGCTACGCCTCAGTTCACAAACTTGCGAAGACGTAAGTACATTGAACGAGGCTTGATGCTGGTTGTGATGATTGGCTTGCTTTCCGTAGCGTCGCTATACGGTGATCTCTTTACTCGGTTGGAAAACTATTTTTCGCCAAAGGATGAGGTGTATGGGGTTTGGGTTGAGCAGTATGTTGCCCCTTATTCAGCCAAACGAATTGAATTGGGGAAAGCAGGCGTGATCAGTAGTGGCCGAGTACTCACCACTTCATTTGAGTTTGATGGTCATTTTTTAGAATACCAGATTGGTGATACGAGCTATCGTTACAAAATGCGTGATGATAACAATACCGAAATGACACAAATGTCGTCGTCGCACTACAATCCAACCTTCCGATTGTCAGGGAAATACCAAAAAAACCTCCGTTAACAATTCGCTGATTGCGGTTTAGGCGCGAGTTTGTCATGCTTTTAGCAACTCAAATAACGGATAACTTCTGTGATTAAGCAAATTTTTCCTCTTGCGGCAGTACTGCTGCTGTTTGGTTGTGCGCAACCGACCGACCGTGCTCAGCAATATTTGGATGGTGATTTCTCTAAAGCGCTCAACAAAGTAGACACGGTGCAGTCCAATACGCCGCGTGACTTTACGCAATTTTCCAAACAGAGCGAACAAGTGGTGACTCGCTCGGCGTCGATGGCAGCGATTTATCAACCTTTGTATCAACAGATCAGTGAATGGATTTTGCAAAGTGGTGATCCACAAGATTTGGCGAGTTTTGGAATACAAGCGGCGCAGCTTGGTGGTGGCGATAAAAAAGGTAATGTGCTTTTCACTGGCTATTTTTCTCCGGTGATGGAGCTTCGCCATCAACCGGATGAAATATTCAAATATCCCGTATTTGGTTTGCCTGAATGTTCGGTCGATTGCCCAACGCGTGCGCAAATTTATGATGGTGCGTTAGCTGAAAAAGAGCTTGAGTTAGGTTATGCGGCTAACCTGATTGACCCTTTCATCATGGAAGTGCAAGGCAGTGGTTTTGTGCATTTTGAAGATGACGATACGCTTGAGTACTTCGCTTACGCTGGTAAGAATAACAAAGCCTATATCAGTATTGGCAAAGTCTTGATTGAACGAGGTGAAGTGACACGAGAGAAAATGTCACTCAAAGCGATCAAGGAATGGGTGCTAGCCAATGATGAACCGACGGTAAGAGAGCTGCTAGAGCAAAATCCTTCCTATGTCTTTTTTGCGCCCAAAGCGGCAGCCCCCGTCACTGGCTCTGCCGGTATTCCACTCCTGCCGATGGCCTCGGTGGCCGGAGATCGTTCCATCTTTCCAATGGGCACACCTATTTTAGCAGAAGTGCCGCTGCTCAATGCCGATGGCACATGGAGTGGCGCTCATCAGTTGCGAATGTTGATTGTGCTAGATACGGGCGGCGCGGTAAAAGATAACCACCTCGATCTGTACCATGGCATGGGCGAGCGCGCCGGAACGGAAGCAGGGCATTACAAACATTTTGGTCGCGTTTGGAAACTGGGGTTAGAAAACTCAGCCACACAAGCGCCTTGGGCATTGCCGCCTGAAAAGCTACAATAGTGACACAGGTTTCGACCTAGACTTTTAAATAAAGAGTGCGTATAAATCGCACTCTTTATTTTTCTATCGCTTTCAATCGGACTTTTAATTATGCGTGAACTCGATACCCCTGCTTCAGATAGCTACAACCAACGCTTCGGAGGCACTCGTCGCCTTTATGGAAATCGTGAGGTTGAAATACTGCGCGCCGCGCACGTGTGTGTGATTGGTATCGGTGGCGTTGGCTCGTGGGCAGTCGAAGCATTGGCGCGCACCGGCATTGGCGAGTTAACGCTGATTGATATGGACGATGTGTGCGTCACCAACATCAACCGTCAAATCCATGCGATGAGCGGTACGGTTGGGCAAAGTAAGATTGAAGTGATGGCCGAGCGGGTCAAGCTCATCAACCCTGAGTGTGTGGTGCACTTAATTGATGACTTTGTCACGCCAGATAACCAGCACCACTATTTGAGTCAAACGTTCGATTACGTGCTTGATGCGATAGACAGTTTGAAAGCGAAAGCTTCACTACTGGCTTATTGCCGTAGCAATAAAATTAAAGTGATTACCGTCGGTGGTGCGGGTGGTCAAGTTGACCCAACTCAAATCAAGGTCGCGGATTTAACCAAAACGATTCAAGACCCATTGGCAAAAAAACTCAAAGATACACTTCGTCATCGCCATAATTTCCCTGTAAACCCTGCGCGTAAGTTTGGTATTGATTGCGTGTTCTCGACAGAGCAGCTCAAATATCCGCAAGCCGATGGCAGTGTGTGCGCGGTGAAATCAACCGCAGAAGGGCCAAAGCGGATGGATTGCGCCAGCGGATTTGGCGCTGCGACGGTTGTTACCGCAACCTTTGGTTTTGTTGCCGTAGCGCGCATTGTTGAAAAGTTAATTCAGAAACATAAGGTGTAACGTTAATGACTCCTTTTCCTGCCTCCCCCTTTGGTCGTGAGATTAGCGCTGATGACATTGTGGCGACCATGCAAAATTTTACTGGCTGGGAAGATCGCTATCGACAAGTGATCCTGTGGGGGAAGTTATTGCCCACGATGCCTGATGCTTTGAAATCGCAGCAAGTCAGTGTTGCAGGCTGCGAGAGTCAAGTATGGTTAGTGGGGCTGGAGCACCAAGGAATATGGTCTTTCTGTGCCGATTCGGATGCGCGGATTGTGCGTGGTTTAATTGCTTTAGTCCTTGCTGCGTACAACGGCAAGACCTACGCACAAATTCAAGCGTTTGATGTGGATGCTTATTTTGAAAAAATAGGCTTGATTGCCCATTTAAGTCCTTCACGTGGTAATGGCCTTAAAGCCATTGTCGATAAGATAAAAAATATCGATCCAAGCTGAGCATCTCCCCCTTTTGATGAAAGGGGGAGTTATTACAGCATATAAACCGCTTTAGTGATGGCGGCGATCAACTGTTCAACCTCTTGTTCGGTATTGTAAATACCAAACGAAATTCTCACTGTGCCAGTTAACCCGAGCGCATCCATTAATGGGTGAGCGCAGTGATGGCCAGAGCGAACCGCGATGCCTTGCTGATCGAGTAAGGTGGCTATATCTTGATGATGAACGCCATCCATCACAAAACTGAGAATACTGGCATTCGGTTGATAGCCGATTACGCGAATATCATCGAGCTGTTGCAGGGCTTGATAAGTGCGTGCTTGCAATCTATGCAGGTGAGTTTCTACGGCCATTCGATTGCAGTTTTGTAACCATTCGATTGCTTTGGCAAGGGCTATCGCCCCTGCGATATTCGGTGTGCCTGCTTCAAATTTCCCCGGCAGTTCGGCAAATGTTGTACCTTCAAACGAGACTTTTTCTACCATCTTGCCGCCGCCATGCCATGGAGGCATTGTTTCAAGCAGCGCTAATTTTCCGTACAGAACACCAATGCCAGCGGGAGCGTAAAGCTTGTGCCCAGAAAAGAGATAAAAATCGGCGTCGAGTTCGCGCACGTTGACAGTTTCATGCACAATTCCTTGCGCGCCATCAATCACGACCACAGCGCCGACTTGGTGCGCCAGTTTAATCACGGTTTCAATCGGTTGGCGCGTGCCCGTCACGTTGGTGGTATGGGCTAAGGCGACAATTTTGGTTTTACTCGATAGTCGTGCTTGAAAAGCCTCAAGATCAAAGTGGCACTCTGGCGTGATGGGGATTTTGACGACGCTTGCTCCGGTTTGCGCTGCGACGATTTGCCAAGGCACTATATTGGCGTGGTGTTCCATTTCACTGACCAGAATCTCATCACCGGCTTGCAATGTATTACGTGCGTAAGTCTGCGCGATCAGGTTGATCGCTTCGGTCGCTCCGCGAGTCCAAATAATCTCTTTACGAGATGATGCGCCAATAAATTGAGCCATAGTGTCACGCGCCGCTTCAAAATCGCTGGTCGCTTTTGCTGTTAAGCGATGGCTACCACGATGTACATTGGCATTTTGCGTACTGTAGTAATGGCTAATGGCATCTATCACCACTTGCGGCTTTTGCGTGGTAGCGGCGCTGTCTAGATAAATCAGAATTTCGCCATCCACGGCTTGATTGAGCGCGGGGAATTGGTCGCGAATGGTCTGCACGTCAAACATTATTGCTCACCTAACTTGTGATAATTCAATGCTGCCAGTGTCACCATTGGCTGTGCAACTGACCATGCGTGTGCTTTACCTGAGAGTGATATGATGATCTCCATCGCGAACTCAAGTGCTGTTCCCGGCCCTTGGCTGGTGATTAATTGATGGTTTGTATCGATGGTTACGCGTTGATCTCGCCATAAATCAGTGGGGATATGATCGCGAAAAGCCGGGTGCCCTGTCATGATCGCTTGCGGGAAAAGCTGATGATGTTGCAAAACTAAGGCTGGCGTGGCACAAATAGCCGCCAACCATCGACCATGGTTATGCTGTTGCTTGAGCATTTCGATTAGCACTGGATTGTCACGAAAGATCTCAGCGCCTCCAACGCCACCGGGCAGCGCAATCACGTCAAACTCTTCATCGATCACATCCAGCAGTTTACAGTCTGCGGTTAATGTCACTCCGCGTGAGGCTTTCATCATCAATTGTCCGTCGAGATTAGCGCTGGCAACCACGACTTGATAGCCAGCTCTGACCATCATATCAATCACGGTGATCGCTTCCATCTCTTCGCAGCCTGTTGCTATCGGGACTAAAATTCGTTTACTCATTGGCTTTTCCAGCTGTGTTCTATCTGTTGAATAGCGTGATATAACTTACTATTTTCTGGTGTTGCGAGCTGATGTTGCTCTGCTTTCTTCAGTAAATAGCCCGTAATAAAGTCTATCTCAGTCTTACGTTGATAGAAAATATCTTGATGCATTGACGAATAATTCTCTGCTGTGGCTTGAATCACCTGCTTAACCTTAGCAAGCAGTGATGATTGAGTGATCGCAAAGCCTTCAGCGCTCATGACATCGGCGACTTCTGCAACAATATTTTCCAGCGGCCGTTGGAAGCGTTCATCGGCTAACTCACCATTGCGACATTGCTCTAATGCGGTGAGCGGGTTAATCGCGCAGTTAATTGCAAGCTTATGCCATAGTGCTTCTTCAATCGTGTTATTCCACATTACGTCTGGCAATGCATGCTGAAGTACATCCACTAGAAACTGACACTGCTTGCCTTGGGCGTTGTAAGCCCCTAATTGAGTTACGCCTTTGCCAGTATGCAACACTTGGTTCATTGACGGCTTGAGTGCACCGTGCGTAGTGGTTGAAAGCACAATAGGAAAGTCATTCAGTTGATCCTGCATCGAATCAAGCGCACCCATGCCGTTGTGCATAAATAGCAAAATGGTGTCACGATTGAGTGTCTTCAGCTGTGGAGTGAGCGCTTGCTCGACTTGCCAAGCCTTAACGGTAATCAGTAAGAGATCGGCATGGCAGAGCGCGCTGTGATCATTGTAGGGCAGGGTAATAGACGCCTGTTTATCTAAAGCAATGGAAAGCGAAGATTGAGGTTGTTTGCCCCATAATGAAACGCGGTGTCCAGCAGCATGCAGCTTTGTCGCCCAAAGCAACCCAACCGCGCCCGGCCCAAGCACGACGATATTCATAACACCTCTCCATTGTTGACTTTGCGCCAAGGATAATGAGGTAGAAATGGAAAGCAATAAAAATGGCGCTCGAGAGCGCCATTTGCCAAAACTTAGGTTCGATTAGAACTTGTAAGTCACAGCTAGGTAGTGACCAAAGCCAGTTGACTTGAAGCCATCAGTATCTTTGATACCGTAGATATCTTTGTAACCTTTTAGACCGTAACCCACAGCAAAGCGGTCTGAGTGCCAGTAGATACCGTTAAACATAGCACCGCCATCGCTAGATGTTGCGTATCCTTTACCTGTTTCCATACCAAATTGGTAATCGATGTAACCTTGGTAAGAGATAAATGAGCCGTTTTCAAAGAAGTAGAAAGGCTTGAACCAGTTGGTTGAGATTTGGAAACCATTCCAATCTTTCTTATTTGAATCGTAAGTACCGTACAGGTTTAAACCTACTTTACCTAGCCAAGGCACATTCACATCAGAGCCAAGGCCCACTTTTTGAGTGTTAACGCCAGAGTTACCACCCCATTCCATTAGCGTAGAGACATACAACTCTTGCACTGGCCCGAAAGACAAATCTTTACCTGTAAGTGCATCTAGTGACATACGAGGTGCAAATTTCATAAAGATTTTTTCGGCACCTTCTTTGTCACTGCTTGGGTTGCTTAGCAGGTTAAAGATATCAACGTAACCGTACAGATCAAAAATCCCTGAGCGGCCGCCAAATTCCATCTCTAGGTAATCATGCGATGACTCACCTGGTAATTCATCGATTGCAGCCATTAGGTTAAATTGCATCCATTTGTAATCGTTTTTATGGATGTCGCCATCTGAATAGTCAGCGGCCATAACAGGAGCAGAAGTTGCAGCCACTAGGCCTAGAGCTAGAAGTGATTTACGCATAAGGGGGACTCTCTATGTTTTGTCATAATTCAGCACACGTATATTTCTGATGTGCGTTCAATTGGCCCGAATAATAACGATAAAAATCTCAATTAAAAGTGATTGCGAATGCAAAAGTGAACAAACTTAGTGACTACGGTCACGTTAATGAATATTTGCTCGGAACTAAATTAATATTTCGTTCGCTTGCATCTTTAATGTGATTTTAATCACTTAAACGTTTGCTTTAGTATTGTTTTATGCAAATCGATAAACCAACATTTTTAGTTAGTGATCGTTTTGTAATCTTCAACGTATTTATTGACGGGCATGATGAAGAGTGATGAATGATGAAGAAATTGATGCTGTTTCCTTTAGCTTCAATCGTTTTACCAGAAGGGAAAATGAAGCTACGGATCTTTGAATCAAGGTATAAGAGGATGGTCACTCAATCCAGCCAGTCTGACTCTACATTTGGGATTTGTTTGATTGATAACAAAAAAGGCAATAAAGCAAATCAGTTATCTAAATTTGGGATGTTGGTTAAGATTGTTGATTTTGAAGCGCTCGACAATGGGATGTTAGGATTAACCGTGATGGGAATGGAGCGCTTTAAAATAGAGTCAGTAGTGAGCGAATTTGATGGCCTGCGAGTTGCTCAGGTCACGTCATTGCCCAGTTGGCCAGTAAGAGATTTAGAACCTCACGAATGGTATTTAAGCCACCAGCTACAAGCGGTTTATCAACAATTCCCTCAGCTTGGCGAGCTCTATTCGCACTGTTTTTTTGATGATGCCAGTTGGGTGGCGCAGCGATGGCTAGAGCTTCTCCCTATCTCGATTCAACAATTTGATGATTTAATGAGGCAGGATGACACGCACAGTGCGGTTGACTTTTTATTGCAGGTAATCGAAGTCTCACACTAACTTTGAAAGCGTGCAGTACACTGATAATGTGAAGTCGCTCTGTAGTAGTAGTGGCTCTGCATAAAAAAGAATACGACGAGTGATCGATGTATGCATTACTCACGTATAAAGGTTCATGGCTACTGTATGCCAATAACAACGGTTACTCCTAAAGGAAGAGCGCAGCATGAGCAGTGATTCTCAGCATAGTGTGTCGCTAAGCCCAAGCTACACCAAGCAAGACTGGGCTGAATGCATGGAACGTGTCAAGCAACGTGATAAGCAGGCGTTTGCCTTAGTGTTTCGTTATTTCTCTCCTCGCTTACAACAGTTTGCGTTTAAGCATGTAGGCAGTGAGCAAGTGGCCTTAGAAATGGTGCAAGAAACCATGACCACGGTGTGGCAGAAATCGCATCTATTCGATAACCGAAAAAGTTCGCTTTCGACATGGGTTTACACGATTGCACGCAATTTGTGTTTTGATCTCCTGCGTAAGCAGCGCGGACGAGAGTTACATGTTTATGCCGATGATATTTGGCCAACTGACTACTGCCCACCTGATTTGGTTGAACATTATTGTCCTGAACATGACATGTTAAAAGAGCAAATATTAAAGTTTGTGGCGTTGTTGCCTGAAGCTCAGCAAGCCATCGTGAAGGCGGTGTATCTTGAAGAACTGCCCCAGCAGCAGGTTGCGGAGATGTTCAATATTCCTCTCGGTACTGTCAAATCGCGTTTACGACTAGCCGTTGAAAAACTTAGACATTCTATTCAAGCGGAGCAATTATGAGCCACCATCCAAGCAACGAAGTACTGCAGCAGTATGCCAATGGTTCAATTGATGCGGCGCATGGCATTATGATTGCCACTCACCTTGAACTCTGTACTCAGTGCCGTCAAAAGGTTCAATACTTAGAAACTCGGGCCGCCGAAGCGTTGTTGAGCCAATCGTTGCCGCAGCAAATGATGGCCGCTTCTAATGATGATCATTTAAACCAGATGTTTGAAACGATCACGGCGCTGGATACCCTACACCCATCGACCTTGCGTAAGCCTGAGTCGATAGAAATTAAAGTCAATGATCGCGTTGTGATGCTGCCTAGTACGCTGAGCCAACTGATTCGTTTCAAAGGCGAGTGGCGCAGCTATGGTGGTAAAGTTTTTAGTGCCCACCTAGATATTGCTGAAGACTCTCGCATGAACCTGATGTACATCAATCACAACGTGCAGATCCCTCAGCATACACACAAAGGGGTTGAGTCGACCTTGGTGCTCCATGGTGGTTTCAGTGATGAAGATGGACATTATCAAGTGGGTGATTTCATTCAAAGAGATGCGAGTATTAAACACAGCCCTTTTACCAAAGTGGATGAAGATTGTTTATGCTTAACGGTGCTAACTGAGCCGATGCTGTTTACGCAAGGTGTTGCGAGAGTGTTTAACTTATTTGGTAAAGGTCTCTATCCGTAGTCTATAGCGGGCACATCAAATTAAAAAAGGTCGTATTGTACGACCTTTTTTTCATCTAACGCTTATCAACGCCTTGCTTGGCAATATCATCGATGTCTCTCTGCCGAGCTTTTTGCAGTAAATCAGCAAAATAATGGCGCAGTGAGTAGAGCATGATAAGGCTTGGTACTACCATCAGTGCGGTAATAATAAAGAATAGTGACCAATTATTGAGATAGTCGACCAACTCCCCGCTAAAGGAAGCCAGCGTGGTGCGGCCAAAGTTTCCTAGAGAGGCCAATAGCGCATATTGCGTTGCTGAAAATGCCTGCCCTGTTAACACAGTAAGAAACGAAACAAAGGCCACGGTGGAAAACGCAGTGGTAAAGTTATCGACAATAATGGTCGCCAAGAACAGATGCTCATTAGGGCCAACTTGAGCGATCCACGAAAACATCAAATTACTGGCAGACATCGCGATGCCACCAATCATCAAGCCGCGAACAATACCAAATCGCACGTTAAACATACTGCCAATCAAAGTGAAGAACAGGGTTGCTCCCCAACCAATTAACTTCGAGTAGTGACCAATTTGTTCGTTGCTAAAGCCAATTTCTTTGTAAAATGGAATCGACATTCGGCCAAGAAAAGCTTCGCCAATCTTGAATAAAAAGACAAACAACAGCAGGGTTAGTGCTACTTGCGCGCCATTGCGTTTGAAGAAATCGAGAAATGGTTCGATTACGGTAACGGTGAACCACGCGACGACTTTCGAACCAACTACCTGATTGTGCCGCAGCTCCGCTTGATGCTGTAGCGCTTCGCGATGTGTTTTTGGTTCGCCCACCAAGAGCGTGAAAAGCATTAACAGCCCGACACAGAGTGCCATGCCATAATAAACGGCATTCCAACCGATACTATCGGCGTTTACAAAAGCGAGATAGCCCGGCAGAGAATATCCAGTCCACCACCCCATGATGGCCATGGCGGAGGCTTGTGGCAGCTTATTGGCTTGTGATTTGGGGAAAGTATCGATACGAAAAGCATCAATCGCGATATCTTGAGTGGCAGAAGCGATCGCAATGCCCAAGGCAAGCATTGAGGTAAACATCAAATTTTGGGCTGGATTGACACCCGCAATCAGCAACGTACAGATCAAAATGATCGATTGGCACAAAAATACCCAACTGCGGCGTTGACCTAATAATGGCGTCAGAATGGGTAATTTGACGCGATCCACCAATGGGGCCCATAGAAAATTAATCGCGTAAACTGCGAAGACACTGCCAAAATAACCAATTGCAGCGGTGGTTAAGCCTGCATCTTTTAGCCATCCTGACATATTTGAACCAATCAAAACCCACGGAAAACCGCTCGAACACCCCATCATAAATACCCACAATAGGCGTTTATCAAGATAGCTACGGATAGTTTCCATCCAAGTGAGAGAGGAGGAGGTTGATGGCATACAGCGAATCCTTGTCAGTAAAGCAGCTTAGGTCGAAAGGCGACCCAATAAAATCAAACGCCGATAAATCGGCGTTGGTATGGTTATTGTTCTAGTGTGACATTCGTAATAACGATTGGTTCGATGGGGACGTCTTGCATTCGTCCTTTCGTGCTGGTCGGTTGTTGAGCCATTTTTTGCACAACATCAAACCCTTGCGTGACTTTACCAAAGACTGCATAACCCGGTGGGCGAGCGTTGTAGTTGAGAAAATCATTATCGACCAAGTTAATAAAGAATTGGCGAGTAGCTGAGTTAGGATCATTGGTACGGGCCATTGCGATCGTCGCGGTGTCATTGGTCAACCCATTGCTCGCTTCATTTTTGATGGGAGCGTAAGTGGTGAGTTGTTTTAAATCCGCATCAAATCCGCCGCCTTGTGCCATAAACCCTGGGATAACGCGGTGGAACTGGCTGCCAACATAACTGCCATCTTCAACATATTTTACGAAGTTTGCGACAGTCGTTGGCGCTTTCTCTGTATTAAGTTCAACAGTAAATGACCCTAAGTTCGTCTCAATTAGGACGTTGGGCGCCGAAAACGCAGTGCAACTGACGAGCGCTAATGTCGTAACGAGAGAACGTAACATTAAAAGCGCTCCTGTAAATAACCATTAAGTTCGCTGTCATTGGCAATTTCTTTAAGTACCAAGTTCATGACATCGTTGAGTACCATTTCAATCTCATCATTTGAAGCGCTGAGTGTACCGGAACGTTTTGCCGTTCCGTTGAACGTTTTCACCAATTTGCCTTTTGGTGTTTCCGCGGTGATTTCAAGCGTGACACTGCCATCCATTTCATTCGACATGACGCTGTGTTTTACCGTCACTAGTGCTTCTGCAATTTCAACGGTGACATTGTTTTCGCTGTTCACTGTTAAGCGATAGCCTTGAGAGCTAAATTGTTCTGCCAACGCATTCTCAACCGCAATACGAACATTTTGTTTGGCATGAATTGGCTCAATATTAGAGCGGCCACTATCCACTAAAGCCACATATTGCGCCGATCGAACATCTTTGCTAACCAGAGTAAAGGCTTTATTGTTAACGACCGTATTTTTGCTGGTCGTTGCAGTAGGCATAAAGTTGATTTGCTGTTGCTGTTGCTGAGGTGCGGCACAAGCGGTGAGTAATGCGATTGAGGCTGCGAGAACCAGTTTTTTCATGGTCATTTCCTTTCTTATCCTTGCCTATTTAGTTGCTTGTAAGATAACAAATTTATGGTTGGTCGCGACAGTTTTTACCTGCCCTTGGCCAAATAATCTTGCTAGTTTTACATCGTAGCCGAGGTGGCGATTGCCGATCACTAATAATCGTCCCCCTTTTTTAAGAACATGCTTTGCATCACAGAACATCTGCCAAGCAATGTGATCCGTGATAGCTTGTTGTTGATGGAATGGTGGGTTACATAATACTAAACAGCTACTCTCTTGTTGAAAACCATCTAAGCAGTTATTCGCAATGCATTGAATATTGCGATCTTCTCCTAAATTCTCCAGCAAATTTAGCTTTGCAGACTCGACGGCCATCAAGCTTTCATCAACGCAGGTCATGCGTACTTGAGGATTGAGTTGGCCCATCTTGATTGATAACACCCCGTTGCCGCATCCAAGGTCGATGATGTGTTGTAACTTAGGATCTTGTGGAAGATGCTGTAGAAAAAAGCGTGCGCCGAGATCCAATCCCTCACCTGAGTAGACATTCGGCAGATTTTTTAGACGGATGGATTCGCTTTCTACGGCCCATTCAGTTATGGGTTCCACCGTTTCAATCGGTGATACGTTCGGTGCTGAAAAAACGAGGCGGTGTTTTTTCCATGCAAGAGAAGTGCTTGTTGAACCTAAATACTTTTCAAATAAATTTAAGGTTGATGTGTGGATCTCTTTCGCTTTGTTGACCGCTATCACAGGGCAATCTTGGGTAAGGGACTGACGGAGTTGGCTTAATTGCCAAACCAAGTGGCGATTGCTCTTGGGCAATTGAAAAAGCACCAGATCGACCGATTCAGGGATGGCATCCATTGTTGAGAGCAATTGCACGTTGCGGCACTGATTGCGCTGAAGATTGTTTAACGTACCTTGTTGCGAAATAAAAGAGTCGCTCATCATGGTGACGTGGTGCTTATCTGCAAACCAACACGATAGAGCGCCAAAGTGATCGTTTAAAATAAGGATGCGTTTGCCTATTGCTAAATTCAACGCTTCAATATGATTAATCACATATTCATCGCCCGCATCCCAAGCTTGTAATGTTTCGTTTGAACGATGTGGGAAACGGTGCAAGCTCAACGTTCGATCATTCAGTGCCAACTCTGTTTTCATAATTTTTTATAGGTCGTAGTGAGAATTACGGATGCATTGTCTCAAATGGCGTAGAAACAAGGAACCAAAACCTTTCGCTATTCTATAAGGCTAGTTAAACTTAAATCTCTTTACACTCGTATATGTTCTCATGCTCTTATTTGAGGAAGAAAGGCAACGGTATGATCCAACCCATAATCGAACAAAAATTGCATCAAGCATTTCACCCTGATTATTTGAAAGTCGAAAATGAAAGCTACATGCACAATGTGCCTTCAGGATCGGAAAGCCATTTTAAAGTCATTGTGGTGAGTAACAGTTTTGAAGGAATGCGTTTGATTGGCCGTCACCGACAGGTTAACCAAGTGTTGGCAGAAGAGCTAGCGAACCACATTCATGCACTCTCGATTCATACCTACACACCACAAGAGTGGCAGGCGCAAATTAGTGGCGTACCTGATAGTCCTATGTGTATGGGCGGTGGAAAATAACTCGTTCAGAACCGTCTGAATATGCCGTTCTCTTGTTCTGTTTTTGAGCGGAATGTTAACAGTATTTAAACAAATTGACGAGATGAACAAGTTGAGAGAAATTGTTTTAGGTAGTGAATAAAAATAAATACTCATAAGGGGTAAGGAATAGGTTATTTGTGCGATGCTTCAAAGTTATGACTATTCGCTAGCCTTTATGATTCAAATCCTTCCAAATAAAACGACTTATCAGAGGATTGGTCATGGCATCAGGTTCCGAAAAAATGCTAGACTATTGCACCTAATGGATCTCATACCATACTTGTGATGAGGTTATTAAAAGGATGTTGCGGTTCTGGCGTTTAAAACAAGCCAAAATCGGACACAGAAATGTCGTGTCTAAGGCTGGTTTAACTTTCATTTGGCCTCTTATCAAGAACGACCATGAAAGATAAACAAGCCTTGAACTTACGCAATTAAAAGAATCTTTTTCCCGATAAAATAGTGCAAGTGCGTATGATTACAATAAAAAGGGGTTTGGACCTTCCTATTGCAGGAACTCCTTCCCAGGTGATTAATGATGGTAAGACCATCACTAAAGTCGCCTTGCTTGGCGAAGAGTACGTTGGCATGCGTCCTACCATGCATGTTCGCGTAGGCGATGAAGTAAAGAAAGCTCAAATTCTTTTTGAAGATAAAAAGAATCCGGGTGTTAAATTTACTTCACCAGCAAGCGGTAAGGTTATCGAAGTCAATCGTGGCGCCAAACGTGTCCTACAATCCGTTGTGATTGAAGTGGCAGGTGATGAGCAAATCACGTTCGATAGCTTTGAAGCTAGCCAACTAGCAAGTATTGACCGTCAAACGGTTAAAACTCAGTTAGTTGAGTCTGGTCTTTGGACTGCGTTGCGTACTCGTCCGTTTAGCAAGGTTCCAGCAATTGAGTCTTCAACTCAGGCTATTTTTGTGACAGCAATGGATACCAATCCATTAGCGGCAAAACCTGAGACGATCATTAATGAGCAATCTGAAGCATTCGTCGCTGGTCTCGATATCCTTTCAACTCTGACTGAGGGCAAGGTTTACGTCTGTAAATCTGGTACTAGCTTACCACGCTCTTCACAGCCAAACGTTGAAGAACATGTGTTTGATGGCCCACACCCTGCAGGTCTTGTAGGGACTCACATGCATTTCCTCTATCCAGTAAATGCAGTCAATGTGGCGTGGAGCATCAATTACCAAGACGTGATTGCGTTTGGTCAATTGTTCTTAACCGGTGAGCTATACACACAACGAGTGGTGTCGCTTGCAGGACCCGTAGTCAACAAACCTCGTCTTGTCCGTACTCAGATTGGTGCTAGCCTCGAAGAGTTAACGGATAACGAATTGATGCCGGGCGAAGTTCGTGTCATCTCTGGTTCTGTACTTTCTGGTGTGAAAGCGGCGGGGCCTGTAGCTTATCTTGGTCGTTACCACCTCCAAGTATCGGTTCTGCGTGAAGGTCGTGACAAAGATTTTCTTGGTTGGGCAATGCCTGGCAAGAACAAATTTTCAGTCACTCGCTCTTTCCTTGGTCATCTATTCACAGGTCAGTTGTTCAACATGACAACCACAACCAATGGTAGTGATCGTGCGATGGTACCTATTGGTAACTATGAAAAAGTGTTGCCACTAGATATGGAACCAACGCTCCTACTTCGTGACCTATGTGCAGGTGACATCGATAGCGCTCAACGTCTCGGTGCCCTTGAACTGGACGAAGAAGATCTCGCATTGTGTACCTTTGTATGTCCTGGTAAATACGAATATGGTCAGCTACTTCGTGAGTGCCTAGACAAGATTGAGAAGGAAGGGTAATTTTCATGGGCCTTAAAAAGTTTCTTGAAGACATCGAGCATCATTTTGAACCTGGCGGCAAACATGAAAAATGGTTTGCCTTGTATGAAGCAGCAGCAACGCTTTTTTATACGCCTGGTTTAGTTACAAAACGAAGCTCACACGTTCGTGATAGTGTTGACCTCAAACGCATCATGATCATGGTTTGGCTAGCGGTATTCCCAGCGATGTTCTGGGGTATGTATAACGTTGGTCACCAATCGATTACTGCACTTAACCATCTGTATTCTGGCGCTGAATTGGCGACAGTCATCAGTGGTAACTGGCACTATTGGCTAACTGAAATGCTTGGCGGTACATTAAGTACGCAAGCCGGTTGGGCAAGTATGATGCTGCTCGGTGCGACTTACTTCCTACCTATCTACGCCACGGTATTCTTGGTCGGTGGTTTTTGGGAAGTGCTGTTTTGTATGGTGCGTAAGCATGAAGTTAACGAAGGTTTCTTTGTAACTTCAATTTTGTTTGCTCTGATTGTTCCACCCACACTGCCTTTATGGCAAGCCGCTTTAGGGATTACCTTTGGCGTGGTTGTTGCCAAAGAAATCTTTGGTGGTACCGGGCGTAACTTCCTAAACCCAGCATTAGCCGGTCGTGCTTTTCTATTCTTCGCCTACCCAGCACAGATCTCTGGTGACGTTGTTTGGACAGCTGCAGATGGTTTTTCAGGTGCAACGGCGCTAAGCCAATGGGCTCAAGGTGGTAACGGTGCTCTGATCAATAAGGTCACTGGCGAAGCCATTACTTGGATGGACGCATTTGTTGGTAACATTCCTGGCTCTATCGGTGAAGTATCGACGTTAGCACTGGCGATTGGCGCGGCATTTATTGTCTACATGGGCATTGCTTCATGGCGCATTATTGCGGGTGTTATGGTAGGTATGATTGCCATATCAACGTTGTTCAATGTTATTGGTTCAGACACAAATGCAATGTTTAATATGCCTTGGCATTGGCACCTAGTACTTGGTGGCTTTGCGTTTGGTATGTTCTTCATGGCAACCGACCCAGTATCGGCTTCATTTACTAACAAAGGTAAATGGGCATACGGTATTTTGATTGGTGCAATGTGTGTGATGATTCGTGTGGTTAACCCAGCTTACCCAGAAGGTATGATGCTGGCGATCTTATTTGCGAACCTATTTGCACCTTTGTTTGACCATATTGTGATTGAGAAGAACATCAAGCGGAGACTAGCACGCTATGGCAAGTAATAACGATAGCATTAAAAAAACGCTGTTTGTTGTTATCGCATTGAGCTTAGTGTGCTCAATCATCGTATCGACAGCAGCGGTTGGCCTGCGTGACAAGCAAAAAGTTAACGCAGTACTTGATAAGCAAAGCAAGATTGTTGAAGTTGCAGGCATTAACGAGTCTGGTAGCGTGCCAGAGCTTTTTGCTAAATACATTGAACCTCGTTTGATTGATTTTAAAACCGGGAACTTTGTTGATGGCGATGCAACGGCCTATGATCAACGCAAAGCTTCTAAAGACCCAGCTCAATCTATCAAGCTAACAGCGGAACAAGATAAAGCGAAGATTATTCGTCGTGCCAATACTGGGGTTGTTTACCTAGTGAAAAGTGGCGACGAGATTTCTAAAGTGATTGTTCCCGTTCACGGTAATGGTTTGTGGTCAATGATGTACGCATTTGTGGCTGTAGAAACCGATGGTAATACCGTTTCCGGCATTACTTATTACGAACAAGGTGAAACACCGGGATTGGGTGGTGAAGTTGAAAACCCATCATGGCGTGCTCAATTTGTTGGCAAGAAATTGTTTGATGACAACCACCAACCTGCAATTAAAGTTGTCAAAGGTGGCGCTCCTGCCGGATCTGAGCATGGCGTTGATGGACTTTCTGGCGCCACACTGACCAGTAACGGTGTTCAACACACTTTCGACTTCTGGTTAGGTGATATGGGCTTTGGTCCATTCCTAGCAAAAGTTCGTGACGGAGGTTTGAACTAATGTCTAGCGCAAAAGAGATTAAAAAGAGCATTCTAGCGCCAGTGTTGGATAACAACCCAATCGCACTTCAAGTGCTTGGTGTCTGTTCTGCCCTTGCGGTAACCACTAAGTTGGAAACGGCGTTTGTTATGACGCTAGCCGTTATGTTTGTAACGGCTTTCTCTAACTTATTCGTTTCGTTAATTCGTCACCACATACCTAACAGTGTGCGTATCATCGTTCAGATGGCGATCATTGCTTCATTGGTTATTGTTGTTGACCAGATCCTACGTGCTTACTTATACGATATCTCGAAACAGCTATCGGTGTTCGTAGGGTTGATCATTACTAACTGTATCGTAATGGGCCGTGCTGAAGCATTTGCAATGAAGTCGGCACCGATTCCTTCCTTTATCGATGGTATCGGTAATGGTTTGGGTTATGGTTTTGTCTTGATCACTGTTGGTTTCTTCCGCGAACTTCTTGGTTCAGGCAAGCTATTTGGAATGGAAGTTCTACCTCTTGTAAAAGATGGTGGCTGGTATCAACCTAACGGTTTGATGCTGCTAGCACCTTCGGCATTCTTCCTAATTGGCTTCATGATTTGGGCGATTCGCACGTTCAAACCTGAACAACTAGAAGCGAAGGAGTAAGGGCGTTATGGAACATTATATCAGTTTGCTTGTTCGATCGATTTTTATCGAAAACATGGCACTCTCTTTCTTCTTGGGTATGTGTACATTTCTTGCTGTATCTAAGAAAGTAAAGACATCGTTTGGTTTAGGGATTGCGGTTACTGTTGTTCTGACCATTTCAGTACCAGTGAATAACTTGGTTTATAACTTGTTACTTAAACCGGGTGCATTGGGTGAAAATATTGATCTTACATTTCTAAATTTCATTACCTTTATCGGTGTTATTGCCGCATTGGTACAGATCTTAGAGATGATATTGGATCGTTTTTTCCCACCTTTGTATAACGCGCTGGGCATTTTCTTACCTTTAATCACAGTGAACTGCGCCATTTTTGGTGGTGTATCTTTCATGGTGCAGCGTGATTATAACTTTGCTGAATCCGTCGTTTACGGTTTCGGTTCGGGTGTGGGTTGGATGTTAGCGATTGTCGCTCTTGCCGGTATCCGTGAGAAAATGAAATATTCAGATGTACCTCCGGGTTTACGTGGTTTAGGGATTACCTTCATCACGGCGGGTCTAATGGCGTTAGGCTTTATGTCTTTCTCTGGTGTTCAACTGTAAGTCGGGTAAACCGCAACAATTAAGGAATAGTCAATGGACATTATTCTTGGTGTAGTGATGTTTACCCTGATTGTTCTAGCACTCGTTTTGGTAATTCTATTTGCTAAATCTAAGCTAGTTCCAACAGGCGACATTACAATTTCAATTAACGGTGATTCAGATAAGTCTATTGTGACTAATCCAGGTGGTAAGCTACTGAGCGTACTTGCAGGTTCTGGTGTCTTTGTATCATCGGCGTGTGGTGGTGGCGGCTCTTGTGGTCAATGCCGTGTAAAAGTGAAATCTGGAGGTGGTGATATTCTTCCTACTGAACTTGATCACATTACTAAAGGTGAAGCTCGTGAGGGTGAACGTTTAGCGTGTCAAGTGGCTGTGAAAACAGACATGGATATTGAACTTCCTGAAGAAATTTTTGGTGTTAAAAAGTGGGAATGTACCGTTATCTCTAACGACAACAAAGCCACCTTCATTAAAGAGCTTAAACTTCAGATCCCTGATGGCGAGTCAGTACCTTTCCGTGCTGGTGGTTACATTCAGATCGAAGCGCCAGCACACCACATCAAATATTCAGATTTTGACGTGCCAGAAGAGTATCGTGGCGATTGGGACAAATTTAACCTGTTCCGCTACGAGTCAAAAGTTGATGAAGATATTATTCGTGCTTACTCAATGGCGAATTATCCTGAAGAGTTCGGTATTATTATGCTAAACGTGCGTATTGCTACGCCGCCGCCTAATAATCCCAATGTGCCACCGGGTCAGATGTCTTCTTACATTTGGTCACTGAAAGAAGGTGATAAATGTACTATTTCTGGTCCATTTGGTGAGTTCTTTGCCAAAGATACGGATGCAGAAATGGTCTTTATCGGTGGTGGTGCGGGCATGGCTCCAATGCGCTCACACATCTTCGATCAGCTTAAGCGTTTAAAATCTACCCGTAAGATGTCTTATTGGTATGGTGCGCGTTCTAAGCGTGAGATGTTCTACGTTGAAGATTTTGACGGCCTTGCAGCTGAAAACTCGAATTTCGTATGGCACTGTGCGCTTTCTGATCCAATGCCTGAAGATAACTGGGATGGATACACAGGTTTCATCCACAATGTATTGTATGAAAACTATCTGAAAGACCATGAAGCGCCTGAAGATTGTGAATACTACATGTGTGGTCCACCGATGATGAATGCGGCTGTGATTGGCATGCTGAAGAACCTTGGTGTAGAAGATGAGAACATCCTTCTTGATGACTTCGGTGGTTAATTCACTGAAGTAAGTAAAACCTATGGCTGGCTCTGATGAGTCAGCCATTGTTTTTTTAGTTTTAGTTTTGCCTTGTGGCTTTGAATTCCAACTCAGTTAACATAGAAAATAGGTGTAGGAATTTCTTTTCTATAACCACTTCTTTTCTATATTCACTTTCATTTTTAGGAGTAAACAAGTGAAAAAATGGCTTGTTGCGTTAGCTTCTCTATTCATCTTGGCGGGTTGTGAAAAATCGGTTGAGCAAGTTCATCTCAGTGGCCCTACTATGGGCACGACTTACAATATTAAGTACCTGAAAGCTGAAGGTATCCCTAGCTCGGAGGCTCTCCAAAAGGAAGTTGATCGGTTATTGGAAGAAGTGAACGATCAAATGTCGACCTATCGTAAAGATTCTGAGCTCAGCCGTTTTAATCAATATCAAGGAACGGAACCTTTTACGGTTTCTTCTCAAACCGCAACCGTGGTGAAAGAAGCGCTGCGTCTTAACGGTCTTACTTTAGGTGCATTGGATGTCACTGTTGGTCCTTTGGTTAACCTATGGGGTTTTGGCCCTGAAGCTCGTCCTGATGTGGTGCCAAGCGATGCAGAATTGGCTGAGCGTAAAACCAATATAGGCATTGAGCATCTTAGCGCAACCGACACTACGTTAAGTAAAGATCTTCCTAATCTCTATGTGGACCTTTCAACTATTGCGAAAGGATGGGGAGTCGACGTGGTTGCTGACTACATTCAATCACAAGGCATTGCCAATTACATGGTTGAAGTCGGTGGTGAGATGCGCTTAAAAGGCGTAAATCGAGAAGGCGTACCTTGGCGAATCGCCATAGAAAAACCGACAGTTGATGAACGTACCGCTCAAGAGATCATTGAACCTGGTGATCTGGCAATTGCCACTTCAGGTGATTACCGCAATTATTTTGAGCAAGATGATGTGCGTTATTCTCACATTATCAATCCAATCACTGGAAAACCCATCCATAATAAAGTGGTATCGGTTACCGTTTTGGACGCATCTTCAATGACGGCAGATGGCCTAGCGACTGGATTAATGGTACTAGGAGAGACGAAAGGTATTGAGGTTGCAGAGCAATACAATATTCCTGTGTTCATGATTGTGAAAACAGAACAAGGTTTTGAAGAGATTGCCTCCAGCGCATTTAAGCCATTTCTAAATAAAAAGTGAGTTAAGTTATGAATACTTTTTTCATTACATTCAGTGTATTTCTGTGTGTCATTGCCGCGATGGCGGTTGGCTATGTCTTTCAAAAGAAAGTAGTCAAAGGCAGCTGTGGTGGATTAGGTGCTGTTGGCATTGAAAAAGTGTGCAATTGCCCAGAGCCTTGTGATGCACGTAAAAAACGCGAAGCTAAGGCCGCAGCAAGAGCTGAAAAGTTAGCGCATTGGGAAAAAGATCGTATCGCCTGAGCTACGATTAAAGAGCCTGTTTTGTGCAGGCTCTTTAATTTTTAAAAGCAATTCATTTCAATCCATAGAAACCAAGAATATACTGTTTATGCATACAGTCTTTTGATGGTTTTGAATTGGAAAATAAAATCAAAAAAATTATCCATATTGATATGGATTGTTTCTACGCTGCGGTAGAAATGCGTGATAACCCCGAATATAGGCATCGCCCTCTAGCCGTTGGTGGTCATGAAAAGCAGCGTGGTGTGTTAAGTACTTGCAATTATGAAGCGAGGAAATTTGGCGTTCGTTCCGCCATGCCGACCGCTCAAGCTTTAAAATTATGCCCCAATCTGCTGGTCGTTCCGGGGCGAATGTCGGTATACAAAGCTATCTCCATTCAAATCCGACAGATATTCGAACGTTATACTTCTATTATTGAGCCGTTATCATTAGATGAAGCATTTCTTGATGTGAGTGATTCACCGTTATGTCAAGGAAGCGCAACATTGATAGCTCAAGCTATTCGCCATGATATTCACAACGAACTCCAACTGACCGCCTCTGCAGGTGTAGCACCTGTAAAATTTTTGGCTAAAGTGGCCTCTGATATGAATAAGCCTAACGGCCAATTTGTAATACCACCCGATAAAGTACAGCAGGTGGTCGATTCATTGCCGCTAGAGAAAATACCCGGTGTCGGTAAGGTTAGTCTGGAAAAGTTGCACCAAGCGGGTTTTTATAAGTGTGAAGATATTAAGCTAACAGACTATCGAGAGCTACTTCGTAACTTTGGCAGATTAGGCGCTTCACTATGGAAGAAAAGTCATGGAATTGATAATCGCGAAGTCGTGACCGAGAGGGAGCGCAAATCATTAGGTGTAGAAAGAACATTTAGCCAAAATATCTCCAGTTATGAAGAGTGCTGGCAGGTGATTGAACATCATCTCTACCCAGAGATAAAAGCGAGGTTAGACAGATCGAGTGTTGATGGGGCGATTGTCAAACAAGGGATCAAAGTCAAGTTTGCCGATTTTCAACTTACGACGATTGAGCATCTTCATCCACAGTTAGAGCTCAATGATTTTCGAACCCTTTTGGAGAATATTTTGTTGCGGCAAAATGGGCGAGAAATTCGCTTACTTGGTTTACAGGTGATGTTAAAGCCAGAAATGCTCAATAAGCAGCTCAGTTTTTTTTAAATTAGTGAAACAAACTAACATTTATGTCATTAAATTGACGGTTTTTAGGTTGAAATCATTTATATTGCTAGCGAGAAATACTAACTCATCAAATATCCACACCTGATATGGTTAGTCATAAAACGATCGATGAGAGAAAACAATGAAAAAAGTAGTGTTAGTCACTTTAATGTTGCTGAGCTCCCCTTTGTGGGCATCGCAGTGCCGAGTTGATGTGAACCATGAAGTTCACCTTGATGGTGATAAGGTTGAAATTCTTAAAACGAGCACCGACACTGTTTTGATAGATAAACAGAATAATCTCTATATCCGTGGTGAAAAGATGGAACTCGACAGTGAGCAGAAAACGGCCCTTGAGCAGTATAGAGAAAGCATGAATGCTTCATTGCCTAAAGTAAAACAGATGGCGAGTGATGGCTTAGCGTTGGCGAATGATATTTTGGATGATGTTGCGAAAAGTATTGAATCTCCCAACGCCTTCGATAGCGCCAAGCAATCCATAGCCGCTTTTTTTGCCAATATTGAATCTCGTTATTACAAAGATGGTGAGCTGGTTCTCCCTGCGCAGACTTTTGAATCAATGACGCAAACTTGGGCCGATGATTTTGAAAAAGCGAAAGCTTTATTTAACAAAGAGTTTATATCCGGTGCCTTCGATGCCCTTTCACTGAAAATGAGAGAAGAGGGTGGCTTAAACATCACAAAATTGACCGATACAATGGTGGACTTAAAAGTTAAGTTAGCCGAGCGAATTCAAGAAAACGCCGCCACAATTCAAAAAGAGAGTCGTGATTTTTGTGAGTCTCTTGATGATATGGTTGAGCAGGAGCAACAACTGCACCAAAAAATACCAGTATTAAAAGATTATCAAGTCTTTACCATCTAAACTTAAAGAGCACATTCAGTGCTCTTTATTTGTCTCTATGATGTTATGTTAATTTGCTGGTATGGATGTCGTTTAATAATTTTAGTTTGAGATGGTTAACAGCATTAGTTTCAATAGCCTTCGTTGTGCTGTTTATTTTGTGTTATCTGCTATTTAAGTTTATGTGGTCTTATGATCGCGCCGTTGAAGATGCTCTTTCCTTGCAACGAGGTGAGGTTAACCGAGTTCGAACTGTTCTTAATATGCAAAAAGCGGACATGGGGGCATCATTGGCTGATTATGCCGCATGGAATGAAATGGCCGATTTTATTGCTAAGCCTAATGATGATTTTATTCGCGACAGTATTGGTACTCACACCTTTGAATCCAAGTCATTAGACGGTATTTTTATTTTTAATCCAGATGTGCAATTAGTTTGGGGCCAGCGCTACGACTATGAGACTGGCCATGAAGCCAGTTATGATGCGATTCGATATAATTTTGGTGATATTTTAGCGGACGCGATGAAAGCACCAAAAGATTTCATCAAACCGAATCTCAGTTTTATCGTGATAGACGACAAACCTTTTATCGTTGCAACCTCTCGGGTTTGTAATAGTGACGCAAAGGAATGCGACAAAGGTTATTTACTTTTTTTAAAAAGGATCAGTGGACAGTTTATCAATGAGCTTGTGATTGCAACTGGGGTGAATGTGGAAGTGATGCTGATCAAAAGTCTTAATGATCAAACCGTTGCCGCGCCACATGAAGATAATATCTCTTACCTTGAAATGCTTGATTATCGCAATCGTCTTACTGTGTTGATTAAAGTAAGTCATACCGTTAAAGTCCCACCGTTTATTCAATGGCAGGAGCTGTCTGGGCTTGCTTCATTCTCTATCCTAATGTTTTTCTTGAACTTAGTTGTAGCGAATAAAGTAGTCAAGCCAATCAATGATGCCAATCAAGTACTGGATCAATTTAAAGCATCGGGTGGAAAGATGCCTAGTGAGCGATCCTTCATATCGAAGGAAATGAAAGAGTTTTCTCGTACGATGAACCAAATAGTATGGGAGCTGGAAACCAGTCGGCGTGAACTAAAATGGCAATCAGAGCACGATCCACTCACACGTATTGCGAACCGCCGTCGTTTAGAAAAGGTCTTTAAAAGCTATATCGTTGATTATCAATTTAGATATATCGTATTGTTTTTAATCGATATTGACTATTTTAAATTGTTCAATGATCACTACGGGCACTTAGAGGGTGATGAAGCATTGAAATCTGTTGCGACCAGCTTAAAAAAATTGGATTTTGGCGGTGAAAAACTGGTTGCTCGCTTTGGTGGAGAAGAGTTTTGTGTAGTTTTGGCGAGCGACATCGAAATTGATGGTCAAGCTTATGCTAAACGACTGATCGAATCGGTTGAATCACTGCGCATTACCCACCAATTTTCCCCGGCTAAGAAGACGCTTTCAATCAGCGTTGGAGGGGTTGAAATTGATACCCCACAGTTGAATCACTATCTAGATTTCTTTCATGTGGCTGATAGAGCACTTTATGCAGTCAAAGCACAAGGAAGAGGTCGTTATCTCGTGCAAAAATTCACCTCTAATCTCCCGTTAACATTGCCTGTTCAATAATCTTTACGCAGTAAATTCTGTTTATTTTGGCAATGCTTGTTTAATAAATAAGCAGTGGAATTGCTCTATTTGATTGCCTGTATTACCGTACTAGCTAACTAGTCTATTGATATTCGTGTGAGTGGTATGACACAGTCTGATTCTCGTGAACATTTTGGTTCACGTCTTGGTTTTATTCTTGCGGCGGCGGGTGCGGCAGTTGGCCTAGGTAATATCTGGGGCTTTCCAACCCAAGCGGCAAGCAACGGCGGCGGCGCATTCTTATTGGTTTATTTGGTGATGATCATGGTCGTTGCCTTCCCTATGTTAGTGGTTGAAATGGCGATAGGCCGTTTTGGGCAAGCAAACCCTGTTGATAGCATGCGCTCATTAACGCCTCATCCACTAGGTAAAATTGTCGGTGGCTTTGTTGGTTGGATTGGCTTGAGTGTTCCGAGTGCGGTACTGGCGTTTTACAGCATCGTCGGTGGCTGGCTAATCTGCTTTTTACTCGGTGCGATGACAGAGTTATTGGGTTTTGTGGAAATCACAGCTTGGTTGAAAGGGTTTAGTGTTGAGCGTAACTTATTCGGAACCTTAGTGTTTTATATTTTGACGATTCTAATCGTGCAAGGTGGTGTTAAAGACGGGATTGAGAAATGGTCAACGCGTTTAATGCCTGCATTGTTTGTACTGTTTGGTGTGCTGTTTGTTTACATCATGATGCAAACTGGAGCTATGGAAGGTTTACAACACTATTTAGTCCCTGATTTTTCAAAGGTTTTTGACAGACATCTCTTACTGGCGGCAATGGGGCAAGGTTTCTTCTCATTAACCATTGGTGGCTGCTCGATGCTGATTTACGGCTCTTATCTGAGCAAGCAAGAAAACCTGCCGAAGATGGCACTAAATGTGACTTTAGTTGATACCGCCGTGGCTTTTATTGCTGGCCTTGTTGTGTTGCCTGCGATGTTTGTTGCGATGCATAAAGGGGTGGAAATCTATGCCACTGACGGTTCTTTACTAAATTCAGACACGCTCGTTTTTACCGTGTTGCCATTGATGTTTGATAGCCTTGGTTGGATGGGGCAGGTGTTTGCTATCGTATTTTTCACTTTACTGACGATCGCCGCGTTAACCTCTTCTATCTCTATGCTGGAATGCCCTGTAGCCTTAGTCAGCGAGCGTTTTAATACGAAACGCGCACCAACAAGCTGGGTATTAGGCGCGTTAATTGCGCTAGTCAGTGTCGTTATTGTTTATAATTTTGGTGCGCTATTTGGCTTAGTGGCAACGGTTGCGACGCAATATTTGCAGCCGACAGCAGCGCTGATGTTCTGCCTATTTGGCGGTTGGGTATGGCGTCGTCACGCGAAGGTCAAAGAGTTAGAACAAGGTTTCCCTGAGTTCCAATTGGGTTGGTTTGGTAAAATCTGGCCTTGGTATGTGAAATTTGTCTGCCCTGTATTAGTGGCTACGGTGATTTGGGCCTCGTTCGGTTAGTGAGTTACTTTCTTCATCCCACTCACGCTTAAACAGCCATAAAGCCCTTTGAATAAGGGCTTTATTATTGAACTTATGTGTCTCTATTGTTTAGAGTTATCGACTATTTAGACCATCGACGGTGGCATCAAGTGTCCCGTGGTCAGAGGTTCTAAATCGCTGTCTGCGACCTCTTCAATAAAATCGCCCACGACTTGCTCAACCATCTCATCGCTTTGCGAGAAGTAGGCGAGATGGAATACGGCATCTCCTTCATTAACAAGAGGCAGAGTTTGTTGCCCAATCACAATACCCCCCTTATTGGCTCTTAATTCGACTTCGACATGACCAAGCGGTGAGTTGATATAGGCAAGCACTTGTCCTTTTTCGACCTTGTCACCAAGAGTCACCACAGTGCGCAAGATGCCATCGCTTTCGGCTCTGAGCCAACTGGTTGATTTTGCGATGATCGATGTCGGTACGGCCTTGCGACTTTTGCGCATCATACCAATGGCTTGCATGGTGCGTTTCACACCGACAATACCCGCATTGATGGCAATAGGTTCAAATTTTAGCGCTTCACCTGCTTCATAAGTTAATACTGTGATGCCTGATTTCTCTGCTTCACTTCTGAGCGAGCCATTACGCAGTGGAGAGTCGATGATCACTGGGGTTGCAAATGCTTGGGCAATACGCAAGGTTTCAGGATTAGTGAGATCGGCGCGGATTTGTGGCAAATTCGTGCGATGAATAGCACCAGTATGCAGGTCGATGATGTAATCACAACGTAAAGCGACTTGGGAAAAGAAAGTATGTGCAATGCGAGAGGCGAGGGAGCCAGTTTCACTTCCAGGGAAACAGCGATTGAGATCGCGTCGATCAGGAAGGTAGCGAGATTTATGAATAAAGCCAAAGGCATTGACGATGGGGACAACAATCAGTGTCCCTTTTAGTTTTTGCGGGTCGATGGAGTTGATCAGTTGACGGACTATTTCAACGCCGTTCAGTTCATCACCATGGATGGCGGCATTGACCATTAAGGTTGGGCCAGTGGATATTCCATTAATGATTTCGATAGGGATAGAGAGTGGCGAGTGTGTATAAAGCTTAGCCGCTTCTAGCTCCATTGCCTTGCGCGTTCCTGGGGGAACTGAATCCCCCAGGAAATGAAATGCTGTGTTTTTCCTAACCTTTGCCACGTGTTTTTGTCCCTTTCGTTGCCGCATTTTTTTCAATAAATTCGACAATCAACCCGGCGATATCTTTACCAGTAGCGGCTTCAATACCTTCAAGACCTGGCGATGAATTGACTTCCATCACTAATGGGCCACGTTCCGATCGCAAAAGATCCACACCCGCAACATTGAGACCCATAATCTTCGCCGCATCGATAGCCGTCTTACGTTCTAGAGGGGTGATTTTTACCAAAGAGGCCGTTCCACCGCGGTGTAGGTTAGAGCGAAACTCACCATCGGCACCTTGCCGTTTCATGGCTGCGATAACTTTGTCGCCAATAACGAAACAGCGAATATCGGCGCCACCAGCCTCTTTGATGTACTCTTGCACCATGATATTGGCTTTCAAGCCCATGAACGCTTCGATCACACTTTCTGCTGCTTTGCGTGTTTCCGCTAACACTACACCGATGCCTTGAGTTCCTTCAAGTAATTTAATTACTACCGGTGCTCCTCCGACCATGTCGAGTAAGTCTTTGACATCATCGGGTTTGCTGGCGAAACCAGTAATTGGCATACCAATGCCGCGACGAGACAATAGCTGCATTGAGCGAAGTTTATCTCTGGAACGGCTAATAGCCACAGATTCATTGACGGGATAAACCCCCATCATTTCAAATTGGCGTAATACCGCAGTACCGTAAAACGTAACGGATGCACCAATACGAGGAATGACTGCATCAAAACCCGCTAACTCTTCACCTTTAAAGTGAATTTCGGGTTTTTCAGAATTGATATTCATATAGCAACGCAGCCCATCAATCACTTTGACTTGGTGGCCACGGCTTTTACACGCTTCAATCAGACGCTTGGTTGAATACAACGAAGCATTACGTGACAGAATACCAATTTTCATTATTTGCTCTCCTCGAAAGCGATTAAAAACGATTTAGTTGGATTAACTAAAATTCGACGGTGCATTGCGGTGCGACCTAATAGCATACGAAAACCCATATTTTCGCGATTGGTTAACGTTATTTCAATGGGCCAAGTTTGGCCGCCCAAACTGACGTCTGATTGAATAACGTAACGTGACTCTTCATGGCCACCGGAATCACGGACGATTCGTTCATCAATGACTTTAGCTTCGCACACTGTGACCTTGTCATTATTGCGCTGCACAGGGTGGATCCAAAAGCGAACCCAAAGAGTCTCTTCCTTGATGAAGCTCTCTACCTTAAATGCGTGTAAGCACGACGTGCGGGCTCCGGTATCGACTTTGGCATTAATTTGCTCAATACCTAACCCTGGAAGGCTGAGAGTTTCTCGCCATCCGACAATCATTTTTTCTTTCATCGCAGTTTCAATATTTTTGGAGAATATAAGACGCCGCTAAGGAGTAGCCGCATCCCCGATACAACTTTTAAATGGTGTTATCGCTTGAAGAGAGTGTGGTGAATAACTCTAGGAACTTCAAGGGGGCGAACTCTAGCAGTCACAAAAAATGTGCGCTAATGAAATTAATTTGCCTTATCGATAAAATTAATTGATAGAAAAAGAGGTAAGGATTGATGCCGAATTCCGCTGCCAAAGCAAGATATTCATCAACTTGCTATTACACGCTGGTTGAAGAATTCGACATCAGAGTGGGTTAAACTTTCGCTGGAATATGCTCTAGTAGGGAAACCATTTGCTCCCAGAAAAGGTCGACTGTGTCGATCTTCACTTTCTCATCCGGTGAGTGAGGGAATTTAATGGTTGGGCCAAACGAAACCATATCCATTTCTGGGTACGGTTTTTTGAAAAGACCACATTCTAGACCAGCATGGATCACCATGATATTCGGTTTATGACCGTAAATACCTTGGTACATGTCTCTGAAAATAGCCATGATCTCTGAATCGGCATCTGGTTTCCAGCCCGGATAAGCACCAGTAAAGGCAATTTCCGCATTCGCTAGCTCAGCAACGGATTTGAGCATGCTTTCAACCTGTTGGCGACCTGAATCAATCAGAGAACGAATAAGGCATAACACAGTCACAGAGTTTTCTTGCGTGGTAATCACACCGACATTCAATGAGGTTTCAACCACGCCTTCAATTTCATCGCTCATCCGGATCACACCGTTTGGACACGCGTTTAATGCGGCAATAAAACGTTGTTGATCAACAAGAGCGAAGACATTTTCTGCATTTTCTTGCGGGTTGTTGAAAGTGACAATTCCTGTTTCGACGCGTCCAAGCTCTTCTTTCACTAGCTGGGTATAGGTGCTAAATAGCTCATCCAGTTTTACCCCATTTTCGGCAGGAATGGCCACGGTGACAAACGCTTCTCGAGGAATGGCGTTACGTAGGCTACCACCGCGAAACTCGATCAAACGTAAATCAAGTTCTTGTGCGTGACTAGCAAGAAAGCGAGCCAGCAGCTTGTTAGCATTCCCACGGCCAGTATGGACGTCACACCCAGAGTGACCTCCTTTTAACCCTTTCAAAATCAATTGATGTGTTACGTAACCAGCAGGCATGGCTTGTCGTTGGATATTAAAAGTCATTGCGCCATCAATACCACCAGCACAGCCCATATATACTTCGCCCTCTTGTTCTGAATCAGTATTGAGCAGGATCTCTCCTTCTAACCAACCCGCTTCAAGGCCGAAAGCACCTGTCATACCCGCTTCTTCATCAATCGTCAGTAACACCTCAATAGGACCGTGCTTGAGCTCTTTTGACGCGAGAACAGCCAAACATGCTGCCATACCCATACCGTTATCGGCACCTAAAGTGGTTCCTTTGGCTGTTACCCATTCGCCATCGATATACGGTTGGATAGGGTCCTTAGCAAAGTCGTGCTGCGTGTCTTCGTTTTTTTGCGGCACCATATCAATATGAGCTTGTAGAACCACACCTTTCTTATGTTCCATGCCAGCTGTCGCTGGTTTTTTTATGAAAACGTTGCCGGTTGGATCTCGGCGTACCGCTAAACCCTGCTCTGTCGCCCACTGGATGATGTGTTGGGCTAAGGCTTCTTCATGCTTAGATGGGTGAGGAATGGAACAGATTTTATCGAAAAATTGCCATACGGGTGCCGATGACAATTTACTGATTTCAGAATAGAACTCAGACACGGAATACTCCTTTTATTCGAGCTTGCCAGATCATGAACAGGCGAAATGTTTCTTTGGTAGCGATATCGACTAGATCTGAGCATGACTTGTAGTGGTGGACAGCATACCACTCTCGACAATCAGCGAGTAGCCTCACCGCTTGAGAATTGTTTTATTGGTGTCACATTAAATCGACTGTAGCGTATAGAAGAGATGACACAATCGGCGATGAGATTCTTCCCCTTACCGCCTAATAATCATTTTCTGCTGATATTTGTGTAATTTAATTACCTAAATCTGTTGATGTAGATCATTAAAATAAAATTATGTGATTTTTATCACGCTAAATATTGTAATTTAATTTCTTGGTGGTATATTTGTAACCAACTTCGAAAGCGAAGAAAAAATGCTCAAAGGATGAGTCCGTTTATCGCCTCCATGGAACCGAGAAATCAAATTTATGTTCAATTGATTTTATAAGGTGATAGTTATGAAAGGTTTACCATCAGCAATGTTCTGGACAAACAAGTCTGTTTACACTGGCAACTTTGCTTACCCAACAAGCTTTGGTTATTAAGACTTTAAGCATGTTATTTGAACTGTATGTTCACCCCCTAGATATTGGAATTTTTTTGTAGTCAGTTTGGCTAAAATGATTCGCCGCCACCTCAAATGAGGTGGCGTTTTTTTATCTCAATGTTCAGCACTTCCTTTACGGCTCAATGGCAACACGATATGGAAATCCGCTTTTTCTTTTTGAAGAAATGAAGCGCGACTAGGTTCATAAGCCATTAATAAAAGCATATTACAGCCTTAATTCTATCTGGAATTTGTGATCTGATCTCTCTATAATCCACAGCCAATCGATTACGCAACCGTTTACTTTTTACCCTTATAGGACTCGATCATGCTCGAAAGGCTATTTAAACTTAGTGAATATGGCACAAACGTGCGCACTGAGGTTATCGCAGGAATAACGACATTTCTCACGATGGCATACATTATCTTTGTTAACCCTGCGATCTTAGCGGATGCCGGCATGGACCGTGGTGCAGTATTTGTTGCTACGTGTCTTGCGGCGGCTATTGGCTGTTTCATCATGGGTTTTGTCGCCAACTACCCAATTGCGCAGGCTCCGGGTATGGGGTTAAACGCATTTTTTACTTACGCCGTTGTGCTCGGCATGGGATATACATGGCAAGTTGCGCTGGCGGCGGTATTCGTTTCTGGTGTGCTGTTCATTTTTCTTAGTATCTTTAAAATCCGTGAGTGGATCATCGGTTCGATTCCGATGTCATTACGAACGGGGATCTCGGCCGGTATTGGACTTTTTCTTGCCTTTATTGCCCTGAAAAATGCAGGCATTGTGGTTGATAACCCTGCAACTTTGGTTTCTGTCGGCGCAATTACTTCTCTTCCTGCTGTACTCGGTGCGATAGGTTTCTTCCTGACGATTGCTTTGGTTCATCGTGGTTTAAAGGGTGCCGTAATGATCGCGATTCTTGCGGTTACTGGCCTTGGTTTAGTGTTTGGTGACGTTCAGTGGCATGGCATTATGTCGGCACCACCAAGTATTGCGCCAACTTTTTTGCAGCTTGATTTCTCAGCCGTTTTTGAAGTGGGTATGATCTCAGTGGTATTTGCGTTTCTGTTTGTCGATCTATTTGACACGGCTGGCACCTTAGTTGGCGTGGCGCAAAAGGCAGATTTGATTGGCAAAGATGGTAAAATCCCACGTCTAAATAAAGCATTGCTTGCCGATTCTACCGCTACGTCAGTCGGTGCCCTGCTGGGTACATCAAACACAACCTCTTACATTGAAAGTGTGGCGGGTGTTGCTGCTGGCGGGCGCACAGGGCTGACTGCAGTCGTTGTTGGCATTTTGTTCTTACTTGCATTATTCTTCTCGCCATTAGCTGGAATGATCCCTGCGTACGCTACGTCTGGTGCATTATTTTACGTGGCAATTTTGATGCTTTCTGGTTTGGTCAGTATTGATTGGCGCGATTTAACAGAAGCGGCTCCTGTCGTCGTTACCTGTTTATTAATGCCGCTGACATTCTCTATCGCAGAAGGTATTTCTCTTGGTTTCATTGCTTATGCGGCTATCAAACTATTTAGTGGCAAAGGGCGCAGTGTATCGATGAGTGTGTGGGTGATGTCAGCCATCTTCATCTTTAAGTATATCGCCTCTGCAATGTAATGAACGACACAGATTATTTAAATAATTAGGTTTACAACAATGAGCAATAAATTCGTTATCACTTGGGACAACATGCAGACTTACTGTCGTCAATTGGCAGAAAAACAGATGCCTGCAGAGCAATGGAAAGGTATTTGGGCGGTGAGCCGTGGTGGTCTGGTTCCTGGTGCCATATTGGCGCGTGAATTAGGTATTCGCCATGTCGATACGATTTGCATTTCAAGTTACGATCATGATCATCAGCGTGACATGACAGTGATCAAAGCACCTGAAGGTGACGGCGAAGGTTTCTTAATTGTTGAAGATTTGGTCGATAGTGGTGATACCGCACGTAAGCTACGTGAAATGTATCCTAAAGCGAAATTGATTGCGGTGTGTGCGAAGCCTTCTGGCGTAAGCTTGTTAGATGATTATGTTGTGGATATTGCTCAAGATACGTGGATTGAGCAGCCATGGGATATGACGATTCAATACGCAGAACCGATTAACCGTAAACAAAAGTAATGCTTTTCTTGCGTTTATTTGAAAATGGCCCTTTATCGGGCCATTTTTTTTATTACTATTAGAGCACCGCTCTCAATTGAATCGACTTATGTCTGAATCTAACAGCCAAAATCTTTCTGAAACCTTGTTCCAGAAACACAAGCAAGCTCAAGAAACCTCGGCATTAATTCGCTATATGCCAAGTAGCCAAGAAATTTTGGATCTTAAAAAACAACAAGAAGGGTACGTTTGGTATCGAAATCTCAGGCGTTTACAGTGGATATGGCAAGGTGTTGATCCTGTAGAGCAAGAAGAAGTTCTCGCCCGCATTGCCTCTTCGAAACATTCGCGAACCGAAGCGGATTGGTTAGATACGGTTATGGGCTATCACAGTGGTAACTGGGCATACGAGTGGACTAAGCTGGGGATGCGTCACCAAAAGCGCGCTAATGACAAGCAAGACGAAGAGGCGGCCAATGAACTTTTTTCCGCGTCGCTCTGCTTTAGCATTGCTGGTTATCCGCATCTAAAAAATGATAATTTATCCTTGCAGGCGCAGATACTGTCAAACAGCGCTTATAACGAAGCGGCCAAATTGACTCGTTATGTGATTAAGCAAGTTGAAGTACCCTATAAGAACAAAAAAATAGTCGCTAATTTGCATTTGCCCAATACCGATAGGCCTCATCCGGTCGTTTTGGTTAGCGCCGGTTTAGACAGTTTGCAGACGGATATGTGGCGTTTGTTTAGAGATTATCTCGCGCCTAGAGATATTGCGATGTTAACCATTGATATGCCCTCTATAGGTCATAGCTCCCATTGGCCTTTAACTGAAGATTCTTCATGTCTGCATCAAGCCGTACTCAATGAACTGGAAAGCTTGCCTTGGGTTGATCATCGAAACGTGGGGCTTGTTGGATTTCGATTTGGTGGTAACTCCATGATCAGGCTCTCTTTTCTAGAGCAAGATAAAATCAAGGCTTGTGTTTCATTAGGTGCACCTATCCACGATATTTTAGCTTCGCCAGAAAAATTGAAAAAAATGCCCAAAATGTATATTGATGTGCTGGCGTCTCGTTTAGGTAAAGACGTGGTGGATATTAATAGCCTTGCTGGGTTGATGCGAGCGTGGTCACTGAAAGTGCAAGGTTTTTTAACCAGTAGGCGAACTAAAGTTCCGATTTTGGCTTTAGGATTAGAAGGTGATCCCATTTCACCCTATTCGGATAATCAATTAGTTGCAATTTTTAGTGAATATGGCAAAGCGAAACAGATAAAAAGCAAAACAATTACACAAGGATATGAGCAATCCCTCGATTTAGCGATAAAGTGGTTAGAAGATGAGCTATTTAGGTGACTTTTCTACTAAATTAGTTAAGCATGATATTGGTATGCGGTAACAAGCATATGATTAATAAAAATAATGATCGTTCTTAACATTGAAATGGAGAGTCAATATGTCAGAAATGACCCACACCCCGACTCATTATCGCTTATTGTCTGCTTTAAAAGCTATTGGACCTTATTTACGAGAAGGCCAATGTCGTGAGGATCACTACTTATTTGATTGCCTTGCGTCTTGCGTTAATGACAAGAAATCCCCAGAAAAACGAGAGTTTTGGGGCTGGTGGCTAGAACTTACTAAGAAAGAATCAGGGTTTGAGGCTAAGTATCATACAGGACGTTACAACTTAGCTGGCGCGTGGGATGCCGACGCGATTCCTAAATCCGTATTTTCTGAAGTCAAACGTACCCAAGAAGAGTTTCATGCCAAATTGGTAGCGAGTCTCTATGAGCGCTTTGAATTGAGTGTTGAGATTGCACAAGATTCCGCTGAATTCGTCTGATTTTCGTTATCCCCTTACCCTCGTGATGAAAAAGGTGCTTTTTAGCACCTTTTCTACTTGTGAATTATTGCTTTGATTGCTAAAACATCAGCTCTTATGTGTTTTCCATTTCAGAAGAAATCATGACAACGAATCAACAAAGCGGAAAAGCGGTGCAACTTCAAACAATCGTTGTGAAGCTAGGAACCAGTGTATTAACCGGTGGTACTTTGGCGTTAGATAGAGCTCATATGGTTGAGCTTGTCCGTCAATGTGCTGAACTGAAAAAGCAAGGCCACTCAGTGGTGATTGTATCGTCGGGCGCAATTGCCGCTGGTCGAGAACACTTAGGTTACCCCGCACTCCCCAACGCAATGGCTAGCAAACAGTTGCTTGCTGCGGTTGGGCAGAGTCAACTGATTCAAGCATGGGAATCTCTTTTTGCCATCTATGGGATTAAAATAGGTCAAATGCTACTGACTCGTGCCGATCTAGAAGATCGTGAGCGTTTTTTGAATGCGCGAGATACCATTAATGCTTTGGTCGAGCACGATATTATTCCTGTGGTCAACGAAAACGATGCCGTGGCAACCAGTGAAATCAAAGTGGGCGACAACGACAATTTGTCAGCTCTGGTCGGTATCTTATGCGGTGCCGATAAACTATTGCTGCTGACTGACCAAAAAGGGCTCTTCACCGCGGACCCGCGTAAAGATCCTAACGCTGAACTGATTAAAGAAGTCAAAACCATTGATGATACCTTGCGTAAAATCGCTGGGGGTAGTGGTACTACGCTTGGCACCGGAGGTATGGCAACTAAGCTTCAGGCCGCTGATATTGCTCGTCGTGCAGGGATTGAAGTCATTATCGCCGCAGGGCGTGCCAGCAACGTTATTTTTGACTCTTTAAGTGATGCGCCACAAGGCACCCGTTTCTTGCCATGTACTGAAGCGTTAGAAAACCGCAAACGCTGGATTTTAGCGGGTCCTGCCGCTTCTGGTGACATTGTCATTGATGGCGGAGCCGTCAACGCTGTAGTCGCGAATGGCAGTAGCTTATTAGCGAAAGGGGTAGTGAATGTCAGTGGTACTTTTGCACGTGGTGAAGTGGCGCGAGTAACCGATAAACAAGGCGTATTAATTGCCCGTGGCATCGCCGCTTATTCCAGCCAAGACTTAGCCAAAATCGCGGGCAAACACAGCAAAGATATCGGAGGCATTTTAGGTTACGATTATGGCTCAGAAGTCATTCATCGCGATGATCTTGTTGTGATCCAAGAATAGTAAGGAAAAGAAAGTGGATTTAACCATAATGGGTAAAGCCGCCAAACAGGCCGCTTTCCAGCTCGCTACCGTTTCAACGACACAAAAAAACAATGCATTAGCGATCATTGCCGATGAACTGGAGGCGCAGAGCGCCGCGATTTTAAAAGCGAATGCCCAAGATATCGAACTGGCCCGCCAAGCCGGGTTGAACGATGCCATGCTTGATCGCCTATTGCTCAATGAATCGCGCCTGCAAGCCATTGCTAATGACGTGCGTAATGTGATTAATCTCAATGATCCTGTCGGTAGTGAAATCGATAGCCGAGTGCTTGAAAACGGATTGTCATTGTCTCGCCGCCGAGTACCGTTAGGTGTGGTGGGCGTTATTTATGAAGCGCGTCCTAATGTGACCATTGATATTGCGGCATTGTGTTTAAAAACGGGTAACGCCAGTATTTTACGGGGAGGGAAAGAGACCTTTTTCTCCAATATGGCGCTAGTCAACGTTATTCAATCGGCGCTAGAAAAAGCGCAACTTCCAGCGGCTGCGGTGCAGTATATTGAAAAACCGGATCGCGAACTGGTTTCACAGCTGCTCAAGCTGGATGAATATGTTGATATGATCATTCCGCGCGGCGGTGCTAGCCTACATAAAATGTGCAAAGAAAACAGCACGATTCCGGTGATTATTGGTGGTTTTGGCATTAGCCATATTTTTGTTGACCAATCGGCGGATCTGGATAAATCAGTCGAGGTAATTGAAAACGCCAAAATTCAGCGCCCTTCTGCGTGCAACGCACTGGATACTTTGCTGGTTCATCAAGCGATTGCGAGTGAATTTTTGGCAAAACTGGTGCTACGACTTAATGATCAAGTGACCTTCGTTGTCGAGCCAAAAGCCCAAGCCTGCATGAGTCATGCAAAACAGTTGAGAGAGGCCGTTGAGGGCGATTTTGACACCGAATGGCTAAGTTACACTTTGGGCGTCAAAGTGGTCGATGACGTGCAGCAAGCGATTGAACATATGCGTGAACACAATGCAAGTCATTCGGATGCGATCATGACAAATGACCTATTTAATGCAGAGCTGTTTATTAATTCCGCGGGCTCTGCTGCAGTGTATGTCAATGCTTCGACGCGTTTTACCGATGGGGCTCAATTTGGTTTAGGCGCTGAAGTGGCCGTTTCGACCCAAAAATTGCACGCTCGCGGGCCGATGGGCTTAGAAGAGTTGACCAGTTATAAGTGGGTTGGCAAAGCCAATTACTTATCACGTTGTTAAGTTCTTTTCGTTATGGATAACGCAAAGTGTGGTTGTTAACAAAATAGAGATTGAAAAGGGGCTGATGCCCCTTTTGCGTTCAACTTGCGTACTAATTCCGGTACACTGATGCTCATTGCTATGGAGGTGATATGCATTGTCCTTTTTGTTCAGAGAACGACACCAAAGTGATTGATTCTCGTCTTGTCGCAGATGGCCATCAAGTGCGCCGTCGCCGTCAATGTTTGGCATGTAATGAACGTTTTACCACGTTTGAATCGGCCGAGCTCTTGATGCCAAGAGTCATCAAATCAAATGGAAATCGTGAACCGTTTAACGAAGATAAAATGGTCGGTGGTATACAGCGAGCATTAGAAAAACGCCCCGTCAGCGCCGATGCGATTGAGCTTGCAATCAGTATGATTAAATCTCAGTTGCGAGCCACTGGTGAGCGAGAAGTCCCAAGTAAAATGATTGGTAACTTGGTGATGGAGCAGCTCAAAGTACTCGATAAAGTCGCTTACATCCGCTTTGCCTCCGTGTATCGCAGTTTTGAAGATATTCGTGAGTTTGGTGAAGAAATCGCGAAGCTGGAAGATTAATCGCTTATGTTTACTCCTTTTGATTATCAAATGATGTCGCGAGCCATTGAGCTTGCCAAAGGTGGCGTTTTTACCACTCAACCTAACCCCAATGTCGGCTGCGTGATCACTCAAGGAGAGCAGATTGTTGGTGAAGGCTTTCATGTTCGTGCTGGTGAGCCGCATGCCGAAGTGCACGCCTTACGCATGGCAAACGAGCAAGCGCAAGGCGCTACCGCTTATGTCACTTTAGAGCCTTGCTCGCATCATGGCCGTACACCGCCTTGCACTGAAGGCTTGATTAACGCCAAAGTGGCGAAAGTGATTTGCGCAATGCAAGATCCGAATCCTCAAGTCGCTGGGCGTGGTATTCAAATGTTGCGTGACGCTGGGATTGAAGTCGAAGTCGGTTTGTTAGAAGCGGATGCCATCGCGCTCAATCCGGGTTTTATTAAACGTATGACAAGTGGGATGCCCTTTGTCCAATTGAAAATGGCCGCAAGTCTTGATGGACAAACGGCACTCAATAATGGTCAGAGTCAATGGATAACTTCAGCAGCCGCGCGGCGAGATGTGCAAAAATTTCGCGCCAAAGCGGGTGGGATTTTATCGACCAGCAAAACAGTGATTGAAGATGATGCTTCATTGACTGTGCGTTGGGATGAACTGCCTCCATCAGTGCAAGTGAACTACCCACAACATCAGTTACGCCAACCAGTGCGAGTCATTCTTGACAGGCAAAACCAACTCCATGATGGTCTAAAGCTGTATCAACATTCCGGTGAAGTATTGGTGCTTGGCACTGAACATACGTCATTGCTCAATAGCAACCAGACACAATTTGAGTTAGCGGATACCTTAGCTTATTTAGCTGAGCAGTCACAAATGAATCATCTCTGGGTAGAAGCTGGTGCCACACTGGCTCGTTCACTGATCCAAGCCCAATTGGTCGATGAGATCATTTTGTACTTAGCGCCTAAAATCATGGGTAGTGATGGTCGGGGGCTATTTGGTGCTTTGGGGCTATCTTCCATGGCGGATACGCTAGAGTTAATCATCAAAGATGTACGACAAGTTGGGCCGGATATTCGGATCATTGCCGTACCTAAAATAAAAGATAAATAGCATGTTTACAGGAATTATCGAGGCGGTAGGTACACTTGCCGCGATTACACCCAAAGGTGAAGACATCAGTGTGACCGTGAAAGTCGGTCATCTTGATATGAGCGATGTCAAACTTGGTGATAGTATTGCCACAAATGGTGTCTGTTTGACCGTGGTAGATTATAACAGCACTCAATATACAGCGGATCTCTCACTAGAAACGCTCAACAAAACCGGGTTTGCTCACTATCAAGTTGGTGACAAGGTCAACCTAGAAAAAGCCATGTTGCCCACCACTCGTTTTGGTGGACACATTGTTTCTGGGCACGTTGACGGTGTTGGTGAAATCATTGAACGTAATCCTGTTGGTCGTTCGATAGAGTTTTGGGTAGCGATCCCACCGGCATTGAATAAATACGTGGCTGAAAAAGGCTCAATTACAGTAGATGGTATCAGCCTCACTGTGAATGATTTAAGAAAGAATGCCTTTAAGCTGACCATAGTGCCTCACACTTCTGCCGAAACGACCATTGATGCGTTTCATGTTGGGCGTAAAGTGAATTTGGAAGTGGATGTGCTCGCGCGTTATATGGAGCGTTTGCTGCAAAACCAGCAAGATGAAGAGACACCAGAGTCGAAAATTAGCTTAGCATTTTTACAACAAAATGGTTTTGCGTAAACCGCGCATTGTCCCATGCCACCACGGTCGTGGATAAATCTAAGTCAGGGACTGTGCGGAAAATAGTTCAGCGATAGGAAAATAGAGTATGCCAATAAGTACCCCGCAAGAGATCATTGAAGATATTCGTCTTGGGAAAATGGTCATTTTAATGGATGACGAAGATCGTGAGAACGAAGGTGACTTGATCATGGCCGCCGAGCACGTTACTCCTGAAGCGATTAATTTTATGGCTAAATTTGGTCGTGGCCTGATCTGCTTAACCATGACTAAAGCTCGTTGTCAGCGTTTAGGCTTGGCTCCTATGGTGCAGGATAATAATGCTCAATACACCACCAATTTTACCGTCTCGATTGAAGCGGCCGAAGGCGTAACCACCGGCATTTCAGCGGCCGATCGCGCCGTGACGGTACAAGCTGCGGTGGCGAAAGAGGCGAAAGCTTCAGACTTAGTGCAACCTGGGCACATTTTCCCACTGGCTGCGCAAGAGGGGGGCGTTTTAACTCGCGCTGGACACACGGAAGCCGGTTGTGATTTAGCGCGCCTTGCGGGGTTAGAGCCCGCGTCTGTGATCGTCGAAATTTTAAATGATGATGGCACCATGGCGCGTCGCCCTGATCTTGAAGTGTTTGCCGAGCAACATGGTTTAAAACTCGGTACGATTGCCGATCTGATTGAATACCGTAACAATACTGAGACGACCATTGAGCGTGTTGCACAGTGCAAGTTGCCGACAGAATACGGTGAATTTGAACTGATCACTTACCGCGACGTGATTGATAATCAGATCCATTACGCATTGCAAAAAGGAACATTGGATGGTCAAGCGCCATTGGTGCGAGTTCATTTGCACGATACCTTTACCGATTTGCTGCGCAGTGATCGCAATGCTGAACGCAGTTGGACTTTAGATAAAGCGATGCAGCGTATCGGCCAAGATGGCGGCGTATTGGTCATTTTAGGTAATGAAGAGTCGAGCGACTTATTGATCCACCGCGTTAAAATGTTTGAGCAACAAGACAAAGGCCAAGCGCCTACTTTAGCGAAAAAACAAGGCACTTCACGCCGTGTGGGGATTGGTTCACAAATTCTGGCGGATTTAGGTGTTCGTGATATGCGTTTACTCTCCTCAGCCAATAAAAAGTATCACGCTTTAGGCGGTTTTGGCTTGAATGTGACTGAGTATGTTTGCCAATAACGTCATCTCGTTTTAGCGCTTAGAACCTAACGTCACATTTAAAAATACACCGTAATAAAACCAATAAAGGAAGCCCAACGCTTCCTTTATTATTTCGCTGATTAGCCGCTTGGTTTGCCGTCTAAGCCGAATTTCCATTAGATATTGCTCACAAAATTGTGCTAGAATCCGGCGATTCTCACTTGTGTATATAGTTAAAGGAAGGCTTATGAAAGTGATCGAGGGTGGTTTCCCCGCACCAAATGCAAAAATTGCTATCGTTATTTCTCGTTTCAACAGTTTTATTAACGAAAGCCTGCTTTCTGGTGCAATCGATACTTTAAAGCGTCACGGACAAGTTAGCGATGACAATATTACTGTTGTTCGCTGCCCTGGTGCTGTCGAATTACCTCTTACTGCTCAACGCGTAGCAAAAACGGGTAAATACGACGCTATCGTGTCTCTTGGCACTGTGATTCGTGGTGGTACGCCACACTTTGATTATGTGTGCAGTGAATGCAATAAAGGTTTGGCGCAAGTGTCTCTGGAATACAGCCTTCCAGTGGCATTTGGTGTTCTAACTGTTGATACCATCGATCAAGCCATTGAACGCGCGGGAACCAAGGCTGGTAACAAAGGTGCAGAAGCTGCACTAAGCGCGCTTGAGATGATTAACGTTCTTTCAGAAATCGATTCCTAATGGGGGCCAGTGTGAAACCAGCCGCACGTCGTAATGCACGTCAATTTGCGCTACAAGCAATTTATTCTTGGCAAATTACAAAAGAAAATGTTGCCACTATCGAAGAGCAATTCCTCTCGGGTGGTAAGTATGATGAAGAAGAGCATCATGCTGCTGAGCCAGCGTTAGCGGCTCCAGAAACCGACGTTGCATATTTCCGTGATCTACTCACGGGTGTAGTGCTAAGCCACACAGAGCTAGATAGCAAATTGCGTCCTTTCGTGTCTCGTCCAATGCAAGACTTAGACATGATGGAATTGGCGTTACTTCGTTTAGCCATGTACGAAATGACTCGTCGCGATGATGTGCCATATAAAGTGGTCATCAATGAGGCGATTGAGTTAGCAAAAGTATTTGCTGCTGAAGATAGCCATAAATTTGTGAATGGCGTGCTTGATAAAGCCGCCCCACATGTACGCAAAAAATAATAAGTCGTTTTAAAATAAAAGGTCAGCATTCGCTGACCTTTTTTATGACGGATCTTTCTCCGCGAAAGCCCTAAGCGATGAGAAATGATGTACATAATAAAAACTCAGGGCAGGGAATTTTTTATGTTCGGTGAATTCAATTTAATCGATACCTATTTCTCTAACCGTCAGTCACAACGTAAAGATGTCTCTCTTGCTCTAGGAGATGATTGTGCATTGGTCAAAGCACCAGAAAATGTTCGGATCGCCATCAGTACCGACACCTTAGTCGCAGGCACTCATTTTTTAACCGATGCGAATCCGGCTTGGGTGGCTCATAAAGCATTGTCATCTAACATCAGTGATCTGGCTGCTATGGGGGCAACGCCTGCTTGGGTATCGCTCGCACTCACTCTACCTAGTGTCGATGAAGCATGGCTAAAACCCTTTTGTGATGCTTTTTTCGAACTTGCGAATTACTACAATATTCAGCTAATTGGTGGAGATACAACCAAAGGACCACTGAGCATTACCTTGACAGTACAAGGTTTTGTGCCACAAGAATTGGCGCTGCTGCGCAGTGGAGCCAAAGTGGGAGATTGGGTTTACGTCACTGGTGAACTCGGTGATAGCCAAGCAGGGCTCGATGTGATTCTTGACCCAAGCTTACGCCATAAACCTTTTGCCCAAGAGCTTGAAAAGCGTCACTATCTCTCAACGCCAAGAATTCTTGCTGGCCAAGCATTGCTTCATTTGGCTTCTTCTGCAATTGATATTTCCGATGGTTTGGTGTCTGATCTCAAGCATATTTTGCATCGTTCAAATGTTGGGGTGAGTTTAGATGTCGGTGCGTTGCCTATTTCGCAAGAGCTGTTGCAGTTTGTGGGCGAAAGAAAAATTGCCCAGCAATATGCACTAACCAGCGGTGAAGAGTATGAGTTGTGTTTCACTGTTCCAGAGCATAACCGAGGTTCCATCGAAAGTGCGCTTGCTCATTGCGGTTGCAAGGTGAGTTGCATTGGCCAAATTCGCCCGCAGGGTATTTTTGAGCTCCAGCATCAAGGAAAAAAACTCAATTGGCAGTTAAGCGGCTATGATCATTTTAAGGTGAACGGATGACAAACCCTATCGCATTAATCTCATTAAAGAACCCTTGGCATCTTTTGGCCACGGGTTTTGGCAGTGGCCTATCGCCTATCGTGCCCGGCACAATGGGAACGCTTGCCTCAGTGCCTTTTTATTTGCTGTTAGTACAGCTACCTCTCACTGTATATTGTGCTGTGGTTGTGCTGGCTTGCTTGGTGGGCGTGAAAATTTGCCAAGTGACTTCTGACGACATGAAAGTGCATGACCACGGTTCGATTGTGTGGGATGAATTTGCCGGTTTTTGGATAACAATGCTAGTCGTGCCACTGTTTGAATTGCCTAGTTTAGATTGGAAATGGCTGGTGGCTGGATTCGTGCTGTTTCGCTTTTTCGATATGCTCAAACCGTGGCCGATTAGTTGGTTAGATAAACGAGTGCATGGTGGTTTGGGGATTATGCTCGATGATATCGTGGCAGGTGTTGTATCCGCGATTGCGCTGTATTGGGTCGGCTTTTGGGCGGGTTGGTTATAACATTGTCAGCGTTCAATATTGATTGACGGCTTAGACTTAGCAACAAAAAAGGTTCCTTTGGGAACCTTTTTTGTCAGTGAAGAGTTATCTGAAACAGGGTTATTCGATGCTCTGGGTATCTAAAGTTACTTTACCGTCTTGAGACTATTTTAGCTTCTCTAAGTCAGCTTCAATTTCAGCGATTTTGCTCGTGACCACTTTTTCCAAATGGCGCAAGTCAGTCAATATTTTTTGCTTCAGATCGAGATCACTCATAGGAACCGGCTTAGTGATTTTATTTAGTTCATCAATCACCAAGGTTAAATTACGGTTGATCTCCGTCACCTCTTTGTATTGATGGCTGCCGCTATCGACCAATACATTTTTTACTTGTCGAGGGTATTTAAATTTCACGCTTTTAGCGAACAGCTCGCCTTTCTGCTTATGAAAGTAAATCTTCAACACATCTTTATGGGCTTCTTGACGAAGTGAATAGCGCTCAATCTGTTTAGGATCTTGAATGCCTAAACCGGTGAGGTAGGGATACATAGGCAACCTCTATTGTATTTTGTGACACATCAATGAACCATTTCAATGTAGCAGTCCATGCTCGCCCGAGATAGTTCATCGTGATATCAATGGTTCAAGTTGTGGACCAGATCGCTTTCCTTTTCCGTTTAATTTGGCGCGAGTTCAGAAACATTTTTAATCAGCATTTCACGTAACGTGCTCTCTTCTTCTTCACTCAATTTTCCGCCTTGCGAACCGGTGAGAATAAACAAGTCTTCTGCTCGTTCGCCAATGGTGGTGATTTTTGCACCATGCAGGTTAATGTTTAAGTCAGCAAATGTGGCTCCGACCGTTGCTAGCAGTCCCGGAGTATCAAGTGCGACTAATTCCATTAAGGTTCGTTTATTGCTTTTGGTGGGTAAAAAATCGACTTTAGTTTTGACTTTAAAATGTTGCAAGTTACGTGGCGTGCGGCGCAATTTCAGTTTGTTCTGCCAACCCGTTTCTAGCCCACTGAGTAGGTGTTTGATCAACGATGGGTGACACTCTTCGTCAATTGCATGGCCGTTTTGATCCAGTACCATGAAGGTATCAAGGACGTAGCCATCTTTACTCGACATGATCTGCGCATCATGAACATTGAGATTTCGACGGTCCAGTTCAGCAACCACAGTTGCAAAGAGGGCGGGTTGATCTTTAGTATAAACAAACAATTCAGTGCCGCCACGAGTGGCTTTTTTGCTCATCAGGATCAGCGGTTGGCTTGGGTCGCTATGTTTGAGTAGGTGCTCACAATGCCAAGCGATCTGCTTGTGAGTGTGACGCAAAAAGTAATCGGCTTTAAAGCGCTGCCAAAGCACTTCAATTTCACGTGCGCTGTAGCCTTCTTTACGAAGCAATGCGGATGCCATTTGTTGGTTGTGGCGAATGCGATCGCGCACATCTACCGGGTTTTCAAGCCCACGCCTAAGTGCCCGCTGTGTTGAGTGATATAGCTCTGCCAGCAAGGTGCGTTTCCAACTGTTCCAAAGCTCAGGGTTAGTAGCGCAGATGTCCGCGACAGTTAGGCAAACAAGATGTTCGAGATACTCTTCATCGCGCACTTTTTTGGCAAATTCGGTAATGACATCTGGGTCGTAAATGTCGCGTCTTTGCGCCGTTACCGACATCAAGAGGTGGTTTTGTACCAGCCAAGAGACTAATTTTGCTTCAGGTTTTGATAAACCGTGTTCAATACAAAAATCATAGGCTTCTACCGCACCGATTTCAGAGTGATCGCCGCCACGCCCTTTGGCAATGTCGTGAAAAATAGCGGCCAGAATCAGCATCTCCTTTTTCTGGAGACGTGGGTAGACTTCGCAACAGATGGGGTGTTTATCGTGATTTTGTGCGTAGCTAAAGGTATTGATGTGTTTGAGAAGACGAATGCTGTGTTCATCGACCGTATAAACATGGAATAGGTCGAACTGCATTTGTCCAACAATTTGGCTCCATTGGGGAAGATAAGCGGCGAGCACGCCTAATTTATGCATCAGGCTGAACGCACGATGTAGTGCGTTAGGGTGACGTACCAATGCCATGAATTTTTCACGCGCTTCGGGAATGGTGTGCAGGAATTTATTGAGCCGCCTTCTGGCTGTACGCAACTGGCGCATGGTTGTGGGTGCGACACTTTCGATGCTGGAATCATTGGCGATATGAATAAACATATCTAAGATCGTTTCAGGGCGAGCTTGGAAAAGCGCGGGTTTACGAGCTTCTATTAAGTTGCCACGACGTTGAAAATCATCATCTAAAATTTCTGCCACGGCTTCTTCGCCGTTATTGAGTATGGCTTGATCAAACAGACGCAGGAGCATTTTGTTGAGTTCTGCAACACGACGTAGCGTACGGTAGAACTCTTTCATCATCATCTCGACTGCGCGATTCCCTTCACCCGTAAAGCCCAGATGTTCTGCCACTTGAGCTTGATGAGCAAAAATAAGCCGATTGTCATAGCGTTTTAATTCAATGTGCAGCGCAAAGCGCACGCGCCATAAAAAGTCTTGGCACTCTACTAGCTCACGATATTCAGCATCAGTTAAAAAACCAAAACGACTCATTTCAAACAGTGATGTTGCACCAAAGTGACGTCTAGCGACCCAGCTTAAAGTATGAATGTCCCTCAAGCCTCCAGGAGTCGATTTGATATCGGGTTCAAGGTTATAAGTGGTGTCATGGTAACGAGCGTGTCGGTCGCGCTGCTCTTGAATTTTGGCGCGGTAAAAGGTTTCGCTTGGCCAAAACGATTCGGAATGAATCAACATCTTGAGTTTATAAAATGTCTCTTCGCTACCACATAATAGCCGAGCTTCTTGTAAGTTTGTTGCGACGGTTAAATCTTCACGGCCAATTTCAGCGCACTGTTGCACGGTACGCACGGCATGGCCTACTTCTAAACGCAAATCCCACAGCAGGGTAATAAATTCACTAATTTTACTGCCGAGTTCAGCGGGTAAAGTATGATTGGAGACGACCAGAATATCGATATCCGAAAGAGGATGAAGTTCACCGCGGCCATAGCCTCCGACGGCCACTAAACTGATGTCTGGAACCTGCGAAAATGAATAATGTTCCCATAACCTGTAGAGCAGTTGGTCCATATATTCAGAGCGGCCTAGTACCAGGTCGTTGACCGGATGGTGGTGCAAAAATTGATGTTTCTGATACTGAGTGAACTGTTCAAGTTGTTGTTTAAGCTCGCCGATAGTGAGTTGTGTGTCAGTAAAGGTGAGGGGAGACTGAAAAGGCATAACGGCAATCCATGCTAGTGATATGTCACAACGTAGACTGACTGTATCAAATCACTGCAGATAAAAAAATATCCCTGCAAGAGGGATATTAATTGATAAGGTTTTGGTTCGATGTAATTAGGCGTTATGCATCAGACGTGGAATGGTTTCTTCTTCACGCAGCGTCAGCACTTCACAGCCAGTGGCGGTAACCAAAATGGTGTGTTCCCACTGCGCTGAGTTTTTGCCATCGGCGGTGTAAACCGTCCAATTGTCTTCATCATCAAGGCGGCAACCAAATTTACCCGCATTAATCATTGGCTCGATAGTGAAAATCATCCCTTCACGCAGTACGGTTCTGTCGCTGTTTTTATAGTGAACCACTTGTGGTTCTTCATGAAATTGAGCGCCAATACCGTGGCCGCAATAATCTTTCACAATCGAAAATTTAAGGCGTGGGTTATTTTTATTATTGGTTTTAATGTGTTTTTCGATCGCAGTACCAATCTCACCCAATTGAACTCCGGGTTTGACCTTCTTCATGCCGATATAAAGACACTCTTGCGCAACAAGACATAGGCGCTTATCTGCTGGCGACACTTCACCGACAAAGAACATCTTTGAGGTATCACCGTGGTAGCCATCTTTAATAACCGTGATATCAATGTTCAGAATATCACCCTCTTTCAGTACCGCTGGACGCTGTAATTGCCCATACTGCGTATCTTGAGTTGCCGGAATACCGTGACAAACAATGTGATTGATAGAGGTACAGATCGATTTAGGAAAACCGTGGTAATTCAATGGTGCTGGAATAGCTTGCTGTACTTCAGTGATGTACTTGTGGCAGATCTGGTCAAGTTCTTCAGTGGTGATGCCCACTTTTACATGCGGTTCAATCATCTCAAGGACATCGGCAGCCAGTTTACCCGCGACGCGCATTTTGGCTATTTCTTCAGCAGTTTTGATTTTTACAGACATCGGCTTTCTCTATGCATTAATTCTTAAGCACTTAACTGTGCGAATGGGCGTTATTCTAGCAGTGCATGGATGAATCGCAAGGGATCCCTGTCGGTAAGTAAGAATTGTTTGCATAACTACAGCTTACCTAAGCCATGATGTGTCGTATTTTTTTCTAGCCAGAGAAGGGCTAAATATGGTATAAAGCGCGCCGGAATCGAAGTGCGTTTTCTTCTGAAATGACGAAGCCCACCTTCCTTTCTAAACACATTATCTTTAAATCACACACATTCCGACACGTGTTCCGGGGTGCTCCAACAATAAAACTATCGGCAACAACCGAATAGATGTTAGGGGTCGGATACATGGGGAATGTGGAGGCCTAACCCCATAGAGGATTTTTAAATGGCAACTGTATCAATGCGCGACATGCTAAAAGCTGGTGTTCACTTCGGTCACCAGACTCGTTACTGGAACCCAAAAATGAAGCCATTCATTTTTGGTGCTCGTAGCCGTGTTCACATCATCAACTTAGAAAAAACTGTTCCTATGTTCAACGAAGCTCTAGCTGAGCTACAAAAAGTTGGCGAGAAAAAAGGTAAAGTTCTTTTCGTTGGTACTAAACGCGCAGCATCTGAAGCTGTTAAAGAAGCGGCTATCGCAAGCAACCAATTCTACGTTAACAACCGCTGGTTGGGCGGCATGCTAACTAACTGGAAAACTGTTCGTCAGTCAATCAAGCGTCTAAAAGAGCTTGAAATTCAAGCAACAGATGGCACTTTTGATAAGCTAACTAAGAAAGAAGCTCTAATGCGTACTCGTGAAATGGAGAAGCTAGAGAAATCTCTTGGTGGTATCAAAGATATGGGCGGTCTACCTGACGCACTATTCGTTATCGATGCAGATCACGAGCACATTGCAGTTAAAGAAGCAAACAACCTAGGTATCCCAGTTTACGCTGTTGTTGATACTAACTCTAACCCAGATGGCGTTGACTACATTATCCCTGGTAACGACGACGCAATCCGTGCAATCCAGCTTTACCTAAATGCTGTTGCAGAAACGGTTAACGAAGGTCGTAACAAAGATGCAGCTGCACTTGCTGCTGCAAAAGACGGTTTCGTAGAAGCAGAATAATAGCGGCTCTGAGTCACACTTGATTATATGTGTCACACGATTGATGCATTGAACAAGTTATAGTTAGCATCAGGGGCCAAACAATCGGCCCCTGATTTTTACCACCAGAATCAACTGAGGAATCGAGAATGGCAACTGTAACTGCTGCTCTAGTAAAAGAACTGCGCGAGCGTACTGGCGCAGGTATGATGGAATGTAAAAAAGCGCTTGTAGAAGCAAACGCTGACATCGAACTAGCAATTGAAAACATGCGCAAAAGCGGCGCAGCTAAAGCAGCGAAAAAAGCAGGTAACATCGCAGCTGAAGGTACTATCCTAATTAAAGAAGCTGATGGTTTTGCAGCACTTCTAGAAGTGAACTGCCAAACTGACTTCGTAGCAAAAGATTCAAGCTTCCTAGCGTTCGCTAACGAAGTTCTAGCGGTTGCACTTGCTGAGCGTCTAGATATCGCAGCACTTCAAGCTAAATTTGAAGAAGCACGTATTGCTCTTGTTGCTAAAATTGGTGAAAACATCACTATCCGTCGCGTTCATTACATTGAAGGCGCTAAAGTAGGTTCATACCGCCATGGCGACCGTATCGGTGTTGTGGTTGCTGGTGAAGCGGATGAAGAGACCATCAAACACGTAGCAATGCACGTTGCTGCTGCAAAACCTGAGTACGTGAACCCTGAAGATGTACCAGCAGAAGTTGTGGCTAAAGAGCGTGAAATCCAAATCGAAATCGCAATGCAATCTGGCAAGCCAGCAGCAATTGCTGAGAAAATGGTTGAAGGCCGCATGACTAAGTTCACAGGTGAGGTATCACTTACTGGTCAAGCGTTCATCATGGATCCTTCTCAAACTGTTGGCGCAATGCTGAAAGCTAAAGGCGCAACCGTTACTAACTTCGTGCGTCTAGAAGTTGGTGAAGGTATTGAGAAAGCTCAAGAACTTAGCTTCGCTGAAGAAGTTGCAATGGTTCAAAAAGGTTAATCCTAGCGATTTTGCCTAAAAAGAGACCGTAGCCAAGGCTGCGGTCTTTTTACGAATGGCATATTGAGACTAATTGTGATGATTTAGAATTCAGTATTCAGTTTTAAATCATGACTGTTAATTAACAACTCTCTATTTGGAAGGTAAGCTCCATGACTACGAACCCTAAACCAGCCTATCAACGTATCCTGTTAAAACTTAGCGGTGAAGCGCTACAAGGCGAAGAAGGTTTTGGTATTGATCCTGCGGTGTTAGATCGCATGGCACAGGAAGTAAAAGAACTGGTTGAACTGGGTGTTCAAGTGGGTGTTGTCATCGGCGGCGGTAACTTATTCCGTGGCGCAGGTCTTGCTGAAGCGGGCATGAACCGTGTTGTGGGCGACCACATGGGAATGCTGGCAACCGTAATGAATGGTTTGGCAATGCGTGATGCTTTGCACCGTGCTTATGTGAATGCGCGCGTGATGTCTGCCATTCCTCTTAAAGGTGTGTGTGACGATTACAATTGGGCCGATGCTATCAGCCAACTACGTCAAGGCCGTGTTGTGATCTTCTCAGCGGGTACTGGTAACCCATTCTTCACAACTGATTCTGCTGCCTGTTTGCGCGGTATTGAAATTGAAGCGGATGTGGTTCTAAAAGCGACAAAAGTAGATGGCGTATTTAGTGCAGACCCAGTGGCAAACCCAGACGCAGAACTGTATGATAAGCTGTCTTATACAACCGTGCTTGAAAAAGAGCTAAAAGTGATGGACTTGGCCGCGTTTACGCTAGCGCGTGACCATAAAATGCCAATCCGCGTATTTAATATGAACAAACCGGGCGCACTACGTCGCGTGGTAATGGGTGAAGCGGAAGGTACACTAATTAGCACCGCTGACTAATCACTCCAAAACAAAAAAACAAGTAGGTGATATTTGTGATTAACGAAATCAAGAAAGACGCTCAAGAGCGTATGGATAAGAGCGTAGATGCCCTGAAAAACAACCTTTCTAAGGTACGTACTGGTCGCGCTCACCCAAGTTTACTCTCCGGCATTTCTGTCGATTACTATGGTGCTTCGACACCGCTGAATCAAATCGCTAACGTTGTAGCTGAAGATGCACGTACTCTCGCGATCACTGTTTTTGATAAAGAGTTGACGCCAAAAGTTGAAAAAGCGATTTTGATGTCTGATTTGGGTCTAAACCCAATGTCTGCAGGTACGGTTATTCGTGTACCACTACCACCACTGACCGAAGAACGTCGTCGTAATTTGGTGAAAATTGTTCGTGGTGAAGCCGAAGGTGGTCGCGTTGCAGTTCGCAATATTCGTCGTGATGCCAATGGCGACTTAAAAGCTCTACTGAAAGATAAAGAAATCTCTGAAGACGAAGATCATAAAGCTCAAGAAGAGATTCAAAAACTTACCGATGTAGCGATTAAGAGAATTGATGAAGTTCTTGCTGCAAAAGAAAAAGAGTTAATGGAAGTTTAATTCGCTCTTTTTAGCCTTTCTAAAACGCTGTGCTCACAGTGCAGCGTTTTTTTATGCTATTTTGCCCTATCAGTTTGGTAATCAATTAATTTCTTATGCAAAACTCATCCCTCTCATCTGATGTATTACCCCAACACATCGCAATCATTATGGACGGAAATGGCCGTTGGGCTAAAGCACAAGGTAAACCTCGTGTGTTTGGTCATAAGAATGGTGTAGCAGCGGTCCGAAGAACGATTTCTACTGCAGCGAAATTGGGTATTAAAGCCGTTACTTTGTTTGCCTTTAGCAGTGAAAATTGGCGGCGTCCGGAAGCTGAAGTGGGCGTGTTGATGGAGTTATTTATTACTGTGCTATCCACAGAAGTAAAAAAGCTGCATAAGAACAATCTGCGTCTTAGAGTCATTGGTGATAAAACACGTTTTAGCTCACGCTTACAAACAAAAATCGCTCAGGCAGAAGAGTTAACCTCATCAAACAGTGGCATGGTCGTTAATATCGCCGCAAACTATGGCGGAAAATGGGATATCACAGAAGCAATGCGCTCTATCGCGGTCAAAGTGGCGAGCGGTGAGCTTTCTCCTGATCAGATTGACGAGACGCTGATTACACAGTCGCTAACGATGTCTGATATTCCTGAAGTGGATTTGCTCATTCGTACCAGCGGTGAATGTCGTATTAGTAATTTTATGTTGTGGCAATTGGCCTATGCAGAGATGTACTTTACGCCGATTTACTGGCCCGAGTTTGGTGAAGAAAGTTTAATTGAAGCAGTGACTTGGTTTGTTAACCGTGAACGCCGTTTTGGCTGCACAGGGGAACAGGTTAAGGCATTGATGGAACAGAAATAAAGGATCCATTAGTTTGAAGCAACGAATTATCACGGCGCTCATATTAGCTCCACTGGTGATGCTGGGCATTTTTGAACTGCCACTCCCCCTATTTATGGCCGTTTTGGCCCTTGTGGCGCTCGTCGGTGTATGGGAATGGACGCAGTTTATCGATTCGACATCTAGGTATCTGGCGCTGTTACCCGCCATTATCATTGGTGGAGCAAGTTACCTACTGATTTCCCCTGATGCCGTTAGCCTAGCCAACATGAACTCGAATCACTATGTGATATTAAGTATTGGGGTAGCTTGGTGGCTGTTTTCTAGTTTTTTAGCCATTACCTATCCTAAATCCCGCCCCTGGTGGGAAAAATCCAATCTACTTAGGCACCTTTTTGGTGTGCTTACGCTACTTCCTTTTTTCTGGAGCGTCCTTTTTTTACGCGCAGAAGCCTTTTTGAGTGAGCCATACCACGGTGCTAAGTTGGTGCTATTTGTCTGCTTAATTGTTTGGGCTGCAGACAGTGGCGCTTATTTTGCGGGCAAAAGTTTTGGTAAGCACAAAATGGCACCAGCAGTCAGTCCAAATAAAACCATTGAAGGGTTGATTGGTGGCATTATTACGGCATTGATTGTGGCGTGGTTTACTGCTGATTGGTTTGATATCCGGTTTACAAACACGCTGTCGATGGTCGGTATTACATTAGCGACTGTGATTATCTCTGTGCTCGGTGATCTGGTCGAAAGTATGTTTAAGCGCGTTTCAGGAATTAAAGACAGCAGTAATATTATTCCTGGGCATGGCGGCGTTTTGGATCGTATCGATAGCCTGACGGCTGCATTTCCTGTTTTTGCTCTACTGTATTTCATTTTCTAATGCTTGGGTTAAGCTGTCTTACCCCAATCTTAATTCACGGTTGTTGCTATGCGTAAGTTAACGATTCTCGGGGCCACAGGTTCAATTGGGGCAAGCACATTAAAAGTCGTGGCTCAAAATCCCGAACACTTTTCCGTTGTGGCTTTAGCCGCGGGAAATAATGTCAATAAAATGCGTGAGCTATGCCAGCGTTGGCAGCCAGTTTATGCGGTAATGGCAAACCAAAAGGCGGCGGATGAGCTTTTAGCTCAATTGCAGTCATTGAACTTAAAAACAACCGTATTATTTGGTGAAGACGCCATGTGCCACGTCGCCGCATTAGATGAGGTGGATACGGTGATGGCGGCGATTGTTGGTGCAGCAGGTTTGTTACCAACCATGGCCGCGGTAAAGGCGGGCAAGCGTGTTTTGTTGGCAAACAAAGAAGCCTTGGTGATGTCTGGCCAGTTGTTTATTGATGCGGTCGAAAAACACGGTGCGGAATTGCTCCCTGTCGATAGCGAACATAACGCGATTTTTCAATGCTTACCCCCTGAAATTCAAGGCTCTTTGGGTCGCTGTGATTTACAAGAACATGGTGTGCAACATATTCTGCTCACGGGCTCTGGCGGCCCTTTTCGCTACAGTGATTTATCCACGTTAGCAGATGTTTCACCACAGCAAGCGATTGCTCATCCTAACTGGTCGATGGGGCCGAAAATTTCGGTTGATTCCGCCACTATGATGAACAAAGGTTTGGAATATATTGAAGCTAAGTGGCTGTTTAATGCATCGAAACAGCAATTAAAAGTGTTAATCCACCCACAATCGGTGATCCACTCTATGGTGCAGTACCGCGATGGTTCGGTGCTTGCGCAAATGGGGGAACCCGATATGTCCACGCCAATTGCTTTAACTCTCTCTTATCCAGAACGCATTACTGCGGGGGTTCCGGCACTGGATTTTACCAAATTAAGTAATTTGAGTTTTATGGATGTGGACTACGAGCGTTATCCTTGTTTGGGATTGGCGATTGATGCTTGCTATCAAGGGCAACATGCCACCACCTCTTTAAATGCAGCCAACGAAATAGCCGTTGAAGCTTTTTTAAATAAGCAAATTCGTTTTACCGATATCGCACAAGTTAATGAACGTGTATTGTCAAAAGTGTGTGCAGCACATACTCAGTTACATTGCTATGACTTGGAAAGCTTGTTAGAGCTCGATAGAATGGCGCGCACTATTGCCCAGCAAATCATACAAGAGCATTTATTATGAGTGGTATTTTGTGGAATTTCGTCTCTTTCATCATTGCGTTAGGTATATTGGTTGCTGTGCATGAATTTGGTCATTTTTGGGTAGCACGTCGCTGTGGAATTAAAGTCGAAAAATTTTCCATTGGCTTTGGTAAATCACTTTGGAGCCGAGTAGCCAAAGATGGCACCGAGTACAACCTCTCAATGATTCCTCTCGGCGGCTACGTTAAAATGCTCGATAGCCGTGTTGATGATGTTCCAGCTGAATTAAAACCCTTAGCTTTTGACCAAAAACCATTGTGGAAACGTGTCGCTGTCGTGAGTGCTGGGCCTGCTTTTAACTTTTTCTTCGCCATTTTTGCCTATTGGCTCGTGTTCTTAATTGGCGTCCCAGCGGTAAAACCTGTGATTGGCGAAATTGCTCCGCAATCGATCGCCGCTCAAGCGGGTTTAGAGCCAGGAATGCAGATCAAAGCAGTCTCAGGAGTGAATACCTTAGATTGGGAATCGGTCAATATGGGGCTGATTAGCCATATTGGTGATGAACAATTAACGCTCACCGTCGGAACCAATAATGAAATTGGTGTGGATGAAATCAAAACATTAGATATCCGTTCTTGGAACTTTAACCCAGAAACAGAGTCTGCTATGGGAGCGTTGGGTTTTAAACCATTTGTCCCTGAAATATCGCTGACGCTAACCAATGTTTCTCAAGGCAGCGCCGGAGAGAAGGCCGGGTTAGAAGTTGGGGACACCTTGATCGAAGCCAACGGTGCGAAGATAAACCATTGGCAGCAAGTTGTGGAGTTGATACAAAGCCATCCCAATCAGCCAGTTTCATTGGTTGTTGTGCGTGATGAACAACGCTTGACTATCGAGCTTACGCCTGACGTTCGTGAGTTACCGCAAGGCAAAACGATAGGTTTTGCGGGAATCGCTCCTAAAGTCGCAGAATGGCCGGAAAGTTATCGATTTGAGCTGCAATATGGTGTATTTGAATCAGTCGGAAAAGCGGTTGAAAAAACACAGCAAGTGATCAACCTAACCGTCAGTATGTTGAAAAAACTGGTGGTCGGTGATGTGGGGTTGAATAATCTGAGTGGGCCAATTTCGATTGCCAAAGGAGCTGGAACTACCGCTGACTATGGTTTGGTCTATTTCTTGGGTTTTCTGGCTCTGATTAGTGTCAACTTAGGCATTATCAATCTAGTACCACTGCCAATGTTAGATGGCGGACACTTACTGTTTTTTGCAATTGAAGCCGTTATTCGTCGTCCTGTCCCAGAGAAGATTCAAGAAATGGGATACCGAATTGGTGGGGCGATCATCTTTTCTTTGATGGCTGTGGCAATATTTAATGATTTTAGTCGCCTGTGATTTGTAACCATTAGGCAGAAGTTGTAGCAAGGAATAACAAGAATAAATATGGCAATGAAACAGATCCTTTTCGCGACACTATTGGCAACCAGCCTCTCAGCACATAGTGCCGAGAATTTCGTAGTGCAGGATATTCAAATTGAAGGGCTTCAACGCGTTGCGCTCGGCGCCGCATTGCTTAAAATGCCCGTTCGAATTGGCGATACCGTTGATGCACAAGATGTCGCGGATATTATCAAAGCACTTTACACTTCGGGCAACTTTGAAGACATCAAAGTATTACGAGACAACAACGTTCTGATCGTTCAGGTTAAAGAACGTCCAACCATTGCAAGTGTTTCCTTCTCTGGAAATAAAGCGATCAAAGAAGAGCAGTTGCAGCAGAATCTTGATGCATCCAATATACGCATCGGTGAGGCGCTTGATCGTACGACCTTGAGCAACATTGAAAAGGGGTTGGAAGATTTTTACTACAGCGTGGGTAAGTACAACGCGACCGTAAAAGCGGTGGTGACACCTTTACCTCGCAACCGTGCTGACCTTAAATTTGTGTTCAGTGAAGGGGTTTCTGCGAAAATCCAGCAAATCAACTTTATTGGCAATGAAGTGTTTAGTGACCAAGATTTACTGTCACGCTTCAATTTGAATGTCGATGTGGCGTGGTGGAATTTCCTCTCTGATGATAAATACCAAAAGCAGGTCTTAGCCGCTGATATTGAAGCTTTGCGCTCTTTCTACCTCGACCGTGGCTACTTAAAGTTTCAAGTCGATTCCACGCAAGTTGCTATTTCTCCTGATAAAAAAGGCGTTTATATCACTTTAGGCATTAGCGAAGGTCAGCCTTATAAAATCAAAGACGTTAAATTCCGCGGAGAGCTGATTGGCAAAGAGGCTGAATTTACCGCTTTGATCCCGTTTGAAGCCGAGGAAACCTATAACGGCTCACTGGTGACCAAGCTTGAAGAAGATGTAAAACGAGTATTGGGTGAAGCTGGCTATGCTTATCCTCAAGTTCGAACCATCCCAGAATTTAATGATGAAACGCAAGAAGTTTCCTTGGTTGTTCATGTGGAAGCGGGTAAGCGTATCTATGTCCGTGATATTCGCTTTGTCGGTAATAACTCAACCAAAGATGAAGTTTTGCGCCGCGAAATGCGTCAAATGGAAGGCAGTTGGCTGAGCTCTAAAGCGATTGATACAGGTAAGAGCCGTTTGAACCGTCTTGGCTTCTTTGAAACAGTGGATGTGCAAACCGTACGTGTACCTGGTAGTGAAGACCAAGTCGATCTGGTGTACAACGTGAAAGAGGCCAACTCAGGTAGTGTTAACTTTGGTGTCGGTTATGGTACAGAATCAGGCGTGAGTTTTCAGGTTGGTTTACAACAAGACAACTTCATTGGTTCAGGTAATCGAGTTGGCATCAATGCCATGATGAACGACTATCAAAAGAACATCAGTTTAGATTACCGTGATCCCTACTGGAACCTTGATGGTGTCAGTTTGGGTGGTAAGATTTTCTATAACCAATTTGAGGCTTCTGAAGCTGGTATTGTTGATTATACCAATGAAAGCTACGGCACAAGTTTAACGTGGGGTTTCCCATTTGACGAATTAAACCGTTTTGACCTCGGTATCGGTTACACGCACAACAAGATCGGTAATATCGATGAGTATGTGCAAGTTAGTCAATTCTTACAGTCTCAAGCGAGTAATCGTAGCGATGATGGCAGTTTGATCACCAATGACTTTGACGTCAACATTTCATGGACGCGCAATAATTTAAACCGAACCATTTTCCCAACGGCGGGGAATCACCAACGCGCTTTCTACAAGATGACCGTGCCGGGTTCAGACGTAAAGTATTTCAAAGCGCAGTACGATGTTCGCCAGTATTTCCCATTAACCAAAAAACATGAGTTTTCACTCTTGCTAAGAGGACGCTTAGGGTATGGTAATGGTTACGGGAAAACGGATGGTAACGATAACTTGTTCCCATTCTATGAAAACTATTATGCAGGTGGCTTTACCACTTTGCGTGGTTTTGGATCTAACTCGGCTGGACCGAAAGCGATTTATAACGATGCGACAGGATGTAATGGCAATAATGGTGGCAACAACCGCTGCTATAGCGCAACAGATGACTCTGTCGGTGGTAACGCGGTCGCGCTAGCCAGTGTAGAACTGATTGTACCGACGCCATTTGCCTCTGATGAAACTCGTAGCCAAATTCGCACCAGCATCTTCTTCGATATGGCCAGCGTTTGGGATACAGAGTTCGATTACAAAGATGGGAAACTCGGTTATGGTGATCAGTATTATTACGATTACTCAGATCCAATGAATTACCGTTCCTCTTATGGTGCGGCACTACAGTGGATGTCACCTATGGGGCCATTGGTATTTTCAATTGCCAAACCTATTAAAATTTATGAAGGTGATAATGAAGAATTCTTCACTTTCACGATCGGCAGAACATTCTAATTAGAGGAAAGTATTTTGAAAAAAGCGATTCAAGCGGCAGGATTGGGCCTAGTTGTACTTAGTTCATCATTTTTTGCGCAAGCTGCTGAGGCGGCGCAGAAAGTAGGTTACATTAATACCGCGCAAGTATTCCAAGCATTACCTCAACGAGAAGTTGTGCTGCAAAAATTACAAGAAGAGTTTAAAGATAAAGGGGCAGAGCTACAGTCAATTCAAGCTGAAGCAAAAACCAAAATTGAAAAACTTAAACGTGATGGCGAACTGCTAGGTCAAGATGAAGTTGAGAAGCTGCGTATTGAAATTGGTCAATTAGACAGCAAGTATAAAATCAAAGCGCAAGCGTTAGAGCAAGCCTCAGCGCGTCGTGAAAGTGAAGAGAAGCAAAAACTCTTCATGGTGATTCAAGACGCTGTGAAGAAAGTTGCGGAAAAAGAAGGTTATGACATCGTTGTTGACGTGCAAGCTATGCAATATGGTAAGCCGGACTACAACCTATCAGAGAAAGTAATTAAACAACTAAAATAATCTTATTATGGCAAAACTGACTTTAGCCGAATTGGCAACCATCACCGGGGGAGAGCTGTTTGGTGATGGCTCTGCGACAGTTTCCGCTGTCGCACCTATGGATAAGGCGCAGGAAGGTTATGTAACTTTCCTCTCTAATCCCAAATATAACAAACACCTTGGTCAATGCCGCGCAACGGTGATTATGGTCAAGGCTAGTGAACGTGAATTGTGTACAACCAATGTATTGGTCGTCGCTGACCCATACGTTGCTTTTGCAAAGGTGGCGCAAGCGCTGGACACGACACCGCGACCTGCGAGTGATATCAGCCCCACGGCTGTTATAGCACAGGATGCCCTGCTGGGGCAGAACGTTTCTATTGGTGCAAACGCGGTCATTGAGACGGGCGTGCAACTGGGCGATAACGTCTCCATTGGTGCCGGCTGTTTCATCGGTAAAAACGCCAAAATTGGCGCTAACACCCAGTTGTGGGCAAATGTCAGCGTTTACCACGAAGTGGAAATTGGCTCGGCGTGCCTTATTCAGTCAGGTGCCGTGATTGGTTCTGATGGTTTTGGCTATGCCAATGAGAAGGGTGAGTGGATTAAAATTCCGCAAATTGGCACAGTCCGGATCGGTAATCGAGTTGAAATCGGTGCCTGCACGACAATTGATCGCGGCGCATTAGATGACACGATTATTGAAGATAACGTCATTCTCGATAACCAATTACAGATTGCACATAACGTCTGTATTGGCTATGGCACTGCAATTGCTGGCGGTACCATCATTGCTGGCAGCACCCACATAGGCAAATATTGCATTATTGGTGGCGGTGCGGTGATCAATGGCCATATCGAGATTGTTGATGGGGTCACCATTACTGGCATGGGAATGGTGATGCGTAGCATCACCGAGAAAGGCATGTTCTCTTCTGGTATTCCGTTGCAACCGAACAAAGAATGGCGTAAAACTGCCGCTCGCGTTCACCGTATCGAAGATATGCACAAGCGACTTAAAGCACTTGAAAAGTACTTAGAGCAGGAAGCGGAATCCTAATTCTACTTTTTCCCGATTAGGCTCGCCAATTGCGAGTCTTTTTCGTCTATAATGCCGAATAATTTTTGAAAGTTTTACTGTATAGGAATATGACTTTGACGACTGAAACGAAAACGATGCACATCACTGAAATTCAGAGGCTGCTTCCTCACCGTTACCCATTTCTGTTGATTGACCGTGTAATTGACTTTGAAGAAGGCAAATACCTTGTTGGCTTGAAAAATGTGTCAGTTAATGAACCTCAGTTCACTGGTCATTTTCCGCAGTTACCTATTTTTCCAGGTGTACTGATTTTAGAAGCAATGGCACAAGCAACGGGCCTACTAGCATTCAAAACCTTTGGTGCACCGAAAGATAACGAATTGTATTACTTTGCTAGTATTGATAATGCGAAGTTTCGTAAACCTGTAGGTCCTGGCGACCAACTGATCATCGAAGTGCAGTTCATTAAAGAGCGTCGTGGTATTGCGTTGTTTAATGGCGTAGCGAAAGTTGATGGTGAGGTTGTGTGTTCAGCTGAAATGAAATGTGCTCGTAGAGAGTTTTAATATGATTCATGAAACTGCACAAATCCACCCAAGTGCGGTGGTTGAAGATGGCGCTATCATCGGAGCTAACGTCACTGTTGGTCCATTTACTTACATCACTTCTGGGGTAAGCATTGGCCAAGGTACGGAAGTGATGTCACATGTGGTCATCAAAGGAAACACCGTCATTGGTGAAGATAACCGTATTTTCCCTCACGCCGTCATTGGCGAAGAGAACCAAGATAAGAAGTATGGTGGTGAAGATACACGAGTCGTCATTGGTGATCGCAATGTTATTCGTGAAGCGGTGCAAATTCACCGTGGTACTATGCAAGATAAAACACAAACAGTTGTTGGCAACGACAACCTATTGTGTGTGAATGCCCATATTGCACACGATGTGATTGTTGGTAATCATACGCACATTGGTAACAACGCAATTCTTGGCGGCCATGTGACGGTCGGTGACTATGCCGGTGTTATGGCGTTGTCGGCGATTCATCCTTTCTGTAGCGTTGGTGCTTATGCCTATATCGGTGGTTGTTCTGCTGTTGTGCAAGATGTCCCTGCTTACGTGTTAGCACAAGGTAACCATGCTTCACCATTTGGCCTTAACCTTGTTGGTTTGAAGCGAAATGGTTTTGAAAAAGCCGAAATTCGCGCGCTACAAAAAGCGTATAAAGAGATTTACCGATCAGGTAAAACGCAAGCAGAGGTCTTACCTATATTGGTTGAGATGGCGAAAGAGTACCCATCGATTCAGCGTTTTACTGATTTACTAGAAAAAACTGAGCGTGGCATTATTCGTTAGTTCGCCACTGAATTTTGATTAATATCCGAAGATCGCTACTTGTTTAGCGATCTTTTGTCTTTTTGACGCCGCATAACGGCTGAGCGGATTCTGTTAGGAAACGATATGCACTCACATGAAAATCCCCTAAGAATCGGTATTGTTGCCGGAGAGCTTTCTGGCGATACATTAGGAGAAGGCTTCATTCAAGCCATCAAGCAGCAATACCCCAATGCACAATTTGTCGGTATTGGTGGCCCTAAGATGATTGCTCAAGGTTGTGAATCTTTATTTGATATGGAAGAGCTAGCCGTGATGGGGCTGGTTGAGGTGCTTGGCCGCTTACCGCGTTTACTGAAAGTTAAAGCGCAGTTGGTGAAGTATTTTAAAGCCAATCCGCCGGATGTGTTTGTTGGTATTGATGCACCAGATTTTAATTTACGACTAGAGCTTGATCTCAAAAAAGCGGGTATTAAAACCGTCCACTATGTGAGCCCATCTGTATGGGCATGGCGTCCCAAACGTATTTTTAAAATCGATGCGGCGACCGATTTAGTGTTGGCATTTCTTCCGTTTGAAAAAGCGTTTTACGACAAGTATCAGGTTGCGTGCGAATTTGTCGGCCATACACTGGCCGATGCCATTCCACTGCAACCCGATAAAATCGCCGCTCGTGAATTGTTGAAATTAGAGACAGATAAACAGTGGCTGGCTGTGCTACCCGGTAGCCGAGGGGGAGAAGTCGGTTTAATTGCCAAGCCATTTATTGAAACATGTAGACAAATCAAACAGAAATACCCTGATATTGGTTTTGTGGTAGCAGCCGTCAATCCCAAACGTAAACAGCAGTTTGAAACCATTTGGCAGGAGATCGCCCCAGAGCTCGATTTTGCTATTATTGAAGACACCGCGCGCAATGTCATCACGGCCGCAGATGCTGTGCTACTTGCCTCTGGCACAGTCGCACTGGAATGCATGTTGCTCAAACGGCCGATGGTGGTGGGATACAAAGTGAACTGGCTCACCGGATGGTTGGTTCAGAAGCTTGCGATAACCGAATTTGTTTCACTGCCCAATATTTTAGCCGGAGAAGAACTGGTTCCTGAGTTCATTCTTGATGAATGCGACCCGCAACATCTGTTTCCTGCGGTCGATAGCATGCTCAGCCGTGATAATTCCTCTTTAATTGAACGTTTTACTGAAATGCATCACTGGATCCGCAAAGGCGCCGATCAACAAGCCGCCAAAGCGGTTTTAAGCTTGATTAACCGTTAACGATTAAAAAGAGCGATTGAAAAATAACGAGAGGAAAATAGACAAGATGGCAGAACAAACACTGACTCCTTTTGAATACCCTAAGGGCTATGTTTTGATTGCAGGAGTGGATGAAGTTGGCCGAGGTCCATTAGTGGGCGACGTAGTGACTGCCGCAGTAATCTTGGATCCGAATAATCCGATTGAAGGTTTGGCCGACTCGAAAAAGTTATCAGAAAAAAAACGCCTAGCGCTTTTTCCTGAAATTCAACAAAAGGCGCTCGCTTGGTCTGTTGGCCGCTGTTCACCAGCTGAAATTGATGAGCTTAATATTCTTCAAGCGACTATGGTGGCGATGCAACGCGCGATTGCAGGTCTAGCGATTCAACCTGATTTGGTTTTAATTGATGGCAACCGTGTTCCACAATTACCGATGCATGGTATCGCAGTCGTCAAGGGTGATATGCGTGTGGCGCAAATCAGCGCCGCCTCAATCATTGCTAAAGTGGTACGCGATAAAGAGATGGAAGCGCTCGATAAATTGTACCCACAATTTGGCTTTGCTCAACATAAGGGCTATCCAACTAAAGCGCATTTTGCCGCGATCGAACAACATGGCGTCATCGCAGAGCACCGTAAAAGCTTTAAGCCAGTGAAACGCGTGCTGGGAATTGACTAATTGCGGGTGTCAGCCACGAGCAGATTCGCGTAGAATAACCGCCAAATCTTGTACCAAACCTAGCATCTAGGATTTTATTGCATGCCAGAACCAAAGTTTGTCCACCTTCGTGTCCACAGCGACTTTTCTATGATCGATGGCTTGTCCAAAGTGCCACCGCTTGTGAAAAAAGTGGCCGAGATGGGGATGCCTGCCGTAGCGTTGACCGACTTCACGAACTTATGTGGTTTGGTCAAATTTTATGGTACCGCTCATAACTGTGGGGTAAAGCCGATTATCGGTGCAGATTTTGTCATGCAATCTGAGGAGTTTGGTGATGAGCTCACCAAGCTGACGGTTCTAGCGAGTGATAATGTTGGTTACAAAAATCTGACCTTACTGATCTCCGATGCTTATCTACGCGGTCATGTGCAACACCTGCCTGTGATTGATAAAGCGTGGCTAGTGAAATATGCCGAAGGCTTGATTGTGCTTTCGGGTGGAAAAAGTGGTGAAATAGGCAAAGCACTGCTTAAAGGTAATCAGGCGTTAGTCGATAAATGTGTCGAGTTTTATCAAACTCATTTTGTCGATCGTTTTTACCTTGAATTGACTCGCACAGGGCGAGCCGACGAAGAGAGCTATCTGCACTTTGCTCTAGAATTGGCTGAAAATAACGATCTGCCCGTCGTTGCAACCAATGAAGTGGTGTTTCTCAGCGAAGAGTTTTTTGAAGCGCATGAAATTCGAGTAGCGATTCATGATGGCTACACCATGGAAGATCCTCGTCGGCCAAAAAATTATAGCCCACAGCAATATTTGCGCACCGAAGCGGAAATGTGTGAGCTGTTTGCCGACATTCCTGAAGCGCTGCAAAACAGTGTTGAGATTGCCAAACGGTGTAATGTTACCGTCCGTTTGGGGGAATATTTCTTGCCCGCCTTTCCAACGGAAGGAATGAAAGAAACCGAATACTTGGTGATGAAATCACAAGAAGGCCTTGAAGAGCGTCTTGAATTTCTGTTCCCCGATCCTGAGGTTCGCGCACAACGTCGCCCTGAATATGATGAACGGCTGCAAATTGAGCTCGAAGTAATTAATAACATGGGATTCCCCGGTTATTTCTTGATTGTGATGGAGTTCATCCAGTGGTCAAAAGATAACGATATTCCGGTGGGACCGGGGCGCGGATCGGGTGCGGGTTCATTGGTGGCTTACGCGCTCAAAATCACCGATTTAGATCCACTACAATATGATTTACTTTTCGAACGTTTCTTGAACCCAGAACGGGTTTCAATGCCCGATTTTGACGTCGATTTCTGTATGGATAAACGTGACCAAGTTATTGATCACGTTGCTGAAATGTATGGTCGTGATGCGGTATCACAGATCATCACCTTTGGTACTATGGCTGCCAAAGCGGTCATTCGTGACGTGGGACGCGTGCTTGGTCATCCGTTTGGATTTGTCGACCGCATTTCAAAGCTTATTCCACTAGATCCAGGAATGACACTCGAAAAGGCGTTTAAGGCTGAACCCGCGTTACCTGAGCTGTACAACAATGACGAAGACGTCAAAGAGCTGATTGATAAGTGCCGAATTCTAGAAGGTTGCACGCGTAACGCCGGTAAGCATGCGGGTGGGGTGGTGATCTCCCCAACCACAATTACCGACTTTTCGCCGATTTATGCGGATGCTGAAGGGCATTTCCCCGTCACTCAATTTGATAAGAACGATGTTGAAACCGCAGGCTTGGTCAAGTTTGACTTCTTAGGTCTACGTACCTTAACCATTATCGATTGGGCTCTAGGGCTGATTAACCCGCGCTTACAACGAGAAGGCAAAGAGCCCGTTCGTATTGAAGCTATCCCGTTAGAAGACCCAGTTTCATTTCGTGTATTGCAAAATTCTGAAACCACCGCGGTATTCCAGTTAGAATCGCGCGGCATGAAAGATCTGATCAAACGTCTCCAGCCAGACTGCTTCGAAGATATCATTGCACTAGTGGCCCTGTTTCGCCCAGGGCCTTTGCAATCGGGTATGGTGGATAACTTTATCGACCGTAAACATGGCCGAGAGGCGATCTCCTACCCAGATGAAAAATGGCAACATGAGTCATTAAAAGAAATTCTAGACCCAACCTACGGCATCATCTTGTACCAAGAGCAAGTGATGCAGATCGCCCAAGTCCTAGCCGGATACACACTAGGCGGTGCGGATATGCTGCGCCGAGCGATGGGTAAGAAAAAGCCAGAAGAGATGGCCAAGCAGCGGGCGATTTTTGAAGAGGGTTCGATAAAAAACGGCGTGGATGGCGAATTGTCGATGAAAATCTTCGACTTAGTAGAAAAATTCGCCGGTTACGGGTTTAACAAATCGCACTCTGCGGCTTATGCTCTGGTTTCTTATCAAACCTTATGGTTAAAAACCCACTACCCAGCCGAATTTATGGCGGCCGTAATGACGGCCGACATGGACAACACCGAAAAGGTGGTTGGCTTAGTGGATGAATGTTTGCGTATGAATCTTAAAGTGTTACCACCGGATATTAACGCCGGCTTGTACCGCTTTAACGTCGATGAAAATGGCGCAATTGTCTATGGTATTGGCGCGATCAAAGGTGTCGGTGAAGGACCGATTGAAGCGATTTTAGAAGCGCGCACAGCAGGCGGCTATTTTAAAGATTTGTTTGATTTTTGCGCCAGAATTGATCTGAAAAAAGTCAATAAGCGTGTGATTGAAAAGCTTATTTATGCGGGTGCTTTGGATCGTTTAGGCCCACACCGTGCTGCAATGATGGCCTCATTAAATGATGCTGTGAAAGCGGCCAGCCAATTCCACCAAGCTGAAGCCTTTGGTCAGGTTGATATGTTTGGTGTATTGACTGATGCGCCAGAAGAAGTAGAACATAAATATACGCAAGTCCCCGAGTGGCCTGAGAAAGTTTGGCTTGAAGGTGAGCGCGATACATTGGGCCTTTATTTGACCGGGCATCCAATAAACGCACATATTAAGGAACTTGCGAAGTACACCAGTTGTCGACTAAAAGATGCCACGCCAACGCGACGCGATCAATCCGTCACTTTAGCGGGGTTAGTGATTGCGGCTAAAGTCATGACCACCAAGCGTGGCACGCGGATTGGCATCATGACGTTAGATGATCGTTCAGGACGTATGGAAGTGATGTTATTCTCTGATGCGTTAGAGCGGTATGCAGAGCTGTTAGAAAAAGATAGAATTTTAGTGATTTCTGGACAGGTCAGCTTTGATGACTTCAATGGTGGCCTTAAAATGTCGGCGCGCGAAGTCATGGACTTGGGCAGTGCGCGTGAAAAATATGCCCGTGGCTTGTCGATATCGATTGAGCAATCACAGATAGACAGCCAGTTTTTTGAGCGCTTTAGTCAGATCTTAGAGCCTCACCGAGCAGGGACTATACCTGTCAATGTATACTACCAACGCGCAGAGGCGAGAGTGCGACTCACTCTTGGTACGCAGTGGCGTGTAACCCCAAGTGATACATTGTTAGACGAATTGAAACAGCTACTTGGCAAAGATCAGGTAGAACTCGAATTTAACTAAAATTTGGCGTCAAATATGTTGAACGCTGAGTATAAAAGGATCGGTAGATGAGCCTAAATTTTCTAGAATTTGAAAAACCAATTGCTGAACTTGAGGCTAAAATTCAGGCGCTACGCGACGTGTCTCGCCATGGTGGTGATAAGTCCGTTGATCTCGACAAAGAGATCGAACAGCTAGAAAAGAAAAGCTTAGAGCTTAAGAAGAAAATCTTTGGTGATTTAGGGGCATGGCAAGTGGCTCAATTGGCACGCCATCCACAACGCCCTTACACGCTTGATTACATCAACCATGTCTTCACTGAGTTTGACGAGTTGGCTGGTGATCGCGCTTTTGCTGATGACAAAGCGATTGTCGGCGGCATTGCTCGTTTAGAAGGACGTCCGGTGATGGTGATTGGTCACCAAAAAGGACGTGAAACGAGAGAGAAAGTAAGACGTAACTTCGGAATGCCAAAACCAGAAGGCTATCGCAAAGCGCTACGTTTGATGAAAATGGCTGAACGTTTTGGCATGCCTATTATTACCTTCATTGATACCGCAGGTGCTTATCCTGGTGTTGGCGCTGAAGAACGTGGCCAATCTGAAGCGATTGCTACAAACCTAAAAGTGATGTCAGGCTTGAAAGTGCCAGTTATTTGTAATGTTGTCGGTGAAGGTGGCTCTGGTGGCGCTTTAGCGATTGGCGTGGGTGACTACGTGAACATGCTGCAATATTCCACTTATGCGGTAATTTCGCCAGAAGGATGCGCTTCAATCTTGTGGCGAGATTCAGATAAAGCGCCGCAAGCGGCTGAAGCGATGGGCTTAGTCGCTCCTCGCTTAAAAGAGCTTGAGCTGATTGATGAAATAATCGAAGAACCATTAGGTGGCGCGCATCGCGATCCAATACAAATGGCCGCCAACATGAAAGCAACACTGCTAAAACAGCTTGCTGATTTAGAGCCGCTGAATGAAGAAGCATTATTGGCTCGTCGTTATCAACGTTTGATGAACTACGGCTACTGCTAAGCAGCAGAGCGGACAATAAATAAAAAGGGTTGGATTCTGTCCAGCCCTTTTTTATTAGCCCGATTTCAGGACTGGTTTGCTTGGCGCGTTTCAAGGTAAACTTGCATCAATTCCTCTTAGCGCTGAAAACCCATGTCTGAACTTTATTCGCTATTTTCACACGTTATCAATCGTCATCGCTTAGCAAGCAGCCAATTGGTCTTGGGTTTTAGTGGTGGCATGGACTCGCGAGTGATGCTTGAACTATTGGCGCAATATCGTGACGAAACCTCCTGTGAGTGCTGCGCTGTTTATGTTCATCATGGATTAAGTCAACATGCCGATGAGTGGGCCAAACAGTGCCAGCGCTGGGCCCAACACGCCGCGATCCCTTTTTTTATTGAACGGGTGCAACTCGATACCGCTAGTGGTGAAAGTGTGGAGTCATTGGCGCGTACGGCGCGTTACCAAGTTTTAGCGAAATACATTAACACTGACGATTTGTTGCTAACTGGACAGCATAGCGATGATCAGATCGAGACATTTTTGCTCGCGTTAAAGCGTGGTAGTGGACCCAAAGGACTCTCTTCGATGGCACAAGCGATGCCATTTGGCGCGGGGAAAATCGTCCGTCCTTTGCTTGCGGCGACTCGCGTACAGATCGAAAGCTTTGCCGTAACCCAGAATTTGGATTGGGTCGAGGACGAAAGCAACCAAGATACCCGTTTTGATCGTAATTTTATCCGCCATCACATCACGCCAGTTCTTACGCAGCGCTGGCCGCATATTCACCAAGCGGTTGCTCGTAGTGCGACATTGTGTGCTCAGCAGCAGGTGTTGCTTGAAGAGCTGCTACAAGAGGCAATGCAAGAGGCAAAAATGCCTGATGGTAGTTTATCAATTACCGCGCTTTCTCATCGCAGCGAATTAGCACGCTATCAATTGCTAAGAATGTGGCTTGCTCAATTGGGGGAGCCAATGCCGGCTCAAGAACATTTAGCGATGATTTGGCAACAAGTGGCGTCTGCGCGTATTGATGCGAATCCTCGGCTTAAACTAGGGCAAAGTGAGATCCGCCGCTTTGACCAAAAGCTATATTGCATCCAAACTTATCAAGACATTTCAGATTGGCAGGCGATGATTGTGCCCGATCAATCATTAACCTTGCCTGATGGACTAGGTAATCTGACGTTATCGTCTCATGGTGCTAGCAAGGGAATAGCCTTGCCTGATGATTGCCATCAATTAAGCGTTACGTTTAATCCTGAAGGGCTGGCAGCATGCCCTGTCGGACGAGTGGGAAGTCGAAAGCTAAAAAAATTGTTCCAAGAGTATGGCGTGCCGAGTTGGTTACGACGAAGAACGCCAATATTGATGCATCGGAATCAAGTGGTTGCGATTGCAAATTTATTTGTTGATCGTGACTTCAGTGGGCAAGATTGTGAACTCATCTGGGACAAATGAACGCTTTTCATGCAAAATTCGTATAAAACATACAATGAATATGGACATAAAGGTGGAGCAATGAAAAAAGTCGCGATTGGAATAGTTATGGGTTTAACGTTGTTAGCGGGAAGCGCGTTTGCTGGAGACCCAGCCGCAGGGCAAGCCAAAGCGGCTATCTGCGCGGCGTGTCACGGCGCAGACGGGATTGCCCTTATTCCGGGATACCCAAATCTAAAAGGGCAAAATGAGCAATACCTTATCTCATCAGTTAAAGCCTACAAGAATAAAGAGCGTAATGGTGGTTTAGCCGTCGTAATGCAAGCGCAAGCGGCAATGCTCAGTGATGCCGATATTGAAAACTTAGCGGCCTATTTCGCAAGTCTTAAGTAAATGACAGTGAACGGGTTTCAATCAGCCCAAGCGTTGCTTGGGCTTTTTATTGATTGTTTTTTTTTGCTAGCAGATAATGCCACCAATTGACGAAAGTGTAAGGGATGAACATGAAAAAAATCGAAGCCATTATTAAGCCATTTAAACTTGATGACGTCCGCGAAGCGTTAGCTGAAGTAGGGATCACGGGTATGACTGTTTCTGAAGTAAAAGGATTTGGTCGTCAGAAAGGGCATACTGAATTGTACCGTGGCGCTGAGTATATGGTGGATTTCTTACCTAAAGTGAAGCTTGAAATTGTGGTGACTGACGATGTCGCTGATCGCTGCGTTGACACCATTATTGAGACGGCGCAAACGGGAAAAATTGGTGATGGTAAAATTTTTATTACCAATATTGAACGAGTGGTACGAATTCGTACCGGTGAAGAAGACGAAGACGCTATTTAGCCGTACACTGAGAAGAAGGGAGCCAATGGCTCCTTTTTTGTCTCTTTATTAATGCATCCCTACCAATTTTGTTGAACGTTATGAAAAGAAAATATCTGCTTGTTTTGCCGCTGTTGCTGATTACCGCGGCTGTGGTTAGTTTTTTCTCTATTTTTACTATTCCTTCAACGCCGCAATTGTTGACTATTGATGGGAAAAACGCTTCATCTCCACTGATTTGTTACGATAATCCAAACGCTCGCGCAATTGATGTGCGTGGTCAGCTTAATGTACTGGTTTGGAATATCTATAAACAAAATAGAGCAACATGGCAAAGTGAGCTGGATAAATTCAGCCAAGATGCCCAATTGGTGTTGCTACAAGAAGCGAGCATGAGCTTGTCATTGAAAGAGTGGATCAGCCAAAAGCAGTGGGGGGGGACGCAAGCGGATGCTTTTCGTATTTTTGGTGAATCAGCCGGAGTGTTAAATCTTGGCAGGCAGATGCCAGTATTAGCGTGTGCTTACACCGAATTAGAGCCTTGGTTGCGCTTACCCAAATCGGCGATTTACGCCCTGTATCGTTTAAGTGATGGCCAGACTCTGGCGGTTGTAAACCTGCATGCAGTGAACTTTACCTATGGAACGCAAGAGTATACCAATCAGTTGGAAGCGTTACTCGTTCAATTAAAAACACATCAAGGGCCGGTGATTGTCGGTGGCGATTTTAATAGCTGGAGTCAAGCAAGAATGGACACATTAACCGCTGCATTAAATCGTGTGGGTTTAAAGGAAGTGTTGTTCGAACCCGATCACCGTGTTCAGTTTGTGACGGGCTTGGTGCTTGATCATCTTTTTTATCGCGGTTTAACACTGCTCAATGCAAAAGCGCCCGTAACGGACGCTTCTGATCATAACCCACTATTGGCGATTTTTAGTTTATAACCACTTTCTAACTGATGGCGATGTACAGCGCCCAAATCAGGTAATAGCCAATCCAAGGCAGCGCCGAAATCACCAGAGCTTGGCCGCGTTCAAGCTCTGTCCATGCGCCCACCGCCGCGTAGCCAAGTACGATGTACCAAGGCAAAAGCAGTGGGAAGGAGCTGGCAAATTGAGACCAATCATTAGTCAGTGGCAACTTAATTAGGCCATTTAAACTATTAAGGTCAGCAGCGTAAGTCATCACGTGGCCATGTTTGAGTAATAAGCTCGCGTAACTGGCGAGATCGCCCAACACGGCTGGGAAAGTGATGACAGCACTTGCGGCAAACCAACGCCAGAAACCGTGCTGATGTTGGCTCTGCTTGGTCGCCAAATTGAACCACAATGCCAACATGAAAATCGTTAGCGTGCGGCCTACCACATCACTGATAATTTCGCTGGCCATCAAGGTGTTGGCATCTAACATTTCAAGCTGAGCGGGGTTGATCATAGCCAACTGCGCCGAGAGCCCAGCTTTTAACCATTCAAGGTTAACTACGTCAAAATAAGCCCCCCAAAATAGAAAGGGACTCAGGATTAAAAAGAGATAAGGTTGCCAACCCCACATGCCGCGTTGATAAAGGGCTAAAAAACAAGACGTGGGGGAACGGAAAATATCCACCAACATGATTAACGGGTTACTGGAAGGATTCATACACTGACCTTAGTGACATCGACGTAGAGCTTGAGTTTTTGACCCGGCTTTAAGTACTTTTGGTTTGCAAGCTCGTTCCATTTTACAATGTCGAGGCTTTTGACTTTAAACTTATTAGCGATGGCGCTGAGTGTATCGCCGCTACGCACTTGATAAAAGACGGTGCGAATGATGGCACCCTCACTGCTATTTTTCCAAATGACCAGTGTTTGGCCAATCTTCAATGTGTCTCTTGGCCCCATACCGTTCCATTTTGCTAAGGACTGATGGGAAACATTGTGCTGTTTGGCAATGCTCCATAAGCTATCACCTTTGGCTACCGTATGAGACAGCTTATACTGACCACGGGCCATCGCTTGCGTTTTTGCCAAGCGGTTACTGGCACTGAGTGCGTATGCTTTTTCGTCTTTTACGGATGTTGGGATCATTAAATACTGTCCAACGCGAATGACGTTGCCATTGAGATTGTTGGCCGTCTGAATCACTTTGCTGGTGGTATTGTGCTGTTGAGCAATCACACTCAAGCTATCGCCGGATTTTACCTTGTAGCGTACTAACTTCATCCCCTTACCGCGATTCTCTTCAACTTTCTGGGCAAAGCGTTCCACTTTATCTACTGGGATAAGCAGTTGATGAGGTCCCGTCGGCGAGGTCGCCCATTGATTGTAAGCTGGGTTGTAACTTTGCAACTCTTTCACGCTCATTCCGGCGTAATTGGCGGCAATGGCAAGATCAAGCTGTTCTTGAGGGTCGACTAACGTTAACACTGGTTTGTTAGCAATCGCTGGGATTTCAATGCCATATTTTTCTTGATTGGCAACAATATCGGCCAGTGCGAGTAATTTAGGGACGTAGCCTGTGGTTTCATCGGGTAAGTCGAGTGAGAAAAAGTCGGTTGGTTTACCAGCCTTGTGATTTTTACGAATCGCGCTAGAGATCCGCCCACCACCGCTGTTATAGGCGGCAATCGCATGGCTCCAATCACCATCAAAACGCTTATTTAATGCAGTGAGATAATCCAAAGCCGCATCGGTGGCGGCGTCTACATCTCGTCTTCCGTCATACCAAAAATTTTGCTCTAGGCCATACATCTCTCCCGTACTCGGCACAAATTGCCACAGCCCCGCAGCGCTACCGTGTGAGTAGGCAAAGGCATCAAACGAGCTTTCAACAATGGGTAAGAGTGCTAACTCAAGTGGTAAGCCGCGCTGCTCAATTTTCTCAGTGATAAGGTAAAGAAATGGCTTTGCTCGCTCGGCAACAGTTTGTAGGTGATTTGGGTGTTTAAGATACCAAGTTCGATAATAATTCACTGATTTATGATCTGGGATATCCATCGACAACTGCATTGCGATGCGCTGCCATACATCCGCTTGCTCTTGTGGCGTGATCACTTTCGGCGTTGTCTTTTTTGCAGATGACGACTTTTGTTTAGCCATCTCTTTTTGTGTCTGAATCTGAGGGCTATTTGCCTCTTTGGCATTTGGCGCTGTTGTTTGGTCTGTTGGCTGAGTGATTTGGCACCCCGCTAACAAGAGCACCATCACCCAGCTAAATTGAAATCGCATCTATCTCAGCCCTTTGACTTAATGGCTGCTGATAATACTTGGCACTTTATTGCTATGACAAGCAGCAAATCGTCAAAATTCGTTCTTCCACTCACGTAACGCGGTAAAAATTGATAGAGGATCGGTTTGTTGAGTACGATTCGCGACGGATTTCATCACACTCTCTTGCTGGGTCCGCAAAAATGGATTGATCCATTTTTCTTGGCGGATCGTGGTCGGTAATGTCGATTTCTGCTGAGCTCGGAGCCGGTTGACGGTATCTCGATACTGTTGAAGTTGGTCATTATCGGGCTCAACGGCTAAAGCAAATGCGACGTTACTTGCGGTATATTCGTGCGCGCAATAGACCTCAGTTTCTTCTGGCAATGCGGCAAGTTTACACAGTGACGTAAACATTTGCTCCATTGTGCCCTCAAAAACACGGCCACACCCTGCGGAGAACAGTACATCGCCACAAAACAGTTTATTGTCACCGACATAGCCAATGTGACCTTTTGTGTGTCCGGCGAGATCAAGCACCATAAAGATTTCATCGAATAGTTCTAGCTGATCGCCAGCTTCAACCGCGTGCGTTAAGGTAGGAATAGGTTCATGAGCGGGACCAACAACGTTAATGCTGGGAAACTGGCGAACCAGTTCTGCAACACCACCAATGTGATCATGGTGATGGTGGGTAATTAATATTGCTTCGAGCGTTAATTGATGCTTCGAGAGGTACTCAAGCACTGGTGCTGCATCACCGGGATCGACCACAGCACAACGCTGATCGCTATTTTGGATCAGCCAGATGTAATTATCATTAAATGCGGGTATGCTTTTGATCTGTAACATGAGTATCTCCAATCACCGAGGTGAAATAGGTTATCGATGAAGCCAGCGCGTAGCGAAAAAAAATTAGATAAGCCTCATTCTTGGTCCCAACTTAAAAATGGCCAGTGGGTTAGTGATTCTATTCAGACTCGGCTTGATGAATGGTGCTCTAAATTATTTGGCTATCATATGCTTAAGCTCGGTGGTTTGAGTTGTGAGCTTGCCAGTTGCAACTGCAATATTCAACACCAAGTTCATCTTGATATTGAAAACCCACTCCATACGGTGATTGCCGATAGCTACGAACTGCCTTTTCTCGAAAAGAGTTTTGATGTGGCTATTTTAGCGCACCAACTGGATTATTGTGGCGATCCGCACCGTATCTTACGCGAAGTTGATCGCGTGATGATGGATGATGGCTACATCATTATTACGGGGTTTAATCCAATCAGTTTTACGGGGATCGCAAGTTTGATGCCTTGGCGAAAACATAACTTACCTTGGAGCGGTCGTATGTTTACCGCTAATCGGATTAAGGACTGGCTGAGTGTCTTGAACTATCAAGTGATTGACTGTGACCAATATGCCCTTTTCCCGATGCAAAAATATCAACCCATGTGGGCGTGGTTGGAAAATGGTATTGGCGACTGGGCCGCTCCATTTGGTAGCCTGTATTTCATCGTAGCGCGCAAACGTACTTATCCCTTGAAACCGATTAAACCTCATTGGCGTTTTAAACGGCGTCTTTCGCCAGTTAGCCTGAACTACCGTTTATCAACTCAGAACCAAGATAAGGCCTGTGACCCTTATTCGGATGCTTGATACCCAATATCGTCTTCGGTTGGGTTTTCTGCTGCATTGCGTGCTAATTCATCGCACATTTCATTTTCACGATGACCCGCATGGCCTTTCACCCAGCGCCAGTCAATGGTGTGGCGGGCGCTTTCTTTATCAAGTGCTTGCCATAAATCGGCATTCTTCACTGGTTTTTTATCCGATGTTTTCCAACCGCGTTTTTTCCAGTTGTGGATCCACTGAGTAATACCTTGACGAACGTATTGGCTGTCTGTGGTGAGAATAACATTACATGGCTCTTTCAGTGTTTGCAGTGCAACCACTGCCGCTAACATTTCCATTCGGTTGTTAGTGGTGAGTCGGTAGCCTTTGGCTAACGTTTTTTCGGTTTCTTTGTAACGAAGGACAACCCCATAACCACCCGGGCCAGGATTACCTAAGCAAGATCCATCAGTGAAAATTTCCACCTGTTTTGTCATGATTTGATACTATTAGGTTACGCACATTATTGGCATAGTCTGACATACATATCCTTATGAATACTAGCAGCAATTCCCAATCCCAACGTATCGTCGTTCTCGATACGGAAACCACGGGTATGAACCGTGAAGGCGGCCCTCACTATGAAGGACACCGCATTATTGAAATCGGTGCCGTTGAAATTATCAACCGCAAGCTGACAGGCCGTCACTTCCATGTCTACCTGAAACCCGATCGTGAGATTCAGTTAGAAGCGATCGAGATCCACGGTATTACCGATGAGTTTTTGATGGACAAACCGCAATATCGCGATGTGCATCAAGAGTTTTTAGATTTCATCAAGGGAGCTGAGCTGGTGGCGCACAACGCTCCCTTCGACGTCGGTTTTATGGATTACGAGTTTCGCAAGCTCGACGCTAAAATCGGTAAGACGGAGCAGTATTGCAAAGTGACCGATACGCTTGCTATGGCAAAGCGTATTTTCCCCGGCAAACGCAACAATTTGGATATACTTTGTGATCGTTATGGTATCGATAACTCACATCGTACCTTGCACGGTGCATTGCTTGATGCGGAGATATTAGCAGACGTTTATCTGCTGATGACAGGTGGGCAAACCTCTTTACAATTTAATGCTGGAACGCGCAGTGATGGCAGTGTGGGAGGAGAGTCAATAAAACGAGCTGTCGCAGGTCGGAAAAAGCTAAAGGTTTTACATGCTTGTGCCGATGAACTACAAGCACACCAAGAAAGATTGGATCTAGTCGAAAAGAGTGGAAGTTGCCTTTGGCGTCAGTAGGAGAAAATATGTTGAGGATAATGGTGGCTATTGCTGCGCTGATGTGGAGTATTGGCGTTTTTGCGGCAAATCCCTCCTCGATGTCGCTACTCGATAATCGTTTTCGAGTGGATCCAACCATTTCACAAATTACTTTTGTCGTGTATCGCGAAAAGTCATCTCAGCCAGTGGTGCTTGTGCGGCCAGATGGTAAGAAATATTACGCGTGGCGGTACGATGAGAATATGCGTTGGTATCAAGAACCCACAATGGATATCATTTCAATTGATAAGCCAATGCCTGGCCCTTGGCAGGCTATAGGAAAGGTTTCGCCACAAAATAGCATTAAGCTAATCTCACACTTGCAATTGGATACAGATGTATTTCCTAGCCGTTTGTATCATGGTGAAGAATTAAAATTTACAGCTCGCTTAACCTCCGACGGTAAGCCTTTATTGTTGAGAGACTTTCTCGATAGAGTCAACTTAAAAGTGACTTTTACTAAGTTCGTTGAAAATGAAGAAGAACTGATCAAAGAAGCGCGTCCATTACCGGAAGTGATTGGTGAATTTGCTGATGATGGACGTGGTTTAGATGAACGTCCTGGTGATGGTGTATTTACGGTTGCGTTACCTATCACTCCAGTGCCGGGTAAATACCGTGTTAGGATCACTTCTGGTAACGGTGTATTTTTACGCGCTCAAGAGCAAGAAGTGTTAGTTTACCCTACGCCAGTGTCGACTACCTTTATCCAGTCCCGAGTAGATGGCGCGCCGCACCAAATTGTGTTTGCAGGTGAGTTAGGCATGGTTGAACCCGGATCGATAGCGGCGCATGTTGAGCATGCCAATATTTATGATGATATTTTTGCTACTGAAGGACTATCCGGAAAAGAGTCACTCAAGCTTAATTTGGAAATTCCATATAAAGGGGATAACGGTAACTATCGTTGGTCTGGAAGGTTGTATGCGACAGAGCTCGCTAGCCAGCGCCCACTTTATTTCCCACTTTCAGAGCGTACTTACAGCGTGGTGGATGATGTTAACATTGAGGAGACTCGCCGTTTGCAGATGGAAGAAGAGATTAAGCAGCGTAGGCTTGAACAGGAGCAACTTATTATTCAGATGAGAGAAGAGGCAACGAGTCGCAGTATTATGTTCATTGTTATTGGTAATATTGGTGCGATATTGATTGGGCTTTTGGCGTGGTTTGTGATGCGTAAGATTAAAGCGAAAAAGACGTTGCAACCCGAATTACAGTTGAATATGCCGAAGAAATAACAAGGGATGTTGCCGAGTTGGCAACCTCTTGATTCTGTATTCTAGTCATAGAAAAGGGCACTTAAAGCGCCCTTTGACATTCAATAGATTGACTTACGCAACATCATTTATTGCCGGATATTGAGGCTTTGCGGCCAGTTCCTGTGGCGCAAAATCATCGACATTAATGGTATACAAACGATGAGCCTCAGCTTCCGTTAATAGCTGTGCTTCTTGTTCGGTTAGAATTTTTTGTTGTAAGCCAATGGCGGCCACTTCATCTAAACGCAAAAATGGACGGCGTTGATTGGTGACGCTGCACACTTTATCGAACAAAGGCTCTGCACGTAAAATGATGTCCAGTGCTTGTTCAATCTTACCCGCCGCATTATGCGCCGTTGGGGCGAGATATTGGTTGCGACCGATGCGTGAACGAGTTTCACTCGGTGTTTGCAGGATCTGCGCAACTTGGCTATCTAATTTATCACTAGGTGCTTTGCGTACTCGACCAATCGGCATCAACAATATACGAAGTACCTTACCAATCGCTTTATTCGGGAAGTTGGCTAAGAATTCATCAATGGCGACTTCCGTCTGCTTCAAACTGTCTTGTAGACCCCAATGAACCAAAGGAAGATCCTCCACGGGACGACCATCATTTTCAAAACGCTTAAGTGTGGCAGAACTGAGGTAGAGTTGGCTCAAAATATCGCCAAGGCGTGCTGACAAGCGCTCTTTACGTTTGAGAGAGCCTCCCAATACAGCCATCGAAATATCAGAAAGCAGTGCTAAGTTAGCGCTGTAACGGTTTAGTTGTTGGTAGTAGCGTTTGGTTGCATCATTAGTCGGTGCAGATGAACCCAAACCATCGGTGACACCAAACCAAATACTGCGCACAAGATTACTCATGGTGAAGCTGACGTGACCTGCAAGAGCGGCGTCAAATTTCTCAACGGCATCAGAATCTTGTGAATAAGCGGCGTTCATTTCTTCTAAAACATAAGGATGACAACGGATAGCGCCTTGACCAAAGATGATCATTGAGCGAGTCAGAATATTGGCCCCTTCGACGGTTACGGCAATCGGTGCACCTTGGTAGCTGCGAGCTAAAAAGTTAGCAGGACCAATACAAATGCCTTTCCCGCCCACGATATCCATTGCATCAATAATGCTGCGTTGACCACGGTGGGTACAGTGGTATTTGACTATAGCGGAAATGACCGAGGGTTTTTCGCCCAGATCAATACCAGCTACGGTTAAATTGCTCGCCGCATCCATCACATAAGCGTTACCACCTAAACGTGCTAATGGCTCTTCGACACCTTCCATATGGCCAATTGGTTGCTTAAATTGACGACGAATCCGAGCGTAAGCTCCTGTTGCTAGCGCCGCAGTTTTAATTCCGCCCGTCGAGTTAGAAGGTAACGTAATACCACGTCCAACCGATAAACACTCTACAAGCATACGCCAGCCTTGTCCTGCCATGCTTGGTCCGCCAATAATGAAATCAAGCGGCACAAATAAGTCGTTAGCACGTGTCGGACCATTTTGGAATGGAACGTTCAATGGCATGTGGCGATTGCCAATTTCAACTCCTTTTAAGTGGGTTGGGATGAGCGCACAAGTGATGCCAAGCTCTGTTTTATCCCCAAGTAAGCCGTCAGGATCGCGCAGTTTGAATGCTAGGCCTAATACGGTTGCAACCGGGGCGAGCGTGATGTAGCGCTTGTTCCACGTTAGGCGCATCCCTAACACTTCTTTTCCTTCCCATTTCCCTTTACATACCACGCCAAAATCAGGAATTGAACCTGCATCGGAACCCGCTTCTGGGCTGGTTAATGCAAAGCAGGGAATCTCTTTACCTTCCGCTAAACGTGGCAGGTAATGGTTTTTCTGATCTTCAGTACCATAATGTTGTAAAAGTTCGCCCGGGCCTAAAGAGTTCGGTACACCAACGGTGGATGAAAGCACTCCAGATACACCCGTTAGCTTTTGTAGCACAATGGATTGTGCATAAGCTGAAAACTCCAAGCCGCCGTATTGTTTTTTTATGATCATGGCGAAGAATTTATGATCTTTTAAATATTGCCAAACCTCAGGAGGTAAGTCGGCTAATTCATGCGTAACTTGATAATCGCTAACCATGGCACACACTTCGTTGACTGGTCCATCAATAAAGGCTTGCTCTTGTGCACTTAATGTCGGCGCTGCAATTTTGTGTAGTTTGTTCCAGTTCGGTTTGCCTTTAAACAGTTCAGCTTCCCACCAAACGGTTCCTGCATCTAATGCCTCTTTTTCGGTTTGTGACATTGCAGGCAGCACTTTTTTGAACAGTGTTAATGCTTTTTCGCTAATAACGCTTTGACGGATAGAGGGAACGGCTAATAAAGCGATAGCCGCTAAATACAGCAACCATCCAATCACCCCGGTGTAATCCAGCAGGGTAAGAACCACCATGGTTACCGTTAGCGCAACTAATGCGCTAAAAAGTGACATTCGGTGGTAGAGGCACACACCGAACACGGTGAGAAAACCAAGTATAGAGAGCAAGATGTCCATAATTTCATTCCTTTGAGACTGTATTCACGCCATTGCGGCTGATTTTTCTCAGTGCATTGGAAAGTGTTGTTAGTCGTCTCGTTTGTGTAAGTGGTCTAACCAGTTCTAAGTGTAATCAAATTATTAACGAAATGTAAAACCTTGTATTGTTCAAAAAGTGATCCATGTAGGGCAAAACCTCAAAATAAATAACCCATAGAGGGCTTTCTGGAGTGGGAAGCGGGAGAAAACAACAATTCTTGAAGTCGAACTATCGACAGAAAGGATGGTTTGGGTAAACTCAAGCCTGTTACTGGCTCTTGATTGATGGAGCCTATCGGTAAACAGATTAAAAAGAGAATATATCTATGTACCAGGATTTAATTAAAAGTGAATTGACCGAAGCGGCTGACGTGCTAAACAAATTTCTTAATGATGAGCATAACATCGCTCAAATTGAGGCCGCCGCAAAACTGATTGCCGACTCATTTAAGCAAGGCGGAAAAGTGCTCTCTTGCGGCAATGGCGGTTCCCACTGTGATGCAATGCACTTTGCTGAAGAGCTAACGGGGCGCTATCGCGAGAATCGTCCGGGTTATCCTGGTATTGCTATTTCAGATCCAAGCCATTTGTCTTGCGTTAGCAATGATTTTGGTTACGATTTTGTATTCTCTCGCTATGTGGAAGCGGTGGGCTCAAAAGGCGATGTCCTGTTTGGCCTATCGACTTCTGGTAATTCAGGGAACATTTTGAAAGCGATTGAAGCGGCCCAAGCCAAAGGGATGAAGACCATTGCACTGACCGGTAAAGATGGTGGGAAAATGGCAGGTTTAGCGGATATCGAGATTCGTGTCCCGCACTTCGGCTACGCGGATCGTATCCAAGAAATCCATATCAAGATCATCCACATCGTTATCCAACTGATTGAAAAAGAGATGGCGTAAGAAGTTCAACACCGTTCTTTTCTTTTAATGTGTTTGTGGTTGCAAAAGGGAGTGCATTAAACCATGTGTGAATTGCTCGGTATGAGTGCCAATGTGCCGACTGATATTTGCTTTAGTTTTACTGGGTTGATTCAGCGTGGCGGCAACACGGGGCCGCATCGTGATGGTTGGGGAATCACTTTCTATGAAGGGAAGGGGTTTCGTACCTTTAAAGATCCTAACCCTAGCTTTCAGTCAAAAATTGCAGAGCTTGTGCAGAGTTACCCTATAAAAAGTCGGGCAGTGGTTAGCCATATTCGTCAAGCAAATCGGGGTGGGGTGAATTTGGAAAATACTCACCCATTCACTCGAGAATTGTGGGGGAGATATTGGACGTTCGCTCACAATGGACAATTGGCGGATCACCAGCAGCTAGAAACTGGGCGCTATCGCCCTGTTGGTGAAACCGATAGCGAGCAAGCTTTCTGTTGGTTGTTAAAGCAGTTAGAAGCGCGTTATCCTGAACCGCCTCAAGATATGCTCAGTATGTTTCAATTCGTTGCGAAGTGTTGCGATCAACTTAAGCTGCAAGGTGTGTTTAATATGCTACTTTCTGATGGTGAGTTTGTGGTGACCTATTGCACGAATCATCTGTACTGGATTACTCGACGAGCTCCCTTTGGGAAAGCAAGTTTACTTGATGAAGATGTCGAGATTAACTTCCAAGAAGAAACAACGCCTGATGATGTTGTGTCAGTGATTGCGACTCAGCCACTGACGGGAAATGAAACTTGGCAACGAATGAAGCCAGGCGAATATGCGATTTTCCATTATGGCGAATACGTTGATGGCAATGCGCAGTCCTTAGCTGACATTCCGTTTGCCGCGGCAAAGCCAGGCTGCCAAGCACCTATTTAAGTTTTTTATTCTTAAGCTTGTTCTATTTACTGCTGTTTGAATTGTATTTGAGATGACAATAAAAAAGGTTGCTGTTGAGGCAACCTTTTTCGCACTATTTAGAGATACGATTTATTCATCGAAAGCATAACCATGCATGCCAAGTAATTGGCCATCTAAATAGGCTTTACCTTCACGCATTTCCAAGCGTCCTTCAACGAACCATTGTGCCACTAGTGGGTAAATTCGATACTCTTGAGCTTGGACACGTTGAGTCAAAATCTCAACGGTATCTTCATCAAAAATAGGCACTTTTGCTTGTAGAATGACAGGGCCACCATCAAGTTGTTCAGTCACAAAATGCACACTGGTGCCGTGCTCTTCATCACCCGCGTGAATCGCGCGTTGGTAGGTATTCAACCCAGGATATTTAGGAAGTAAAGAAGGATGAATATTGAGCATCCGTCCTAAATAGTGACGCACAAACTCACCACTCAGAATACGCATGTAGCCAGCAAGAATGATTAAGTCAGGCGCGTATTGGTCAATTTTCTCCATCAATACCGCATCAAACGCATCTCGCGTGTCAAAGGCATTTGGGTCAATATGCACCGCCGCCGCACCTGCTTTTTTAGCTCGTTCTAAGCCATAAGCAGTTGCTTTGTTTGAAAAAACAGCCGTTACTTTGCCATCTTTAATTTTCGTTTCACACGCATCAAGGATAGCCTGTAAGTTGGTGCCATTTCCTGAAACTAAAACAACAATACTTTTCATCAGTTATTTGATCTCTACTTGCTCTTCATCGAGTTGAGCTTCAGCAATATGACCGATAACCCACGCATTTTCGCCTTCCGCTTGCAGTAATTGAACCGCCGCTTGTGCTTGATCCATTGGAAGCGCAACAATCAGTCCTACACCACAGTTAAATGTGCGGTACATTTCGTGAGTGGTTACATTCCCTTTTTCTTGCAGCCATTGGAAAATAATTGGCCATTCCCAGCTATTGCCATCAATCACCGCTTTCGTCCCTTGCGGAAGAACGCGAGGAATGTTTTCCCAGAAACCACCGCCAGTAATGTGTGAAATGGCGTGAATATCGTGCTCGGCGATCATCTTAAGCGCTGATTTGATGTAAATTTTGGTTGGTGTCAGTAAGTGTTCACCAATCGTTTTGCCAGCTAAGTCTTCATTTTTGTCGGCACCGGATACTTCGAGGATCTTGCGAACTAATGAATAGCCGTTTGAGTGAGGGCCGCTAGAGCCAACCGCAATCAGAGCATCACCTGCTGCTACTTTTGAGCCATCGATGATCTCTTCTTTTTCAACCACACCGACACAAAAGCCAGCGACATCGTAATCTTCACCTTCGTACATACCCGGCATTTCCGCGGTTTCACCACCGATCAAAGCGCAACCTGCTTGCACACAACCATCGGCAATACCCGACACCACATCAGCAGCCGTATCTACATCCAATTTGCCCGTTGCGTAGTAGTCCAAAAAGAAAAGCGGTTCAGCACCTTGAACAATCAAATCGTTAACACACATTGCAACCAAGTCAATGCCAATGGTGTCGTGCTTATTCATATCCAATGCGAGGCGAAGTTTTGTGCCAACTCCATCGGTGCCAGAGACTAAAATAGGATGTTTATATTTGGTTGGTAGCTCGCAAAGCGCGCCAAAACCACCAATGCCACCCATAACTTCAGGGCGACGAGTGCGTTTGACGGCGCCTTTAATTCGTTCAACAAGTGCATTGCCTGCATCAATATCTACGCCAGCATCTTTGTAACTAAGAGAAGTGTTATTACCGCTCACGGGGAAGTCCTCGGTCATAAGTTGGATATGAAAACGGCGCTATTCTAACAGGGCTTAAAACAAAAAGGAAAACGTTTGCGTCAGTTTTTTTGTTTATAATTGGCACTGAAATTAGCATAAAAAGTGTGTACAATTCGAAGGTTTGTTTAAATGTCGTCGGAGATGAAAATGAAAGTTGTTGAAGTTAAACACCCTCTAGTTAAGCACAAACTTGGGTTAATGAGGGAAGGGGATATCAGCACTAAGCGTTTTCGTGAGTTAGCTACAGAAGTGGGTAGCCTACTAACTTATGAAGCAACCTCAGACTTTGAAACAGAAAAAGTGACGATTGAAGGCTGGAATGGCCCAGTTGAAATTGATCAAGTCAAAGGTAAAAAAGTAACGGTAGTACCTATTTTGCGTGCTGGTCTTGGCATGATGGACGGCGTTTTGGAGCACATTCCAAGTGCGCGGATTAGTGTTGTTGGCATCTATCGTGATGAAGAAACGCTTGAGCCTGTCCCTTATTTCAACAAACTCGCTTCTAATATTGAGGAGCGAATTGCGCTTGTGGTTGACCCAATGCTGGCAACTGGCGGTTCCATGATTGCGACGATCGATTTGCTCAAGGAGCGCGGCTGTAACCAATTTAAAATTCTCGTTTTAGTTGCAGCGCCTGAAGGCATCGCGGCGTTAGAAAAAGCGCACCCTGATGTTGAGCTCTATACGGCGGCAATTGATGAGAAATTGAATGATAAAGGTTATATCGTTCCTGGTCTTGGCGATGCTGGCGATAAGATTTTTGGTACGAAATAAGCGTTAATTTTATACTGTCTTAAAGGAGAAACGAAAGTTTCTCCTTTTTTATAGTTGCTTCAGTGATGCGTCATTACGGTCATTTTATTGCTCAACAGAATTAACGCATTGTTCGATGATTATTTTTTAAGGCTTAACGTACTGCTTTTTCTGTGGCTATTAGCTGGCGCACCTTGTGATGAATTTGTGGGTCGGCGCGGTGCTCTTTTTGTTGTATTTGGAGCATGACGAAACTCATCGGCATTGCGTCCTTGGAACGTTTTTGGCTTTTGATTTCTGCGTGCCGTCGAGGTTTGATTTTGCTCACGACTATCATACAGTTTTGCATCGGTAGCTTTGCGAATACGCTTACCCGTCACATCAAGCTTGGACGCGCCTTCCGTACCGCAAGAACTTTCGCACATAGCTAATATTTCAGCGACTTCCTCGTCGCTTAAATAACGCCATTCACCATTAGGGATACCGTCTAGGCTGATGTTCATAATACGAACTCGGCGTAGTTTAAACACTTCGTAACCTAAGGCCTCACACATACGACGAATTTGACGGTTTAACCCTTGTGTTAACACAATTCTAAAGGAGAACTTCGTTTCTTGGGTTACTTTGCAAGGCAGTGTCACCGTATCAAGAATTTCCACACCAGAGGCCATCTTATGTAGAAATTCATCGGTGATGGGTCTATCTACTCGAACGACGTACTCTTTTTCATGGTTATTACCAGCACGTAATATCTTATTGACTATGTCACCATCGTTAGTCAGAAAGATCAGTCCATCTGATGGTTTATCTAATCGACCTATCGGGAAAATACGTTTGTGGTGGCCAATAAAATCAACAATGTTACCTGGAATATCGCGCTCTGTTGTGCAGGTGATTCCAGTCGGTTTGTTAAGGGCAATGTATATCGGTTTTTCTTTTGATTTTAATGGATTACCATCAATACACACCTCATCGTTCGGCGTGACTTTAGTGCCCATTTCCGGCAATAGTCCATTGATGGTTACTCGGCCTTGTTCAATTAACTTATCGGCCTCTCGACGAGAACAGAAACCAGTTTCACTGATGTATTTGTTTAAACGGATGGTGGCTTGTTGTGACATAAGTTGCTCTTACGTTTCCCAACGGCGGTGAATAAAAAGAAAGCAACACTCTGAGTGTTGCTTATTAACGTTGCGATATTTTAGCAGTTAATATTAATTAACCAAGGCGTTTTTAATGACACTCATGGTTTCCAGCCTTTCCCCATCACTTTTCCTCAACAAGATATAGACGGCATTGACGTATTTATTTATGCGAAGAGGGAATGCTTTTATTTGTATGAGAAAATGGAAACTATTTTGAGACAGGTGTTCTTATCGAACCGTTCTTGAGTAGCGAATGATGCCATTCATCAAGAAGATAGAGTTATTAACGCGATAAAAAACCGGAGCAGACAGATAATCCACCCCGGTGCATAGCGTCACACTATTTTTCAATAGGTGCTAAGCGATCTAGTGAGGAGATTTGTCATTCATCACTTTATAAATGAAGAAACCGCCATAAAACAGCATAAGACCAAAAGCACCAAAGATTACTATCATTGAAGATAGTCCCACAGCATTACCAAATAGGAGATCAAGCCAAAAGTCCATGTTTCCTCCAAAGTTTCGAAGACACAGCCAAGTTAAAGTTTGCTCTGTTTGTTGACACTGATCTGGATCAATTATGTTGCATAGGTTAACTTGATGTTTCTGTTGGTGTGTAATTAGTCACGTTTTTATGTGTATTTGATGGTGATTTAGCCAATGAGTTTGTTATTTGATGGAAATAAGATTAAAGGCTTGCGTCTTAATTTTAGATGAGTAATATACGCATCCGTTCTAGGCAAAAAGCTCGGAACTGCTCGTTAAGTGCAGAGCAAAAATTTCGGTGAATAGCGCAGCTTGGTAGCGCATCTGGTTTGGGACCAGAGGGTCGGGGGTTCGAATCCCTCTTCACCGACCATACTTAAAAGCCTCGCAGTAATGCGGGGCTTTGTTATATCTGGAAGCGGTGAGTTTTTTCGTTACCAAAGAGAAAGGGGTTCGCCTCTTTCACTATCTGGCTCTTCACCGACCATATTTAAGAGCCTCGCAGTAATGCGGGGCTTTGTTGCATCTGGATGTGATCACTTTCATTACCAAAGATAAAGGATCTTCCACTGTCCACCCTTCACCGAGAAAATTCAACTATTGAAAATAGCAGTCAATATTCCACGATAATAAATAGCATTAGGATGTGTAAAAAACGTCACTTTAGCGCATTTTGACGTTTGATGAGTCATTACAATTTATGACCTATATCACGATTTAACCTGCCAAATCCCTTTAATGAACTTCTCGCCTTGTAGTGAGTAGTGATCTCTATTCATAAATTCATTTTTGTTATGCATTTTTATGTGATCTTTCTCAAGTTAAACTCGTCAAATAATAAATTACGGTTTTGACGTCAAGTTTAATCTATTGATTTTAAATGGTTTTGTTTTGATTGTATTTTAGAGAATTTGAACTGGATCACTTCGTGTAGCTAATTATTTTACGCTTAGAAATAACTCCTTGTATGGTGAATGCCTTAGGTCACAAGCCTTTATGCTTGTTGCTGTTTTGAGTCCTTTTAACAGGATATTGGGTTTTTATTTTAAAGGTAGGGTGAGTCAAATGTTGAAACCTAGTTTGATTGCTGTTTCGGTTATCGCCACATTATCAGGTTGCTCTTTGTTGCAATCACCAGAGCAGAAAGTAGTCGATGCGCTGGCGGAAAATTTGGATATTCATTACACCGTATTAACGAATCACGGGGCAGATGAAGGATTGGCATGTCAGGCTCTCGAAGCAGAATGGGCATCGTGTAATAAAGTGAACATGACCTTGGTTAACCAAGGTGAAGCTGTGAATTCAAAGCAGTGGGCTATCTATTTCCACAGCATTCGACTGATTCTGGATGTTGAAAATGATCAATTCAAAATTACCCGTTTAACGGGTGATTTACACAAACTTGAACCTACTGATAAATTTGATGGTTTTGCTGCGGGCGAAGAGGTTGTTTTGCCTCTGGTCGCTGAGTATTGGCAGTTGTTTGAAACGGACTTTATGCCGCGTGCATTCGTTGCGGCGCCCAATACAGAGCCTAAACTTATTGTATCTCTTAACACAGAGGATACGTCGTCATTTGTGCGTGGGCTTGAGGGCGACAATATAAAACGCACTACCAGCGATAATAATGTGTTTGCCACGGCCATCAGCCGATTTGAGAGAAATAGCGATGTATCACTGCAAGATGTATCAACGGCTCTGTTACCAACGCCTCTAAAAACAACGCTTGGTCAAGGTGTTGTTGACATTACTCGTGGCCTTAAGCTTGATGTGAAGGACTTTGCGACGGATCAGTTTTCAGCATTGCAGGCGCGTGCTAAAACGATTGGGCTGAAGCTTGATGGAGAGTTGGCGGTTGGTGTTGCGATTACACCGAGCGAATTTTCTGACCAGATGGCGACATCGGGTGCTTATGAGTTGGAGATTGCACCGAATGCTATCTCTATTCGTGCATTTGATGAGGCGGGAGCTTTCTACGCCGTTCAATCTATTTTGGGTTTAGTGGATAGCCAGAATGTCACAGCGCTGCCAGCGATCCGCATCGAAGATGCTCCACGTTTTGATTACCGTGGTGTGATGGTGGATGTCGCACGTAACTTCCATTCTAAGCAAGCGATTTTGGCCACGTTAGATCAAATGGCGGCTTATAAGATGAATAAATTACATCTTCATTTGACCGATGATGAAGGTTGGCGTTTAGAAATTCCGGGCTTACCTGAATTGACCGATATTGGTGGACAGCGCTGCTTTGATTTAGATGAGAAAAACTGCTTGCTGCCACAGCTTGGCTCCGGTCCAAATTCTGATAACTTTGGCTCTGGTTATTTTAGTCGAGCTGATTACATTGAAATCCTCAAGCACGCTAAAGCGCGCAATATTGAAGTGATTCCTGAAATTGATATGCCAGCCCATGCTCGCTCTGCGGTTGTGTCAATGGAGGCTCGTTTTGAACGTTTGAGCCAAGAGGGGAAAACCGAACAGGCTAGCCAGTATCGCTTGATGGATCCTCAAGACAGCTCCAATGTTACGACGGTTCAGTTTTATGATAAGCAGAGTTTTATTAACCCTTGTTTAGACTCGTCTAAACGTTTTGTGGACAAGGTGATCACTGAAGTGGCCTTGATGCACAGTGAGGCGGGCATGCCTTTATCGACTTGGCATTTTGGTGGCGATGAGGCGAAAAACATCAAATTGGGCGCGGGTTTCCAAGATATTAATGCGACGGAAAAAGTCAGTTGGAAAGGTAACTTAGATCTTTCACAACAAGATAAACCATTTGCGAAATCGCCACAGTGCCAAGCATTAGTCAGCCAAGGAGTAGTAAGTGACTTTGCTCATTTACCGAGTTATTTTGCTGAGCAAGTATCGGAAATTGTCGCCGATAAAGGGATTGAGAATTTCCAAGCATGGCAAGATGGCTTGAAATACAGCGAGGGAGAATCCGCTTTTGCCACGCGCAATACACGTGTGAACTTTTGGGATGTCCTCTATTGGGGCGGTACAAGCTCTGTTTATGAATGGGCAAAACAAGGTTACGACGTAATTGTTTCTAACCCTGATTATGTCTACATGGATATGCCTTATGAGGCGGATCCTAAAGAGCGCGGTTATTACTGGGCCACCCGTGCGACCGATACGCGCAAAATGTTTGGTTTTGCACCGGAAAATATGCCGCAAAACGCTGAAACTTCATTAGATCGTGATGGTAATGGTTTTGTCGGTAAAGGAGAGGTGACGTCGAAACCATTCTACGGTTTGTCAGCTCAATTGTGGTCAGAAACGGTTCGTAATGATGAGCAGTATGAGTATATGGTTTTCCCTCGAGTGTTGGCGGCTGCCGAGCGTGCTTGGCATAAAGCGGAGTGGGAGAACGACTATAAAGTAGGGGTTGAATACTCTCAGCAAACGAACCTAGTCAATAAGTCTGCACTGAATCAAGATTGGACTCGTTTTGCTAATATTGTTGGGCAACGTGAGCTGGCGAAACTGGAAAAAGCTGGCATTGATTATCGCCTGCCAATTCCCGGAGCTAAGATTGAAGCGGGTAAATTGTCGATGAATTCGTCATTCCCAGGTGTTGAGCTGCAATACTCATTAGATGGTCAACAATGGCTTACTTACTCGAGCATCGAACAACCGAAGGTGTCCGGTGAGGTCTGGATCCGTTCTATCTCTGCTTCAGGCGAGCGAGTCAGCCGAGTAACTAGCGTTAAATAACTGTAGCCATATCAAGGCACCCCAATGAAAGCCTCCGCATCTGTCGGAGGCTTTATTACATAAAATCAATTACCTTCGTGGTGAGCAAACTCAAACACCTGACCTTGCTCGTTAAAAGCAAAAACCGAATAGGCTTCTTTCTTATCACCAGATTCCATACCTGGAGAACCGATTGGCATGCCGGGCACGGCTAACCCTTTGGCATTTTTCGGTGGATTAGCGAGAAAGGCTTGAATGTCTGTGGCTGGAATGTGACCTTCGAAAACATAGCCGTCGATAACGGCTGTATGGCAAGAGGCGAGCTTGGGTGTAATGCCCAATTGTTGTTTTATCGCCGTCATATCTTCTTGCAATTGCTCGTTAACCTTAAATCCTGCTTGTTGCATGTGAGTGGACCACTCAGTACAGCAGCCACAATAAGGGGATTTGTAATTGGTCATCTCGGTCACCGTGGCGAATGCGGAGTAGCTCATAAGAGACAAGGTGCTAAGCATAGCGGCTGTGATCATTTTCATTTTTATCTAACCTCTAAGAGTGAAAAGGGGATTTAAATAGACGCAAGCGGTTAGCGTTGCTCACGACTGTGATTGAGGACAAAGCCATTGCCGCTCCTGCAACTACAGGGCTAAGTAAAAAGCCAAAAGCGGGATAAAGCACACCAGCGGCAATGGGAATGCCGAAGGTGTTATAAATAAACGCGCCCAATAGGTTCTGCTTCATGTTTTTTACCGTCGCTTTAGAAAGAGCGATAGCATTGACTACGGCAAGCGGTGAGGAGTTGAGCAATGTCATTTGCGCACTCTCTATTGCGACATCACTGCCACTGCCCATTGCGATACCAATATCGGCTTGCGCAAGGGCTGGCGCATCATTAATACCATCACCGACCATGGCGACGATTTGGCCTTTCTCTTGTAACTGCACGATTTTTTGTGCTTTTTGATCCGGAAGTACTTGAGCAATCACTTGCTGTATGCCTAGCTGTTTGGCTATTGCAGTGGCCACGCTTTGGTTATCTCCGGTTAGCATCACGGTACGAATGTTCATTTTGTTCAGTGTGCTGATAGCTTGTGCAGCGTTAGGTTTGATTGGATCAGCAATTGCGATGAGACCTTTGAGTTCACCGTTAATGGCAACCGCGACCGGTGTCCAAGCTTGTTCTGCGTAGTGTTCAATGGTCGTTTGTGCTTGAGTAAGAGGAACGTCCAGTGACTCAAGGTGCGATAAAGAGGCAACGACGACGGAATCACCGCCAATATTTGCCATTAGCCCTTTGCCTCTTAGGTTGGTAAATTGCTCGACTTCGGCGCTGGTTGATACCAGCGGTTGCGCATAATGGCAGATAGCCTTGCCAAGAGGATGTTCAGAGCGCAATTCCAAAGCGTAAACAAGGGTTAACAATTTGCTATCTTCAATTCCCCACGTGACTAAGTTCTGAACGGTTGGCTTGCCTTGAGTGAGCGTACCTGTCTTATCAAATACTACAGTGGTGATTTTGCTTGCCGATTGCAATACATTGGCATCTCTGATCAAAATACCCATTTCAGCGGCTTTGCCAACTCCTACTGTAACCGAGAGTGGAGTAGCTAGACCCAAGGCACAAGGGCAGGCAATGATCAATACTGTTGTTGCAACCACTAGCATATAACTGGCCTTAGGTTCAGGGCCTACAAAGTACCAAATCAGAGCGGAAAACAGGGCAATCATAACCACTGTCGGTACAAAAATAGCGGATATCTGATCTGCCAGTTTGGCGATGGCTGGTTTACTGCTTTGCGCCTGACGCACCATTTGGATGATGCGCGAGAGCATGGTTTGCGCCCCTACGCCGGTGGCTTCGATGACTAAGCTGCCATCATGATTGATGGTACCTGCCGCAATGGCATCGCCTGCCACTTTTAGGACGGGGATCGGCTCGCCAGTGAGCATGGATTCATCAACATAAGATTCACCGCTGAGGACTTTGCCGTCTATCGGCACTTTTTCTCCCGGTTTTATGCGCAGTTGCATACCAAGTTGTACTAATTCAACTGCAATCTGTTGATCGCCTTGCGCCGTGATGCGTGTTGCTTGTTGTGGTTGCAAGTTAATTAAGGCTTGCAAGGAGTGGGTTGTCTTCGCTTTGGCTTTCGCCTCAATGTAGTGGCCCAGTGAAATCAAACCGATAATCATCGCGCTGGCTTCAAAATAAACATGACGCGAGGCGACGGGAAACCAAGTTGGGTAAATCACTACCAACATTGAATAGGCCCAAGCTGCTCCAGTTCCTAGGGCGACTAAGCTATCCATGGTGGCGCGCTTATGGGTTAACGCAAGCCAAGCATGGCTAAAAAAGTGGCGGCCAGCGGTGGCTAATAGGGCTAAGCACACAATGCCGATAACGCCCCAATATATTTGCTGCTGAGTGGTCACAATCATCATGCTGCCACCAAGAAGGCCCCAAAGCATTAACGGAATACCCATTATTAAACCTAGTAATGCATTGGTTTTATGTTGCTTTTGTAAATCAAGTGATTGCTGTTTTTGTTTTTCTTGCTGTTGGGCTGGATCATCGACTCGCTCTGCACGGTAGCCTGCATGAGTAATGGCATTGAGCAATTGCCGTTCAAGGTCAGCGATATCTGCTTGCGAGAGCACTAAGGCGCTTTGTTCCGCTAAATTGATTTGCGCTTTTTGTACGCCGTTAACGCTTAGAAGTGCTTTTTCCACCGAAGAAACACAGCTTGCGCAAGTCATTCCTTGGATCAGTAAGTGGGTACTAACCAAACCCGTTGTTGAGACTTCTGTCTCTTGTGCGAGTGGCTGTGTATCGCTAACCAAGGTTGTGGGTTGCGATGAGGGCAGAGGATCGCTGTTCGTGCTGAGCAAGGCTTGATAGCCTAAGGATTCGATAGCGGCGATGAGTTCACTTAAAGAGGCCGAAGTGCTCAGCTCGATGAATGTGGGTGACAGCTGGTGGATTTGTACCTCAAATTCTTGTTTGAAATGCTGCTCAAGTTTCTTCGCGCAACCCATGCATTTCAGCCCTGATAAAGGCAATTGAAAGCGTTTCATTGAAAAATTCCTCATAAAGCAACTCAATAGCTAGAAGCATAAACCTTACCTTTAGGGCAAGGTCAAGTTCCACTAAAGGAAAGTTAAGCGAATTTTAAGCGTTATTCTTGAGCGCAGAAAAACGAAAGGCAATCGAGGATTGTAGATTTAGCCGTCAGTGGTAAAATGTCGCCACTTTTTATCCTGGTACTTGCAGTGGACATGTTCTCCGCTGTCTTTTTATCCCTAAGGAAATCAAATGACGGTTAAAACTCGTTTTGCTCCTAGCCCGACAGGCTATCTTCACGTTGGTGGTGCGCGTACTGCACTTTACTCTTGGCTTTATGCAAAAAGCCAAGGTGGTGAGTTTGTTTTGCGTATTGAAGACACCGACCTAGAGCGCTCGACGCAAGAAGCCGTAGACGCGATTCTTGAAGGTATGACTTGGCTAGGTTTGAATTGGGATGAAGGCCCATATTTCCAAACTAAACATTTTGATCGTTATAACGAAGTTGTCGATAAGCTGCTTGCTGAAGATAAAGCCTACAAATGTTACGCCTCTAAAGAGCTGTTAGATGAAGTTCGTGCCGAGCAAGAAGCGAACAAAGAGATGCCGCGCTACGATGCTGATCACCCAAAAATCAAAGCGGTTAACGACGCCGCAAAAGAAGGGGATCCGTGTGTTATCCGTTTCCGTAATCCTAAAGAAGGCAGCGTAATTTTTGACGACCAGATCCGCGGTCGTATCGAAATCTCCAACAGCCAGATGGATGATCTGATCATTCGCCGTACCGATGGCTCACCCACCTATAACTTCTGTGTGGTGGTGGATGACTGGGATATGGGGATTACTCATGTCGTTCGTGGCGAAGATCACATCAACAACACACCTCGTCAAATCAACATTTACGAAGCGTTAGGTGCTCCTGTACCTGTGTTTGCGCACTGCGCAATGATCTTAGGTGACGACGGCGCGAAGCTATCTAAACGTCATGGCGCTGTTTCTGTGATGCAGTATCGCGATGAAGGTTATCTGCCTGAAGCACTGAATAACTATTTAGTTCGTCTAGGTTGGTCTCATGGCGACCAAGAAATTTTCTCGCGTGAAGAGATGATTCAGTTCTTCAGTTTAAATGCTATTAGCAAATCGGCATCTGCATTTAATACTGATAAGTTGTTGTGGCTGAACAATCACTACATCAAAACGTCAGAGCCTGAATATGTTGCAAAACACCTTGAATGGCACTTTGAGCAACAAGGCATCAATAAAGACAACGGCCCAGCATTAGCTGAGATCGTTAAACTGGTTGGTGAACGCTGCAATACCTTGGTTGAACTTGCTGCTCAATCTCGTTACTTCTTTGAAGATTTTGCTGAGTTTGATGCTGATGCGGCGAAAAAACACTTACGCGGTGTGGCTAAAGAGCCGCTAGCACTTGCTTTAAGCAAATTAGAAGCGTTGAGTGACTGGACAACGGAAAACCTGCACGCTGTCATCGCTCAAGTGTGTGAAGAGCTTGAAATCGGTATGGGTAAAATAGGCATGCCGCTGCGCGTTGCTGTCACTGGCGGTGGTCAATCGCCATCGGTTGATGCTGTTATGCAACTGATCGGCAAAGAGCGTGTCATTGCTCGTATCAATATGGCATTGGCCTTTATTGCTGAGCGTGAAGCGAACGCTCAATAAGTCAATCATACGAACAACGCTTTGAACCGCAGCTTATGCTGCGGTTTTTCTTTATATCGGCTTTGTTAAATCCTTTGGTGTAGAGCACTGACAATATTTCACAAAACGATGACAGAGAATAAACTAATGCGCTATTTAAGCTTTCTTTACATACAGTATAGTGGTTCCGAGTTATGTAGGTATGTGTGTAGGCGAAAAGTAAACCGTTTTTTGGGTACCGCAACCGCATTATGATAACGATAAATAGGAAAGGAAAAAGTATGAAAAAGTTAGCAGCAGCAGTTTCAATGGCGCTTGTTTTTGCATCTTCTGCCGCAATGGCTGAAGTATACGTAGGTGCTAAAGTTGGTAAATCTTGGCTTGATGACGCTTGTCGTGCTGGAGATGTGTGTGAAGATGAATCTTCTACCGTCGGTGCTTACCTTGGTTACCAAGCGTTTAATTGGCTTTCATTAGAGGCAGGTTACGATTACTTGGGCAAATTTAGTGGTGCGGGGCTGAATGATGAAAAAGTAACGGCCATTACACTCGCACCGAAAGTCAGCCTTCCTTTGACTGATGCCATTGCCTTATATGCTAAAGTCGGCGGTGCTTATGTTGATTATGGCAATAAAGATGATTACTCATATTTAGGTGCCGCTGGTATTGAGTTCAACACCGATAATAACGTCACTTTACGCTTGGAATATCAAAGCCTCACCGATATTAATAACGATCTTGTCCGAGCGGCAGGTAACTCGGCTACCTTAGGTGTTTCGTATAAATTTGGTGGAAGTAAAGCAGAACCTGCGCCAGTCATCGTGCAAGAGGTGTTTGTTGAAGAAGTTGTACAGCCAGTGGTTGAGCCTGTCGTTATTCCCCAAGAACCTGAAACGGTTGTTAAGCATGTGCCATTTCAACGTTTGGACAGCAGTAGTTTTGCCCATAACAGTACTAAGCTAACAGCAGAGAGTACTAACCAGCTCGATAAACTAGTGAAATATTTGCAAGCTTACCCACAAGCCGATGCTGAAATTATTGGTCATACTGACTCAACTGGCGCTGCGGCTTACAACCAGAAACTATCAGAAAAACGCGCACAAGTTGTTGCTGATGTTGTGATTGCTAAAGGTGTGGATGCGAACCGTCTTACCGTAAAAGGTGAAGGGGAAAATAGCCCAATCGCATCGAATGATACAGTCGAAGGTCGAAAGCAAAACCGTCGTGTTGATATCGTTATTCCAAGCTTTGATTATGAAGTGAAATAATAACGCTTAAGTATTAGAAAATAGAGAAAGCCCGTGAAAAACGCGGGCTTTCTTCTTGTAAAACAATGGATTTGAGCCTCTAACCGCTCCGGTATCACGCCACGTTATTTCAAATCAATACTATTCAATCGGCCCATGTAGACAAGAATATCCAAGTCTTCTTTATAAGCCTCTAATAGCGCCTTTTTCGTCTTGGTATAAGCGGCAAGCTTGCCATGTTTGTTGATCGAACAAACGACGCTTTGAAATATACAGTTACCTTTTTCATCATAGTGTCTCCAAGCCGCGATATAACAAGGATCCCGAGCTTCCGGGTTATCGAGCGTTGGTCTGGGTTTGTATATGATTTTAGGTTCTAAACTGTGTGGTAGGCGAGTCATCAAATAGGGATCTTTGAGCAGACGACGCCAATGTTTGCCCCACATCTCTGAACCTAATTCATTACGCAGCTTTATCGCCTTTTTAAGCCCTTTTTTCTCACCAATACGGATATAGCCGACAGAACGGTGCAGCACCGTATCATCCGGCGTATGGATATGAATTTTATAGGCGGTCTTTGCTTTAGAGATAAAGCGGTGACCAGTATTCGTGATTAGATTGCTCTTTTTCATCATTTTTTCTATCGATAAATCTGTTAATACTAATTCTAGATTATTTGACATAGAACTTACAGTAAGCACTGTATATGAATCATAGTGGCTCAAATCAATATTAGGTCAGTTTTTCGTCATAAGAAAAAAGCCTCAACACCGGTTGGGGGTTGAGGCTTTATCAAAATGGCGCTCCCGACAGGAGTCGAACCTGTGGCCTGCCCCTTAGGAGGGGGCCGCTCTATCCTACTGAGCTACGGGAGCAAGGTGGGATAGTTTACTCAATAATTTTGTGAAGTTAACTAGTTAAAACGAAAATTAAAGCTGTTTGTGCATAACATCGCCAATTTGTATGCTGGAGGCGAGATTTTCTTGATCAACACTCAGCTCCGCTTCGTTTTCATAGACGCGAGTAACCGTAAGGGTAATATCACTTTGAGTCACTTTATTTCGTGGTAGCCCTTTCTGATCAATGAATGAACCTGTATGCCACAACTGCAATTGGTCACCGGTTTTAACGCCATGCACACGTCCTAAATCCATCGTGATGGTGTTACCATATTTAGCAACCACTTCGGGGAGTGTTATTTTACATGAAAGTTCGGATTCAAGATCAAGCATGATATTTCGGCTGACACGCAGCATCATGCTGCCAAAGGTTGAAGCCCAAAAACGAGCACTACTAGTATCTATCTGACTGGTTTTGGCGAAGGGCCATTTAGCGACTTCTCTATAATGTCTAGTCATGACTTCTTGGCCTGTTTTGCCATCAAAAACTTGGATTTGCATAGCAAATTGACGGTTAATCACATCATCGGCGAGTAATTTTTGCTCTATCGTGGCAGTTAAATCGGTGATGGTTCCCCCCAAAATGTACTGCGCCCCCGTGTCCTCTGCAATCATGGTTAAGCGTCCTGGGTGCTGTTTTTCAATTGCATAATCTGTGGTGCCAACCGACACAAAACTGCGAGATTCTTGATCGAGTTGACGGTTGAGTACCTGTGCAAAATCATCTCCCACACTGTAAATTTGCCCCATAACCGCCTGTTGTGGCGATGCAAGATCAATGTTGCCCACTAAAAACGTTTTCTTATATTGGCTAACGTGGCAACCTGTTGCCGAAGGATAAATATCAATTCGAGCTTTAACATACATCACTCCCCGACGTGTTTTATTCTCTTCAACTAACACATAGCGTACTTCATGGTTAGTAAACTGGTACTCTTTACGGTCTGATTCCAGCAGTGGTCGTAAGTTACTGATACTACCGATGTCTGCCCCGGCAAAGTTTACCGCCTTATAGATGGCATCTTCCAATGCATTGAGGCGAGCGACTTCCTCTGAGGAAACAATGGCTGACGATCCGGTCACTTCATACCAAGCAGCATTAACGGCTTGAGAAAAGGTAATTGTGTAACATATTGAAAATAAAACAGAAATAATTTTTTTCATTGTTATTTACCAGTTGGGTATAAATTTTGCTTTTAAAATCTTAGCTGATGTAGGCAGTGCGTTTTGAAAGTGTAACAAGTTTTGAAAAGCAAAGAGTGTTCCAAGTTTTTTAATCTGAAGTTTGGAATCAAGATTGCCTCAGTATATCTGGAGATAAGAGAATGAAAAAATGGCTTTCGATAGTGCCAGCAGTTTTGTTAACTGCTTGTGCCTACGCCCCGATTTATAACGGTAAAGAGCCATACAATGGTTCACAGTTTATGCTAATGGAGAGCCCACGTCACACGTTGGACTTCTTTGTTGAAAGCATGACAGAAGATTTGATGGTGTCCAATACTAGTGTTTCTGCTCGCACTCCTATTGCTGTAACATCGTTTGTGGACCTGCAAAGTATGGATGCGACTAACTGGTTGGGTAACTCGGTTTCTGAAGGATTTATCCATCAGTTTCAGCGTCGAGGATTTAAAGTGGTTGATTTCAAAACCACAGGCTCGATTCAGGTAACGCAGCAAGGTGATTTTGCTTTCAGTCGTGACTGGAAAGACCTCGCTCAAGAGCAAGAAATCCAATACATACTGACAGGGACAATGCTTCGTCAAGAAGGCGGTGTATTAGTCAATGCTCGTGTTGTGGGAATGCAGTCTCGTGTTGTGGTTGCTACCGCACAAGGCTTTTTACCTGCTGATCGTATTGGTCGTGATCTTGATACGCTCAACAGTATCCGTACACAAGATGGTGTGTTAATTCGCTCTGACCCTACGATTAAGCAGCCGTATACTGTTATCTTGCGCCCATAGGAGAAACCAATGAAAAAATGGCTATTACTTCTAGTGACTATCATGATGGTGGGTTGCCAGCCATTACAAACCATGCGCGCTGATGAATGGTTGACGGCGGTAGGTTATGCCAATATCAGTGAGCAAACTGGGCGTAGTGTGGATGAAAAGCAAGTCCGTGCAATGCGTGCCTCTAAAATCGATGCTTATCGCGAACTGGCAGAGCAAGTCTATGGAATGCGAGTGAGTGGTCGTGCTGAACTACAAGATCAGCGATTGGGCACAGAGCTGACGTCGGGAGCGGTTGATGGTGTTATCCGCGGAGCAGAAGTGGTCCGCAGTTATAAGGTGGGTGACAGTTATGTTACTGAGTTACGTCTCGATATCCGTAAGATGGATAAACTGCGTGACTACGGCGAAGTTCAGCAAGTACCAGAAAAACGTCAACAAACACTCTTCTAAATCTTCCTTCTCTCCAGATCGAAAAAGCGGCAAAGTTTGCCGCTTTTCTGTTTAATTCGTTTCAGCTTAAAAAATTTAGTCACTCAGCTGCATGTTGGTTACGCTTTAATATTGGTCCCTAAAGTGGACACAGTGTGGGTTTGCCCACCAGCGTTATACGTCATGCCAATTTTTCCGTGGCTTTGCTGCATCAAATTATTGAGTTTATTAAAACTGAGTTGTGCACGTTGTAGCGCTTCACCATTAACAAGGTTTGCTTGCTGGCAATCGTGAACAATGGAACGAATTTGATCAACGATTTGCGACAGGAGTACATCTTCAGCCAGGCTCACGACATGAGGATGTTTCGCAATTCGGAGGTCAGTTTGTTGAAGTTGTCCAACTAAGGTCATCTTTTGTTTGGCAATAGCTTCGATTTCACTTGATGAACGGCCCGTAATTGCTAACTTTTCTTGTTCAAGTAGCGAAGAGAGTTCTAGTGCATTTTTCAATTGGAAATCGACTAAGTCTTTTAATACAGCCATTGTATGTTGCCTTAATTAGTCAAAAGTAGGGCTAGTTAAAACCACCCAACTCTTTTTCAAATTTAATCATATTATCAGCCAACTTTTCTGGGTCGACTCTATATGAGCCATTGGCTATCGCATCTTTAATTGCAGCGACTTTGGCACTATCAAAACTTGGCTGAGATACCATTTGGTTGTGCATTTCACCAATGGCCTTACCTTGGGTACTAAGTGATACCGCATCTTGATTTTGAGGTGAACGAGTGACCGAGCCGGATGTCGATGGAGATGCATTCGATTCAGTACGAGCATTACTACGATTTGTCGTCGTTAATGTTTGCCCCGAACGTATGTTATCAATACCTGCCATATGTGAGCCTTATTAATAATAATGGAAACCTGTACAGTCAATATCGACGGTGCTTGTGATTACTTTAGCTTTTTTTTCTGTTTCACTTTCTTAACAACGTAAACACATTTAGAAGTGTAATGAAAGCGTTAAAATTGAACCGTGACTTCGCCAATACCGGTTACTTGTGCATCTATTATACGGTTTGATTTATCATTTTTCACTTTTATCTGCTCACCAAAAATACCATCACTTAAAGCGGTTCCTTTGGTTGTGATGATCATTCCCTGCTTGACTGCTTGAATCATAACGTTTTCATTACGACATACGACGCATATATCATCTTGCTCAACGACATCGCCAATACGCATGTTTTTTTTCACTTTAGCTCCGACGATACGATTTATATCGGAAAAACCTTGTCGTCTAAAGCGGTGTAAGTCTACCATTGTAATCAAGACATCTTGCTGCGTAATTTGCTGCCCACGAGAAATGGGTACGGCAACGGTGACAAGTGGCAGTGAAATGGTCAGTCTTACAGGAACATAAATTTTCCAGTTATCTTCAATGCATTCAACCAGAACTGTGATATTACTTGCAGAACCATTACTGGATGAGGAAGAGGTCGATAACGGTGTGGGGCAGTCGGTGGCATAAATTCGGTCATCAACATTTGCCGCTTTTACGTTTAACTCCCCGCTGGGAGGCCACTCAATTGTTTCTAAAACATGTTGTTCCGCAGCTTGTTGAATGGCTTCAACTTGCGGCAAAGTGGCAGAATGAAGAGAAAAATTAAAGAAAAACAATAAAAAGCCGATAGAGAGATAAAAATTTCTATAGAAAGCTCTACACTTAGTTATGGAAAGTAGATGTAAACATATTTTTGTATGCATCATTCTGTTTCTCTGGTTTCTTCATAGCCTGTAGTAGACTACCACTTTTTTGCATAAAAGTTTGAGATGGAGATGAGCTTATGACGGGTATTCTTGATTCTGTGAATCAGCGTACGCAACTCGTTGGTCAAAACCGATTAGAACTCTTAACGTTTCGTCTAATGGGACGGCAACGTTATGGTATCAACGTATTTAAAGTTAAAGAGGTACTCCAGTGCCCGAAGTTAACTTTGATGCCCAATTTACATCGCCTAGTCAAAGGTGTTGCTCATATTCGTGGTCAAACCGTTTCTGTCATTGATTTGAGTTTGGCCGTGGGCGGACGTCCCACCGCGGACCTTGATAAGTGTTTTGTGGTCATTGCTGAATTCAACCGATCTATCCAAGCTTTCTTGGTCAGCTCGGTGGATCGAATTGTCAACATGCACTGGGAAGCCATTCTTCCTCCACCAGATGGCTCAGGCAAAGATAACTACTTAACCGCAGTCACCAATATTGATAACGAATTGGTAGAAATTCTCGATGTAGAGAAAATTTTGGCAGAGATTTCTCCGGTTAATGAGACAATGGATTCATCTATTGGTGAATCGATCGCCCAAGTAGAAACAGAAAAAGAGATCATCCGTCGAATTTTAATTGCCGATGACTCAACCGTTGCGCGTAAACAGGTTCAAAGAGCAGTAGAATCGATAGGTTTTGAAGTCGTTGCTGTTAAAGATGGTAAAGAGGCGTATGAAAAATTGATCGAGATGGCAGCAGAAGGGCCAATTTACAATCAAATATCTTTAGTGATCTCTGATATTGAAATGCCTGAAATGGACGGCTATACATTAACAGCAGAGATACGTAGAAATTCAGATTTGAAAGATCTATACGTTATTCTTCACTCTTCACTGAGCGGCGTTTTTAACCAAGCCATGGTTGAGCGAGTGGGTGCAAACTCATTCATTGCTAAATTCAACCCTGATGAGCTTGGGAATGCGGTGAAAGCTGCACTAGTTAACTAAAGAGAAATTAATGACTGCTATAACTATAAGCGATCAAGAATATCGCGATTTCAGCCGTTTTTTGGAATCTCAGTGCGGGATTGTACTTGGAGATAGCAAACAGTACTTAGTGAGAAGTCGCTTAAGTCCACTGGTTGCTAAATTCAAGTTAACCTCTCTTTCTGACTTGTTACGTGATGTGGTTACGGGGCGAAACCGTGAGCTACGAGTTGCAGCGGTCGATGCCATGACCACCAACGAAACACTGTGGTTCCGTGATGCTTACCCATTCACCGTTTTAGCGGAACGTCTATTACCCGAGGTCGCTGCAAATAAACGCCCTATAAAAATTTGGTCAGCGGCAAGCTCTTCAGGTCAAGAGCCTTACTCAATGGCGATGACGGTGCTGGAAACTCAACAGCGCAAGCCGGGTATGTTGCCGAGCGTAGCCATCACCGCGACGGATATTTCTGCCAGCATGCTGGATATGTGTAAAGCGGGGATTTATGACAATTTAGCACTTGGCAGAGGGTTATCACCGGAGCGTCGTAAAATCTTTTTTGAGGATGCTGGTGATGGCCGAATGAAAATCAAAGATAACGTTAAGCGTTTAGTTAACTTCCGTCCTCAGAACTTAATGGAGAGCTATGCCTTATTGGGTAAATTCGATATTATTTTCTGTCGTAACGTTTTGATTTATTTCTCACCTGATATGAAGTCGAAAGTATTAAATCAAATGGCTAGTAGCTTAAACCCCGGTGGCTACTTATTGCTCGGCGCATCGGAGTCACTGACAGGATTGACCGATAAGTTTGAAATGGTTCGTTGTAACCCTGGCATCATTTATAAACTCAAATAGCCACATTCTTACGTTGAGTTACTTGCCCAGCTTTTGCTGGGCTTTTTCTTTCCCTTAATTTCGTTTTGATTGGTGAGATTTACTGAAGTTGTGGGCGACAAGTGGATAAAGCGGCGTATATTTTGCTTACATTTCGACGGATTCTTATTTAGATAAAATTGTTGTAAACACGGTTCGTTTTTTAAGTTGGTACGTTAATTGCTTTTAATATGAGTAGTAACAGTCAGTTTTTAGTGTAGAGGCAAACATGGCTATTTCTTTTGATAACGCATTAGGTATTCACCAACACACGGTTGGTGTACGTGAGCGCAATGCTGAGGTGATTTCCACCAATATTGCACAGGCGAACACACCGGGCTTTAAAGCAAAAGGAATGGACTTTCAAAAAGCATTGCAGGCGGCAAGTTCAGGGGCAAGCATTGGTCTTAGCCGTACGGATGGTCGGCATATATCTGCCTCCACGAAAGTAACTGGCGAGAGTCTCTATCGAATTCCGACTCAACCTGATACGGGTGATGGCAACACGGTGGACGTAGATTTAGAGCGTAACTTGTTTATGCAAAACCAGATCAGACACCAAGCCTCACTGGACTTCTTAGGAAGTAAATTCAAGAACTTAACGAAAGCAATCAAAGGGGAATAAGTAGATGAGCTTATTTAATGTGTTCAATGTGACTGGTTCTGCAATGAGTGCTGAATCTGTTCGTCTAAATACGACCTCAAGTAACTTAGCCAATGCGGATAGTGTGAGTAGTTCGGCGAAAGATACTTACAAAGCGCGTCACGCGGTGTTTGGTGCAGAGTTAAGTAAAGCGCGTTATAACCGTGATCATAATGTACCTGTAAAAGTATTAGGTATTGTTGAAAGCGATAAACCGCTTAACGCAGAATATAACCCAGATCACCCACTTGCCAACGATGAAGGCTATATTTACAAGCCTAATGTCAATGTGATGGAAGAGATGGCTAACATGATTTCGGCTTCTCGTTCTTATCAAACGAACGTGCAGGTGGCTGATGCAAGTAAACAAATGCTGCTGCGCACGCTGCAGATGGGTCAATAGGATAAGGAGGTAGCGTATGGCCGGAATAAATAACATTGGTCAAAGCGGCTTGTCTTATATTGACCAGCTGAAAAGTCTTCAAGACCAAAAGAAAACAGAAGAGACAACGGGGAAGCAAGATCTTAAACAAGAAGACTTCCTATCGTTACTCACCAAACAACTGGCTCAGCAAGATCCTTTTAAACCGGTCAGTAATGACCAGATGATCGCCCAAATGGCGTCATTTGCCACAGTTGATGGTATCGGCAAAATGAACACTCAGTTTGAGAGTCTCAACTCGTCGATGACATCCAACCAAGCTCTACAGGCTTCATCACTGGTTGGCCGTGATGTGTTAGTACCTGGAGCGGCAGGGATCAAAAAAGAGGGTGCTGGGATGGCTGCGATGGTCAAACTTCCTCAAAGTTTAGAGAACTTGTTTGTCCGAATAGAGAATGAAGCTGGACAATTGGTTCGTACCTTTGATGTCGGGGCTAAATCAGCCGGTGATAATCGCGTTGAATGGGACGGTAACGATCAAAACGGTAATCCATTGCCGGGCGGCAAATACCAAGTGAAAGCTTCGGGTTTGCTCGATGGAGAAAGCAAGGAGTTTGCGGTATCGACTTACGCAAACGTCAATAGCGTTCTGCTGGGTAAAGGTGATGGTAACGTACTGCTCAATCTGGCTGGATTTACATCGCCAGTTAAACTTGCTGAAGTACTAGAAGTTGGCAAAGCGTAACTCTTTATAGAGTAGATATGCTAGCTAGATAGGAGATTTTGGAATGTCGTATATATCATTAAGCGGTTTATCCGCAGCTCAGTTAGATCTGAACACCACCAGTAACAACATTGCTAACGCGAATACCTTTGGTTTTAAAGAGTCGCGTGCTGAGTTTGGTGATGTTTACTCAACCTCATTGTTTACCAACTCCAAAACGACTCCTGGTCAAGGTGTTCAGGCGAACAAAGTGGCACAACAATTTCACGAAGGTTCCAGTATTTATACTAATAACCCGATGGACTTGCGCGTTGCGGGAACGGGGTTCTTTGCGGTTGCGAAAGATAAGCTGACGCCTCAACAAAATGAGTTGACCAGAAATGGTGCTTTCCACCTCGATAAAAATGATTACATGGTAACGTCAAATGACGAGTTTTTGCTTGGCTATGATGTTAACCCTGATACTGGTGATGTTCTTTCGTATGAGCCAAAACCTATCAATATTCCTGCTCAGTTTGGTAAACCTAAACAAACAGCCAATGTTGAACTTGGCGCGAACTTGCCAGCTAATGGCAAGTTAAAAGACCCAACCTTGTTTGATATTACTGATCCTGAGACGTACAACCGTACCACCTCATCGACAGTCTACGATTCGATGGGTCAGCCTTATAAGTTGACATCCTATTACCTCAAAGATCAGACGCAAGCTAACACATGGCAAACCTATTACACCGTGACGGATAAAACTGGTGAAAAACCAATCAATGTAGTTGGTGGTGATGCTACTACGCCGACGGGTCATATTGGGCATACCATGAAGTTTAATAATGATGGTACGCTAGCCAGCATGAATAATGGTCAGCAAATTGTAACCGAGCCTTTAGGTTTGGGGGCAAACCCAGTTGAACTCAACGGTGCTGATGCCAACCAAACATTGTCGTTCAGTCTCGATTCGGCTACGCAATTTGCCGCTCCATTTGAGTTGACTAAATTTGTACAAGATGGCGCAACCACGGGCTTTTTGACGAAGATCGATTTCGATGAAAATGGCAGTGTGCTAGCCACTTACTCAAATGGTCAAAATACCATTCTAGGACGTGTGGGGCTTGTCCGCGTAGCCAATGAACAGGGCTTAGATAAAAAAGGCGGTACGCAGTGGGATTCGACTCAATTCTCAGGTGATAAAATTTGGGGTGAATCAAACAAAGGCTCATTTGGTACCATCAGCAATGGTGTTATTGAACAATCCAACATTGATATGACTCAAGAGCTGGTGGATCTTATCTCTGCTCAGCGTAACTTCCAAGCGAACTCGCGTGCGCTTGAAGTTCACAACCAGCTACAACAAAACATACTGCAGATCCGTTAATTCTTTTAACGTCATCCAATGGCAATACCAAGTTAGCGGCAATGTTAGCTTGGTATTGTTGCCATCTGTTCGCGGCAATCTTCGTTATATCCTCCCTATTTTTTGTGCAATTACATTTAACTTATTGATTTTTAATTTAAATATAAGTTGGCACGTCAATTGCTTTTAATGATCGAACGATGATTATTGGAGCAGATTATGGATCGCGCACTGTTTCTCGCCATGAGTGGCGCAAAGCAAAACATGCAAGCCATGCAATTAAGAGCGAACAATTTAGCAAACGTCAGTACCACGGGGTTCCGTGCTGATTTGGCGCAAGCTCGCTCAATGCAAGCTTATGGCGAAGGGTTACCGAGCCGCGTGTTTAGCATGACAGAACGTCCGGGACATAATTTTGCGCAAGGCAGTGTCATTACCACAGGGCGCGATCTCGATATCACCATTCAAGGTGACGGTTGGATTTCCATGATGGATAAAACCGGCAAAGAGGGGTTAACCCGCAGTGGCAACCTAAGCATTGACCAAAATGGCATGCTCATAAATGGTAGCGGCCATCTAGTGCTAGATGGAACGGGCGCGCCAATCACTCTACCTATTCCATTGAGTAAAGTAGAAATCGGTAATGACGGTACTATTTCCGTTCGTCCGCAAGGCGCTCCAGCCGATGCGATGGAAGTGGTAGGCCGAATTAAACTGGTTCGACCCAATAATCAATCCCTATACAAAGATACGAATGGTTTATTTCGTGCTAAAGATCCTAATGCAGCATTCGAAGCAGATGCTAGCGTAAAGCTATTAAAAGGTGCGCTGGAAGGCAGTAATGTCAATGCGGTGGGTGAGATGACTAGCTTGATTGAGCTACAACGTCAATTTGAAATGCAAGTCAAAATGATGAGCACCGCAGAAGAGATGGACAAATCGTCCGACTCATTACTTCGTATGAGCTGATAAGCGTTAAAGGAGATTACTATGCAACCTGCATTATGGGTAAGTAAAACCGGGCTTGATGCCCAACAAACCAATATTGCCACTATCTCAAACAACCTAGCGAACGCCTCGACTATTGGTTTTAAAAAGGGTCGTGCGGTATTTGAAGATCTGTTTTATCAAAATATTAATCAACCGGGCGGTCAATCTTCGCAAAATACCAAACTGCCAAGCGGTTTGATGCTTGGTGCGGGTTCTAAAGTCGTGGCAACACAAAAAGTGCATACCCACGGCAACGTACAAACCACGACCAATAGCCTCGATATGATGATTGAAGGTGACGGCTTTTTCCAAATCCTGATGCCAGATGGCAATATCGCTTATAGCCGAAATGGTCAATTTACCCTCAACGACGAAGGGGCGATTGTGACGTCCGGTGCTGGATATAATTTAGAGCCGGAAATTGTTATTCCACCTGATGCAATCTCTATTACTGTCGGTAATGATGGTGAAGTGTCAGTTAGGCTTCGTGGCCAGCAAAATAACCAAGTGGTTGGACAAATTACCACGGTTGATTTTATCAACCCAGGCGGTCTAGAGCCGATTGGTCAAAACTTGTATCTACCGACCGGTGCTAGTGGTGATCCACAAGAAGGGGTGCCAGGGCTTGACGGCCTCGGTGATGTTCGTCAATCCATGCTTGAAACCTCTAACGTGAACGTCACAGAAGAGTTGGTCAACATGATTGAAGCGCAACGCGTTTACGAAATGAACTCAAAAGTCATCTCAGCAGTCGATAAGATGATGAGTTTTGTGAACCAACAACTCTAATCATTAACTAAGAGAATGCTGCGATGAAACGTCTATTGAGTCTTGTATTTGTTACTGCTTTGTCTGGTTGCTCGTTAATGCCGCCACCGGTCGATACTCCTGAAGTGGTTCAAGGTACAACCGTGGTGGACGCGGTTGAAGGGGATAAGTCTGCAGAAGAAGGTTCTGGTTTACTGGACTCAATGCGTAAGCGTTCCGATCCCGTAGCCGGTGATCCTGCTTGGGCTCCCATTCATCCAAAACAGAAACCGGAACATTATGCCGCGGAAACTGGTTCACTGTTTAATTTGGCACAAATGAACAGTCTTTATGATGATTCAAAACCGCGTGGCATTGGCGATATTATTACCGTCAATCTTGATGAAAGTACTAAAGCGGCCAAGAGTGCTGATGCGGATCTATCCAAATCCAATGATGCGTCTATGGACCCACTCGCTGTCGGCGGTAAAGATCTCACTGTGGGTGATTACAATTTCTCTTATGCGTTGAAAAATGACAACAAGTTCAATGGCAGTTCTGCAGCCAACCAAAGTAACAGTATTTCTGGTTCGATCACGGTTGAAGTGATTGAAGTACTGGCCAACGGCAACTTAGTCATCCGTGGTGAAAAATGGCTCACACTGAACACTGGCGATGAATACATTCGCTTAAGCGGTACCATTCGTCCCGATGATATCGACTTTGACAACACCATTGCTTCTACTCGTATTTCTAATGCACGCATCCAATATTCAGGCACAGGCACCAATCAAGATATGCAAGAACCTGGATTCTTGGCACGATTCTTTAATGTCTCTCTGTAACGCCGGAGTTCTGGCGTAAAGAAACGTAGAAATTAAGGTACTAGACCATGAAAAAATTCACCCTGCTTGTTTTAAGTCTGTTGCTCATCGCAACCCATGCACAAGCGGCCCGTATCAAAGATGTCTCTCAAGTTGCGGGCGTGCGGAGTAACCAATTAGTGGGTTATGGTCTAGTCACTGGGCTACCGGGAACGGGTGAATCGACACCGTTCACCGACCAAAGTTTTAACGCCATGTTGCAAAATTTCGGCATTCAATTGCCGCCGGGCACTAAACCGAAAACAAAGAACGTTGCCGCCGTGATTGTCACGGCCGAATTGCCGGCGTTTTCCAAGCAAGGTCAAAATGTCGATGTCACCGTTTCTTCGATCGGCTCTGCTAAAAGTTTACGTGGCGGCACTCTAATGCAAACCTTCCTTAAGGGGTTGGATGGTCAAATTTACGCCGTGGCCCAAGGTAATTTAGTGGTCAGTGGTTTTAGTGCCACCGGTGCTGATGGTTCTAAAATTGTCGGCAATAACCCAACGGTTGGTCTGATTTCAGGCGGTGCTATGGTGGAACGCGAAGTACCAACACCTTTTAGCCGTGGCGATTTTATTACCTTCAATTTGCTTGAATCTGACTTCACCACGGCGCAACGTATGGCAGATGCAGTGAATAACTTCTTAGGCCCAGAGATGGCGACCGCGGTTGATGCAACGTCAGTACGTATCCGTGCACCACGAGATGTTGGGCAGCGCGTCGCGTTTCTTTCTGCAATCGAAAATGTTGAGTTTGATCCAGCGGATGGCTCAGCCAAAATCATTGTTAATTCTCGAACGGGAACCATTGTTGTCGGCCAGCATGTGCGCTTAAAACCTGCTGCGGTGACGCACGGTGGTATGACTGTTGCCATTAAAGAGAATTTGAATGTCAGTCAGCCCAATGCGTTAGCGGGTGGTCAGACAGCTGTGGTGCCTAATAGCCAAATAGAAGTGTCTGAAGCACAAGGTAAAATGTTTAAATTTGAACCGGGTTTGACCTTGGATGATTTAGTGCGCGCGGTCAACGAAGTGGGCGCAGCCCCTTCAGATCTGATGGCGATTCTGCAAGCATTGAAACAAGCAGGCGCGATTGAAGGCCAACTGATCATTATCTAGGAGAGGAAGATGATTAATAATCCCAATGATATTGGCTTTATTCATGATATTGCTAGCTTAGATAAGCTACGTCAGCAAGCTAAAACCGGTGATAAAGAAGGCGAGTCAGCGGCGCTCAAGGCCGCAGCCAAACAGTTTGAAGCGATTTTTACCTCAATGTTGTTCAAATCGATGCGCGACGCCAATGCCGATTTTAAATCTGAGATGTTCAACAGCCAAAACGAAGATTTCTATCGACAAATGCTTGATGAACAAATGTCGAGCGAGCTCAGTGCCTCCGGTTCTTTAGGGCTTGCCGATATGATTGTGGCGCAGCTCAGTCAGGCTAACGGCACCTCGAAAAACGATCCAGCAATAACCGACCCGACGCAAGATGGTTTCCAAGAAGCCATGCGCCGTATAGAACGCAGTAACAACCGCCGCCTCTCAACGCAAGAGACGATCGAACCTAGCAAGGTCGAATCGAGTCGATTTGATTCGCCGCAAGCGTTTGTGGCTTCAATGAAACCTTATGCTGAAAAAGCAGCGCGGGCATTAGGTGTTGACTCTTCACTGCTACTTGCTCAAGCGGCATTAGAAACCGGATGGGGACAAAAAGTTGTTCAAAATGCTCGTGGTAGCAGTAATAACTTATTCAACATCAAAGCGGATAAAAGTTGGTTAGGTGAGAAAGTGGCGACGCAAACTCTTGAATATCATGATAATACACCCGTGATGGAAAAAGCGGCGTTCCGTTCTTATGGGAATTATCAAGACAGTTTTAATGACTATGTTCGTTTTCTCAATGACAATCCGCGCTACACCGTGGCGCTGAACCATAATGGCAGCGATGAGTCTTTCATTCGTGGCCTGCACGCTGCTGGTTACGCGACGGACCCGTACTATGCTGAAAAAGTGCTGAGAGTAAAATCTCAAATTGAAGCAATGGAATAACCCCTCTAAAGCCAGCCTTGCTGGCTTTTATCTTTCCTTTATTTTGTCTAATCTCTTCTTTGAAACTCCTTTGGCATACATATTGCAATTACTAACTTAGATATTCAGTAACCACTGATTTGATTAGGTTTTCGGGGGCAGTATGGCGTCGGATCTTCTGAATCTAGGTACCCAAAGTGTACTTACCGCTCAGAGACAACTCAGCACCACAGGTCATAACATTTCTAATGTTAATACAGAAGGTTACAGCCGTCAGTCTGTGATCCAAGGGACCAATACGCCTCGCCAATACGGTGGTGAAACCTACGGTATGGGCGTACATGTGGAAAAAGTTCGCCGCTCATGGGATCAATTTGCCGTTAATGAATTAAACCTATCTACCACCAGCTTTTCTTTTAAGCGTGACGACGAAGAAAATTTAGACATGCTTTCAAAGTTATTGTCGTCAGTGGCCTCGAAAAAAATCCCTGAAAACTTAAACGAATGGTTTGATGCGATTAAAACCCTCGCCGACAGCCCGAATGATGTAGGTGCGCGTAAAGTTGTACTTGAGAAAGCGGATCTGATCACTCAAAACATGAATGATTTTCACGAAAATATTCGCCGCCAATCTGATGCGACCAACAAAGGGCTAGATGTTGCCGTTGAGCGTATTAACCAATTGGCGCTTGAGCTGCGAGATTTACAACGCTTAATGATGCGCACTCCTGGTCCTCACAATGACTTAATGGACCAGCATGAAAAATTGGTGGCTGAGTTGTCTGAATACACCAAGGTCACCGTGACGCCACGTAAAAATGCTGAAGGGTTTAACATCCATATCGGGAGCGGGCACACGCTCGTCTCAGGTACAGAAGCCAGCCAAATGAAGATGGTTGATGGTTATCCTGATGTGAGTCAGCGCCGCTTGGCCATGATTGAAGGCAAAGGGATCAAGACCATTACCACTGAGGATATTGGCGGTAAGTTAAGTGCGCTGTTTACGATGCGAGATAAGCACATTCCTTACCTAATGGATGAACTTGGCCGCATGGCAACATCTTTCTCTTATGAAGTTAACAAGTTGCAATCACAAGGCTTGGACTTACGTGGCAATGTGGGAAGAGCGTTGTTTACGGATGTGAACTCTGAAGTCAATGCCCGCTCGCGAGCGATCATCGCTGGCAATTCAAAAGCCGATATGGCGGTCTATATCGAAGATACTTCAGCGTTGAAAAGTGGTGAATACTCCCTACAGTACAACGGCAGCAATTATACCGTATTAAAGCCAACGGGCGAGCGGGTTAACGTTCCGGTCGTTGGCAGCAGTTTATTTTTAGATGGAATGCGAGTTGAGATTCGCAACGCCCCTCAAGCAGGGGAGCGCATATTGCTGCGTCCAACGCGTAATGGTGCCGCTATTATGAAAATGGCGACCAACGATCCGACAGCCATTGCCGCACAAAGTTATGAAGCCTCCACCACTTTTGCCCAAGGGCAGGCAAAATTTAATATTTTATCGGCAGGTGGGTTGCGTGAATTTGAAGTGGTGATCTCACCAACGGGCGATCAATTTGCGGTCACGGATACCAAAGGCAACGTGCTGCTAGAACCACAGGCCTACCCACCATCGAATTCGATTACTGTGCTTGGTACAACGTTTGAATTGACGGCTGGCGCGCTACCCAATGATAAATTTACGGCAAACCTTGTCCCCTCAGAAGGTGATAACGGCAATTTACGTAAGATGCAGCAAATTCAAACGGAGAAAAAACTCAACGACGGTGAAACGACCGTGCTCGGGGTTTATCACGATCTCAATACTGATTTTGGTTTGCAGCTGGCCACCGCGTCACGCTTAAGTGACGTGGCCAGGCTTGAAAAAGAGTCAGCGCAGGAGCGCATTGCGTCCATTTCCGGAGTCAACCTTGATGAGGAAGCCGCGAACATGATGAAGTTCCAACAAGCTTATATGGCTTCCTCACGCATCATGCAGGTGGCTAATGATACTTTCAACACGATTTTGCAGCTGAGATAGGAGGCGATAAATGTTAACCAGAATATCGAGCTTCCATAACTATCAATCGGTGCAAAACGATATGCGCCGTCAAGAATCAAAGATCCATCATAACCAAGCGCAGCTAGCGTCAGGTAAGAAGTTGCTTTCGGCCAGTGATAGCCCATTAGCCACTCATTACATCCAAAAAGTAGGGCAGCAAGAAGAGCAATTACGCCAATATCTTGATGCAATCGTGCTGGTTCGAAACCGCTTAGAGCATCAAGAAGTAATCATTGCCAATGCGGAAAGCTCGACCGATGAGGCAAAGCGTACTGTTATGGAAATGATTAACGGTTCATTCTCTCCAGAAGATAGAGAAGCGAAAGCGCGTGAGCTGCAAGAGATGTTCAACAACTTAATTGAACTAGCAAATACGCAAGATGAGTCCGGTAACTACATGTTTGCCGGCACCAAGCCGAAGAATCAGCCTTTCTTTAGAGATAATGCCAGTAACGTGACTTATTCCGGCGATGATTATCAGCGCAAAATGCGTATCTCCAACAGCTTAGAGATCCCGTTCAATAATCCGGGTAATAAAGTGTTTATGGAGATTGATAACCCGTTTGGTAACTACGAACCAAACTATCAATTAAACGAAGGTTCAGAGTTACTGCTCGAGCGCGCAACCAATTTAGACTCGAATGATACATCACGCTATACCGTGACGTTTGTTGATATGGCTAACGGCAAATATGGTTACCAATTAGAGAAAGATGGCAGCGTGGTACAGGCCGATGAGTTTGATCCACAAAAAGGCATTCGATATCAAGATCTGACGGTGCACGTAAAAGGGCAAATCTCGAAAGGTGATGTGTTAAGCCTAGAGCCGCGTTCAACCTTTACCTTATTTGATAGCTATAAAGACGCAATTGAGCTCTCGCAGGGCTCCGTATCGGATGCGTCGACGACAGCGAAACTGCATCAAATTACGGAAGAGTTTCATGCCGCCTTTATTCATCTCAATAAAGTGCGTACTGATGTCGGTGCACGCTTGAGCACTTTAGATATTCAACAAGAACAGCATGAAGATTTCAAAATCAGTTTAGCGAAATCAAAAAGTAACTTTGAAGATCTCGATTACGCAGAAGCGGTGATTGAATTTAATGAGAATTCACGTGCGTTGCAGGCTTCACAACTGGCTTTTGGTAAAACGAAAGATTTGACCCTTTTCAACTATATCTAATCTTCAATGCCTTATGTGCTAAGCCATATGCGCGAAGAGTGGAATGTGTTGAAAAATTGGCCTGGAAATTGCTCATCTATTATCGAGAGATAAAGAGGCAATAGAGCGGCAAACGAAAGTGGCAACTCTGTTGCTAACGAGAAAAAACTGGATGCTCACTCACAAAGATAGAATGAATGAATTTCTTCTAAGTGATTAAAAAACAAAGAATATTAATTTTAATATCAGATGTTTTAAAAGTTGGCATACTAATTGAATTGTCTATATCAGAGTTGATACAACAAGTTTTTAAATCGGCAAATAGCGGATTTAGCAAGTTCACGGTCAGTGCTTCCAAATGAGAGTAAAGCTGGCCGCTTCGCAAAAAGCTTGCGAACTCACTAGGAGAGCAAACTATGACCATTACAGTAAATACTAACGTCTCAGCAATGACTGCTCAGCGTTACCTTAATAAAGCGACGGGTGAATTAAATACCTCGATGGAACGTTTATCATCAGGTAATAAAATCAACAGCGCTAAAGATGATGCGGCAGGCTTACAAATTTCAAACCGCTTAACCGCTCAGTCTCGTGGCCTAGATGTGGCAATGCGTAATGCCAACGACGGTATTTCGATTGCTCAGACTGCGGAAGGGGCAATGAATGAGTCGACCAGTATCTTGCAACGTATGCGTGATCTTGCTCTTCAATCAGCAAACGGCACCAACTCGGCGTCAGAGCGACAAGCTTTGAATGAAGAGTCGACCGCCTTGCAAGATGAGTTAAACCGTATTGCAGAAACGACCTCATTCGGTGGACGTAAACTGCTCAACGGTTCGTTCGGTGAAGCATCGTTCCAGATTGGTGCGAGCTCAGGTGAGGCGATCATTATGGGGCTTACCAGCATACGTGCTGATGACTTCCGTATGGGCGGCCAATCGTTCCTTGCAGAGCAAGGAAAGGACAAGGATTGGGGAGTGCCAGCGGGCGCGCGTGATTTGAAATTTGAATTCACCACCCAGGCAGGTGAGCTTGTTACTCTCGATGTGTTAGCCAAAGATGGCGATGATATTGAAGAGCTAGCGACTTACATTAATGGTCAAACCGATAAGCTTAAAGCATCGGTTGATCAAGACGGTAAACTGCAAATTTTTGCCGCAGAACCGAATTTACAAGGTGACCTTGCCATCTCTGGTGGTTTGGCAACCGAACTTGGCCTAAACGGCGGACCGGGCGTTAAGACGACGGTTCAAGATATTGATATCACCTCAGTTGGTGGCTCTCAAAATGCAGTGGGCGTTCTGGATGCTGCGTTGAGATATGTGGATTCACAACGAGCAGAGCTCGGTGCGAAGCAAAACCGTTTAAGCCATAGCATCAACAACTTGGCCAATATCCAAGAGAATGTTGAAGCATCCAACAGTCGAATTAAAGATACAGATTTTGCGAAAGAAACCACGCAAATGACGAAAGCACAGATTCTGCAACAAGCGGGTACCTCGATTCTCGCTCAAGCAAAACAGTTGCCAAATTCTGCAATGTCACTATTGCAGTAATGTTAGGACCCTTCATCCAACAGCTCAGACGTGGGTTAGGTGAAGGAATCCTTGGCAAAGTATGATTATGGCCGAATATAAAGCTCTCTCAAGATGTACCCTGCTTTATAGTCATAGATAATCATACGCCCCGGTCAGTCGGTAATGTGTTCATTTCTCTGATCTCCACATTGGCTCTGGCTACCAACTAGCCCCGGTTCTCTCAAAGGAAAAGGGGCTTTTCTTTATCTATAACTTCTTGCTCTTATCAATGCTCTTCAATCGCCCGTGAAGCCGACCAATCACGTCAAATCTTTAATGCTATTTTTGCATTTCAGCCAGTTTTGCAGCGTTTATCCCACTTTTAATCGATATTGGTTATTTTTTACGAAATCGTCGTTTTCCCGTTAAAGGATTCCTAACCGCAGTCGCTAATAATAGTACTTTGAGAGAACTACTTGGTTTTCCGAGACGTCGGAAACCGTTTGTCTATGACGCTAAGTCGGAAAATCAATAGGAGAACCACTATGGCGGTTAATGTAAACACTAACGTTTCAGCTATGACAGCACAACGCTACCTAAACAGTGCTAGCAATGCGCAACAGTTATCAATGGAACGTTTATCATCAGGCTTCAAAATTAATAACGCAAAAGATGACGCAGCAGGTTTGCAAATCTCTAACCGTTTGAACGTTCAAAGCAGAGGCTTAGATGTTGCCGTGCGCAACGCAAATGATGGCATTTCAATTGCGCAGACAGCTGAAGGTGCAATGAACGAAACCACCAATATTTTGCAACGTATGCGTGACTTATCTCTACAATCGTCAAATGGTTCGAACTCGAAAGCCGACCGCGTAGCGATTCAAGAAGAGATCACCGCGCTGAATGACGAACTCAACCGTATTGCTGAAACTACATCGTTTGGTGGTAATAAGTTGCTCAATGGTACTTTTGAGACGAAATCATTCCAAATCGGTGCGGATAACGGTGAAGCGGTCATGCTAAGCCTAAATAATATGCGCAGCGACAACGCAATGATGGGCGGTAAGAGTTACCAAGCGGCAAATGGACAAGATAAAGATTGGACCGTTAAAGCAGGTGCTAATGACCTTACCATTACGTTGACTGACAAACGTACTGGCGAGCAAACCATCAACCTAAGTGCAAAAGATGGCGATGACATCGAAGAGTTGGCCACTTACATCAATGGTCAAACCGACATGTTAAAAGCTTCTGTTGACGATGAAGGCAAACTGCAAATCTTTACTGATAGCAATCGTATTGATGGCGTAGCAACCTTTGGTGGCAGCTTAGCGGGTGAACTGAGTTTCCAAGCGGCAAAAGATGTGACAGTCGATACCATTGATGTCACCTCTGTAGGTGGTTCGCAAGAATCAGTTGCCATTGTTGATGCGGCACTGCAATTTGTAGACAGCCATCGTGCTCAACTGGGTGCATTCCAAAACCGTTTCAACCATGCGATTAACAACTTAGATAACATCAACGAAAACGTAAATGCTTCTAAGAGCCGAATCAAAGACACTGATTTTGCGAAAGAAACCACTGCCTTGACTAAATCGCAGATCCTTTCTCAAGCATCAAGCTCAGTGTTGGCACAAGCTAAACAAGCGCCTAATGCTGCTCTTGGTTTGCTTGGTTAAGTCGTTAACTTTTAAATTAAAAATCCAGCTTCGGCTGGATTTTTTTATGCCTCACTTTTCACGTGATCAAAGAATGGATCTGAAAAATGAATCAACGGTTAAAACGGGAGGAAAGGATATATTGTTATGAGGCTAATAAAACAAAACCCAGCCTAAGCTGGGTTTGAATTGATGGTGCAGAAGGAGAGACTTGAACTCTCACACCTTGCGGCGCCAGAACCTAAATCTGGTGCGTCTACCAATTTCGCCACTTCCGCAACTTGTACTGTAGATAGATTGAACATTGGTTATTCAAACTATCGTTATAAATGGTGGCTACGACGGGATTCGAACCTGTGACCCCATCATTATGAGTGATGTGCTCTAACCAACTGAGCTACGTAGCCATTTGACAATCTTAAATCATGGTGCGGAAAGAGAGACTTGAACTCTCACACCTTGCGGCGCCAGAACCTAAATCTGGTGCGTCTACCAATTTCGCCATTTCCGCAGCGTATTCTTTAAATAAACCGAATGTTATTAATTCAGCTTATCTTTTTACGGTCAGCTTATCGCTAACCCTACAAATAATGGCAGGGCTACCTGGATTCGAACCAGGGGATGGCGGCATCAAAAGCCGCTGCCTTACCGCTTGGCGATAGCCCTACAAGATGATTGCTCATCTAAATAATGGTGCGGAAGGAGAGACTTGAACTCTCACACCTTACGGCGCCAGAACCTAAATCTGGTGCGTCTACCAATTTCGCCACTTCCGCAACTTATGCTGTAGATAAAACGAGGATTGGTTACTCAATTTATCGTTGTTATGGGTAGCTTATCGCTAACCATATGAAATATGGCAGGGCTACCTGGATTCGAACCAGGGGATGGCGGCATCAAAAGCCGCTGCCTTACCGCTTGGCGATAGCCCTACAAGATGATTGCTCATCTAAATAATGGTGCGGAAGGAGAGACTTGAACTCTCACACCTTACGGCGCCAGAACCTAAATCTGGTGCGTCTACCAATTTCGCCACTTCCGCAACTTATGCTGTAGATAAACTGAGGATTGGTTACTCAATTTATCGTTGTTATGGGTAGCTTATCGCTAGCCATATGAAATATGGCAGGGCTACCTGGATTCGAACCAGGGAATGGCGGCATCAAAAGCCGCTGCCTTACCGCTTGGCGATAGCCCTACAGGATGATTGCTCATCTAAATATGGTGCGGAAAGAGAGACTTGAACTCTCACACCTTGCGGCGCCAGAACCTAAATCTGGTGCGTCTACCAATTTCGCCATTTCCGCAAATTTTTAGTTATCGAGATGGTGCGGAAGGAGAGACTTGAACTCTCACACCTTACGGCGCCAGAACCTAAATCTGGTGCGTCTACCAATTTCGCCACTTCCGCAGCTCGATATCTATGTGTTGCCAACTTTCGCTAACAACTAAATTATGGTGGCTACGACGGGATTTGAACCTGTGACCCCATCATTATGAGTGATGTGCTCTAACCAGCTGAGCTACGTAGCCATCTTTTTGAGCGAGACAATATAATACAATCCACACTCATGTGCCAATGGTTTTTTAAACACTGACCCATTTGAATAATGGCAGGGCTACCTGGATTCGAACCAGGGGATGGCGGCATCAAAAGCCGCTGCCTTACCGCTTGGCGATAGCCCTACAAGATGATTGCTCATCTAAATAATGGTGCGGAAGGAGAGACTTGAACTCTCACACCTTGCGGCGCCAGAACCTAAATCTGGTGCGTCTACCAATTTCGCCACTTCCGCAACTTAACCTGTAGATTCAGTGAATATTGGTATTCATTGAATCGTTGTTATGACCAGTTTATTCGCTAGTCATCTCAATATTGGCAGGGCTACCTGGATTCGAACCAGGGGATGGCGGCATCAAAAGCCGCTGCCTTACCGCTTGGCGATAGCCCTACAAGATGATTGCTCATCTAAATAATGGTGCGGAAAGAGAGACTTGAACTCTCACACCTTGCGGCGCCAGAACCTAAATCTGGTGCGTCTACCAATTTCGCCATTTCCGCAACTTTCCTAAATATTTTTATAAGAAAAACACTTAGGAAATGGTGGCTACGACGGGATTCGAACCTGTGACCCCATCATTATGAGTGATGTGCTCTAACCAACTGAGCTACGTAGCCATTTTTATTCTCTCTTTAAGTTTGCCTTAATGTCGAGAACGGAGCGCATTATGCGGATATGGCTCTAGAGCGTCAATAGTTTTTTTGAATAAATTCTTTGAAACCAACCGTTCGAACTTTTTTTGAACAAAGAGACGTGTTTGTGATCAAAAACGGTTAATAAATCATTAAGCTTATTGATTTTTCCTTGCTTGTCGCTAAGGTTGATTTTGAGAAAAAAACAAAAAAGCCAACAGAATCTGTCGGCTTTAATGGTGTATTAATTGCTGATTAACGAGTTATTTACACGTTGAAGCGGAAGTGGATAACATCGCCATCTTTTACGATGTATTCTTTACCTTCCAAGCGCCATTTGCCCGCTTCTTTGGCTCCATTTTCGCCGCGATATTGAATGAAATCATCATAACCCACAACTTCAGCGCGAATGAAACCACGTTCAAAGTCGGTATGGATTTTACCCGCCGCTTGCGGAGCCGTCGCACCGACCGGAATCGTCCAGGCACGCACTTCTTTTACGCCTGCGGTGAAGTAGGTTTGCAGCGTTAGCAGTTCGTAACCGGTACGAATCACGCGGTTTAGACCGGGTTCTTCAATGCCTAAATCGGCTAAAAACTCGGCGCGATCTTCTTCTTCAAGTTCAGATAGTTCAGCTTCAATGGCTGCGCAAACAGCAACCACAGAATTGTTCTCTTTTTCTGCAAACTCTCTGACAGCATCAAGGTACGGGTTATTTTCAAAGCCATCTTCGCTCACGTTGGCGATATACATGGTTGGTTTCAACGTTAAGAAGTTGAGATAATCTACGGCGGCTAGCTCTTCTTTTGAGAGTTCAACCGTGCGAGCCATACCACCTTCCGTTAATACAGGGAGTAGCTTCTCTAATACGGTGATTTCAAATTTAGCGTCTTTATCGCCACCTTTGGCACGTTTTGCTTGACGTTGAATGGCGCGTTCACAGCTATCAAGGTCGGCAAGGGCAAGCTCTAGATTGATTACTTCAATATCTTCAATTGGCGATACTTTGCCTGCTACGTGAACGATATTTTCGTTCTCGAAGCAGCGAACAACGTGACCAATCGCATCTGTTTCACGGATATTTGCAAGGAATTTGTTGCCTAAACCTTCACCTTTTGACGCGCCAGCCACTAGGCCTGCGATATCGACAAATTCCATTGTCGTCGGAAGGATACGTTGAGGGTTTACAATTTCTGCTAACGCATCGAGACGAAGGTCTGGAACAGGAACCACACCCGTGTTTGGTTCGATAGTGCAAAACGGGAAGTTTGCTGCTTCGATGCCCGCTTTAGTTAGTGCATTAAATAATGTCGATTTACCCACATTTGGTAAACCCACGATGCCACATTTAAAACCCATGACTGTAACCTTATTCAGCTTTGAACGTATGTAAGCGATTTTGTGCTTTAGTTAGACCATCTTTTAGTAAAATGTCGAAGCAACGAACCGATTCGTCAACTGCGGCATCTAAGCACTCTTGCTCTTTGGCGGGTGCTTTACCTAAAACATAGCCTGCTACTTTATCTTTGTGCCCCGGATGGCCGATACCAATCCGCAGGCGGTAGAATTCTTTGTTATTGCCGAGTTTGCTGATGGTGTCTTTAAGGCCATTATGCCCGCCATGACCACCGCCCATTTTGAACTTAGCTACCCCGGGAGGTAAGTCTAGTTCATCATGTGCCACCATGATCTCTTCTGGTTTTATCTGGTAAAACTTGGCGATGGCCGCCACGGCTTTACCGGATAAATTCATAAAAGTTGTTGGGATCAATAAACGCAGATCTTCACCATTAACCACGATACGTCCGGTGAAACCGAAGAATTTGGCTTCGTTTTTCAAGGTGACGTTATGAACTCGGGCTAATTCTTCTACTACCCAAGCGCCGGCATTGTGCCTCGTTTTGGCGTATTCAGGGCCAGGATTCGCTAGCCCGACAAGAAGTTTGATTGGTTGGCTCAAGGTTAGGATCTCTTTGCAATATCAAAAGCGCGGTATGATAGCACACAAAAGGGAAAGGGTGCGAGGCGCTAAAATAACAAAGGAAAAAGCACCTCATTTTTCAATGAAGTGCTTTAAAAGCATTTAAAAATCAGTAAATAAACTGAGTTTTAATTAAACATGGCAGAAATAGACTCTTCGTTGCTAATGCGACGAATCGCTTCAGCAAGCATGCTAGACAAGGTTAACTGTGTCACTTTACCGGTTGCCGCCATCTCTTTAGATAGGGTGATCGAGTCTGTGACGATAACTTGGTCTAGTACTGAGTTTTTGATATTTTTCGCTGCGTTACCTGAGAATACCGCGTGCGTTGCGTAAGCAAACACACGTTTTGCACCACGTTCTTTCAATGCTTCAGCGGCTTTACACAAAGTGCCGCCAGTGTCGATCATGTCATCCACGATCACACAATCGCGCCCATCAACATCGCCAATCAGGTTCATAACTTCAGACACGTTGGCGCGTGGACGACGTTTATCAACGATTGCGATGTCGATATCACCTAATGCTTTTGCAGTCGCACGAGCACGAACCACGCCACCAAGGTCAGGTGAAACCACAACAGGATCTTCTAACCCACGCGCTTTCATATCTTCAAGCAACACTGGCGTACCAAAGATGTTATCTACTGGGACGTCAAAGAAGCCTTGGATTTGTTCTGCGTGAAGGTCGATGGTCAAAACGCGGTCAACACCAACGTTTGAAAGGAAATCTGCAACAACTTTTGCAGTGATCGGTACACGAGCAGAGCGCACTCGGCGGTCTTGACGGGCATAACCAAAATATGGGATGACAGCAGTAATACGGCCTGCTGAAGCACGGCGCATTGCATCAATCATCACTACTAATTCCATTAAGTTGTCATTAGTAGGAGCACAAGTAGATTGAATAATAAATACATCGCTACCACGAACATTTTCGTTGATTTGCACTGCAACTTCACCGTCGGAGAAACGAGAAACAGTAGCATCACCAAGAGAGATGTATAGACGTTCAGCAATACGTTGGGCTAGTTCAGGTGTGGCGTTACCAGCAAATAGCTTCATATCAGGCACGGTGGAAACCTCAGGGTTGCGTCCAGTTTTTAAATAGGTCGGGTGTTGGCGAATTGGTATTCAGCCAGAGTCTTTTTCAGTGGCGAAATGTTACACCCTAAGGCGACAAACGCGAAGACTGTGTCAGGGAGCTTGGCAAGGACAGCTTCCGCTTCTACTTTGCTAGAAAATTCGGCAAAAACGCAAGATCCCGTCCCAGTCAATCTTGACGGCGCGTATTGTAGCAGCCATGAAAGTTGCTTATCAACCTCTGGGTACAGCATTCGGACAATTTTTTCGCAATCGTTTTCGTAAGGGTGTTCGAGAAGCGTTGCTAGCGCTCGTTTTGGCGTGTTCCTTATCAATTGGGGATGAGTGAAAATATCTTTCGTTGCAATGCTCACATTAGGCCGAACCACCAAATACCATTTTTGCTTTGGTTCGGTTTGGGTCAGTTTTTCACCTACGCCTTCAGCAAATGCGGCAAAGCCATGGACAAAAACGGGAACATCCGCCCCGAGTGTTAAACCGAGCGTAGCGAGTTCTTGCTGTGTTAGATTGGTTTGCCATAAGTAGTTCAGTGCAACAAGCACGGTTGCAGCATTGGAAGAGCCGCCACCGATGCCACCGCCCATTGGCAAAACTTTATTTAATTCAATGCTCGCGCCATAGCGGCATCCACTTGCCTTTTGTAAGGCGATGGCCGCTTTCCAAATCAAGTTGTCTTGTAGCGCAACGCCAGCAATGGCTGGTGTGAGAGTTATTGCGCCAGACTGATTGGCAGTAATGGTTAACTCATCACCAAAATCGAGAAATTGAAACAGTGTCTGTAATTCATGATACCCGTCGGCTCTTTGCCCTGTGATGTACAGAAACAGGTTGAGCTTAGCGGGTGATGGCCAGTGGGTTGGGGTACAAATCATGGCGTTAGGGTCCACTTTGAAATGACGAGGTTTAATGAAACTTGATCTTGAGTCAGCTTCAGTTTGGCCGGAAGTGGCACTGAAGTGGAAGAAGCGGATGTTGAGACGAAGGGATAAGCTTGGTAGTTCAAATATTCCAAGTGCCAGCGGCTAAGCCCTAGCTGTTTATCTAACGATGCCAACAAATTATTTTGATTCAATTGAAAACCATCCGCCTCGGTTGGTAGCCCAAGCAGCCAATCTTGTAGCTGCTCAATGGGGATCGATAACCCAGTTAACTCGTAAACTAAAGCATCCGCATTCTGCGCATCGATAATTTGATCATCATACGTTTTGACCTGGGCGCCCTGAGGCGAGATGGAGAGATTTAAAACGGTCTGACCTAAAAATGTTGAGAGACGAAGCTGGCTATGGTCGGCGTTTTTTTGCCAATGAAAATTGAGGGATTGGCGCTGTTGTGGTGATATATAGCCGAGTTTTCCGCTGGCTTGGTACTCGCGGATCGTTTGCAATTGCTGTTGGTGTTGCTGCCAGCCGACGCTCTCGACCCTTGTTGAGGGTAAGTTTGTGCAACCAAAGAGTGTCAGCAGAGTGAGGAGAGTTAAAATCAGTCTATTTGCGCGTGTCATATCTGCCCATTATTTACACAGTGAAGGCCGTAAAAACGCCTCACTATATCATTGATATCACGAAGTCGGGAAAACAAATCCCTGTTGCCCTTTCATTAAAACAGGGCATCAAGTAAAATTCTGCTCCTATTTACATTTCCTGAACCGAGAAACCTCTATAGATGTCCTTGCTTGCTATTGGAATAAATCACAATACAGCGTCGGTAGAACTGCGAGAGAAAGTGGCGTTTGGTCCTGATAAATTATCAGAAGCCTTGCGACAACTTGCGTCCAGTTCCAGCGTTCAAGGTAGCGTTATTGTCTCTACCTGTAATCGCACGGAAATTTATTGTGATGTAAAATCGTCGAGCAAAAGTAAGTTAATCGATTGGTTGTCTCAGTTCCATCATGTGAATCCTGAAGATCTTAAACCGAGTTTGTATGTACATGAAGAACAAGCCGCTATTCGTCATTTGATGCGAGTGGCTTGTGGGCTGGATTCACTGGTATTGGGTGAGCCGCAGATTTTAGGGCAGGTGAAGCAAGCCTATGCGGATGCTCGCGAGCATAACGCGGCTGATTCAGCGATTGAAAAACTGTTTCAAAAAGCATTCTCGGTAGCTAAACGTGTGCGCACCGAAACCGAAATAGGCGGCAGTGCGGTATCTGTGGCTTATGCTGCTTGTACGTTGGCAAAGCAGATCTTTGAATCACTCTCTGATTCAACGGTAATGTTGGTTGGGGCGGGTGAAACCATCGAACTGGTTGCGAAGCATTTAGCCAGCCATCGATGTAAACGCATGATAGTTGCCAACCGAACCCGCGAGCGAGCGATGGGGCTTGCACAGCAGTTTGACGCTGAAGTGATTGCACTCAATGAGATACCTGACTATCTCGCTCACGCGGATATCGTCATCAGTTCAACCGCCAGCCCACTGCCGATTATTGGCAAAGGGATGGTAGAAAGTGCGATTAAAGTGCGCCGCCATCAACCCATTTTACTGATTGATATTGCCGTGCCTCGTGATATTGAATCGCAGGTCGGGGATTTAAACGATGCCTATCTGTATACGGTTGATGATCTTCAGTCAATTGTAGACAGCAATATGGAACAGCGTAAAGTTGAAGCCATTCAAGCTGAAGCGATTGTCAGTGAAGAGAGCGCAGCCTTTATGAGCTGGATGCGCTCCTTGCAAGCGGTAGACAGCATCCGAGAATACCGTCAATCGGCCAACGAAATTCGTCAAGAATTGCTCAGTAAAAGCTTGCAGGCACTGGCTGCAGGGGGCGATCCTGAAAAAGTGTTACTTGAGTTAAGTAACAAACTCACCAATCGATTGATCCACACACCAACCCGAGCATTGCAAAGCGCTGCAGAGTTAGGTGAACCGGCTAAATTGGCCGTTATTAGACAAAGTTTGGGTCTTGACGACCCTCGATAATATCCGTCACTCCGAATTAAAGAAGAAACTATGAAAGCGTCGATTTTAGTTAAGCTTGAATCCCTTGTTGAGCGTTACGAAGAGGTTCAGCGCCTGCTTGGCGAGCCTACCGTAATTAGTGATCAAAACAAATTCCGTACTTTGTCAAAAGAGTACTCTCAGCTTGAGGAAGTAACTAAATGCTTCCAAGCTTACCAACAAGCGCAAGAGGATTTGGTTGCCGCAGAAGAGATGACCAAAGAAGAAGACGCCGAGATGCGTGAGATGGCTCAAGAGGAAATCAAAATAGCCAAAGCGACGATTGAACGTCTCACTGATGAATTGCAAATTCTGTTGCTACCAAAAGATCCGAACGATGATCGCAACTGCTTCTTAGAAATTCGTGCAGGGGCGGGCGGTGATGAGGCGGGTATTTTTGCTGGCGATCTGTTCCGTATGTATAGCCGTTATGCTGAGAAGATGAGCTGGCGTATCGAAATTATGTCCGCTAGTTATGCTGAGCATGGCGGCTATAAAGAAGTGATTGCTAAAGTGAGTGGTGATGGCGCTTACGGTGTGCTTAAGTTTGAATCAGGCGGTCACCGCGTACAGCGTGTTCCGGCCACGGAATCTCAAGGTCGTGTGCATACTTCCGCTTGTACCGTCGCGATCATGCCCGAAATTCCTGAAGCAGAAATTCCAGAAATTAAAGCTAGCGATCTGAAAATTGACACTTTCCGCTCATCGGGCGCGGGTGGTCAGCACGTAAACACCACCGACTCTGCGATCCGTATTACCCACTTACCAACAGGCACGGTAGTTGAGTGTCAGGACGAGCGTTCACAGCACAAAAACAAAGCCAAAGCGATGGCCGTATTGGCCGCTCGTATTGCACAAGCGGAAGAAGCGAAGCGCGCAGCCGAAGTGTCCGATACTCGTCGTAACCTACTGGGTTCTGGTGATCGTAGCGACCGTATTCGTACTTACAACTATCCGCAAGGTCGCGTTTCCGATCATCGTATTAACTTAACCATCTATCGTCTTAATGAAGTGATGGAAGGGGATCTGCAAAGCTTGATTGATCCAATCATTCAAGAATATCAAGCAGACCAACTTGCCGCTCTTGCCGATCAACACTGATCCCATGACGTTATCTCGTATTGATGATGCGTTGAAAGCCGCGATTGCTCAACTCCAAGAAGGCGGCAGTGATTCGCCTTCTGTGGATGCAGCGGTGCTGCTTTGCCATGTACTGGATAAACCACGTTCTTATCTGCTGACTTGGCCTGAAAAGACCTTAAGCGAAACGCAGTCGCGGCAATTTTGCTCGCTGATTACGCGTCGAGTGACGGGGGAGCCTGTGGCCTATTTGGTTGGGGAACGTGAGTTTTGGTCGTTGCCACTGAAAGTTTCGCCTTCGACATTAATTCCTCGGCCGGATACTGAACGTTTGGTTGAAATTGCGTTAGAAAAAAGCCAGCAGACGCAAGGGGATATTTTGGACTTAGGCACAGGAACTGGCGCAATCGCATTAGCGCTAGCGTCCGAGCTACCTGAACGTCATGTGGTTGGTATTGACTTACGCCCAGAAGCGCAAGCCTTAGCGTTGGAAAACGCGCAGCGTTTAACTATTACCAATGTCACATTTTTACAAGGCAGTTGGTTTGAACCTTTAAAGCTCGGTACAAAGTTTGCTTTAATTGTCTCCAATCCACCGTATATTGAAGAAAATGATCCCCATCTCACGCAGGGGGATGTACGTTTTGAGCCTTTAAGTGCGCTGGTGGCCAAAGACAAAGGCTTGGCTGACATTAAACACATTGCAGAGAATGCGCGACACTATTTGCAGCAACAAGGCTGGCTGCTGTTTGAACATGGTTATGATCAAGGGGCGGCAGTCAGAGCGTTATTTGAGTCACTCGGCTATCACCACGTAGTGACAGAAAAGGATTATGCGGGTAATGACCGAGTGACACTGGGTCAATATTCGCACTCAGAAGAGAGAGCATCATGTACGAAGGATTAAAACATTTTCATCTACTGACCATTGCGATCAGTGCACTATTGTTGTCGGTACGTTATGCCTTGATGATGATGGATTCCAAATGGCTGCAACACCCTTTTTTGAAACGTTTTCCTCATATTAACGATTCGTTGTTGTTGTTATCGGGTATCGCGTTGATTGTGATGTCTGGTTTTATCCCATTTACCCCAGCCGCACCTTGGTTAACTGAGAAGCTGACTTGTGTGATGGCGTACATTGCGCTGGGCTTCTTTGCGCTCAAACTGGGTCGGAATAAGCTGTTACGTACCTTTGCTTTTTTGGGCGCATTAGGTTGGCTTGCTATGGCGGGAAAAATCGCCATCGTAAAAACGGCTATGTTTTTAGGCTAACAGCATCCGAGCGGCATTATGTTTGAATGGTTCGATGAAGATTTTGATGCAATGGAATTGGTGGAAGGGGCGCTGATCTTAAACAAGGCCGTCAATCCTGAAACTGAGGATGAATGGGCACGCCAAGAGTTGGCCCGTTTGCTTACACAAGCAAAACACGAGTTAGCTAATGAACAGGATGAAAAACAGCGTTTCGAAGCGTTGTTGCGTCTGTTTTACCAACAATGGGGTTTTCGCGGTGACAGAGAGGCTTATTTTGATTCACGTAATGCCTTCATCGATAAAGTATTGCAGCACCGCAAAGGTATTCCCGTCAGTTTAGGTGCGCTGTTGCTCTATTTTGCGCGCAAGCTAGGCTTTCCTTTACAAGGTATTACCTTTCCCACACAGTTTTTATTGCAGTTGCATTGGTGCGATGAATCACCGATTTATATTAACCCTTTTACTGGTGAAACCGTCTCATTACATATACTACAAGCGTGGTTAGTTGGGCATAAAGGGGTCTTGTCTAAGCTGAAATCGAGTCATTTGGAAGTGACAGATAATCCGACGGTGATCGGTCGTTGGTTGGCTCTACTAAAGAGCGCACTATTAAGAGAAGAGCGTTATACCTTAGCGCTGCGTTGTACTGATTTAGCGCTGACTTTTGTTCCTGATGATCCGTATGAGATCCGCGATCGCGGATTTATCTATCAGCAACTGGATTGTCACCAAATTGCCTTATCCGATTATCAATACTTTATTGATCATTGTCCGAATGATCCGGCGGCTGAGTTATTAAAAAATCAAGTTAATGCATTAAGCTTTGAAGCTATTACGCTGCATTAACCGCTAAATGAGAGAGAATAAAATGGAACAAAAAATCGTCCACGTGGGTGATATTCCCGTTGCTAACGACAAACCGTTTACTCTGTTTGCTGGAATGAACGTCCTTGAATCCCGTGATTTAGCGATGCAAATCTGTGAGCATTACGTGAAAGTGACCGATAAACTCGGCATCCCTTATGTGTTTAAAGCTTCTTTTGATAAAGCAAACCGCAGCTCTGTTCACTCTTATCGTGGCCCCGGCTTGGAAGAGGGAATGAAAATTTTCCAAGAGCTAAAAGAGACCTTTGGCGTCAAAATCATCACTGACGTGCACACAGAAGCTCAAGCTCAGCCTGTGTCTGAGGTGGTTGATGTGATTCAACTGCCAGCGTTTCTTGCTCGTCAAACTGACCTTGTCGAAGCGATGGCGAAAACAGGTGCAGTGATCAACGTGAAAAAACCACAATTTATGAGCCCTGGTCAAGTGGGCAATATCGTGGAAAAATTTGCAGAGTGCGGCAACGACAAAGTGATTTTATGTGAACGTGGTGCTTGCCATGGCTATGATAATCTGGTCGTTGATATGTTGGGTTTTGGTGTGATGAAAAAAGTATCAAACGGCAGCCCAATTATTTTTGATGTGACCCACTCACTGCAAATGCGCGACCCTTCTGGCGCAGCTTCTGGTGGGCGTCGTGAACAGACAGTTGAGTTAGCAAAATCAGGTCTTGCTGCCGGGATTGCGGGCCTTTTTATTGAAGCGCATCCAAACCCAGATAAAGCGCGTTGCGATGGTCCATCGGCACTGCCTTTGGATAAACTTGAACCTTTCCTTGCACAAATGAAAGCGTTAGATGATTTGATCAAGAGCTTTGCTCATATCGATATCCGCTGATTTTTTGTTGGATCTATCACTCATGATTTGGCCACCGCAAGGTGGTCAAATTTTATCGAATGTTTCCCAAACCTGTTTATCTTGTCTAAGTGCTCACTTTTCCTTATTTTTTCGTGTTTAGGAAAGAAAACGATTGCCTGTGATCCATTAAAATTTCACGTGTAACCTGTGGCAACCGTTACATTTTTGAATTGATTTTATAGTGATCAATTCTACATAAATATGAAATCAATCTGTCACCTTTGAGATGTTAATTTAAACTGGGTCAAGTTTATCGGTATGGCTTGATTTTGTGTTTGCAACGTTGACCATGACCTCCCCCTCACAAGCAGTGGATTTTTCAAGTTCAAAGGTATGATAATGAAACAACGTCTTATTCTAAAAACAGCGCTCAGCGCGGCTATTCTTACAGCCCTTATGGGTTGCGCAACTCAACCCACTCATGAGTGGAAAGAAGATACGACTTATAAACTCACCGTGTTACACACTAATGACCACCACGGTCGTTTCTGGCAAAACAAATATGGCGAGTATGGTATGGCTGCACGTAAAACGCTGATCGACGATCTTCGCTCTGATATTGAAGCTGAAGGCGGCAGCGTACTGCTTCTTTCTGGTGGCGATATTAATACCGGAGTTCCTGAATCTGATCTGCAAGATGCAGAGCCTGATTTTAAAGGTATGAGCAAGATTGGTTATGATGCGATGGCGTTAGGTAACCATGAATTCGATAACCCGCTCGAGGTTCTGTTTAAGCAAAAAGAGTGGGCGAATTTCCCAATGCTGTCGGCCAACATTTACGATAAAGCGACCGGAAAACGTCTATTCCAAGCCTACCAAATGTTTGATAAACAGGGCGTAAAAATAGCGGTTATCGGTTTAACGACTGAAGATACCGCTAAAATCGGCAACCCTGAATACATTGGTGGTATTGAGTTTAGAGATCCAAAAGAAGAAGCGAAAAAACTGATCGCAGAAATTGAGAAAACGGAAAAGCCGGACCTTATTTTTGCCGTTACCCACATGGGCCATTATGAAAATGGTCAACGTGGTGTGAATGCACCGGGTGATGTTGCGCTTGCACGATACTTGGATGAAGGTTCTCTCGATATGATCGTCGGCGGCCACTCTCAAGAGCCTGTCTGCATGGAAGGCCCTAATGTGGTGAAGAAAAACTTCCATCCGGGAGATGAATGTAAGCCTGATATGCAAAACGGTACTTACATAGTGCAAGCGCATGAATGGGGTAAGTATGTTGGCCGTGCGGATTACGAATTCCGTAATGGTGAACTGAACATGGTGAGCTACAACCTGATCCCCGTAAACTTGAAGAAAAAAGTGAAAGTGAATGGCGAGAGTAAGCGCGTACTGATTCAAGATCAAATCGCTGAAGATCCAGAAATGCTTAACTTTTTGCGCCCATATCAAGAACAAGGTCAAGAGAAACTGAATGTGGTCATTGCACAAAGTAATGGCAAGTTAGAAGGGGATCGCAACGTTGTGCGTTTCCAACAAACAAATTTAGGCCGTTTGATTGCACTTTCTCATATGGAACGTGCAAAAGCCGACTTTGCGGTGATGAATTCTGGCGGCGTGCGTGATTCGATTGATGCAGGAAAAATCACTTATAAAGATGTGCTTAAAGTACAACCTTTTGCCAATATTCTCACTTATACCGATATGACCGGGGCTGAAGTGTTGGATTACCTCAATGAAGTGGCGACCAAACCTGTTGATTCTGGCGCTTATGTACAATTCGCGGGGATTTCGATGACAGTGGCCAATGGTAAGGTATCGAACGTCTTTATTGGTGATAAGCAGCTCCGTTTGGACGAAACGTATCGCTTCACCGTGCCTAGTTACAATGCAGCAGGTGGTGATGGTTATCCAAAAATCTCCGATCATCCAGGTTATGTGAATACGGGGTTTGTGGACGCGGAAGTATTGAAAGATTACCTCGAAGCACATAGTCCAATTGATGTGAACCAATATGCGCCAGCGGGCGAAATTGTCTATAAGTGATAGCGCGATAAAGAGTTTGACTCATTGTGAGCAATCATTTTAACTAAAGGCGGTGCTTAGGCATCGCTTTTTTATTGGCACTAACGGTTACTTTGAGATAAGCACGATGACACCTGCGATTGATTTGGCGAAAAAGAAAAAAATTCCTCATACTCTCCATCAATATCAACATGATCCTAATCACAGCAGTTATGGTTTAGAAGCGGCTGAGGTTTTGGGACAAGATCCGAAAAAAGTGTTTAAAACACTGCTGTTTTGCTTAAATGGCGAGCCGAAAAATCTCGCTGTCGCGATTATTCCTGTTGATCAAAAATTAAACTTAAAGCGTGCGGCCAAAGCGGCTAAGTCGAAAAAAGCGGAAATGGCTAATCCAGACATAGCGCAAAAAACCACGGGTTATGTGGTCGGCGGCATTAGCCCACTTGGGCAGAAAAAAGCACTACCGACCTTCATTCATCTCAGCGCAGAAGATCAATCGACCATCTGTGTCAGTGCAGGTAAGCGCGGTTTAGAGATTGAATTGGCACCGAGCGATCTTGCGTTATTAACGCGAGGTGAGTTTGTTGAATTGTGTCAAGAATAGAGAATGAAAATCCGGCCTCGATTGAGGCCGGATTGACTGGCAAAATTAGTTCTTCAGTTTGATCTCTTCTTCCATCTGGGCGTTATCCACCACATGGTTTTCTCCTAAGTCATTAGGAAGGATCAAGTTTAGAATAATGGCTACGATACCGCATAAGCTGACACCTTGTAGGCTAAACTCTCCGATACCAAAGGCCATGCCGCCGATACCAAACACTAATGTCACTGCCACAATCACTAAGTTACGAGACTTGTGAAGATCGACATGATTTTTAATCAGTGTGTTTAGGCCAACCGTTGCAATTGAACCGAACAGCAAAATCATAATCCCGCCCATTACGGGAATTGGAATGGTTTGTAGTAGCGCGCCCAGCTTACCAACCAATGCTAATACAATCGCGGTGATCGCAGCCCAAGTCATGATTACTGGATTAAAGGCTTTCGTCAGCATTACGGCACCCGTCACTTCGCTGTACGTAGTGTTTGGTGGCGCACCCAGCATCGAGGCTGCGATGGTGGCAACACCGTCACCCGCAATGGTGCGATGTAGCCCAGGTTTCTTGATGTAATCTTTTCCAGTGACGTTTGAGATCGCGAGCATATCGCCCACGTGTTCGACTGCCGGAGCAATTGCAACCGGGATCATGAACAAGATAGCGTTGATGTTGAACTCAGGGAAAGTGAAGTTCGGCATTGACAGCCAAGCCGCTTGCGTAACAGGAGTAAAATCCACTACACCAAAATAGAGGCCCAAAAGATAGCCTGCAAAAATACCGCCGCAGATCGGCAACAGTTTGAGAAAACCTTTGGCAAAGACGCTAATCGTGATAGTGGTTAACAGTGAAACGCAAGAGATCCACATCGCTACATCTGAGCTAATCAGTTGTACCGAACCATCTCCAGTTTTACCTAGCGCCATGTTTACAGCAACAGGCGCAAGGCCTAAGCCAATCACCATGATCACTGGGCCAACGACCACAGGAGGTAAAATTTTGTGGATGATTTCGACGCCACGGACTTTGATGATCGCTCCCAGTAGTATGTAGACAAAACCAGCGGCCACTAAACCGCCCATCGTCGAGGCAACGCCCCAAGTTTGGATGCCAAACATAATCGGTGCAATAAAGGCAAAAGAAGAAGCAAGAAAGATGGGGACAGAGCGGCGAGTAATAAGTTGGAATAAAAGGGTACCGACACCGGCGCCAAATAGTGCAACGTTAGGATCAAGCCCAGTTAACAGCGGGACAAGAACCAGCGCACCAAATGCGACGAAGAGCATCTGTGCGCCTTGGATGGCATTTTTCATCATGATTTCCCTGAAGCAAAATAAAAATTCGCCGGATTCTATCACTTTTGCAAACGATTGCCATTGAAACTAGATCAAATAAAGTCACAAATGTTGATGAAATTATCACCGAACTCTGCCGTGGATTCCTTGCCGCGGACCGGATAGTTGCTTATCATCGACGTTCACAAAACAGATCATAGGAACAGTATGCGCTATTTAGCTATGTTGGTGATGAGCTTACTCACTCTCCCTGCTTATGCCTTAACCAAGGTCGACTTATACCATACCGAAGTCGTGATTGATCAACAGCAAAACAATGCCGACGCGAATGCTCGTATCAAAGGGATGAGCGAAGTGATTGTTCGAGCTTCGGGTGATAGGAATGCGGTGAACAATGAGGTGATTAAAAAAGCCTTAAGGCAGAATTCGCAATATTTAGCGCAAATCAGTTATGGTCAAAATGGGGCGCAATCTTCGATTGTTATGGGGTTTAGCGCACCGCATATCCGCACATTACTAACTCAAGCTCAATTACCATTTTGGCCTGAAAACCGAGCTAATGTTTTAGTCTGGTTGATTGAAGAGTCAGGTTATGACCGCAGTATCGCTTGGGAGCATTCTGACACGAGTACGTTAAAACAGCTTAAAGGCGCGACTCAAACTCGCGGTTTGCCTATCACAGTACCTGTGGGTGATTTTGATGATATTACCGGTGTGGAAGTATCGGATTTGTGGGGCGGTTTCGTGCAGCCTATCAGCATGGCTAGCCAACGTTATCCAACCGATGCTGTATTGGTGGTCAGAGTGCAAAGTAATGGTGTGCGTTGGAGTTTGTATGATCAACCTGCCGTTCAAATCACACAAGCGACGAAAGCGCCACTGTCTGGTCAAGCGTCTGGTGACGATGCCATTGAACAAATGGTCGATCAATTGAGTGATTACTATGCAAGAAAGAGCTCGGTTATCGTGGCCAGTGAATCCTCTTCTTCGCTGCTTGCTCGTTTTAGCCCGATTGATGATGCAATGGATTTCTTTACCTTGGAGAATAAGTTGAAGCGCTTAAGCTCTGTTGCTTCTTTGGACATTCTCAAGATTCAAGGTGAGGAAATCACTTTCGAAGTGCATTTGTTGGCTTCAGAGTCCGAGTTTGAGCAAGAAGTGCTACGCATGGGCAAAGTCGCTAAAATTGACGACCCACAGCCAGAGAGTGTGCCAACACAGCTTACCCCAGCAGCAGAGGTTGATGATTCTGCTGTGGAGTCAGGCTCTTTGCAAGTCATACCTGAATCGTCATTATCTCAGGCCATCACTGAACCAGTGAAGCGAGTGCTCTCTTTTGAGTGGCAAGCGTAAAGTACTCAGTCACCCCTTGAACAAATGCTGAGATAATCAAAAAGAGCCCATCAGGGCTCTTTTTGCATGAGAAGAATAGGCAATCCTGTCATGGATTGACTCTATGGTTGGTTATCGTGGGTAAAATTGGCTTTCTCTTGCTTTTCGACTTCGGATAGACGCTTGAGTTTCAGTCCGAGCTCTTTACCGCGATGGCGAGCATACAAGGTATTACCGACAAAAGCGGCAAATGTCAGTAGTAGTTCCACTACCGCTAACCAGCGCTCCCCTCCATCAACATAAATCAGCGTCAATGCGTGTAGAAAGTAGAGCATTAAAACAAAGTTGGCCCAGGCGTGAGTGTAGGGTTTTCCGGCCAAAATTCCCGGTAATGGTAAAAGCAGTGGCATAACCCATGCAATGGCCAATGCAACATGATTAAGATGAGGGTGAGGAGAGAGCGAGAATTGCCATAAAACCACCCATATAATTAGGGATAAGTTACTCAGTAAAGCTAGCCATCGGTACTGCTTGGTGCTTGGCATCATTTCTGCCGTCATAATCTGTCCTTTAATCGGCTGGCTAGCATTGCCAGCCGTTTTCCTAAATTTTTAGCCAGTTCACTTTCGTGCGTAGTGAGCTGTGGCGAGTGTGCTGCGACATGGCTTGCACCATATGGCGTGCCTCCAGAGGTTGTGGTATGCAGTGCAGGCTCTGAATAAGGGATGCCAACGATTAACATGCCATGATGCATCAGTGGCAGCATCATACTCTGTTGCGTACTCTCTTGGCCGCCATGCAAAGAGGATGAAGAAGTAAACACGCAAGCGGGTTTATCAATTAATGCACCGCTAATCCATAAAGGGGTCGTTTGGTCCCAAAAGTGCTTCAGTGGCGCGGCCATATTGCCAAACCAGACTGGGCTGCCAAAAGCCAGACCATCACATTGCTTTAACTCATCCAGAGTAAGGTAAGGATCGGCTGCTTGCTCGGCATGACTGTCTAGTGCAGGGACTGTGCGTAGGATTGCTTCAGCACCTTGCGCTTCAATACCGCGTGCGATTTGCCGTGCTAGAGCTTGCGTTGAACCGTGCCTGCTGTAATAAAGTACGACGACTTTAATACTCATAAAATCTCAAGTACTTGCTCTGGTGGGCGGCCGTGGCGCGCTTTACCATTGGCGACAACAATGGGACGCTCAATCAACTTAGGGTGCGCGGCCATGGCGGAAAACAGCTGATCATCAGTAAGTGCATCATCACTTAGGCCAAGTTCTTTATAGAGCTCTTCTTTAGTGCGCATCATGTCACGAACCTGCTGTAGCCTGAGTTGAGCGTACAAGGTTTTCAACTGTTCGATGGTTGGCGCTTGGTCTAAATATTTGATGATCTGTGGCTTTAACTGGCGGTCTTCTAGCAGTGCCAGAGTTTCACGACTTTTTGAGCATTTAGGGTTGTGATAAATCACGACAGACATAACTTCTCCTCGTTGTATTGTGATTATTGGAGTGATAAGAATCGGTCTCGTTGCACCATCAATTGGTCAATGCGTGCATCGTAGCGAGCTTGTTCTAAGCTGCCAAGTTCAGCGAGTTGACTTGCTTGAGTGTAATATTGAATCGCTTTATTCCAATTAGCTTTGAGCGCTAGAAGCTCCGCCCGCGCAGCGAGATCTTCTTGGCTATTGCCAATGCCGATATTCGCTTCTGATAGCAAATGCCAGCCGTTGGTATCATTAGGGTTGTCATGGGTGTAGCGCTGCAATACCCGAATGGCATCAGACAATTTATCTTGTTTTAACAAGCTGTTGGCGTAGTTAATTGTTAAGGTTGGATTGTTCGGTTTCTGTTTGAGCGCCTTCTCGAGCAAGGTTTGGGCTTTGGCCGCTTGATTTAGAGCGATATCGAGATCGGCCATCGCATCAAGATAGAAATTGTTTGTTGGGTCTTGTGCAACCAGCTTTGATAAAATCGCCTCTGATTTATCAAATTGCTTGCTATCGAGATAAACCAAGGCTTTGCCATATTGGAAGGCTGGCGCGAGAGCCGTACTCTCTTTTTTCTCCGCACGCTTAAACCAATCAAGAGCGGCTTCATTATCAATCCCAGCATAGCGAGCAACAATTCGCGAGCGTGCTAAATGGTAATCCAACGAAGGTTGAAGGCGCATAGGCGGGTAGTGTTGGGCACGCTCACGGCTGTCGGTAATACGATCTTCTGGCAGCGGATGGGTTAGTAACATTGGTGGCGGTTTACTAGCGTAACGATATTCATCAGCGAGGCGGCCAAAAAACCTTGGCATGGCTTGGGCATCAAACCCCGCTTTGGCTAGCGTTGCAATACCAAATCGGTCAGCCTCTTTTTCATTACTGCGCGTATAGTTTATTTGGCTTTGCATACTGCCTGCGGTGGTGGCGGTAATGGCGGCAATGCCCACTTCAGGTGCCGCAATGGCCAATAACAAAGAGCCTGCCAATGCGGCGATTGTTGCTGGTGAGCGTCTGGCTTGGTCTTCCATACTGCGTGCTAAATGGCGCTGCGTGACGTGGGCAATTTCGTGCGAAAGAACCGAAGCGAGTTCGCTTTCTGTTTGTGCATGCAAAAACAGCCCAGAGTGCAACGCAACATAACCGCCAAAGAAGGCAAACGCATTGATGTTGCGATCGCGGATCATAAAAAAGGTGAACGGCGTTTTTACATCGTTGGCATTGGCAACCAATTTATGCCCTAGGCTATCGATGTACTCGTTTATCACCGGATCATTGACGATAGGCTGGCTGTTACGCAGCATGCGCATATAAGCATCACCATAAATAAGCTCTTGATCAATCGTCAAGGTCGAACCTGCTACTGTCCCAATGTCCGGTAGCTCTATGGTGTCGGCATAGCTCAAGGAAGGGGCGTTTATCGCCACAGTAATACAGAGGCAAAGTAAGGATCGAGCGCGTTTAAACTTCATATTTGTCAGTGATATTCCGTGATCTTCTTGTCTGTATGACATTGAATGTGTGAATTGGTTTCCAACTCAAAATAACGGCCAAAAATTGTAGAGAGAGAAGAGTAAGCCAGCCGGTGTTTGAGTATCGATAAACACTGGCATGCCAGTCAAAACTCGATACAATGGCAGGCCTATATTAAGCATTGAGCAGAAGAATGGAACCAAATATTCTGGATTTACGCCAGCAGCGTTGTCCGATGGCTTTATTACTTGCGAAGCGTCACACTGTTCAATTGGTTTTGGGTGAGGTATTAGACATTTGGCTTAACGACGTCAGCTCAGGACAGGATATAGAAAAATATTTGTCTGCTCATGGCTTTCGTTGCCAGTGGAACACGTCACCCGGCTATTTTTGGCTAAAAGTAATTAAGGAACTCGATTAAATGTTTGAAATGGTAACTCGTTGGTATCAAAGACGCTTTTCTGATCCTCATGCCGTTAGTCTGGTTGCTATTCTGTTTTTTGGTTTTGTAACGATATATTTCTTCGGCCATTTGATTGCGCCGCTGCTTGTGGCCATTGTGCTGGCGTATTTACTTGAGTGGCCAGTAATGCAATTGCGCCGTTTTGGGCTTCCTAGGTCCGTTTCCGTAATTTTGGTGATTTTGCTATTTGTCGGTTTGATGCTGCTGGCTATCTTTGGTTTAGTACCAACCATTTGGAAACAGGTTGGTAATTTAATCAATGACATTCCTAACATGTATGCAGGGTTGCAAAGCTTCATTTTGAGTATTCCTGAACGTTACCCTGAACTCGATAACTTACAGATTGTTGAGTCGGTGATAAGCAATGCTAAGAACCAGGCTTTAGGTATGGGGGAAAGTGTCGTTAAAGGGTCACTTGCTTCTCTTGTGAGTTTGGCCACCTTGGGTGTCTATCTCATTTTAGTGCCGTTGCTGGTCTTCTTTTTATTGAAAGATAAGAATGAAATGCTGCGAATGACCAGTGGGTTATTGCCACGCAACCGTAAACTCGCGGCTAAAGTATGGCAAGAGATGAACCAACAAATCTCAAACTACATCCGTGGAAAAGTGTTAGAAATACTGATTGTTGGTAGTATCAGTTACGTCACTTTCGCCATTCTTGATTTACGTTATTCTGTGTTACTTGCTGTGGCTGTGGGTCTATCGGTTTTGATCCCTTATATTGGCGCGGCCGCTGTGACGGTGCCAGTTGCCATCGTCGGTCTCTTCCAATGGGGCATGACTCCGCCGTTTTACACATTATTAATTGCTTATGGCATCATCCAAGCTTTGGATGGCAACGTATTGGTTCCCGTTCTATTTTCTGAAGCCGTTAATCTACATCCCGTTGCTATCATTGTCGCGGTGTTAGTCTTTGGTGGGCTATGGGGGTTTTGGGGCGTATTTTTTGCAATTCCTCTTGCCACTCTAGTAAAAGCAGTATGGCATGCTTTGCCCAGCACTGATGAACCTGTTGTTGAGGCTGAATCACCCTAAAATCACTGAATTATAAATAAAAAATAGAGAGTAAACAGAATCTCTAAGGAAGCCTAAACCGTAATCGTTTTAGGCTTTTTTTTTGCCAAATAGTAAATATTGATTAGACTGAACTAAGTGGATGTGTAAAAAAGCTATAGATTTTTTGTAACTTGGCGATAACTAACTATAACCACAACAATGATAATTAATTTGGCATCAATGAGGGATACTTATGAAGTTTAGCCAAAAAATAGTTGCAGCTTCTTCTGCACTTCTGCTTGTTACCGTCTCGCTTATTTCCATTCAGCAACTGAGCATTGTGCGCTCGGAAATAGAATCCCTAGTTACAAAAAGTCTGAGTGAAATGGAAGCTGGGGTCAAAAACACCATTGTTTCTGAAATGGAAAGTAAAAAAACCTTGGCTCAATCGACGACTGAAGTGATTGAGCTTGATCCGCTCAACCGGGATTACGTTAAAAATATTCTTGAAAAGCCGAAATTGAAAAAAAGCTTTTTAGCCATAGGGTTAGGGTATGAATCCGATGGTAAAGTGGTGGAGAATGATGACGGTTGGGAACCAAGCGCCGATTACGATCCTCGCAAGCGCCCTTGGTTTGTGGATGCTAAAGCATCGAAAAAACTTATCGTTACAGCGCCGTATGTCGATATTTCTACCAAAAATGTGATCATTTCTATTGGTACGCCTATTTACGATCAAGGTCGATTCTCTGGTGCCATGTTCTACGATATGGAATTGACGGGTTTAGCTGAATTGGTGAACTCTATTAATTTATTCGATGCGGGTTACCTCTTTATTGTTTCAGGTGACGGAGCGACGATTGCCCACCCTGATACCAAAAATAATGGTGAGAAGTTATCGACTTATTTACCACAAGTGACTCTGAAAGAGGGGGACCAACAGATTGAAATTGATGGTACCCGTTATCTCGTCAGCTTCACTCATATTCCAAGTGAGAACTGGTACATCGGTGCGATTGTTGATGAATCCATCGCCTTCAATGCGATTGGCGTATTACGCAATAGCTCTATTATCTATACGTTAATTGGGCTTGTGTTGAGTGTGATTGGCTTGACGCTACTGATTAAAGTGTTAATGCGTCCATTAGGTGTGCTCAATGAAGCGATTCAAGATGTCGCCTCAGGGCAGGGGGATTTAACCAAACGCTTGGATACCAATACGGACCAAGAGTTTGCTCAACTCGCATCAGGGTTTAATACCTTTACTGAGACGCTGCAAAAGCAGATCACGCAATCAAAAGCGATTGGTGAAGAGATCATGCGTGGCACAGAGCTCACGGTGCAAGGTGCTCATGAGTCAGCAGAAGCGATGCGCACTCAGTTACAAGAGTTAGAGCAACTAGCCACTGCAATGCACGAAATGGCAGTGACATCGACAGAAGTCGCCAATAATGCGCAAGGTGCAGCAGCAGCGGCGAAAGAAGCCGATGAAGCAACGCAAGATGGTTCCAGTGTGGTCAGTGAAACGACATTGTCGATCGACAATTTATCGGCCCGCATTGACCAAGCGGTGGAAGAGGTGAAAGGCCTAGAGTCCGCGACGGCGAATATTGAAACTATTTTGAAAGTGATTAATGACATTGCTGATCAAACTAACTTGCTTGCCTTAAACGCGGCGATTGAAGCGGCTCGAGCGGGTGAATCTGGCCGTGGTTTTGCCGTTGTTGCTGATGAAGTGCGTACACTAGCTCAGCGCACTCAGCAATCGACCACCGAAATTCGCAGTATGATTGAGCAATTACAAGCAGGAGCGAGTTCGGTTTCTTCGGCTATGAATGAAAGTAAAACGACGGCTGTTGATGCGGTAAATAAAGCGAAAACGGCAAATTCGGCACTGAACCGTATTCGTGATGCGATACAAGTGATTTCGGACATGAATATCCAAATTGCATCTGCGGCAGAAGAGCAAAGCCTTGTGGCTGAAGAGATCAACACCAATACAGTGAAGATTAAAGATTTGTCGACGCAAGTGGCACAATCTGCTGAAGAAGCCAATATCGCAATGCAGGTTCAAACGGAAAACGTTCGTGAGCAAGATGCTCTGCTCAATAAGTTCATTGTGTAATTACACATCAACTTTTGATTAGCCGTGTTACAAAAATGCCAGTATTAAGAACTGGCATTTTTTATTTCAGTCGAGCTTTGATTATTGGGCGTTTAGATAATCAAGTACCACTTCATGGTGATCTTTGGTTTTGAATTTATCAAAAACCTGTTCAATGATACCTTGCTCGTTAATTAAAAAGCTAATCCGGTGTAGGCCATCATAAACTTTGCCCATGAACTTCTTCTCACCCCATACGCCGAACTGCTCAGCAACCACGTGGTCTTCATCGGATAATAAAGTAAAGTTTAAGTGATCACGTTCAATGAACTTTCCTAAACGCTTCACGGGATCTGTGCTGACTCCGAGTACCACTACGTTATGAGCATCGAGTTCTGCTTTTACATCTCGAAGGCCTTGAGCCTGAACAGTACAACCTGGTGTCATGGCTTTAGGATAAAAGTAGAACAACACCTTTTTCCCTGAGAAATCAGCAAGGGAAACGGTATTTCCATCTTGATCTAAAAGTGAAAAAGCAGGTGCTGGCGTGCCTGCAGTAAGCGTTTTCATTATTCTTCCTTTTTTATTGACTGTTTTTTATAAAGTTGAGCGAACCTTGTACATCCAGTGTCTTGCATAAACTGTCAAATTCTTCTTGTAGTTGCATTAAGTTACACCCTGAATCGACACTGGCGGTAATGGCAATATGAAATTGGTCGTGATCAAGATGTAACTTCGATTTATGAATCGTCTGCGCACTCAGTGAAGCCATACCAATATTACGATTGGCAAAAAATTGAGTGAATTTCTCTGTTAGGCCAATTTTGTCTTCAGACTCAACAAACACTTCAACCGTATAGGCATTATCTTGATAATCATGAGGTGATGTACGTTTCATGATGGTGATGAGATCATGTTGTTGGCCTAATAAAGGTAAGGTTGTCTCTACTCGGGTGATGTGGTTTGTATTGCCAGAGACCAGCATGATGAGCGTGAACTCTTTGCCAAACAAAGCAATTCGGCTATCGATGATATTGCAGCCTGATTGCGTAACTAAACGTACCACTTCATTACAGATACCAGGGCGGTCTGTCCCTACAGCAGTGATCACTAGATGCTGAGTCATAATATCGCTTCACTTTTATCGTTTTGGGCATGTTATCACAGTTAAATTATAGAGGAACGGTGGTGGAATAGCTTTTTAAGAACTCCGTCTTGAAAATAACGTGTTGTTGACATCGACATATTCAGATCCGCTATAAAGTTGCCCTTAATTGATGTTGTTTGTTAAACCTCTAACATCTGATAAATATTCATCCAAATGGGCTGATTAAGCGAATTTAATCCCTTGTGTTTTTCAATCGCCTTACAGTACCATGCAGAAAGTAACAAATTAGGGAGATGGACATGTTTTCAGGAAGTATCGTAGCGCTCATTACACCGTTTAATCATGATGGTGAGGTTGATTTTGTTAGTTTGAAGAAGCTGGTGGACTTTCACGTGACAGCCGGAACTGACGCCATTGTTGCCGTCGGAACAACGGGTGAATCTGCCACGCTAACCGTTGAAGAGCATGTCAAAGTTGTCGCAAAAACCGTCGAGTTTGCCGAAGGACGTATTCCTGTGATTGCGGGAACGGGTGCGAATGCTACTCATGAGGCGGTAACGTTTAGCCGTTTATTAAATAACACAGGTATTGCTGGCTGTTTAAGTGTGACTCCTTATTACAATAAACCAACCCAAGAAGGTTTATTTCAACACTACAAAGCAATTTCTCAAGAGACTGATATCCCTCAGATTCTCTATAATGTACCAGGCCGTACAGCGGTGGATTTGCGTCCTGAAACCGTCGCTCGCCTTGCTGAAATTAAAACGATTGTCGCTTTGAAAGATGCAACGGGTGATTTGAGCCGAGTGGCTCTTCATCGTGAGCTTTGTGGAAAAGACTTTATTTTATTAAGTGGCGATGACGCGACGGGTTTGGAGTTTGTTAAATTAGGTGGACAAGGTGTTATTTCGGTGACGAATAATATTGCCGCTAAAGATATGGCGCAGATGATGCACTTAGCATTAGAAGGCCGGTTCGACGAGGCTGAGCTTATTAATCAACGTTTAATGCCTTTGCATAAAGGTCTGTTTGTTGAGTCGAGCCCGATTCCAGTGAAATGGGCTGCTCACAAAATGGGATTGATTACAAATGGTGATCTACGTCTACCTTTGACTGAACTGTCTGAACCAGCACGACCAACTGTTGCCCAAGCCATGACCGAAGCTTGTATCTTCTAAATCGATTCAATATTGTGCCGAGGCTTTTTCCTCGGCAGTCTAGGAGTTTGAATGAAATTTACTCATCAGCTAGTTATCAGTTCACTAGCTGTTTTTGTTTTAAGCGCATGTGCTGGTAACGCTTCTCAGCGTCGCCAAGCAAAAGATGATTTTGCTTATTTAGAAACCCCGGCTCTAAAAGAGTGGCAACTTCCTGAAGGAGCCACTCCGCAGTTTTATCTTAACTACCAAATACCAGAAGGTGACTTCCAAGGTGGCATTGGCCGTACTGTGGATATTCGTCCTCCTCAACAAGTATTAGAATTGATCCCTGGCGCGCGTGCCGAGCGCCAAAATGGCGAAGTGACATTATGGATGATCAAGCAAGATGAAGCCGACAAGGTGTGGCAAACTGCGTTAGCCATGCTTAAAGAGCGAAACATTGGTATCGCTGCACAAAGTGAAAACCAGATTGATACTGATTGGGTGACTTGGGTTTCTGAAGATGAAGAAGTTGAGATTGGTAGCCGCTACCAAATCTCACGAGTGATGGCGAATAATCGTTTTGGCTTTAAGATTTCATTGACTGGTTGGCGTGAAGGTGACAAAGAGATGCCAGTGAGTGCCACCAATAAAGAGCGTTATAATGCGTTCATGACCAATTTGGTCACGGCTCGTTACGATACCGATCTACGTCAAGAAGCAGCACGTAAAGCTCAACAGTTGGTTAAACAGATCCCCATTACGATGGGCAGTGACCGTAGTGGTTTCCCTGTCATTATTGCTCGTACCTCTTACGATGTTCTGTGGCAACGTTTGCCTAATCTTATGCCGCAGTTCGGTTTTACGCTCGAAGAGCGCAATCAATCTCAAGGTACAATAAAAGCGAAATACTCCGCGCCAGATGACGCCTTTTGGCAAGACATTGGGGTGAAACCTATCTCGCTGAAAAGTGGAACTTACACCTTCTTATTAGGTGATCTAGGCAACCGTACCTCGATCAACGTGACCAATTCAGCCGGCAAGCCGGTGGAAGAGGATCTATTGAAAGATATGGTGCCTGTACTGTCGGCGATTGCCGAGCGTCAGTAATTGTGATGACGAATCCATGAAAAATAAAGGGACGAAAGTCCCTTTATCTTTGCTCTGAATCTGAGTCTTCGTGCTTATCAAGTTCGTTGAGTTTATCCAGATCACTCTTCTTTCCTTTCAAGCCAAATTTCATGTTAGCCGTGTATTTCAGCGCGGCAATATTACCGATAAACACCGCTAAGATTACAATAGTGATAACCCAAGGGTTGGTAATGAATTCCATATTAGGACTCCGGTTGGCTGATGTTAACAATGTACTGAGTGTAGATCCGATCTAAGTTCTCTTGTACCGTCGACACACCTAGGAGCGGCATGTTTTCAAGCTGTGTCGCCAATACGCTTGGCGTCAACAGGTCAAGACAGTCTTTAGCCGCTGTTTTGTGGCTAATATGCCAAGGTTCAAACGCAACACCGCCTTTCTTTCCTTGGTAGGGGAAGAAAAAACCAAATTTAGGTAAATGCTCCTTCATCCATTGGTAAAAAGGAGCTTGGTGGCCTGAGAGATATTCCCACGGTTCAAGCTTGAGCGTGACACCTGTCGGTAATGCTTTGCGATCAAAAACATCAAAGTCACACCCCCAATGGTGGCGGCTGCTACCGGGCAGCGCTGACCAGCGCAAAATCGTGAATATCTTTTGTTCTTCGCTTAACTGAGCAGGGTTTACCGGTTGACTGTTATTATCAAGTAATTCGGCTTGCCCTGACATTTTCCGATTCCAGATGTTCAACTGGCGTTCAAAATCACGAAACCCACTGGCGATATGGAAATCAAAACCAGCGTCGTCAGCCGCTTGCTTTAGATCGAGCAAATCTTGGATCACCCCGGGGTGAACCAAGAAAGATTTCTGCCCAATCAGCACTGATGTTAAATGGGAGTCGGTTTGTCCGGTCAACTGCTCTGGAGTCATGGGTTACACCAATAAATTCTCTAGGGTTTTTTGGTACATATCCGTCAGTTTCTCTAAATCGGCAATCTTAACGCACTCATTAACTTTATGAATTGTCGCGTTAACAGGACCAAGTTCGACCACTTGTGCGCCCATCTGGGCAATAAAGCGTCCATCAGATGTGCCCCCCGTCGTTAATAGCTCTGGGGATTTGTGGTTCACCTCATCGACGGCTTTAACGACGGCAGTCAGTAATGAGCCCGTATCGGTCAAGAAAGGTTGGCCGCTTAACGTCCAGCGCAATTCATAATCCAATCCATGGGCATCTAAGATAGAATGCACGCGGCGCTTGATCTCTTCATCGGTTAACTCGGTACTGAAACGGAAGTTAAACTGCACGTCAAACTCACCGGGGATGACATTTGATGCTCCCGTGCCAGCTTGCAAGTTTGGAATTTGGAAGCTGGTCGGTGGGAAATAAGCGTTCCCTTCATCCCATTTTATTGCCGCAAGTTCGGCTAACGCAGGCAAGGCTTGGTGAATCGGGTTATTAGCAAGGTGAGGATAAGCAACGTGTCCTTGAATCCCTTTTATCTGTAGATCGCCTGTAATTGAGCCACGACGGCCATTTTTTATCACATCGCCCACATTTAATGTACTCGATGGCTCACCGACGATACACATATCAATTGGCTCATTACGCGCCATTAACGTATTGACTACGCGAGTGGTGCCATTGATGAATGGCCCTTCTTCATCTGAAGTGATCAAAAAGGCAATCGAACCTTGATGGTTAGGGTGCTGTTCAATAAAGCGCTCGACAGCGACAACCATGCAAGCAAGCGAGCCTTTCATATCTGCCGCCCCGCGCCCATGTAAATAACCATCAATTACAGTCGGTTCAAACGGCGCTGTATGCCACTGCGCTAAAGGACCCGCGGGAACCACATCCGTATGGCCAGCAAAGGCAAAAAGAGGCGATTGAGTGCCGCGGCGAGCCCAAAAATTAGTGGTATCTTCAAAGACCATTGTTTCCACTTCAAACCCTAGCGCTTGTAAGCGTTTAATCATCAGGTCTTGGCAACCTGCATCCTCAGGAGTTACTGATTGGCGACTAATGAGATCTTTTGCGAGCGCCAGTACAGGGCTGTCTGTCATCCTTGAAATCCTTGTATTAAGAGAAAATAGCAGAGTATTGCTGAGCATTAAAACCGAGATGGTAATGGGTGTCGACCAATAAAATAGGTCGTTTGATCATAGCAGGTTGCTCAACCAGCAAGGTCACTGCATTGTTAGCATCTAATGACTCTTTTTGTGAGGGCGTGAGCTGACGAAAAGTTGTACCGCGTTTATTGAGTACATTTTCCCAACCAAGCGCTTGGCAAAACTGAGCCACGAGCTCGGCATCAATACCTTGTTTGCGGTAGTCATGAAATTGGTAATCCACCCCCGCAGCTTCCAACCATTTCCGTGCTTTTTTAATGGTGTCGCAGTTGGGGATGCCATACATGGTGATCGTCATAAAAATCCTTGTTGAGGCGTATTATTTTTTTAATGGTCAAATCCTATCAGGAAGCGCTGTGGCTTACAAAATAGAGATGCTTTTATTTCGTTGTTTAAAAAAAATGTGTTTCAGTTGCTTACGATTGGAAAGTTATTGATCGAACGCAACACTCTAAATGTGAAAACAGAAATAATGAAGCGGCACAGTAATAGGAGGTGTCAATGGAACTGAGTCCTGTTTTTGCAAGGCGACTGTATTTAGCTTTGTTAGTAGAAAGCCTTGAAAGACCAAACGTGCCCAAACTCATCGAAAAAACGGGGTGGCCTCGCCGTACGATTCAGGATGTCCTGAAAGCACTGCCAGGAATAGGGATTGAACTGATGTTTGTTCAAGATGGAAGGCGTCACAATGATGGTTACTATCAACTCTCTGATTGGGGGCCATTTGATAGTCAATGGGTATTAGATCGTCGCTGTGATATTGCGACTAGCCTTGGATTTAGTGCATAAGCCAGCATTTGCTGGCTTTTTTTATGGTGTTTTCATATCCACATTGGGTAAGCAACGATAAACAGTACCGAAAATCGTGACAGAGGTTTTGAAATAATTGGAGTAGTCGAGCGTTACTGTATCGCCTCCCAGTTGATGAGCGTGAGTTTTTAGCTCGTTTACTGCCCTTCGAATTAATTTGTCATTGGGAATGAGCCAAGAGCTGAACCAGTAACCTTCACTGCCTGTCACATCCCCTAACCAGTCACACTGACCAGCATCAAATCCGGCATCAGTACGAATTTGGATGCGATCTGCATCGTTTGGGAGTGGGCTGTGTGATGAGCTACAGCCTATCATTAGCGCTGCCAGCAATAATATAGACAGTCTTTTCATCAGTTTAACCTTTCAGAACTAGATAAGAGATAAAACCAAGCCAGCTCACGATCAGCAGTGCCCAAGGTAACCATGAGGTCGATACCAAGCTGGATGAAGTTTCAATGTGTGCGGGTTCTTCTTCCGTATTTTGTGCGGTTTTCTTTAGCTGCAATGCTCTTTTTTTGGCTTTATCTGCCTGTCGGCTTTTCTCTTTTTGCTGCTTTTTATACAAGGCTATGCCTTTCTCAATGCCTTGAGCGATCAGCTTGGTTTGTTCTTTCGTTTGCCCTTGCTTTTGAGTGGCTAAGGCGACTTTCATGGCTTGTTGCTGAGTTTGTTCTGAGGGAATAATCGTTTTATTCATAACGTTTACAAGCGGCTATAGACAGGCGCTTACCCTATCACGTATCGTCATCCTTCACTATTGAGATTGATCACTATGCGTGATGTTCAAGTTAGAAACTGGTCAAGAGCAAAAGATCTGGCTAGCTATTTGAAATCGATTCGCTAAAGTAAAAACGTTTTTTTAAAAGAGCGAAGGTATTGATGCGTTATGCGTTAGAGCGATACGACCAACATGGTTTTCTTAAAGCCCCTAAACTTATCTGGCTTGGTTGGTTATTTTTGGCAAAAGCTTGGGTTGTTTTCGTGGTGGCAGGAGCAAGCCGAGATAATGGTACGACGATTTTAACCATTGTTTACCCAGACCATTCGATGCTTTATTTGGGGTTGATTATAGGGTTGCCAAGTATCATTCTGATGTGGCTTATCAGCTTACGTGCTCCTGAACGATCGTGGCTAAACCGCATCGTCAGCATGGGAAAACCGCTGACGTTACTTATGGTTATCTTGCAATTTATGCAAACGCTTTATCATATCTATTTAGAGCACGGCGTTTTTAATTGGGCCAATGCAAGCACACTGTTGGTGCTGTTATGGTTTGGCCTATATCTACTGAAGAGTAAAAGTGTGCGTGATTGTTTTTCTATCCCGCTCATAGACAAGGCGTGATCCCAATCAAGGTCGCCCCAAAAAACTGAATTACACTGAGCAAAAATAAGTAAGTGAGGATATTTTATGACACAACCTCAAACCGCGATTCTGCCTGAAGCAGGTCCGTTTGCACTATTTAGCCTTTTAAAAGTAAAGCAAAATCCGGCGCATGTTTTAGCGCAATTAAAAGCATTGCCCGCTTTAGTCAATGAGATAAATCAACATCAACCCGGCGCTGAATTAACCGTGTCGGTCGCATTTACTCGCACCTTTTGGCAGCGTTTAAACCAAAGCATACCACAAGAGCTGATTGATTTTCCTGAGCTTGGTGAAGGCGAAACCATAGCACCAAGTACCGAGGTGGATGTGTTGATTCACTGCCATTCTCAGCGTCATGACTTGCTGTTTTATGTGTTGCGTAAATGGATGGAACCCGTGGCTGAGTTGGTTGAAATGGTGGATGAAACCTACTCATTTCGTTACTTAGATGCGCGAGATATGACGGACTTTATCGATGGCACTGAAAACCCTAAAGCCGAAAAACGTCAAGAAGTTGCACTGATTGCTGATGGTGAATTTGCTGGCGGCAGCTATGTGATGTTGCAGCGTTTTGTGCATAACCTTCCAGCTTGGAATCGCTTAAATGTGGCGGCGCAAGAAAAAGTGATTGGGCGCACTAAGCCTGATTCGATTGAGCTTGATAATGTACCAGCAGCGTCTCACGTTGGCCGTGTCGATATCAAAGAAGAGGGGAAAGGGCTAAAAATTGTTCGTCACAGCTTACCTTACGGTACGGTGAGTGGTGAGCACGGTTTACTATTCATTGCTTATTGCCATACGCTGCATAACTTTAAAGTGATGTTGGAAAGTATGTATGGTGTGGCGGACGGTAAAACAGACCAACTGCTGCGCTTTACCAAGGCCGTAACGGGTGCGTACTTTTTTGCCCCTTCAGCTGAGATGCTGCAACATCTTGAACTAAAGTAAGTTTCAATACTGACCTACTATCGGACCGAGCCTTGTGCTCGGTTTTTCTTTTTTAAGCATTTTATGTAAAGAAAAGCGTCTACTGTCCGATAAAGAGATCATTCATTCTATGGCATGGGTCTGTTATGGCAATTACCGTTAATACCAATGTTTCTGCTTTGATTGCGCAGCGCCACTTAGGCTCAGCAAGCGAAATGTTGAATCAATCTTTGGAGCGTCTTGCTTCCGGGAAGCGTATTAATAGTGCCAAAGATGATGCTGCAGGTTTACAAATTTCGAATCGCCTTGAGTCGCAAATGAGGGGCTTAGATGTCGCTGTACGCAATGCTAATGATGGCATTTCAATCATGCAGACTGCTGAAGGTGCAATGCAAGAGACCACCAGCCTGCTTCAGCGTATGCGAGATCTCTCTTTGCAGTCGGCGAATGGCGCGAACAGTAAAGCGGATAGGCAAGCTTTACAGGAAGAAATGGGCGCCTTGAACGATGAATTAAACCGAATTGCTGAAACCACCTCTTTTGGTGGTCGTAAGTTACTGAACGGTTCGTTTGGTCAATCCTCATTTCAGATAGGGGCGAGCTCTGGCGAAGCAGTGCAAGTTTCGTTAAAAAATATGCGTTCAGACAGTTTGGATATGGGGGGCTTTAGCTATGTTGCGGCAGGCATGGCGGATAGCCAGTGGCGGGTGACACAAGATAATCGGCAGCTCACCATGAGCTATACCGATGCCAAGGGAAAACAGCACAACATTCAAATCCAAGCAAAAGTAGGGGACGATATTGAAGAGTTGGCAACCTACATCAATGGGCAAACCGATAAAGTATCGGCGTCAGTCAACGACAAAGGACAGCTACAGCTGTTCATGGCGGGTAAAGAAACCTCTGGGACTATTGATTTTAAAGGTAGCTTAGCCAATCAGTTGCAAATGAATGTGACGGGATATGAAGCAGTAGACACTCTTGATATTACCGAAGTCGGTGGTGCGCAGCGGGCGGTTGCCGTCATTGATACCGCAATGCAGTACGTTGATAGCCATCGCTCTGAGTTAGGCGCGTTGCAAAACCGTTTTAACCACGCCATCAACAACCTCGACAACGTACATGAAAACCTCGCTTCTTCAAACAGTCGAATTAAAGATACGGACTATGCGAAAGAGACCACCCAAATGGTAAAACAGCAAATCCTACAACAAGTCAGTATCTCTATTCTTGCGCAAGCCAAAAAACAGCCAAACCTAGCATTGGCCTTACTTCGCTAGCGATAAAAATCAACAATTATCGACCTTTATCAACAACTCTTTAGCGAAATTATTACCTTTTTGATGGGTTTTTGACCTCTTGTCCTGTTTTTTACACTAAACACATTTTTTTTAAGAAAATTGAAAAAAAATCCTCAAGCTTTGGAAAATACCGCCGTTATAAAAAGTAACTTTGAGAGAACTATTTGGTTTTCCGAGACGTCGGAAACCGGAAACATCGGAAAATCAATTGGAGTAATCACCATGGCAGTTAATGTAAATACCAACGTATCAGCGATGACAGCACAGCGTTACCTAAACGGCGCTAGCAATGCACAACAAACATCAATGGAACGCCTATCTTCTGGCTTTAAAATCAACAGCGCAAAAGATGATGCGGCAGGCCTACAAATCTCTAACCGTTTGAATGTTCAGAGCCGCGGTCTTGACGTAGCAGTACGTAATGCGAATGACGGTATTTCTATTGCACAAACCGCTGAGGGTGCGATGAATGAAACGACCAACATTTTGCAACGTATGCGTGACTTGTCACTGCAATCAGCTAACGGTTCAAACTCAAAAGCAGACCGTGTAGCGATTCAAGAAGAAGTCACCGCTCTGAATGACGAGTTAAACCGTATCGCAGAAACCACATCATTTGGTGGTAACAAATTACTTAACGGTACTTTTGAAACTAAGTCATTCCAAATCGGTGCGGATAACGGTGAAGCCGTCATGCTTAGCCTAAACAACATGCGTAGTGACAATGCTATGATGGGCGGCACAAGCTACCAAGCGGCGAACGGCAAAGATAAAGATTGGTCAGTTCAAGCCGGCAGCAACGATCTACAAATCACACTGAAAGATACTTCAGGTACAGATCAGACTATCAATATCTCAGCTAAAGAAGGCGATGATATTGAAGAGTTGGCGACTTACATCAACGGCCAAACTGATATGGTGAAAGCATCAGTTGATGATGAAGGAAAACTACAAGTCTTCGCTGGCAGTAATAAAGTAGAAGGCCCTGTAACATTCGCAGGTGGTCTTGCTGGTGAGCTCGGCATGCAAGCTGGTCAAGCTGTTACCGTAGATGTCATTGATGTGACCTCTGTGGGTGGCGCTCAAGAATCGGTTGCCATTGTTGATGCTGCACTGCAATTTGTAGATAGCCACCGCGCACAATTAGGTGCATTCCAAAATCGCTTTAGCCATGCAATCAGCAACTTAGATAACATTAACGAAAACGTGAGTGCTTCTAAGAGCCGCATTAAAGATACTGACTTTGCCAAAGAAACAACAGCGCTTACTAAGTCGCAAATTCTTTCTCAAGCATCAAGCTCAGTGCTGGCTCAAGCAAAACAAGCGCCACAAGCGGCACTTAGCTTACTTGGCTAAAAGAGCCCAATAGCTCAAGAGTTATCCTTAATGAAAATCCAGCCTCGGCTGGATTTTTTTGCTTAGCGGCAAAGTGGAAAAAGTGTTAGTCGATGCAGCATTATCTTTCTTACTTTTTGACGCTAATCACATTTCTCATGCTCGCTGCATAAATTTTAAAAAAAGGCTTATTTTTTTCTAAAGGATATAAATCTTTCGCCGTTAAAGGATACGAGAGAAATGAGGTGTACCGACGTGAGGTGAGAGACACGGAAGTACATCAACACAATGCCTAAGGAGATCAATATGGCAATTAATGTAAGCACTAACGTGTCTGCAATGACCGCACAGCGTTATTTAAATAACGCCGCTGATGGTACGCAGAAATCGATGGAGCGTCTGTCATCGGGCTATAAAATCAATAGCGCGCGTGATGATGCAGCGGGTCTACAAATCTCAAACCGTTTAACGTCACAAAGCCGTGGCTTAGATATGGCGGTAAGAAACGCAAATGATGGTATCTCCATTGCACAAACCGCAGAGGGTGCAATGAATGAAACCACCAACATCTTGCAACGTATGCGAGATCTTTCTTTGCAATCAGCAAACGGTTCTAACTCAAGTTCAGAACGCCAAGCGATCCAAGAGGAAGTCTCAGCACTCAATGATGAATTAAACCGTATTGCTGAAACAACCTCGTTTGGTGGTAATAAACTGCTAAATGGTTCGTTTGGTAATAAATCTTTCCAAATTGGTGCCGATTCTGGTGAAGCTGTGATGCTTTCCATGAGCGACATGCGTTCTGACACAAAAGCGATGGGCGGTAAGAGTTATGTCGCGACAAATGGCAAAGCGCCTGACTGGTCAGTCACCAATGCGACGGATCTGACTCTGAGCTATACTGATAAACAAGGAGAAGCTCGCGAAGTCACCATTAACGCTAAAGCGGGTGATGACTTAGAAGAAGTCGCTACTTACATTAATGGTCAAAATGGTGACATCAAAGCTTCAGTCGGTGATGAAGGTAAACTACAACTGTTTGCCGCCAATCAAAAAGTCTCAAGCGATGTCACTATTGGTGGTGGACTGGGTACTGAAATTGGTTTTGCTGCAGGTAAAGACGTAACCGTCAAAGACATTAATGTCACAACGGTTGGCGGCTCTCAGGAAGCTGTAGCTTTGATTGATGGTGCACTAAAGGCCGTTGATAGCCAACGTGCCTCGTTAGGTGCATTCCAGAACCGTTTCGGTCATGCCATCAGTAACCTTGATAACATCAACGAGAACGTCAACGCTTCTCGTAGTCGAATTAAGGATACTGATTATGCCCGTGAAACAACCCAAATGACGAAGTCGCAGATTTTGCAGCAAGCGAGTACGTCAGTTTTGGCACAGGCGAAGCAGTCACCATCTGCAGCTCTTAGTCTATTGGGTTAACCGATAGGCGAATGGAGCTTTGTGGGGAAAGCAGTGTTTTCACTGCCAACCTATGAGGTGGAAGGGAGATTGTTATGGAAATACCATCCTACACATCGAACATCCAGCCTTACGGCTCGCAAAGTGGCATTAAATTTGCTTCAGAAAACGATGGCGCGACACGCGCTTCCTCGAAACAAAATGAGGTGAATCGTACTGAACAGTTAAGAAATAGGCAAAACCAAAGCGTTGAAGCGGCAATCGAGCTTGCACAGCAACGAGAGCAGATCAACAAATCGGAAAGAGCCAAGATGGTAGAGCAGATGAATGAATTTATCTCATCTATCAACAAAGACTTAGCGTTTAGAGTCGATGAAGAATCAGGACGGGATGTTGTGACGATTTATGAAGCCAGTACTGGTGACATTATTCGTCAGATCCCGAACGAGGAAATGCTAGAGGTTTTGCGACGCCTTGCCAGACAAAAAGACCACAGTACAGGTTTATTGGTTGCTAAGGTGTAATCGTAGTTTTTGAGGTGATTTAATGAGCTTAGGCCCGATGGGTATGAATACTGGCATGGATATCAATTCCTTGGTCAGCAAAATTGTCAATGCAGAGCGCGTTCCTAAGCAGCAACGCATTGATAATGAGCTTGGCCAAATTGATGCCAGTATCAGTGCCTACGGCCGGCTCAAAGAGTCGCTGGATACGATGAAAAATCTTATGACGAATTTTCGTCAGGAGAAGGCTTTCGCTTTGCGAAAAGTCGATACTACTGATGAAAATGTCGTCTCCGCGACAGCCACCACTGACGCAATAGCAGGTAAATATGCTATCGATGTGTTGCAGCTTGCACAGAGCCATAAAGTTGCCTCGGATGTTTTAGATAAAGAGGCAAAGTTTGGTCCTGGTAAGCTGCAGATTTCACTTGGTGATCAGAAGTTTGATGTTGATGTCCAAGCCAATTCAAAATTGATTGATATCGTTCGCGGTATCAACAGCACTAAAACCAATCCTGGAGTTCGTGCTTCGGTAATCAATGATGTTGAAGGGCCACGTTTGATTGTGGCCTCTAATCTATCTGGAAAAGATCATGACATTAAAATTAATGCTCAGTCTGATGCCGGAAATCCGCTCAAAAATCTAGAATACAAAACGCTGGAAGAGCGCGTTAAAGATTTAGAAAAAGCACGCGCTGCGGCGCAACAAATCATTGCACCACTCACGCCAGCTCAACAAGCTATCGCTGCAAAAGTCGCCGAGAAAATAGGTGCGGCGGCACGCGAAGTTGACCAAAGTATGGCGAGTGGTGTTCAAGAAGTCGCCGGGCAAGTAGCTGCCGACGGTAAAGTTGCTAATGCTGCCGGTGAATTAACCGACGCCGCCGTCAAAGCTGCTGCCGCCGCCGGTGTTGCTGCCAATAAATATCTGAAACCGCAAGATCGTATTCCAGGGTGGACTGAAACCGCCTCTGGCACCTTGCTCGATTCCTACTATGAACCTGAGCCAGAGCTTGATGCGACCGCGTTAGAAAAAGCGCCAGATGTGCCCGGTTGGACTAATACTGCTTCTGGTACTTTGGTTGACTCCTATGTAACCCCCAAAGAAGCGCAAGCCAAGCTTGAACAGCAATTAGCAGCTGAAAAAGCCGCGGTTGCGGCGGCGGTGCGTAGTGGTGAACTGACGCCAGAGCAAGCCAAGCAGAAAGAGCGTGAAAAGCTTGACCCGCAAGAGCGTGAGTATTTAGATAAAGTGGACAAAGCAGATGCTGAACTTAGAGCGGCACAAGCATCGTTTGACGCCTATCAAGGTATGACTCAAGTACAAGCAGGCCAAGATTCCGTGGTGGTTTTGGACGGTGTGGCGACCCTTTCTAGCAACAACAACGTGATTGAAGATGCAATTGAAGGGGTTGATTTGACCCTTAAAGGGCAAACGGCCAAAGGCAAACCACCGGCTGAAATTGGCATCGAATATGACCGCAAAACCGTGCGAGATGATATTGAACAATTTGTCGCGGCGTATAATCAGTTTTATCAGGTCTCTAAAGAACTTGGAGGCGTTGACCCTCGGACTGGCCAAGCTGGGCCACTGGCGGGTGACAGTATTGTGCGCAGTGCAGACTCCCGCCTACGTAGTGTTTTTTCGACTAGAATTGAGCAGGCTCCAGAAGAGATCAAAAGTCTGATTGAGTTTGGTATTACCACCACACGCCAAGGGACACTTGAAATTAACTACGACATGCTAGATCGCCAACTCAATAACAACTTTAATAAGCTAGGTGAGTTCTTTGGTGGAAACCAAGGATTTGCCAAACGGGTTGAAGATGCTATTCAGAGCATGACGGGGGTGACGGGGTCGATTCGCACACGCGAAAAAAGCTTAGTAGAACGCAACTACCGTGTGGCGGACGACCAAGCGGCACTCGATCGCCGCATGGACAGTTTGGAGAAGCGAACGCATTCTAAGTTTTCAGCAATGCAAGACGCGACCAGTAAAATGCAGAACCAATTAGCTGGTATGATGAATGCGTTAGGCGGCTGATATGGAACAGCAACTCGACCTTTTAAGTGATCTAGATCACCAAATAAGAGCAATGCTTGTCATTGATGAAATTAATACTGAAGAAATCAATCATCTTGTCGATAAAAGGGAACGGATATTGCAAAACTTACTGACGCATGCGTCAGAAAATCCACAGTTTGCAATGTCGAGCCAATGGCGAGAGGCTATTGATGAAACTAAACATCTTGTTGAACTGATGCAGTCAAAAACGGTCGAGATCGGTAGAACGCTCCAAAAATACCGACACGGTAATAAATCCGTTCAGCAATACAAAAAGTTTTTATAAGAGGAAGACTATGCGCGGTTCTTTACAGGCATACAAAAAGGTATCAGTGGATAGCCAGCTCAGTGCGGCCTCGCCGCATAAAGTCGTACAAATGTTGATGGCGGGTGCCATTGAACGCCTTATTCAAGCAAAAGCAGCAATGCTACAGGGCAATATCCCAAGTAAGGGTGAGCGCCTTGGTAAAGCATTGGATATCATTATTAGCTTACGCAGTTGCTTATCGATGAGTGATGGCGGGGATATTGCAAAAAATTTAGATCAGCTTTATGAATTTATGATCACTCAGATCACCGAAGCGAATCATCAAAATGACCCGCAACCACTGGATGATGTGATCGACATCATTCGAGAAATTAAATCAGCATGGGATCAAATCCCTCCTGAATACCACAATCTAACGGCAAGCGAAGTGGGCATATAAGTTATTTATAAAACTTTAGGCACTTATTTTTTAAAGTTTTAACTGATGTCACACCAGCTCATTGCTTGGTTGCCTTATTTTTTTTATTCCATAGAATAGAAGCCATTACTAGCCTAATGGCTTTTTTTGTTGCTGAATTCCACAAATTGTCTATCGTTTAATCAAGTGATTATAGAAAAACAAAACTGAATAACGATTTTCAGAAGTGCGGCCACAATTTCTCTGATTTAAGGCAAATATTCTCACCTATGCAAGGTTTAGCAAAACTGCTTGTGATAGAAGACGATCCGCAGATCCGTCTCAATCTAAGTAACATTTTAGAATTTGTTGGAGAGCACTGCGAGGCGATCGAGTCATCCCAAATCAAGGATATTGATTGTTCAAGATTGTGGGGGGGCTGCATTATTGGATCGCTAAAAAGTGAGCAGTTAACTGATGAGATAGCTCAGTGGTTGACTAAGGCCAACTATATTCCACTTCTAATGGCAAACAAGCAGCCATATTCATTGGAAGAATTTACTCAATACGTCGGTGAACTTGAGTCACCCCTTAATTATCCTCAACTGAGTGACGCATTACGACATTGCAAAGAATTTTTAGGACGTAAAGGCGTGCAAGTTCCCTCTACATCGCGTAAGAATACCTTATTTCGTAGCCTTGTAGGCCAAAGTCATGGTATCCAAGAAGTTCGCCATTTGATTGAGCAAGTCTCAGGCACAGAAGCTAATGTGTTGATCTTAGGTGAATCTGGAACGGGCAAAGAAGTGGTTGCGCGTAACATCCATTATCATTCTGCACGCCGCAACGGTCCGTTTGTGCCGATTAACTGTGGTGCGATTCCGGCTGATTTACTTGAAAGTGAATTATTTGGTCATGAAAAAGGGGCGTTTACCGGAGCGATAACCGCGCGTAAAGGTCGTTTTGAGCTTGCCGAAGGCGGTACTTTATTTCTCGATGAGATCGGTGATATGCCGATGTCGATGCAGGTAAAGTTGTTGCGTGTGTTACAAGAACGCTGCTTTGAACGTGTGGGCGGTAACACCACCATTAAAGTGAATGTGCGTGTGGTGTCAGCGACTCACCGCAATTTAGAAAACATGATTGATGATGAATCATTTCGTGAAGATCTTTACTATCGACTCAATGTTTTCCCAATTGAAATGCCAGCGCTAAAAGATCGCAAAGACGACATCCCATTGCTGTTACAAGAACTCATGACACGTATGGAAGCGGAAGGTGGACAGCCATTTTGTTTTACCCCGCGAGCAGTCAATTCGTTAATGGAACACAATTGGCCGGGCAATGTTCGTGAGCTAGCGAATTTAGTTGAGCGGATGATCATTCTCTATCCAAATAGTCTCGTCGACGTCAATCATTTACCAACTAAATACCGCTATAGTGATATTCCAGAATTCCAACCAGAGCACAGCTCCTATGGCTCAGTTGAAGACCAAGAACGTGATGTGCTGGCGGGTATTTTCTCTGAAAACTTCAGTTTTGAAGACGTCGAAGAGATGCACGAAAATCTCAACGCACCGCAGTCATTACCTCCTGAAGGCGTGAATTTGAAAGAGCTATTGGCGGACTTGGAAGTCAATATGATCAACCAAGCCCTTGAAGCTCAAGGCGGAGTGGTAGCGCGTGCCGCTGATATGCTGGGTATGCGCCGTACGACCTTGGTTGAAAAAATGCGTAAATACAATATGCAACGGTGATTAAAAAACAGCATGGGTAAAGTTTAGTCAATATATTGGCAATGGATTAATTCTTTGATTTTAAAGAAAAATAGCCTGGCATGTATTTTGCGTGTTAGGCTATTGTTGTTTTATAGGTAGAATTTCGACATGCAGTCTCCTGACACACCCATTAATCAATCTCACTTAGATTCTGTAGAGGATCAAGTTGAGCGCTATAAACAGGTTCTTGATGTGATGCCTGCTGGCGTCATTTTGCTCGATACTCAAGGCGTAGTCAGAGAAGCTAACCCTGAAGCTCAGCGGTTATTGCAAGTCCCATTGGCGGGTGAAAAATGGTATTCCGTCATTCAAAGTGCTTTTGCGCCGAGAGAAGATGATGGGCATGAAATCTCGCTGCGCAATGGTCGTAAAGTGAGATTAGCCATTTCAGCATCAGCAACAGGCCAATTGATATTAATCACCGATTTAACCGAAACTCGGTTACTTCAATCACGCATCAGTGATTTACAGCGCTTATCCTCACTCGGTCGAATGGTGGCGTCTTTGGCACACCAAGTTCGCACACCGTTATCCAGCGCTATGCTCTATGCCTCAAATTTAGGTGCGCCTAACTTGCCAAACGCTACAAGAGAGCGTTTTCAGTCTAAGCTGATGGATAGGCTTCATGATCTTGAAAAACAAGTCAATGATATGTTGTTGTTTGCCAAAGGTGGTGACAATAAAGTCATTCAGCCGTTTACAGTGACAGACTTGGTCAGCGAATTTGTTCCCATGGTGGAAACGGCATTAAAAAATAGCGCAATTGATTATCATCAGGAAGTGGAACAAGAAGGGACAGTGGTGTTAGGCAATGCAAATGCCATTGCCTCTGCACTGAGTAACTTAGTGATGAACGCAATACAAATTGCGGGTAAGGCGTCACAAATTGATGTCTTTTTTCGCCCGGTAAATGGTGAGCTGAAAATCTCGGTACAAGACAGTGGCCCGGGAGTCCCTGCTGCGCTGCAAAGTAAAATTATGGAACCGTTTTTTACCACTCGCTCACAAGGAACGGGGTTAGGGTTAGCGGTGGTACAAATGGTCTGCCGCGCCCATGATGGGCGATTGGAATTAATTTCAGAAGAAGGGGAGGGTGCTTGCTTTACTATGTGCATTCCACTCGAGCGTCATGCCCCTTCTTCACCAACAGAGACTGGAGAAGGATGATGGCTCAAAGCAAAGTCTTAATCGTTGAAGATGATGAAGGTCTACGCGAAGCGTTAGTCGATACTTTGGCGCTGGCCGGTTATGAATGGCTGGAAGCTGATTGCGCCGAAGATGCACTGATTAAACTCAAAGCACATCCTGTTGATATTGTTGTCTCTGACGTTCAAATGGCTGGCATGGGTGGCCTTGCACTGCTGCGCAACATCAAACAGCATTGGCCCAATTTACCCGTGTTGCTGATGACGGCGTACGCCAATATTGAAGATGCGGTCTCGGCGATGAAAGAGGGCGCCATTGATTACATGGCAAAACCCTTTGCCCCCGAAGTGCTACTCAACATGGTTAGCCGTTACGCGCCAGTGAAATCGGATGATAATGGTGATGCGGTTGTTGCAGATGAGAAAAGCCTGCGCTTATTGTCACTTGCCGACAAAGTGGCAAAAACCGATGCTAACGTCATGATTTTGGGCCCAAGCGGCTCTGGAAAAGAGGTCATGTCTCGCTACATTCATAACTCATCTCCGCGTAAAGATGGGCCATTTGTGGCGATCAACTGTGCCGCCATTCCAGACAACATGCTCGAAGCCACCTTATTTGGTTATGAAAAAGGGGCATTTACAGGAGCGGTACAAGCTTGTCCGGGCAAATTTGAACAAGCACAAGGTGGGACCATTTTACTCGATGAGATCAGCGAGATGGATCTGAACCTACAAGCAAAACTGCTGCGTGTACTCCAAGAGCGTGAAGTGGAACGCTTGGGGGGGCGTAAAAGCATTAAGCTTGATGTCCGCGTATTGGCGACCAGCAACCGCGACCTAAAGCAGTATGTGCAGGAAGGCAATTTCCGTGATGATTTATATTATCGCCTCAACGTCTTCCCAATCTCATGGCCAGCGCTACGTGACCGCAAAGGGGATATTGAACCGCTGGCTCACCACCTTGTAGAGCGTCACTGCACTAAACTTGGTTTACCTGTGCCTCGTATCGCGCCGCAAGCCATTAACAAGTTGCTTAGTTACGCTTGGCCGGGCAACGTCCGTGAACTTGATAACGTCGTGCAACGCGCGCTGATTTTGAGCGAGCAAGGAGACATTGCAAGTGAACATATCTTGTTGGAAGGGGTTGATTGGCAAGATGCTAGCAGCCTGCAACAAGTTGTAGAGCGCAGCGATATTGCCACACCAGAGATTAAGCCTGTAGCACAAGCCGAAGTGAACAAGTTGTTTAATAACAATGGCGCTGCATTGGGTGATGAGCTGAGAGATCAAGAGTACACCATTATCATGGATACTTTAGTCGAGTGCCAAGGCCGCCGTAAAGAGATGGCAGATAAGCTCGGAATTAGCCCTAGGACACTGCGTTACAAATTAGCAAAAATGCGTGATGCAGGAATTGATATCCCGAATTAACCCCAAAGTGGGTGATGGCATATAAATTGCTGCATCACAGAAAGAAGCAGCACAGCAGTCAAAGATTTGGCGTTAGAGGTAGCAATGAGACTTGATGGTTTAAACAGCGAAATGCAAACAATGATGTTGGAAGCAACCAATGCTCGTCCTACGGCAACTGGACAAAGTGTGAGTGCTGATTTTGGCGACATGCTTTCCAAAGCCATTAATAACGTGAACAGTTTGCAAAAGACCTCAGGTAATTTACAAACCCGCTTTGATCGGGGAGATGAAAATGTCTCACTATCGGATGTGATGATTGCTCGTAACAAGTCGAGTGTAGCCTTTGAAGCGACGATTCAAGTTCGAAATAAACTTGTCGACGCCTACAAAGAACTCATGAATATGCCCGTATAAATTAGGTAGCCGCCGTGGCAGAAGATAAGCAAACAACCGATCTTACCGTGACCAGTGGTTCTGACCACGCTTTAATGGCGAGCTCAGATCTAGACATGGACACGCAAAACCCAGATCTTGAAGAGAAGAGTTCATCCAAAAGTGATTTTGCGATGGGCGACTTGGACTTGTTGCGCCAGGTGGTGTTAGTCCTCTCTATTTCCATCTGTGTGGCACTGATTGTCATGTTGTTCTTTTGGGTTCGAGAACCTGAAATGCGCCCGCTTGGCGCTTATGAAACCGAAGAACTTATTCCTGTCCTCGATTATCTTGATCAGCAGAAACTGACCTACAAATTAGATGGTAATACTATCTTAGTGCCATCCAGTGAATACAACAGCTTAAAACTCAACCTCGTCCGTGCAGGGTTAAATCAAAACAAGCAAGCGGGCGATGAAATCTTGATGCAAGACATGGGCTTTGGTGTTTCTCAGCGCCTTGAGCAAGAGCGCCTTAAACTTAGCCGTGAACGTCAGCTTGCCAAAGCGATTGAAGAGATGAAGCTCGTCAACAAAGCTCGTGTGTTATTGGCGCTGCCTAAGCAAAGCGTATTTGTTCGTCATAACCAAGATGCTTCTGCCTCCGTATTTCTTACCTTGCGAACTGGCGCGAACCTTAAACAAGAAGAGGTCGACTCTATTGTCGATATGGTCGCCAGTGCCGTGCCAGGGATGAAACCCAATCGAATTACCGTGACTGATCAACATGGTCGGTTGCTCAGCTCTGGCTCTCAAGACCCCGTCTCTTCTGCTCGTCGTAAAGAACAAGAACTTGAACGCAAGCAAGAAGAGGCGTTGCGTGACAAAATTGATTCGGTATTAATCCCAATTCTAGGCTTTGGTAATTACACCGCCCAAGTGGATATCCAACTGGATTTCAGTGCCATTGAACAAACGCGTAAACGCTTTGACCCGAATACGCCAGCGACACGCAGCGAATATACGCTTGAAGACTATAACAACGGCAATGTGGTGGCTGGCGTTCCAGGTGCATTAAGTAATCAGCCACCTGCGGATGCTTCTATCCCACAAGACGTTGCGCAGATGAAAGATGGCTCGGTACTTGGGCAAGGTTCGGTCCATAAAGAAGCCACGCGCAATTTTGAACTCGATACCACCATCAGTCATGAACGTAAACAATCGGGTGTGGTAAATCGTCAAACCGTTGCGGTGGCGATTAAAAACCGACCATCGGTTAACCCAGAGACTGGCGAAGTCACCTATACTCCCTTGAGCGAAAGTGAAATTAGCGCCGTGCGACAAGTATTGATTGGGACGGTTGGCTTTGATGAAAACCGTGGCGATTTGTTGAATGTCTTGAGCATGCAATTTGCCGTGCCTGAAGTTGAGTCAATGGTTGATGTCCCTATTTGGGAGCATCCAAACTTCAACGATTGGGTACGCTGGTTTGCTAGTGCCTTGGTTATTGTGGTTGTGGTGCTGGTGCTGGTTCGCCCTGCGCTGAAAAAACTGCTCAACCCTGCTGCGGATGATGATGACCCAATGTACGGACCTGATGGTTTACCGATTGGTGCTGATGGTGAAACCAGTTTAATTGGCAGTGGTATTGATGGCGGTGATCTCTTTGAGTTTGGTTCCGGTATTGATTTGCCAAACTTACACAAGGATGAGGATGTACTGAAAGCGGTGCGTGCTCTAGTGGCCAATGAGCCTGAACTTGCGGCTCAAGTAGTGAAGAATTGGATGCAAAATGCCTGATAATAAAAATAAGAGTGGAACAGAAGTGACAGAATCATCGGTTGATATTTCAACAATTTCTGGTGATGAAAAAGCGGCTATTTTGTTGTTGAGCTTAAACGAAGAGGACGCCGCTGGCATCATCCGCCATCTTGAACCTAAGCAGGTACAACGAGTCGGTAGCGCGATGGCGAAAGCGAAAGAGCTTAGCCAAGAGAAAGTCGGCGCGGTGCATCGTGCTTTCCTCGAAGATATTCAGAAATACACCAATATCGGTATGGGCAGCGAAGACTTTATGCGTAACGCGCTTATCGCTGCATTAGGTGCCGATAAAGCCAATAACTTGGTCGATCAAATTTTGCTTGGCACGGGTTCAAAAGGGTTGGATTCATTGAAATGGATGGACCCACGACAAGTGGCGAGCATCATTGTTAATGAACACCCACAAATCCAAACCATTGTTTTATCGTATTTAGAACCGGATCAATCGGCTGAAATTTTGGCACAGTTTGCTGAACGTGACCGTTTAGACTTATTGATGCGCATTGCCAACCTTGAAGAAGTACAACCTTCGGCATTGGCTGAGTTGAATGAAATCATGGAGAAACAATTTGCCGGTCAAGCGGGCGCGCAAGCGGCGAAAATTGGTGGCTTGAAAGCTGCGGCTGATATCATGAACTACCTCGATAACAATATCGAAGGCATCCTCATGGATCAGATGCGTGAGCAAGATGAAGACATGGCAACGCAGATCCAAGATCTGATGTTCGTGTTCGAAAACTTAGTCGAAGTGGACGACCAAGGCATTCAAAAATTGCTGCGTGATGTACCGCAAGATGTACTGCAAAAAGCGCTTAAAGGTGCTGATGACGCATTGCGCGAGAAGATCTTCAAAAACATGTCAAAACGTGCAGCTGAGATGATGAAAGATGATCTGGAAGCCATGCCTCCGATTAAAGTATCAGATGTCGAAGCGGCGCAAAAAGAGATTCTGGCGATTGCACGTCGTATGGCCGACAGTGGCGAAATTATGCTGTCTGGCGGCGCAGACGAATTCTTATAATCTAACCCTGACTCAACAATAGGTAGCATTATGTCTGGAGAAAGAAAACGCGGCTTTTTACGTTTAGATGCAGACGCTAATATTGAACAAGCCAAAAAGTGGGGGTTGCCGGACTACGGCGCAGAGATCAATAAAAAAGCCAAAGAAACGGCAATGAACTACGACCCCGGTTGGATGCCAAGTTTTGATGAGCCAGTGGTTGAAGAGCCGCTGCAACTCAGCGAAGAAGAGATTGGCCAGATCAAACAAGGGGCTTATCAAGAAGGTTTGCATCAAGGTCAAGAAGCCGGATTCAAACAAGGTTATGAAAAAGGCAAAGAAGAAGGTCTGATTGCAGGACACCAAGAAGGTGTTGAGCAAGGCAAAACCGAGGGTGTCGCTGAAGGGCAAATTCTCATCCAGCAGCAGGTTGATATTTTCGTTGGTCTTGCCAATCAATTTGCTCAACCGCTAGAGTTGATGAATGCCCAAGTCGAAAAACAGCTGGTCGATATGGTTTTAACCTTGGTCAAAGAAGTCGTTCACGTTGAGGTACAAACCAATCCGCAAGTGATCTTAGATACCGTCAAATCGTCGGTTGAATCCCTGCCTGTATCCGGTCATGCCATCACATTAAAACTCCATCCAGAAGATGTTGACGTGATTCATTCTGCTTATGGCGAAAAAGAACTGGATTTCCGAAACTGGACATTGGTCAAAGAACCAGCATTAAATCGCGGTGACGTCCAGATTGAAGCTGGTGAGTCGAGTGTGAATTATCGAATGGAAGATCGTATTCGTAGCGTGTTGAAAAGTTTTTGTGGCACCAATCGTCACCAACAAGGTGATCAATAGTGTTGTCTCTTGCCGATCGCCTTAGTCAATATAAAACCGAAGGGTTAACCTGCCGCCCAATGGCATCGGGCAAACTGGTCCGTGTGGTTGGTTTAACCCTTGAGGCTACTGGTTGTAAAGCCCCTATTGGCAGCTTATGTAAAGTAGAAACCATGTCCGGAGAAATGGAAGCGGAAGTGGTTGGCTTTTCTGGCGATAACCTCTATCTGATGCCCAGCGAACAGATAACAGGCGTACTGCCCGGAGCTAAAGTTACCCCAATGACAGGGGACGCTGGCTTACCAGTCGGGATGGAACTGCTTGGACGGGTAATTGATGGTGTCGGTAACCCACTCGATGGGCTGGGGCCGATTTATACCGAAAAGCGCGCATCGTTTAATGCTGACCCCATCAATCCATTAGCTCGCAAACCCATAACAGAACCTCTGGACGTTGGCCTAAAAGCGATCAACGGTTTACTGACGGTGGGTAAAGGGCAGCGGATTGGTTTATTTGCTGGTTCTGGTGTCGGTAAATCGGTAACGCTTGGCATGATGACTCGTGGCACAACCGCTCAAGTGGTGGTGGTGGGGCTGATTGGTGAACGTGGCCGCGAAGTAAAAGAGTTTATAGAAGAGATTTTAGGCGTTGATGGACGTCAACGTTCAGTTGTAGTAGCCGCGCCTGCGGACTCCTCACCGTTGATGCGTTTAAAAGGCTGTCAAACCGCGTTAGCGATTGCGGAATACTTTCGTGATCAAGGGTTAGATGTATTGCTACTAATGGACTCGTTGACTCGTTTTGCCCAAGCGCAACGTGAAATTGCGTTATCTGTGGGTGAGCCGCCAGCTACAAAAGGCTATCCACCGTCGGTGTTTGCTAAACTGCCCGCCTTGGTTGAACGAGCGGGAAATGGAGCTCCTCACCAAGGATCGATTACCGCTTTCTTTACCGTGCTCACCGAAGGGGATGATCTACAAGACCCGATCGCTGATGCATCGCGAGCCATTCTTGATGGTCACATTGTTTTATCACGTGAAATGGCCGATGCCGGACATTACCCTGCGATTGATGTAGAGAAATCGGTCAGCCGTGTCATGCCACAAATCACCACCGATGAACATCTGTTGATGTCGAAAGCGGTGCGTCAAATACTCTCCATCTGCCGGAAAAATCAAGATCTCGTCTCTATCGGTGCTTACAAGCCGGGGACGGACCCTGCGATTGACAGTGCATTTACGCTAAAACCTAGGCTGGATGAATATTTGCAGCAAGGGATGAAGGATTCGGTTCCTTACGACATGTGCGTCAATATGCTCAAGCACGTTTTGCAAGTGGGGTAATCGATGGATAACGCACTCGAGTTTTTGCTTGATCAAGCCAAAGACAAAGAAGAAAAAGCCGTGATGGCGTTATCTAAATCGCGTGATGAGCTAGAGAGTTATTACAAGCAGTTGGCGCAGATTGAGCAATATCGTCTTGATTATTGTCAGCAGCTTATGGAGCGCGGCATGTCAGGTTTGACGGCGAGCCAATATGGACACTTAAACCGATTTCTTACCCAGTTAGATGAAACCCTTGTCAAACAAAGAGATGCAGAACAACACTTCAAAAATCAGGTAGATAACTGCCAAGAGCATTGGATGGAAGTGAGAAAACAGCGACGCTCTTACGAATGGCTCATTGAAAAAAAACAGATAGAAGCGCAACGTCTGCAAGATAAACGAGAGCAGAAGCAGATGGATGAGTTTTCTACACTGCTCTTTAGTCGGCAACGTTCTAATCAACACAAGTTTTAAGCAACATAAGTTTTAATCAAAATAAGTTTTAAGTCACTGACGCCTCAAGTCGTCAACGTGTCCAATAAGATGGGTGTCATACTTTTTTATCGATATTGAAGGCTTGGCTCATTTCTTGCTTCTGACTAATCACGGAGTTCATTAGGTTAATCCACTGCGCCATCGTCAAAAAATGATGAAACATGGCTTACTGGCCAATAATGAATCCGCGTCATCCTCTGTTTTTAGTGCGAGCATCATGGATATGAATGTAAATATTACAACACCATCCGACACCTCTAAAATGGCCAGCGTGAGTAAAGCAGGCTCTGATGCGGTGAGTGAAGGTTCTGAATCTCAAGGTTTTTTTGAAAAACTGACCGCCCTCATTATGGGTCGTAGCACTGAATCTTCGGCAGAAACTGACTTTAAGGCGTTGGATGAGGGAGCTGTGCTCACCGATGACGTGGCAGCCCAAAGTAGCGATGCCTTGTTAGATAAAGAACTTGGTGAGGCATTGAGTGAAGAGGCCGATGTTGATACCGTGCAAACAAAATCACCCCCTTCAGCAGAGGTTGATGACCCCGCTCTTCAGCTGAAAACAGCACAGGTTATGAGCGATGGCGATGAAATCCTTGGCCGTTTAAATAGCGCCAATCAAGCACTTGCTGACCAAAACGGCAAAACCTTGCCACAAAACACTCATCCGGTAGACGTGCAAATCGACGACAACGCAGGTGACTCCTCGGATCAAGTGGAGCAAAAAGCGCCAGCGGCTGCGCAAATCCCAGCACAGGATGCATTCGCTAAACCCACTACTGAACCAGTAGCACCGACGTCAGTGAATGAGCAAGCTCCATTATCTGATCAGCACATCACGGAACAAGATGCAGAGCGTGTGCTGCCTATTCAGCAGGACAAAGAGCGTTTGATTGCTGCGGAAGGTTCACCTACGGCATCAAGCTTAAACGCAGAGACTGAAGAGAATGGTGAACTCATCCTGCCGGAATCAGTCCGAAAATTCATTCAGCCGCCTCAAGATACAAAGTCAGTGCAAGCAAGCGCTTTGTCGCAAGCGATAGAAGATGAGGCCACTTTACTTGCCACAACTGAAGTTGGCGATGCAGCAGTTAACGCGGTGGCAAAAAGTGACAACACCATGCCCATAGAGCCATCACCTTTGGTTGAAGCGCAAGCACTTGATTCACAATTGACAACAAATTTAGCAGAGGGCAAGTTGCCACTCTCTCCATCTACGAATACACCTCAAACCGATTCGGAAAATGATCAGCAAGGACTGCCCACAGAGGCGTTATTGACTGCCGCTGCCATTCCTTGGGCGAACACAGTTGTTGCCGAAGGGCAAGCATTACCTCTAGACGTGGCACAAAGTGAAACGGTCCTCAAGGGTAAAAATACGCCGGTTTCATTAGCCCATTCTGTTCAGCAAGCCTTAGCTCAGCAACAATCTCAAACCATGCAGGCTGCCGCGGCGGCAGATAAAGCCGCACTAGCATCGTCACCTCTTGTGACAGCAAGCAATGAGTTATCCAATGTACAAATACAACAGTTAGCGAATGCGGCCGCGATACCAGCTGCAACCCATGCAGAATTGCCACTCAACCCCGCGCTATTCAAAGCCGGATTAGGCGCGAAAGCGTTATCGGGTGTGAATGATGCAGGGTCGGCTCAAGAGTCAAAAGAGGGCACATTAGCGCAGCAGCTTTCGAGTGCTTTGGGGCAACATGGTTTGAACGCGACGCAGAGCCGTGCTGACAACTTGCAAGCCGCGCAACAGCCTCCTTTGTTGCTTAACCGAGAAATGGCCAGTGAGCAAATGGCGGAACGGCTGCAAATGATGATGTCGAAAAACCTTAAACATGTCGATATTCGCTTAGATCCACCGGAATTGGGGCGTTTACAAATTCGTATGAATATGAATGGTGATCATACGACGGTTCATTTTACGGTCGCTAACCATCAAGCACGTGATGTGATTGAACAATCTATGCCAAGGCTACGAGAAATGTTGGCACAACAAGGTGTGCAGTTGGGTGAGACCTCTGTCCAACAACAGAGCGCTGGTCAGCAACAAGCGCGCTACACTGCCGACGGGGATGCCCAATCTGGTCAATTGACGCGCAACGGAAGCTATTTAGACGAAGAAAACCTTGATACAGACGTCAAACTTGATTTGAATGTCGCATCAAAGCGTGATGGAATCAGTTATTACGCTTAAACTAATATTAAAAATAACGACATAGAGAACATTATGGCCGATGAAGAGTTAGGCGCGGAAGCCCCCAAAGGGAAGAAAAAACTGCTGATTATCATTATTGCTGCCGTAGTGTTACTGCTTGGTGGTGGTGCAGCTTTCTTTTTGATGAGTGGAGATGAGGGTGAAGCCACGAGTGAGCAAGCCCCCGCAGCGCAGCAAGCTTTGCCAACGGATCCTGTGGCTTACGTTAATATTGCACAGCCGTTTGTGTTTAACGTCACGGGTGATAAGAAAGATCGTTTGGTGCAAATCAAAGTGCAGTTGATGGTGCGAGGTTCAGAAAACGAAAGCCTTGCACGTTACCATTCACCTTTAGTGGAAAGCTCTTTACTGGCCACTTTTGCGTCTGCCACTGTGGAACAGCTTCGTAGCCCTACCGGACGAATTGAGCTGAGAGATAAGGCGACCGATGACATTAAAGCGGCACTCACTAAAGCGGTTGGGCAACCTGTGATCGAAAAAGTGTTGTTTACCGATTTTGTAATGCAGTAGGTGAGAAGTGACTGATTTATTAAGCCAAGACGAAATTGATGCCCTGCTTCATGGTGTAGACAGTGTTGATGAGGCGGAAGACGATGACGATGTTGCCGATAAATCGGCGATTAACTTTGACTTCTCTTCACAAGACCGTATCGTCCGTGGGCGCATGCCTACGCTGGAGCTTATCAACGAACGTTTTGCTCGTCACATGCGTATTAGTTTGTTCAACATGCTGCGTAAAACGGCTGAAGTGTCGATCAACGGCGTACAGATGATGAAGTTTGGTGAATACCAAAATACGCTTTATGTTCCGACTAGTTTGAACATGGTGCGTTTTCGTCCGTTAAAAGGGACCGCGTTGGTCACGATGGAAGCGCGTTTAGTCTTCATTTTGGTGGAAAACTTTTTTGGTGGCGATGGCCGTTTCCACGCTCGAATTGAAGGGCGCGAATTTACGCCAACAGAACGTCGTGTCATTCAATTACTGTTAAAAATTGTTTTCGGTGACTACAAAGAAGCTTGGTCACCGGTGATGGGCGTTGAGTTTGAATATTTGGATTCAGAAGTGAACCCAAGTATGGCTAACATCGTCAGTCCAACGGAAGTGATCGTAGTGAGCTCGTTTCATATCGAAGTCGATGGCGGCGGCGGCGATTTCCACGTGGTCATGCCTTATTCGATGGTTGAACCCATTCGTGAGTTACTCGATGCGGGTGTCCAGTCGGATAAAATGGAAACCGATGTACGTTGGAGTTCTGCACTGCGCGAAGAGATCATGGATGTACCCGTCAATTTCCGAGTCAATTTATTAGAACAAGACATTTCATTGCGTGACTTAATGGATCTACAAGTAGGCGATATCATCCCAATTAAAATGCCCAAAAACGCAACGATGTTTGTTGAAGAGCTGCCTACTTACCGAGTGAAAATGGGCCGCTCTGGTGAAAAACTGGCGGTTCAAGTCTCTGAAAAAATTAAACGCCCTGATGTAGTAAAAACGGATCTCGCCTTTTTAGGCAAAGACATCATGTCTGAATTTGAAGATGATGACGAAGAAGATAACGAAGAATAATAGAGTAGGTAACGAAGATGGAACCAAGTGACGACCAAAGATTGGCAGACGAATGGGCAGCCGCATTAGGGGAAGACCCGTCCGCGCCTAGTATTGATGTAGATGAAATTCTGGCCGCGCCTCTTGATGAATTGAAAGATACTTCACCACCGATCACCGAAGATGAGCGCCGCAAACTTGATACGATTATGGACATTCCGGTGACCATTTCGATGGAAGTGGGACGTTCGAAGATCAGCATTCGTAACTTACTGCAATTGAACCAAGGCTCGGTGGTTGAGCTTGATCGCATCGCGGGTGAGTCATTGGATGTGATGGTGAACGGCACCTTGATTGCTCATGGAGAAGTGGTAGTGGTTAACGATAAATTCGGTATTCGTTTAACCGATGTAATCAGCCAGACTGAGCGTATTAAAAAGCTGCGTTAGCATAACGTCAGCTTACGAAAAAGAAGTATTTGGATGAAAAAACTGATCGGTTTATTGCTCTGTTCAAGCCAAGCGATGGCAGCGCCGAATGATCACTTAGATTTAGCGACCACTTTCGGGTCGCTTTTGTTCGTTATTGCGCTAATTCTCTTTTTGGCTTGGGTGTTAAAACGCATGCGAGTGCCCACGTTCGGTAATCAAAAAGGGTTGAGCATTGTACGTCAACTGCCAGTGGGTACTAAAGAGCGTATCGTTATTGTGCAAGCGGGAGAAGAACAATTTCTCGTCGGAGTCACGTCACAATCCGTCCAATTGATCGCAAAATTAGATGCCCCACTCAAACAGGAGGAGGCTGAGGTCAGTCCGTTTGCCGGTCAACTGACTCAGCTGCTAAAGAAAAATGACAAGAAATAGTCGCACGGCCTCATTGGGTTACCTTGCTCATCTATGGCATCTTTCTATGTTGCTGGTGGCATTATTGTTTACCCCGTTTGCGTTTTCAGAGCAAGAGTTAGCCACACCAATTCCTTCCAGCGCCGTAGGCGCAGAAACGGTGACAGTAACGGCGATGAATAAAGACAGTGGCGCCTCTAAAACGATAGCCGCTGGTAGCGTCAGTGGTGGTGGCGGTATTCCAGCATTTACCATGACGACCAATTCAGATGGCAGTCAAGATTACTCGATCAATCTACAAATTTTAGCCTTGATGACCATGTTGGGTTTTTTGCCTGCCATGGTCATTTTGATGACTTCTTTTACACGTATCGTGATTGTGATGTCGATCTTGCGCCAGGCAATGGGCCTGCAACAAACGCCGTCAAACCAAGTAATTATCGGCATCGCTATTTTTCTCACTTTTTTCATTATGTCACCAGTCATCAACGCCATTAATGAGCAAGCTGTACAGCCATATCTCAATGAGCAGATGACGGCGCGTCAAGCGTTTGATACGGCTCAAGAGCCACTAAAAGCCTTCATGCTGAAACAGACGCGAGTCAAAGATTTAGAAACCTTTGTTGAGATATCGGGCTCTGACGCAACCAATCCTGAAGAGGTCTCGATGGCGGTGCTGATCCCTGCGTTCATCACCTCGGAGCTAAAAACGGCGTTTCAAATCGGCTTTATGCTATTTTTACCCTTTTTAATCATTGATTTAGTGGTGGCGTCTGTTTTGATGGCGATGGGTATGATGATGCTTTCGCCGATGATCGTCTCGCTGCCTTTTAAACTCATGCTGTTTGTACTAGTGGATGGATGGAACTTGATCCTCTCAACGCTAGCTGGCAGTTTTGCTTTATAGCGGGGGCGCGAATGACTCCTGAAGTCTTTGTTGAGCTGTTTCGAGACGCACTGTGGATGGTGCTTATCATGGTGTGCGCCATCATCATCCCGAGTTTGTTGATTGGCTTAGTGGTCGCCATTTTCCAAGCCGCGACCTCAATTAACGAACAGACGTTGAGCTTTTTACCGCGTCTCATTGTGACGTTACTGGCACTGATGTTCTTTGCCCATTGGATGACGCAGATGTTGATGGAGTATTTCTTCTCTATCGTTGAACGGCTACCACAGGTACTGTACTAGGAGCTTGAATGGAGTACCCAACAAGCCTCGTTTTAGAGTGGATTGCTAGCTATTTTTGGCCCTACACTCGTATTTCCGCCATGCTGATGGTGATGTCAGTCACTGGGGCCCGCTTTGTTCCGACCCGAGTGCGGCTCTACTTAGGTTTGGCTATTACCTTCGCCGTGATGCCCGCGATTCCTGCCGTTTCAGAGACCGTTGAACTACTTTCATTTAAAGGTTTTTTGACCACCTTTGAGCAGATTATTATTGGCGTTGCAATGGGCATGATCACCCAGTTTATAATCCAAACCTTTGTTATGCTTGGCCAAATATTGGGTATGCAAGCCAGCTTAGGTTTTGCTTCAATGGTCGACCCCGTAAACGGGCAGAACACCCCTTTGCTTGGTCAATTGTTTATGTTTTTAGCGACCTTGTTCTTCTTAGCAACCGATGGTCATTTAAAGATGATCCAACTGGTGGTATTCAGTTTCAAAACCTTGCCTATTGGCGATGGGGCATTAACGACCGTGGATTTTCGTGAGCTCGCATTGTGGCTGGGAATTATGTTTAAAGTGGCGCTGAGTATGTCTCTTTCTGGCATCATTGCGCTATTAACCGTCAACTTATCATTTGGTGTGATGACTCGTGCAGCCCCTCAGCTCAACATTTTCTCGTTGGGTTTTGCGTTTGCGCTTTTGGTCGGCTTGTTACTCTGTTGGTATATTTTAGGCGGCCTGTATAGTCACTACGAACTATTCTGGTTAGAAGGCGAGCAACAAATTTGTCGCCTTATCCGTATGAACTGTTAGGAGGCGTGTTTGGCAGAGTCAGACGGTCAAGAACGTACCGAAGACGCCACGCCCAAGCGATTGGACGAGGCGCGAAAAAAAGGTCAAGTCGCTCGTTCAAAAGAGTTAGCGTCCGTTTCGGTACTGGTAGTGGGTGCGATTGCATTGATGTGGTTTGGCGAATCGTTAGCCCGAGCCTTGTACGCTTTGATGGGTCGAATCTTCAACTTAAGCCGAGAAGAAGTGTTTGATCTCGGAAAGTTGTTTGATATTGCGGCTGGTTCTCTTGCGACCCTGATATTGCCACTCTCGCTTATCTTAATTACGTTATTTATTGCTGCATTAATTGGCGCGGCTGGCATTGGTGGAATTAACTTTTCTGTCGAAGCTGCGATGCCAAAGCCCTCCAAAATGAACCCGCTCAGTGGCTTAAAACGTATGTTCGGTTTGCAAAGTTGGGTTGAGTTATTTAAGTCCATTTTAAAAGTACTGCTTGTTTCTGGCGTTGCTTTTTATCTGATCAATGCATCGAAAGAAGATCTATTTCAACTGAGCATGGATGTCTATCCACAAAATATTTTCCATGCGCTCGATATTTTGCTCAACTTCGTGTTGCTGATCAGTTGTTCTTTATTGGTCGTGGTCGCCATCGATATCCCATTCCAAATCTGGCAGCACGCTGACCAATTAAAAATGACCAAGCAAGAAGTAAAAGACGAATACAAAGATACGGAAGGAAAACCTGAGGTTAAAGGCCGAATTCGGATGTTGCAGCGTGAAGCGGCCCAGCGGCGGATGATGGCGGAAGTGCCACAAGCGGATGTAATCATCACCAACCCAGAACACTTCTCAGTTGCGCTGCGCTATAAACAAAATACGGATAAAGCACCGATTGTGGTGGCTAAAGGCGTCGATCACATGGCGATGAAAATTCGTGAAGTAGCACGTGCGCATGATATACACATCATCCCCGCACCGCCTTTGGCTCGAGCGCTTTATCACACAACCGATCTTGAACAGGAGATCCCCGACGGGCTTTTCGTGGCGGTTGCGCAGGTACTGGCTTATGTCTTTCAGATTAAGCAGTATCGTAAACGCGGTGACCAAAGACCCAAACTCGATGAAAATAACATGCCGATTCCACCGGATTTACGACATTAATCCTCATCGTTATGCTGGAGCAAAAGCGTTAATGCTGAAGTTAGCGTCAGTTTAAATCACTTATCAGGAATAGAAAGCAGCACCAATACCGCGCCATGCCCGCCAAATTCAAGGGGGGCTTGATGAAACGCCATCACATCAGGATGTTGAGCGAGCCAGAGAGGAACTTTTTGTTTGAGAATGTGTTTACCGATCCCATGTTGGACACAAGCGCAGTGAATATTTTCTTTCACACAATAAGCAACCATCGCCCCGAGCTCTCGTTTCGCTTCTTGCTGTGTCATGCCGTGCATATCCAAAAATACATCCGGCACATAGACGCCACGTCTTAACCGTTTAACTTCATATTTCGACACATCATCACGAGCATAGCGTGTCGGGCCTTCATCGCTGAGTTTTGGTATAAACTCATCGGAAAAATAAAATTCGGTATCGCTGGCTTCCCGAGCAATACGGCGGATTTCTTTTTGTTTGGGGTTTCTGTTTGGCGGCTGGATTATGGTATCCTGTCGCAACTTTTTAACGCCCTTTACTGCATCCCGAAACAAGTCGAAAGCGTCATCGTGTTCGGTCTCTTTTTGGCTCATTGGGTTTGGTCATTTTCTAACAGATCGATATTGGCAGTATTGTAGCGCTTTTCGGAGGCAATTTTGGATAAGATTTTTGTAGAAGAGGCGGTTTCTGAACTTCACACGCTTCAAGATATGATTCGTTGGACGGTCAGCCGTTTTAATGCCGCCAACTTATTTTATGGTCATGGGACCGATAATGCGTGGGATGAAGCCGTTCAGCTAATCCTACCGACACTCTATCTTCCGATTGATGTTCCTCCGCATGTACTGAATTCTCGTTTAACAGGCAGCGAACGTCTGCGTATTGTTGAACGGGTGATTAAGCGCATTAATGAACGTACTCCTATCGCCTATTTAACTAATAAAGCGTGGTTCTGTGGCCTTGAGTTTTATGTGGATGAGCGAGTACTGGTGCCACGTTCACCGATTGGCGAATTGATTGAAGCGCAGTTCCAACCTTGGTTGATCGACGAGCCTGTGCGCATTATGGATTTGTGTACTGGCAGCGGTTGCATCGCCATTGCGTGCGCCCACGCGTTCCCTGATGCTGAAGTGGATGCGATTGATATCTCAACCGACGCACTGCAAGTGGCAGAGCAAAATATTCAAGATCACGGTATGGAGCAACAAGTTTTCCCGATCCGTTCCGATCTATTCCGTGATTTGCCAAAAGAGAAATATGACCTAATCGTGTCGAATCCACCGTATGTGGATCAAGAAGATATGAATAGTTTGCCCAAAGAGTTCAAACATGAACCAGAACTCGGCTTAGCCGCCGGTACCGATGGTTTGAAATTGGTGCGTCGTATTTTGGCCAATGCGGCGGGGTATCTCACCGATAACGGTATTTTGATCTGTGAAGTGGGCAATTCGATGGTGCATATGATGAACCAATACGACCACATTCCGTTTACTTGGCTTGAGTTTGAAAATGGTGGGCATGGCGTATTCATGCTGACTCGCCAGCAGTTGGTTGATTGCGCTAGCGACTTTGCGCTTTATATCGACTAATGCCGTACGCATAAGAAAAACGCCAGCCACAGTGCTGGCGTTTTTTTATCCATTAGAAAAATACACATTGCTTTATTTTGGGGCTTTACATCATTTCGTAATAAAGCCACTATGAATCCACGAACAATAGAATGAATCGGTGATAGGGAGCATGTCGCTCTGTGTCATCAATATTGAGGAAGTAATGGCAGGAAACAGTATCGGACAACATTTTCGAGTGATGACATTCGGAGAAAGTCACGGTATCGCACTAGGATGTATCGTCGACGGATGCCCTCCGGGCTTAGAAATTACAGAAGCTGACTTACAGATAGACCTAGATCGTCGCCGTCCTGGCACATCTCGCTATACAACGCAGCGCCGTGAAGCGGATGAAGTCAAAATTCTTTCTGGTGTATTTGAGGGGAAAACCACAGGTACATCGATTGGTCTATTAATTGAAAATACCGACCAACGTTCAACCGATTATTCAGACATTAAAGACAAGTTTCGCCCCGGTCATGCCGATTATACCTACCACCAAAAATATGGCATTCGCGACTATCGTGGTGGTGGCCGTTCATCAGCACGAGAGACAGCGATGCGAGTGGCAGCGGGAGCCATTGCGAAGAAATATCTCAAACAAGAATTTGGGGTTGAAATTCGCGCTTACTTGTCACAAATGGGTGATGTTTGTATCGATAAAGTGGATTGGAATGAAATTGAGAATAACGCCTTTTTCTGTCCAGATGCAGACAAAGTGGCGGCATTCGACCAACTGATCCGTGATTTGAAAAAAGAAGGTGATTCGATCGGTGCAAAAATTCAAGTTGTCGCGACCAACCTGCCTGTTGGTTTAGGTGAGCCGGTATTTGATCGTCTAGATGCGGATATTGCGCATGCTTTGATGAGCATTAATGCGGTGAAAGGGGTAGAGATTGGTGACGGTTTTGATGTCGTGCAGCAAAAAGGCAGCCAGCATCGAGATCCTCTAACACCGAACGGCTTTCGCTCAAATCATGCTGGCGGTATTTTAGGCGGTATTTCGACTGGACAAGATATTGTTGCCAGTATTGCACTTAAACCCACGTCAAGTATTACAGTACCTGGCGATACCATTACTCGCACGGGTGAACCCACACAACTTATCACGAAAGGTCGCCATGATCCTTGCGTTGGTATTCGCGCCGTGCCCATTGCCGAAGCAATGCTGGCGATTGTGTTGATGGACCACTTACTTCGTCATCGCGGGCAGAATTTTGCGGTTCAAACAGAAACGCCTAAAATCTAATCCAGCATAACCGAATTAAAATGAAAAGCGCCCTTCTTGTTAGGGCGCTTTTGTTTTAAGCAATTTTCTGTTTGGCCAATTTCCGCGGCTGAATGAATTTTTTATCGAAACAAGTCAGCTAACTAACTAAATATCTAACATCGGAATATCTAACATCGGATTGTGGCTAATGAATCTGATTTTCAGCATCAAGCTGGAAAGAAGGCAAACGCCATTTAAAACGCACTGCCGCCATACGCAATAAATAACCCACAATAAGCGTTACTATCGTGCTGGTGACATCATTGATGCCGAATGCGAGTAAGGTTAAATAAAGCCCTGAAGCGACTAATGAAACCGAAGCGTAGAGTTCTTCATGCAGTACCAGTGGCGTTTGTCTGCAGATTAAATCGCGTAATAACCCACCAAACACCCCAGTGACCAACGCAGAAACCATACAAATGCCGGGATGCAAACCCATGCCCATTGCGACTTTTGTGCCTATGATACTGAACACAATTAGCCCCAATGCATCTAAACGAATGAACAACCCTTTGAGTTTGATTACCCATTTAGCTAAGCCTGTGGTGAGAACGCCTGCGATACAGGTAATGGCTAAAAACTCCGGATTCTTCACCCAACCTAGCGGATAATGGCCGAGTAAAATATCCCTCACCGTACCGCCTCCAATCGCAGTGGCACTCGCTACTAACATCACACCGAACCAATCCATTTTTCGACGGCCTGCACTCAATGCGCCAGTCATCGCTTCGGCAGTAATACCAATAATATATAAAACACTGAGCAACATAATGCGGTACTCCGACAGCACTTCCTTAGGTATATAAGAACCGAGAAAGCGGTTGAACTTAAAAATGGAGGCGCAAGTGTAGTAGTAAAGTCAGGCGATGGCGAATGAGATTTTATGCCAAGAAACCGTTTGACCGATTAATAAAACTAATGAAGTGAGGCGATTGAATGGCTTTACCTGACTACAGAAAAATAAGAGAATGCGTTGAGAAATTTTTGCCTGCATGACTGAGCGATGACACATCACTACCAAGACTTGATCTCCCTGTTCAATGACACTTTTTTTGATCCATTCAATACGCGTTTAGAGCTCGGTGGTGATGAGCCGATTTACTTGCCTGCTGATGCGCAAATTAATCATCACCGCATCATTTTCGCACGGGGATTCTTTGCCTCGGCACTGCACGAAATCGCGCATTGGTGCGTCGCCGGGCCTGAACGGCGATTGATGGAAGATTTTGGCTATTGGTATCAACCAGACGGGCGAACCGCGCAAGTCCAAGCCGAATTTGAAAAAGTCGAGATCCGCCCTCAAGCGTATGAGTGGATTTTATCGGTCAGTGCTGGCTTTCCTTTTACTGTGAGTTGTGACAACCTACACGGCGATTTTGAACCAGACCGCATCGCCTTTATGACTCAGGTACATCGTGAGGTAGTCTCTATTTTACAGGGAGGCCTTCCACCCCGAGTAAAGATGCTGTCAGATGCATTGCGTGCTTTTTATAGTACGACAGAATTAAGGCTAGAGCACTTTATTATCAGGTAACTAGCTAAATAATAAGAGAAAATGAGAGTTGTATGATTATTGGATTTGAAGAAAAACTGCTGGAAATGATTGATTCACGTATTGCGACGGCATCGGACGATGAATTGTTTGCGGGTGGTTATTTGCGAGGTCATATTTCTTTGTCTGTAGCCGCGTGTGAAGATGAAGGAATTGACGATCTATCTCTGTTTAAAGCACGAATTGAGCAAAGCCTAGAGCAAGCGCGCACAGAGCTTACGCCTGCAGACCGTGTGATTGTGTTCGATTTATGGACCGAGCTTCACAACCAAGCTTAAGGTGACCACACTTAACTCATTCGAATTCTTTGAATGAGTCCGTAAAATTTTTATGGTTGTTGTTAATTTGTGCGATCGCTATGCTTAAGCCATATTCGAACACACAAGGGCAACACCATGAAAGTCATCGCATTTGGAGCATCAAACAGCTCAACTTCAATCAATAAAGCATTGGCCACTTACACCGCTCACCTCATCGAAGGTGCAGACGTGGTGGTGCTTGATATTAACAACTATACCGTTCCTATGTTTAGCGAAGATCTTGAAAAAGAGCTTGGTCAAGCCGAAGGCGCTCAAGCTTTTCTGCGTGATCTTGCTCAAGCGGATGCGTTTGTTATCTCTTTTGCTGAGCATAATGGTCACTACCCAGCGGCGTACAAAAATTTATTTGACTGGGCAACACGCATTGACCGTGAACTATTCAAAGGTAAACCTGCTGTTTACCTAGCCAGCTCTCCTGGTCCTGGTGGCGCGCAATCGGTTTTGGCGGCGGCAAATAATTCTGCTCCTTATTTTGGTGGTAATGTAAAAGCGTCTGTCTCGGTACCGAGTTTTTATGACAATTTTGACTTGGCTACGGGTCAAGTGACTAACCCAGAAGTGGCGGCACAATTGAAAGACGCGGTTGCGAAGCTCGTATAGCTTTCGTGTCTCGTTTTAAGTTCGTCTCACGTTAAGTTTCACGGCTTTTCGCGTGAAAAAGTGAGCATTAAAAAAGCCTTGCTGGATAAGTAAGGCTTTTTTCTATGACGGGTTTTATCGAGGAGTACGTTCGGTGATGGCTTTGCCTTTTTTGAGTTTTCTCACCCACATTCGACTTGGATGAAGCGTTTCGAGAACATCAACAGCAAGCGGAAGTGGATCGCCACTCATTTGTGAAGCCAGCAACTCAGCCATTAATGGCGCAGAACTTAGCCCTCGCGATCCTAGCCCGAGCATGCAGTACAAATGAGGATAGTGAGCCACAGATGGAGTCTGTTGCGGATCTTGGGGCGTTAACGGCTGGTAGTCGAGCTTGATCTGTTCAAAGTTGCCCACATTCCCGACAAACGGCAAATGATCGCGGCTGACACAGCGAACGCCTTGGCGAGATTGATTGCTAGATGTATCGACTTGCTGTGTCCAGTTTTGGTCGTTAATACAACGGGTTAAGCGTTGTCCATTCTCTTGCTGCGCCGCCGCATCGAATGCTTGGTTGATTTGACTTCGGTCATAGCTTGCGCCAATGCAGTGCTGTTGAGTGTTGGGGTTGTGCGGCGTCATATAGCCGTCGTAACACAACACGCTGCTCAGCTTTTGCAATGTTTCTGAGGTTGGAATATGGCTCACTTGTCCTTTCACTTTACCAAGTGGCAACGCTTGAGTTTGCACGAAATGGTCAAATTGATGACCGTTTGCAATGACCACACACTGATGGTGCTTTTCGCTACCATTAACACTTAATGTCCACTGCCGCTGTATTTCATCCCAGCGCAAAGACTCCACCTTGTGATTGAAATAGGCGTTGAATCGCTCACTTTGGCTTAATTGGTCAAACAGGCCTTGTGTCAGTTGAGCAGGGCAAAGCCATCCTCCGAGTGGGTAATGTAAGCTGACCATGTCAGTCGGTAAGCCGACGTTTTGTAACGTTGCTTGTTGATCGCAGTAGTGCATTAGCTGAGGGTTAAATTTCCCTTCAAGCATCGCCATTTGTTTTTGGGTCGATTTTTCATCCCACATTAATTGGGTCACACCACACCAATCATGATCAAAAGGGACGGTTTGCGCCATTTGCTCAACAAATTGCCGAGCAAACAGAAAAGCGGGCGCAAAAACACGCGATACACCACTGTGGTTTTTATTCAGCAGTGGGTAAACCGCACCTTGTCGGTTACCTGAAGCACCTTGAGCGGCTTTATCATCAGCGCAATACACGCTGACATTGATACCGCGGCGATTGAGCATTTTAGCTAATGTGGCACTAGCAATGCCGCCGCCGATGATCGCTACGTCGGTAACATTGGTCGTCGGCGCAATCGCAAACCAAGGTTTTATATTGCTGTACGGCGTTTTGTGTTCCAGTTGACCAGCAATCATTTCTCTTTTGGTGCCAAAGCCTTTCACTTTTTTCATCGAAAAGCCTGCTTCTATCAATCCGCGTCGTACAAAACCTGCGGCGGTAAAAGTGGCGCACGTGGCTTTGTGTTTCGCCAGTTTGGCCATATTCTCAAACAGCGTTTGATTCCACATTTCAGGGTTTTTACTGGGAGCAAAACCATCCAAAAACCATGCGTCTACCACGCCTTGCTCAGTCGTGGGAACTTGCGGCATACACTCTTTGATATCCCCGAACCAAAGATCAAGGGTAATGGCGCCATCATCAAGAACAATGCGATGACATTCTGGTACTGCAATCGGGTAGTGTTGTTGAAGCTTTTTCGCATAAGTCGCTAATTCAGGCCACGCTTGGTGCGCTGTTATCAAGTCGTGTTTATTGAGCGGATATTTTTCAAAACTGATAAAATGCAGCGCTTGCAATGGCGCATTTGGGTTTTGTTGCCTAAACGCATCAAATTCTTGCCATACAGCGAGAAAATTTAACCCAGTGCCGAACCCCGTTTCGGCAATGACGAATCGTTTTTGGTCATACTGGTGCCATCTTTGTGGTATATGATTTTGGGAAAGAAACACGTAACGCGTCTCTTCTAGGCCGTTAACGTTGGAAAAGTAAACGTCATCGAATTGGTCGGAAACGGGTGTGCCCGCTTCATTCCAACCCAGTGTTGCGTTGGTTATGCTGGTCATAATGGTGTAATTCTGTGAAATCGGGCGATATATAGCTCGAGATTGTACGAATTTCTGAGAAAGCTGACCACTTTTGTTATTCTTCTTAGTTATTATCTAAGCGAATTTTGAATTATAGGAATGTCACATGAAACGAGTCGTAATCACCGGTATGGGTATTGTTTCAAGTATCGGTAACAACGTCGAAGAAGTTTTAGCGTCTCTAAAAGCAGGCAAATCAGGTATTACCGCTTCTGAGCAGTTCAAAGAGAACGGTTTACGCTCTCAAGTGTGGGGTAGCCTGAAAATGAACCCTGCTGACCATATTGATCGCAAACAGATGCGTTTTATGGGTGATGCGGCCGCGTTTGCATACCTATCAATGGAACAAGCGATTGCCGATTCAGGTTTAGCACCAGAGCAGGTCTCTAATGACCGCACTGGTATTGTGGCTGGTTCTGGCGGTGCGTCGTCGTATAACCAAGTTATTGCTGTCGACACATTGCGCACAAAAGGCGTGAAGCGCGTTGGTCCTTACATGGTTCCACGTACTATGTCTTCGACTGTTTCAGCCTGTCTTGCTACGCCATTTAAAATCCGTGGCGTCAACTACACCATGAGCTCCGCTTGTGCGACGTCGGCTCACTGTATTGGTCACGCAATGGAACTTATCCAATTGGGTAAGCAAGATGTTGTGTTTGCAGGTGGTGGTGAAGAGCTCGATTGGTCTTTAACTATGATGTTTGATGCAATGGGTGCGTTGTCAACTAAGTACAACGAAACACCAGAAAAAGCGTCACGTACTTACGATGCTGACCGCGATGGTTTCGTGATTTCAGGCGGCGGCGGCATGGTTGTGGTTGAAGAGCTTGAGCATGCACTGGCTCGCGGCGCAAAAATTTACGGTGAAATCGTCGGTTACGGTGCGACATCCGATGGCTACGACATGGTGGCTCCATCAGGTGAAGGCGCTGTGCGTTGCATGAAGATGGCAATGCAAGCGGTAGATAGTGTGGATTATGTCAATACACATGGTACTTCCACACCTGTCGGTGATGTAAAAGAGTTGGGTGCCATTCAAGAAGTGTTCGCTGGCAACAGCCCAGCTATCTCGGCAACAAAAGCAATGACTGGCCACGCATTGGGTGCGGCAGGTGTGCATGAAGCCATCTACTCTACCTTGATGCTTCACCACGGCTTTATCGCGCCAAGCATCAACATTGACAATTTAGATCCAGCGGCTGATGGCCTTGATATTGTGACCGAAATGCGCGAGCAAGAGCTAACCACTGTGATGTCTAACAGCTTTGGTTTTGGCGGTACGAACGCGACGCTAGTGATCAAAAAGTATCAAGGCTAATGAGCCTACACACCTCTAATAAAAAGGTTTCCAGAGCGGGTCAGCTTAGCTGATCGAACAGACGCAGACTCTGTCCCATGGAGAGCGGGACGGGATCCTTTTGTTCTGGGTTTTTGCCCGGTTTCCGTGAGGAGCCGGGCATTTTTATGGAAAGCGGGATTTCTTCTCGACAGTCTGTGCGCTTTTCTGCACAATTCCTTCAATTTCGAAAATTGTGAACTCCGCTATGAAAATCCTTATTGATGAAAACATGCCTTATGCTGAATCGTTATTTAGCCAGCTTGGTGAGGTGGTGTTGAAACCCGGTAGAAGCTTAACGGCTGATGATCTTATCGACGTTGACGCCTTGATGATTCGTTCTGTTACGAAAGTAAATCAAGCACTATTAGCGAAAGCCAATAAATTAAAGTTTGTTGGTACGGCGACGGCAGGTATGGACCACGTTGATCAAGCGCTTTTGGCTGAAAGAGGCATCTTTTTTACTGCCGCACCGGGGTGTAATAAGGTGGGAGTGGCTGAGTATGTTTTCAGTGTACTGATGGTGTTAGCACAGCAGCATGGTTTTTCTGCCTTAGAGAAAACCGTTGGCATTATTGGTGCTGGTCAAGTCGGCAGCTATTTAGCCGAGTGTTTAGCGGGGATTGGCATTAATGTGCTGCTCAACGATCCCCCAAAACAAGCACAAGGTGATTGCCGCGAGTTTACTCATCTTGATGTTTTACTTGATAAAGCGGATGTCATTACGCTGCATACACCCATTACTAAAAGTGGTGAATGGCCAACCCATCACTTGATTGATGAAGTTCGACTTGCCCAGTTGCGCAGTGATCAGATTTTGATCAACGCGGCTCGTGGCCCTGTGGTGGATAACCAAGCGCTGAAACAACGCCTACAGAAAAATGATGGTTTTATTGCCGCTTTAGACGTGTTTGAATTTGAACCTGAAGTGGATATGGAACTGCTGCCTTTGCTCGCCTTTGCGACGCCGCATGTGGCTGGCTATGGGTTAGAAGGTAAAGCCCGAGGCACGACCATGATTTTCAATAGTTTTTGTGAGTATCTTGGCGATGACCATTGCGCGAATGCCAGTAGTTTATTACCCGAGACTCCCATTGCCAAAGTGTATTTATCACGCGGTTGGGATGAGGAAACATTACACAGTTTAACCCAATTGATTTATGACGTACGCAAAGATGACGCCTTGTTTCGCCGTGAAATTGGCAAACCAGGTGCTTTTGATCAAATGCGTAAACTTTATTGGGATAGAAGAGAATATAGCGCGATGACTGTCGTCGGTAGTGAGTCGTGTGATCTCACTCCCTTAGCTAAATTAGGTTTTAAAACAGAGGTAACAAATGAGCCAAGAATTTAATATCGCTATTTTAGGAGCAACCGGCGCGGTTGGTGAAACCATGCTTGAAGTGCTCAAAGATCGCAAATTCCCCGTTGGTGAACTTTACCTACTTGCCAGTGAGCGTAGTGAAGGTAAATTCTACCGCTTCAATGGTAAGACCATACAAGTACAAAATGTTGAAGATTTCGATTGGTCACAAGTTCAGATTGCACTGTTTTCCGCTGGTGGTGAATTGTCCGCAAAATGGGCTCCTATTGCCACAGAAGAAGGCGTGGTAGTCATCGATAACACCTCACATTTCCGCTATGAGTACGATATCCCACTTGTTGTGCCTGAAGTGAACCCTGAAGCGATTGCGGATTTCCGTAACCGCAATATTATTGCGAACCCAAACTGCTCAACCATCCAAATGTTGGTGGCGTTAAAGCCGATTCACGACGCTGTGGGTATCGAGCGAATTAACGTATCAACTTATCAGTCCGTTTCAGGAGCTGGGAAGTCAGGCATTGATGAGTTGGCGGGACAAACCGCAAGGCTGTTAAACGGTGTTTCGGCCGATCCTGATGTGTTTAGCCAGCAAATTGCGTTTAACTGCATCCCACAAATCGACCAGTTTATGGATAATGGTTACACCAAGGAAGAGATGAAAATGGTGTGGGAAACGCAAAAAATATTCAATGACTCAACCATTATGGTCAACCCAACTTGTGTACGCGTACCAGTTTTTTACGGCCATGCTGAGTCACTGCATATTGAAACACGCTTACCGATTGATGCTGAGCAAGTTATTGAGTTATTAGAGAAAATTGAAGGTATTGAAGTATTCAGCGGGAATGATTTCCCCACGCAAGTTCGCGATGCGGGAGGGAAGGATACGGTTCTTGTAGGGCGTATTCGCAACGATATCAGTCACCACAGTGGCATTAACATGTGGGTAGTGGCAGATAACGTGAGAAAAGGCGCTGCAACAAATGCGGTACAAATTGCGGAAGTGTTGATTCGAGATTATTTCTAATTAATACCTAGTAAAAAGGAGTGGCTTACCACTCCTTTCTCTCTACACAAAAAAGCCGAGTGATTGATTCACCCGGCTTTTTTATTATCGTCCAGCTCAAGGCTGAGAATGATGGCTATCTTTTTGACTTGTGCGCGTTAGGGTTCTGCTTGCAACTGCCGTCGGCACATTTACCATATAGATAAAGACTGTGATTGGTGAGCTGTACATTATATTGCTCGGCAATCTCTCTTTGGCGTTGTTCGATCACCTCATCTGAAAACTCAATCACTTCACCACAATCTAAGCACACTAAGTGGTCGTGGTGGTGTTGTGTTGAAAGTTCAAAAACGGATTTTCCACCTTCAAAATGGTGACGAGTGACAATACCCGCATCATCAAATTGGTTTAATACTCGATAAACAGTCGCAAGACCGATTTCTTCACCAAGATCAATCAATTTCTTATACAGTTCTTCAGCGCTGATATGTTGGCACTCAGGCTGCTGTAGCACTTCTAAAATTTTTAGCCTAGGAAGGGTAACTTTAAGACCTGCATCCTTGAGCGCTTGGTTATTATCTGACATACACTTTCCTGTTGATGATCTGCAGCAGTTAACAGAATTCATAATTGCGATCATTATAGGGGAGTCACTGCTAACAATAAACCACGAAGTTCAAAGGGTTACTTTATATTTGTCACAAAGCCGCGCAATATCACTGATATAACAGCTCTTACCAGTTACAATTGCGTAACATTTATTAGTGATTGAGTCGATAGGTTTAAAAGGTGAGCACGGAATGAATCACTCTTTAGCAAGATTTTATAAGCCAAATATTGTTAAGTGGGCGTTAAATAGCTGGCCTCCTTTTTGGGGCGCTGGTATCCACATTGATGAAATTAGTAGCGACTTCCGTCAGGTGAAAATGCGCCTAAAGCTGCGGTGGTGGAACAAAAATGCCAATCGCACTCAATATGGTGGCAGCATTTTCTCTCTCACGGACCCTGTTTACTCTTTGATGTTAATGGGGATTTTGGGTGAGCAATATTATGTATGGGACAAAGAGGCCAGCATCAACTTTATCAAACCGGGCCATTCTGATTTGTATGCGGAGTTTCTGATAACGCAAGACCAACTGGATTCAATCTTAGTGAGCACGGCCAATGGGGATAAATGCTTTCCGGAATTTGTTATCCATGTTAAGGATGCCAAAGGCGAAGTGGTCTCTGAAGTGCAACGTAAATTGTACGTGCGCAAAAAACCTAAATACAGAGAAGAGAGTGATGCAGACAAAATGGTTACTTTTTGTGACCGTTAAGGCTGTTCATTCTGCATTTGACACAGCTCAATCCAAGCTTCGGCGGTGCGAGAAACGTACCGTTCCGCGTGCCATATTAATCCTAAGTGCCAATCAATACTGGGTGTCATCGGTTTGACTAAGACGCCTTCTCCTTGAATTCGTCGACAAAGTGGTTCGGGTAGAAAGGCAACGCCTACGCCACTTTTGACCAACGCGACTAAAAAATCCCACTGGCTACTGCGCGCCGCAACTTGTGGTGTAAATCCATGTTGTAGGCAGAATGAGTGGATGTAGTCACTCAGCGTAAAATCATGGGTATAGAGGTAAAATGGCTCATTTTGTAGTTGCTCCCAACTGATGGCTTCTTGCTGCTTCCAAGGAGATGAATCGGGGAGTACGGCGCAAATGGGGTAACTGTCTAAGGAGAGTGACCGCAGATTATCAATCGGATGAGGCGAAAGCATGGTGACGGCGACGTCAATTTCGCCATTGAGGATAGCTTGCTCTATTTTACGTCCGCCATACTCAACGATGGTGAGCTCTACATTAGGGTAGGTTTGACGGTATTGGCGGATCAGACCTGCGTAAAGGTGTCCAACCATTGGTGGAATTCCGAGATGCAGTTGTCCACGCTTTACCTGATTGAGATCGACCAGTTCGGCTTCTAACTGAGACATCTGCGCTAAGATCTCTAGCGCTCTTTGATAGACAACCTCTCCTGCATCGGTAAGCCAGAAACGTCGACCTTCACGATGTAATAGTGGCTGTTCAATTTCCTGCTCTAGACTGCGGATCATCTTACTGATGGTGGGTTGGGTGACGAACAGTTGCTCGGATGCGCGGGTAAAGCTTTGTTGATTGACCAATTCAACAAAATAGCGCAGTGCTTTAATATCCATAATATCTCCTTTTTATCATTCTATTTTGGCATGAAAATGATAATAAAAAGTCATTTTACGATGGTTTCATAGCTTAATATAATGTGACTAATTTCACAAAACGGCATTAGTCTCATCATGCAAAGAATAAGAAATAGCCAAAGGGTAAAAAACAATCTGCAAACAGTGGTACAAGTTGTTGCGCTATCAATGATTTGGTTTTTGGCGGATTTTCTAGTCAGCACTTTTCATATTCCTTTACCAGCAAATTTAACGGGCATGCTATTGCTATTAACTTTAGTGATTATGCGAGTTATAAAAGTTGATTGGTTGCGTAAGGGAGCAACTTGGTTATTGGCGGAAATGCTGTTGTTCTTTGTACCAGCGGTCATTGCGGTCGTTAACTATCAAGAGTTAATGCAACAGCAAGGGTTACGAATTATGGCGGTACTTGTCATCAGTACCATCATGGTCATTGCTATTACTGCTTGGACCGTTGATAAAATGTATCGTTTAGAGCTGATATTAGCGCGTAGAAAAAGCAACCGGGCAATACGCCTAACCAAAGTGGAGCGTTCATCATGAGCTCACTACTTACCTCAACGCTGCTTGGTATATTTTGCTTGCTGTTAACCTTGGCTTTTTACTATGGCAGCAAGTGCCTTTATCAACGTAAACGTTCTATTTTCTTCATGCCGCTGCTATTGGCCCCTATATTGTTAGTGGCTGTTGTGATGATCTTTCACATCCCTTACCAGACCTATATGGCAGAATCTCATTGGTTATTGTGGCTACTTGGTCCGGCTACAGTGGCTTTTGCTATTCCGGTCTATGACAACCGATTGTTGATCAAGCGCCACTGGCTCTCTCTATCCGTGGGAGTGATCGTATCGGTTGTGGTGGCTGTGGGAAGCACGGTTTTATTGGCTCGTTGGTTTGAATTACCCGATATGCTTCAGCGCAGTTTAGCGATGCGCTCGATTACCACCCCTTTTGCTGTTGAAGCGACGAAGTCAATTGGTGGGCAAAGTGATCTGACTGCTCTATTTGTGGTACTTACTGGGGTGATAGGCATGGCGGTAGGTGAAGTGGTGTTAGCGTTATTATCCATTCGCTCTGGGCTTGGTAAAGGAGCCAGTCTTGGCGCTTCCGCGCATGGTGCAGGAACAGCAAAAGCGTATCAAATTGGCAATGCTGAAGGGGTAGTGTCGAGTGTGGTGATGATGATTGCGGGCATGGTCACTGTGTTGCTTGCTCCATTTATCGGTCATCTACTTTGGTAAAGCAAAGTGCTTGAACATGGACCAATAAAAAATCCCCTCGCAAGGGGATTTTTTATGTTTAAGAGATTAGCCTTCAAGTTCAGCTAAACACATCTCTTCATAAATCTGCTTAACCCATGCGCTGACGCGCTGTTCAGTCAGCTCTGGTTGACGATCTTCATCGATGCATAAACCAATAAAGTGGCTATTGTCACCTGCAACCAAGGCTTTAGAGGCTTCGAATTCATAACCTTCAGTTGGCCAGTGGCCAATAATCGTTGCACCTTTGCTTTCGATAATGTCACGCACTGTACCCATCGCGTCACAGAAGTATTCAGCGTAGTCTTCTTGATCGCCGCAACCGAAAATAGCAACTAATTTCGTCGAGAAGTCGATCGCTTCTAATTCTGGGAAAAAATCATCCCAATCACATTGTGCTTCGCCGTAGTACCAAGTAGGGATACCCAGTAACAATAAGTCAAAATTATCAATGTCTTCTTTGCTGCTTTTCGCAATATCTTGAACGTGAACGAGCTGCTTACCCAGTTGCTTTTGAATCATTTTCGCAACGGCTTCAGTATTACCGGTATCGCTACCAAAGAAGAGGCCTACACTTGCCATAGAATCATTACCTTTAATTTGTCATTTTCTGGCGGATGAGCGTGTTCTTTATCCCAGTCCGGTGCCTTCCCAACTGAGTTGGATAAGTCCTTTAAGGATAAAGCCAGCACAACCTAAAAACAGAACTAGCCATACAATACGGCGCCCAAATGGCGGTACATTACCTTGCTTAAGGACATCTTTTATTGCCATACCGATAAGGAAAAATATAGACGCAAAAAGAAGATCGAGTCCAATCGACTCAAGCATGTTCATGTAGTCGTACAGCATGGGTATCCTTTATGCCAATTTGCTTGAGCGCACTATAACACTGTTATTCGTCAAAGTTAATGCGCGCATTGGTACCTATTTCACACTTGTTGTTTCACAGTAAAGCGGCTAGCTGCCAATGAACTTTCTGATCGCTCGTAAAACTTCAACGGGCTTTTCTGCGTGTAGCCAGTGCCCTGTGTTGGCGATGACGTGCGCTTTCGCTTGGCTAAACTGCTGCTGGATCATTTCTTGGTGTTCCGCTAGCAGATAATCAGAGTCGCTGCCTTTAACCAATAAGGTTGGAACAGAGCTGCAAGGGATTGGTTCCCAGCCTAAAATATTCCAGTAATTTTTTTCAATGGCGGGAACATTAAAACGCCAGCTCATTACACCATCTTCTCGTTTAAATAACGATTTACTGAGAAATTGTCGTACGCCTTCTAGCTCAATATGTTGCGCTAAAATGGCCATGACCTCTGCTCGCGAGGTAGGCTGCTGCGCAATAACCGCGTTGAGCCCCGCCAGTACGTTATCATGTTTCCGATGCTGATAGCTGACGGGTGCCATATCTAAAACCACCAGTTTGGCGACTTTGGATGAGGCGATGTCAGCCAGCTTCATAGCAACTTTACCGCCCATTGAATGGCCAATCAGCGTGACTGAATCACAAGCTAACTCTTCGAGTAAACTAGCAACATCGAATGCCATGCTCGCGTAATCATGTACCTCACTGTGAAATGATTGACCGTGATTGCGCAAGTCAATACTCAATACTTGGTGATCGGCTTTTAGGTTTCTTGCAAGTAAACCTAGGTTGTCTAAATTGCCGAATAAACCATGGATCAAAACAACGGTGTGACCTTCACCTTCGAGTTTGTAATTAAGAAGTGCTGACATTTTATCTTATTAGTGATTGGTTTAACGTAGAGTATCAGTGAAGATCTCGCTATAATCCCTCAGAGTTTAAACATTGAGATTGTGAAAAGCGAATGAAAACAATTGAGGTTGATGAGGATCTATACCGTTATATTGCCAGCCAAACCCAACATATTGGAGAAAGCGCGTCGGATATTTTACGCCGTTTGCTCAATGTTGACGGTAAAGTGTCTGCAGCAGCGGTCGTGACGCAAGTAAGTACCGAGCCCAAGGGTATTGTTGTGAGTAAAGATGCCGTACAAGAGATACAGATTGATAGCGTAAAAGAGATGCGTTCTTTGCTCATTTCTGATGAATTTGCGGCTTTGAAAAAAGCAATTGATCGTTTTATGTTGGTGCTTTCAACCTTATACCGTATCGATCCAGTAAGTTTTGCTGAAGCGACCTTAGTGAAAGGACGTAAGCGTGTGTATTTTGCTGACAACGAGCAAACCTTGCTTGCTAGTGGGCAGACAACCAAGCCAAGAGCGATTCCAAACACACCATTTTGGGTCATTACCAATAACAATACTAGCCGCAAACAACAGATGATCGAGCAGCTGATGGTATTGATGAATTTCCCGAGTGACATTATTGAGAAAGTGACGCACTCAATCTGATTTGTGCCCATTCATAGATAAAAATCTGATTCAAGCCTCATACTGCGGACCACTAAGTCCGTATCATGAGGCTTTTTATTTCGTTGTTATTTTAAGAAAGGATGTCAAAAATGGCTATGCACCCACGCGCCGGACAAAAAGCACGGCAGGAAGACTTACATAATATCCCTGCGCTCGTTGCAAACTACTTTTTACTTCAACCTGATGCGGCTAACCCAGACCATAAAGTGCAATTTGGTACTTCGGGGCATCGTGGTTGCGCGGATAAATCGACATTTAACGAAAACCACATTCTTGCTATTGCTCAAGCTGTAGCAGAAGTGCGCGCTCAGCAAGGAACCACTGGGCCGATTTTTGTCGGAAAAGACACGCACGCACTCTCTGAGCCTGCTTTTTCTAGTGTACTTGAAGTACTGATCGCTAATGAAATTGAAGTGATCGTTCAACAGGATAATGGCTATACGCCAACGCCGGGTATTTCACACGCAATCTTGACTCATAACTTGAAGCACGCGCAAAAAGCTGATGGCATTGTGATCACGCCTTCTCATAATCCACCACAAGATGGCGGTATTAAATACAATCCTACCCATGGCGGCCCTGCTGAAGGGGAAATCACCCAAGCGATTGAGAACCGGGCCAATGAGATCATTGCAGAAGGCATGCAAGGGGTGAAGCGTCTGCCTATTATGTCGGCAAAGCAATCGCCACTGTTTAAACAAGTTGATCTTGTGAAACCTTATATTGATGACTTAGTGAATGTGATTGATATGGAGGCCATCCAAAAAGCCAATCTAAAACTGGGTGTTGATCCGCTCGGTGGCAGTGGTATTGACTATTGGCGCCAAATTGGCAAAGCGTATCAGCTTGATTTAACACTGGTGAGCGAAGCGGTGGATCCGACATTCCAATTTATGTCACTCGATAAAGATGGTGTAGTGCGTATGGACTGTTCTTCTCCTTATGCAATGGCGGGGTTATTAGCGTTAAAAGATCAGTATGATCTCGCGTTTGGTAATGACCCTGACTACGACCGCCACGGCATTGTCACTCCGAAAGGTTTGATGAACCCAAACCATTTCTTAGCCGTATGCATCGATTATCTGTATCGTCACCGCAAACAATGGCGTAAAGAAGTGGCTGTTGGTAAAACGTTAGTATCAAGTGCATTGATTGACCGTGTGGTCGCCGATCTTGGCCGTGAGCTGTGTGAAGTACCTGTCGGCTTTAAGTGGTTTGTTGATGGCTTATACAGTGGTCACTTCGGTTTTGGTGGTGAAGAGAGCGCAGGTGCGTCATTCCTGCGTAAAGACGGAACGCCTTGGTCAACGGATAAAGACGGTATTATTCTTTGCTTACTGGCGGCGGAAATCACTGCTGTCACAGGTAAAAATCCGCAGCAATATTATGAAGATCTGGCTGCCAAACATGGAGAGTCTAAATATAGTCGTATTCAAGCTGTCGCAAATGGCCCACAAAAAGCAGTGCTGAGCAAATTATCACCAGAGATGGTCTCTGCGCAAACATTAGCGGGAGATGAGATCACAGCCCGCTTGACGCACGCTCCCGGCAATGGCGCAGCCATCGGTGGATTAAAAGTGACCACTGATTATGGCTGGTTTGCTGCTCGTCCATCAGGCACAGAAGATATTTATAAGATCTATTGTGAAAGTTTTAAGGGCGATGAGCACCTCAAGCAAATCGAAGCGGAAGCGCAACAGATTGTTAATCAAGTCTTTGCCGACGCTGGTTTGTAAGCAAACTTATCAATTAAAATAGGCGGCCAGAGGCCGCCTATTTTATATTTAGTCGTCTATTATCTTGGTTAAAGCTGAGGCCAACTGTCGGGAACGATGAACCAGAACTTTCCGCTGTCACTTTGGCAATGCACAAAACCATGCTCTTCATTTGCTGTGTAACGCGTGCAGTTTTTACCTTTCCCGCTAATCCATTGAGGCTTTTCCAGTAAGAATAACGCTTCATCTATTTGATGTGACTGGCTTTGATAACACCAAAAACCAGCAATTTGTGACGGATTGAGTTTATAACCTAGGCATTCACTAGGAACAGGCTCATCGTGAAAAGGGTTTACATATAAGCGCCCTTGCATCAGTAAATGACGGCTAACGTCACGCCAAAGTGGGTAAGCCGCACTAAATTGGGCTGATTGGGAAAGGGTCAATTGGTGGTTCAGCATATGTTCAAGTTTGAGATCTAATCGATCTTGAGCATTGGGACCATACCACAGCCCTTGATGTAGCAGGTAAAACTTCACTGCGACTTCCCAATGCTCATAACGCTGACTGCGTTTATTTTTGATGACAAAATCTAGCGAACCTAGTGTACTTCCTGCTTCGTTCAATTGAATTTCTTCAGAAACGGCGGAATAAGTGGGGTTTAGCGTAAACAATAAAGAACATAAATGCTGGTAGAGAAAGCCTAATCTAGGGTTCCCTCTGTATTCTTCTTTCAATATCGGAACATTGGGTAAAAAAGGAGTACGCGCCGCGACTACACCCTCTCCTTGAAAAAGAGTAGGGGTTGTCGACACCCAGTGTGCCAGTGTGTTGAGGTCCATTGTCATTAATTGTTCTCGTCCTTATTTTTCGACATTCTAGCTTGAAATTGTTATAACCACGCTAATGATAAAACTCAATTTTGGAATGAAAGATGGATAATTTAAAACTTGAAGCTCTGCTCAATCAAAAGCTTAATCCTCAATTGATTAAAGACTATTGCCCTAATGGATTGCAAGTTGAAGGTCGCACTGAAATCAAAAAGATTGTGACGGGTGTGACGGCCTCGCAAGCGCTGATTGAACAAGCAATTGAACGAAATGCTGACGCTTTATTAGTGCATCATGGTTATTTTTGGAAAAGTGAGCCTGAGTCCATCCGTGGAATGAAAGGCCACCGGATCCGAGCTTTGATACGAAATGATATAAATTTATACGCATATCACTTGCCGTTAGACATCCATCCAGAATTAGGCAATAACAAATTGCTAGCTGATTTGTTGGGGATTCATGTTGATGGCGGATTAGAAGGGCATCCTCAGTCGGTCGCCATGTTCGGCCATTTTGAACAAGCGTTGACAGCCGATGAGCTCAGTCAACGAATCGAGCAAGCTTTGCAACGACAGCCACTGCACGTAGCTCCGAGCTCAAACAGAATCATCAAAACGGTGGGTTGGTGTACTGGTGGTGGGCAAGATTACGTCGATCTAGCGGCGCAGCATGGATTAGATGCGTTCATCTCTGGTGAAATATCAGAGCGGACTACCTACTCAGCAAGAGAGCAAAATATTCATTATTTTTCTGCAGGGCACCATGCCACAGAACGTTATGGCGTTAAGGCTCTGGGAGAATGGTTAGCGAGCGAATATGGCTTTGAGGTTGAGTTTATCGATATCAATAACCCTGTGTAGCGGGTTTGTTTCTGATCAATGTATCAAATGAAAAAAGAGCGAGTGGGAACTCGCTCTTTTCTATTAGGTATTATGACTGGGTTTGCTATTCGCGTTCGTGTAACGGTTTAAAGTTGCGCATTTTTTGACCAGTGTAAAGTTGGCGAGGACGGCCAATTTTATTATCTGGATCACTGTGCATTTCATTCCAGTGGGCAATCCAACCGATAGTGCGAGACATTGCGAAGATAACGGTAAACATAGAGATTGGAATACCGATAGCCTTCAGAATAATGCCTGAGTAGAAATCAACGTTAGGGTAGAGTTTTTTCTCAACAAAGTATTCGTCAGAAAGCGCGATGCGCTCAAGTTCCATCGCCACATCTAACAGTGGGTCTTGAATATTTAGCTCTTTGAGCACTTCATGGCAAGCCTCACGCATTACCGTCGCTCTTGGGTCGTAGTTTTTATAAACTCGGTGACCAAAACCCATCAAGCGGAATGGATCATCCTTATCTTTTGCTCTGACGACATACTCAGGAATGTTATCAACGTTGCCTATCTCTTCTAGCATACGCAGACAGGCTTCGTTAGCACCCCCATGAGCAGGCCCCCACAACGAGGCAATGCCAGCCGCAATACAGGCAAACGGGTTAGCACCAGAAGAACCGGCAAGGCGAACCGTTGAGGTTGACGCGTTTTGTTCATGATCGGCATGCAGTGTGAAAATTTTATCCATCGCGCGTGCAACCACAGGATTCACTTCATACTCTTCACACGGCGTTGCAAACATCATGTGTAGGAAGTTCTCGGCATAGCTTAAGTCATTACGCGGGTAGATAAATGGTTGGCCGACAGAATACTTGTAGCACATCGCCGCCAATGTTGGCATTTTTGAGAGTAGGCGGTAAGCCGCTATTTCTCGGTGTATATCATTATTAATATCAAGTGAATCATGGTAGAACGCAGCAAGCGCTCCAACCACACCACACATTACAGCCATTGGGTGAGCGTCACGGCGGAAACCGTGGAAGAAACTTGCGATTTGCTCATGAACCATAGTGTGACGCGTCACCGTATGTTTAAACTCTTCATATTGCTTACGATTAGGGGCTTCACCGTAAAGAAGAATATAACAAACTTCCAAGTAATCAGCGTTATTGGCTAATTGATCAATAGGGAAGCCGCGGTGCAGTAACACCCCTTTTTCGCCATCGATATAAGTGATTTGAGATTCACAAGATGCAGTGGCAAGAAAACCAGGGTCAAAAGTGAAGTATCCGTTGGCTCCTAGTTTACGAACGTCGATTACTTGTGGGCCTACAGTCCCATCCATAATCGGCAGCTCGATTGGCGCTTTACCTTCAATATGAAGGGTCGCTTTCTTATCTGCCATAACAATCTCCTTTGTTTATTATTTAATCCGTCCAGGATGTTTGTGTGACATTTTTTTACGTGTGTTCTTAATTAAAGTCAATTTTTCTCGTCTGATGTGTGCACTTGTTTTGATTTTTTATACATATAAAGTTAAAAATCTGTTCTGTGTAGCAAAAATTGTTACATCAATTGTATTAGAATGTTGCGAGCCGTATAGTGGCACTGAAAATTTTGGTGAACACCTTATAAATAAAAGGCTAGAAACTGTATTTCAGTATTGCATTCTGTCTTTGTTGTTAACGGAATTATTACATTTAACTGCGCGATATCGGGCTCTTTATGTTAAAATAATGTTAACTTTTGTGGGTTTTACAACCAAAATTCATTTATAACTATAAATGCTCAATGGAGCTGAGTGAGCAAGCCCGTGAAAGAAAGAAAGTCAAGACCTGTTAATTTAGATTTACAGACCATTCACTTTCCGATCAGTGCGATTGCATCCATCCTACACCGAGTGTCTGGGGTGATGATGTTCGTTGCGGTCGGAATTTTGCTGTGGTTACTCTCCCTCTCGTTAAGTTCTCCGGTAGGTTTTATGGAAGCCAGCAACATTGTTAATGGATTTTTCGCAAAATTTATTTTATGGGGAATTTTAACAGCGCTGTCTTACCACATTGCAGGTGGTATACGCCATTTGCTGATGGACCTGGGCCACTTTGAAGAGTTGGAGTCAGGGGCTATGAGTGCCAAAGTCGCCTTCATCGCAACAGCAGTGCTTTCAGTTTTAGCGGGAGTATTGGTATGGTAAAACATGTTTCTTCTTTTGGTCGTAACGGAGTGCATGATTATCTGCTGATCCGTGCTTCTGCGATCATTATGACTCTTTATACTATCTACCTAGTCAGCTTCTGTGCTTTCTCTGGTGATATCTCCTATGTTTCATGGACACAGTTTTTTGGTGGAACCTTTACCAAAGTCTTCACAATGCTGGCGTTAGTCTCTGTCCTTATCCATGGTTGGATCGGTTTATGGCAAGTATTAACGGATTACATTAAGTGTTCTAAATTGCGTGGTGGCCTGCAATTGGTCGTTATCGCAGTGCTCTTTGGATACTTCTTCTCTGGCTTATTTGTATTGTGGGGTGCGTAAGTGACTATTCCAGTTCGTGAATTTGATGCCGTAGTGATCGGCGCTGGTGGTGCTGGCATGCGTGCAGCACTGCAAATTTCAGAGCAAGGTTTATCCTGTGCTCTGCTTTCTAAAGTTTTTCCAACACGTTCTCACACGGTTTCGGCTCAAGGTGGTATTACCGTTGCGTTAGGCAACGCGCATGAGGACCACTGGGAACAACATATGTATGACACGGTGAAGGGCTCCGACTATATCGGTGACCAAGATGCTATCGAGTACATGTGTAAGAATGGTCCAGAGTCGGTGATTGAACTAGAGAAAATGGGTTTGCCTTTTTCTCGTTTTGACAATGGCACCATTTATCAGCGCCCATTTGGTGGGCAATCCAAAAACTTTGGCGGTGAACAAGCGGCTCGAACCGCTGCTGCCGCTGACCGTACTGGTCACGCACTACTTCATACCTTGTATCAACAAAACATTAAATATAAGACCACTATTTTCTCTGAGTGGTACGCACTTGATTTAGTGAAAAATGAAGAGGGTGCAGTACTTGGCTGTACCGCCTTGTGTATGGAAACAGGCGAAGTTTGTTATTTCAAATCTAAAGCCACAGTATTAGCGACTGGCGGAGCTGGCCGTATCTATGCTTCAACCACCAACGCGCACATCAATACGGGTGATGGCGTGGGCATGGCTATCCGCGCTGGCGTCCCGATGCAAGATATCGAAATGTGGCAATTCCACCCAACAGGGATTGCTGGTGCTGGCGTTCTTGTGACGGAAGGGTGTCGTGGTGAAGGTGGTTATCTTTTAAATAAAGATGGCGAACGTTTCATGGAACGTTATGCACCAAACGCGAAGGATTTGGCTGGTCGCGATGTAGTAGCCCGCTCAATGATGATTGAGATCCGTGAAGGTCGTGGTTGCGATGGTCCATGGGGTCCACACATCAAGCTTAAACTGGATCACCTTGGCAAAGAAACTCTGGAATCTCGTCTGCCGGGCGTATGTGAGTTGTCACGTACGTTTGCTCACGTCGATCCAGTTAAAGAACCGATTCCAGTGATCCCAACCTGCCACTACATGATGGGAGGAGTACCGACTCAAGTTTCAGGTCAGGCGATTAAGCAAGATGCTAAAGGTGCTGATGTGGAAGTTCAAGGTTTGTTTGCGTGTGGTGAAATTGCATCAGTATCGGTGCATGGCGCGAACCGTTTGGGTGGTAACTCTCTACTGGATTTAGTGGTCTTTGGCCGAGCAACAGGCTTGCATTTGGGCGAAACGTTGAAAAAGCAAGCGGACGCAAAACCTGCCACAGAAGCGGACATTGAAAAATCGCTAGAACGTTACAACCGCTGGGAAAACAGTACAGGTGGTGAAGATCCCGCGCAAATTCGTAAAGATCTGCAACGTTGTATGCAAAATAACTTCTCGGTGTTCCGTGAAGGTGAAGCGATGGCTAAAGGTCTTGAAGAGCTTAAAGTGATTCGTGAACGTTTGAAGAACGCACATCTTTCAGACAAGTCAACCGAGTTTAACACTCAACGGATCGAGTGTTTAGAGCTGGAAAACTTGATGGAAACAGCATTTGCTACCGCGGTTGCTGCAAATTATCGTACCGAAAGCCGTGGAGCCCACGCTCGCTTTGACTATCCTGAACGCGATGATGCTAATTGGTTATGCCATTCAATTTACAACCCTGAGACTGAAAGCATGTCGAAGCGTAGCGTAAATATGGAACCAATTTATCGTGAAGCGTTTCCGCCTAAAGCGCGCACATACTAAGGAGAAGGCACTATTATGAAATTGAAATTCTCTTTGTATCGCTATAATCCGGATGTCGATCAAAAGCCTTACATGAAGGATTATCTGCTTGAAGTCGAAGAGGGCTCTGACATGATGTTGTTGGATGCACTCATTTTGCTGAAAGAGCAAGATCCTACCATTGCTTTTCGTCGCTCGTGCCGTGAAGGAGTGTGTGGATCTGACGGTTTGAACATGAACGGTAAAAATGGATTAGCGTGTATCACTCCATTATCCGCGCTTTTGGCCAAAGGCACGATTGTTATTCGACCTCTGCCGGGGCTACCAGTCGTCCGTGATTTAATTGTCGATATGGCCCAGTTTTATGAAAATTACGAGAAGGTTAAACCTTACCTTGTGACTGACGGAAACTTGCCTCCGGCTCGTGAGAACTTGCAATCACCAGAAGAGCGAGCGCATTTAGACGGTTTATATGAGTGCATTATGTGCGCTTGCTGCACAACTTCATGCCCTTCTTTCTGGTGGAACCCGGATAAGTTTATCGGCCCAGCAGGTTTGTTGGCGGCTTATCGTTGGCTAATTGACAGCCGAGATACCGCAACAGATGAACGTTTATCTAATCTTGATGATGCTTTTAGCGTTTTTCGTTGCCATGGCATCATGAATTGTGTAAGTGTTTGTCCTAAGGGATTAAATCCGACGAAAGCCATTGGACATATCAAATCAATGCTTGTGAACCGTTCGGTTTAAAATGAATAAAAATTGCAGGTCTTCGGACCTGCCTTTTATAGCTCGGCATAGACCGAAGCAAACGTGAAAACTACTGGTTAAGGGAAAATATGCACAACGGCGTGATGAAGGCATGGCTCGAGTCTTCACACTTGGCTGGCGCCAATGCAACTTACGTAGAGGACCTCTACGAACTGTATCTAAGTGATCCTGATCTGGTAAGTGAGGAGTGGAAACGTGTTTTTGATGGCTTGCCTGCGCAAGCTGACAATGTGGTTGAACAGCCACATTCACGTGTCCGTGACTACTTCCGACGACTCGCGAAAGAAACAAAGCATTACAATGTCCAAGTTAGTGATCCAGATGTCGATGCTAAGCAAGTAAGAGTCTTGCAGCTGATTAATGCTTACCGTTTTCGCGGTCATGAAGCGGCTCAACTCGACCCCCTAGGTTTATGGCAACGCCCATTAGTGGCAGAATTAGACCCAGCGTTCCACAATCTTAACGAAGGTGACTTCGAAGAAACTTTCAATGTCGGCTCTTTTGCTATCGGGCAAGAGACAATGAAATTGAAAGACATTTATCAAGCCCTCAACAAAACCTATTGCGGTTCCATCGGTGCAGAATACATGCACATTATCGACACTGAACAAAAGCGTTGGATACAACAACGTCTTGAATCAGTCGTTGGACAACCTTCTTTCAGCAAAGAAGAAAAACGAATTTTCCTCGAAGAATTGACAGCCGCAGAAGGCCTTGAGCGTTATTTAGGCGCGAAATTCCCTGGTGCGAAACGCTTTTCTTTAGAAGGTGGCGACGCACTCATCCCAATGATGAAAGAGTTGATCCGTCATGCTGGTAGCACAGGTATGCGTGAAGTTGTGATTGGTATGGCGCACCGTGGTCGTCTTAACATGCTCGTCAACGTCTTAGGTAAAAAACCTCAAGATCTGTTCGACGAGTTTGCGGGTAAGCATGGTGAAAGCTGGGGAACGGGTGATGTTAAATATCACCAAGGTTTCTCTGCTGACTTTGCGACACCCGGCGGTGATGTGCATCTAGCCTTAGCATTTAACCCTTCGCATCTTGAAATTGTTAACCCAGTCGTGATTGGTTCAGTTCGTGCTCGACAAGATCGATTGGGAGATGAAGACGGTTCGACAGTGCTACCTATTTCGATTCATGGTGACTCTGCTATCGCTGGCCAAGGTGTCGTTGCCGAGACATTTAACATGTCTCAAGCGCGTGGTTATTGCGTGGGAGGGACGGTACGTATTGTTATTAACAACCAAGTTGGTTTTACCACGTCAAACCCTCGTGATACACGCTCGACTATGTATTGTACTGACATCGCTAAGATGGTTCAGGCACCCATTTTTCACGTCAATTCTGATGATCCAGAAGCAGTTGCTTTCGTCACCCGCATTGCACTCGATTATCGTAATGAATTTAAGCGTGATGTCGTCATTGATCTGGTTTGTTATCGCCGTCACGGCCATAACGAAGCCGACGAGCCAAACGCAACTCAACCGCTGATGTATCAAAAGATCAAAAAGCATCCTACACCGCGTAAGCTTTATGCCGATGTTTTGATAGAGCGTGGTGAGTTTGATATCGAGATTGCCACACAGTTAGTCAACGAATATCGTGATGCTCTGGATCATGGTGAAGTCGTGGTGAAAGAGTGGCGTCCAATGGCACTGCATTCTGTTGATTGGTCACCGTATATTGGCCATGAATGGGATATGCCATGGAATAATAAAGTTGACCTTGAGCGTTTAAAAGAGCTGGGTAACCGAATTTGTCAGTATCCAGAAAGCCATAAACTGCAAAGTCGTGTGGATAAAATCTATACCGACCGACAAGCGATGGTTAATGGAGAGAAGCTTCTCGATTGGGGTATGGCTGAAACGCTGGCTTATGCAACCTTAGTTGATGATGGAAAGCGAATCCGCATTTCGGGGCAAGACTCTGGGCGTGGAACCTTCTTCCACCGTCACTCGGTATTGCATAACCAAAGTGACGCAAGTACCTATATTCCATTAGCGAATATCCATGATAAACAGGGTCCTTTTGAAGTATTGGATTCGGTTTTGTCGGAAGAAGCAGTACTAGCTTTTGAATATGGCTACGCGACAGCGGAGCCGAGTGGTTTGACGATTTGGGAAGCTCAGTTTGGTGATTTCGCCAATGGAGCTCAAGTCGTGATTGACCAGTTCATCTCTTCCGGTGAACAAAAATGGGCGCGTTTGTGTGGTTTAACCATGCTGCTACCTCATGGTTATGAAGGGCAAGGCCCGGAGCACTCATCAGCACGCCTAGAGCGTTATTTGCAACTGTGCGCCGAACAAAACATGCAAGTGGTGGTTCCCTCTACGCCAGCGCAGGTATACCACATGCTGCGTCGTCAGGTTGTTCGTCCAATGCGTCGACCATTGATCGTTATGTCACCAAAATCGTTGCTGCGTCACCCACTATGTATATCAACACTGGAAGACTTGGCTGACGGATCGTTTTTGCCGGCTATCGGCGAAGTTGACGATCTCAACCCAGCGAATGTCAAACGTGTTGTGTTCTGCTCTGGTAAGGTTTACTACGACCTGCTTGAACAGCGCCGCAATAACGAACAAGGTGATGTTGCTATCGTCCGTATTGAACAGCTATATCCATTCCCGAAAGAAGAAGTGGAAGCGGCTATCGCTCAATACACTAATGTTGTTGACTATGTATGGTGCCAAGAAGAGCCTCAAAACCAAGGTGCTTGGTACAGTAGCCAACATAACTTCCGTTCTGCCATTCCAGCCGGTGCTGATCTGAAATACGCAGGTCGCCCTGCATCAGCATCACCAGCCGTTGGTTATATGTCGGTACACTTGAAACAACAAAAAGCGTTGATTGAAGACGCTCTGACCCTAGCTTAACGAACTAGAAGTAAAAGGAAGACACAGATTATGACAATTGAAATTCTGGTTCCAGATCTACCTGAATCAGTGGCTGATGCAACAGTCGCGACATGGCATAAAAAGCCAGGTGAAGCCGTCGCTCGTGATGAAGTACTCGTTGAGATTGAAACTGATAAAGTAATTCTTGAAGTGCCAGCGCCTGAGGCGGGTGTTCTCGAAGCCATTATCGAGCAAGAAGGTGCGACGGTGCTTTCGAAACAGTTATTGGCGAAATTAAAACCCGGTGCCGTTGCAGGTGAACCGACGAAAGATACCACCAACGATACAGAGCCGTCTCCTGATAAACGCCACAAAGCCACACTGACAGACGAAACGAATGATGCGCTTAGCCCTGCAGTACGCCGTTTACTCGCCGAGCATGGTTTGGAAGCAAGCCAAGTGAAAGGCTCTGGTGTGGGTGGACGTATCACGCGTGAAGATATTGATGCTCATCTAGCAGCCGCAAAATCAGCGTCAGCAGTTGCTCCAAGTCAACCTGAGCCTGTCGTTGCGATGGCGCGCAGTGAAAAACGTGTACCGATGACGCGTTTGCGTAAACGTGTTGCGGAGCGCCTGCTTGAGGCAAAAAATAGCACGGCGATGTTGACGACGTTTAATGAAGTTAACATGAAGCCTATCATGGATCTGCGTAAGCAATATCAAGGTCTGTTTGAAGAGAAACACGGTATTCGTTTAGGCTTTATGTCTTTCTACGTGAAAGCGGTAACAGAAGCGTTAAAGCGTTACCCAGAAGTGAATGCATCTATTGATGGCCAAGATATTGTGTATCACAGCTATTTTGATATTAGCATGGCAGTTTCAACGCCTCGTGGCTTAGTGACTCCGGTTCTTAAAGATTGCGATACGCTAAGCCTTGCCGAAATTGAGAAGGGCATCAAAGAGCTTGCACTCAAAGGAAGAGATGGCAAATTGACGGTTGAAGAACTGACTGGCGGTAATTTCACAATTACGAATGGCGGTGTGTTTGGATCGTTAATGTCAACACCGATCATCAATCCGCCGCAAGCGGCCATATTGGGCATGCACAAAATCCAAGACCGCCCAATGGCTGTGGATGGCAAAGTAGAAATTTTACCAATGATGTACCTAGCACTTTCTTACGACCACCGTTTGGTGGATGGCCGTGAGTCAGTTGGTTTCCTTGTGACAGTAAAAGAGCTACTTGAAGATCCAGCACGTCTGCTACTGGACGTGTAACCTCACTGAACGTTGTTCAGTGAATTTAAGGCTAGGCAGGCTCACGTCTAGCCTTCATTTAAGCAAAAGGCTACAAGCTATCCTCTTGGATAAATTGCAGCCGCTTAATTTGAGAAGCACCCTACAGATATATGGCGCAGCATAGCTGCCGCTTTATGGAAATAATAAATCCCCTAAGGGATAAACAAACGGAAGAACATAATGAATTTGCATGAATATCAAGCCAAACAGCTGTTTGCAGAATTCGGTTTGCCTGTACCGGAAGGTTATGCCTGTGATACTCCACAAGAAGCTTTTGAAGCGGCGGGTCGGATTAGTACAGCGAAGAAAGTTGTTAAGTGTCAAGTGCATGCAGGTGGTCGCGGTAAAGCGGGTGGCGTTGAGTTGCACGACACTAAAGATGGTGTCAAAGAGTTTGCTCAAAAATGGCTAGGTAAACATCTGGTTACTTATCAAACGGACGCAAATGGCCAGCCAGTATCAAAAATTTTGGTTGAAGAAGCCTCTAATATCGCGAATGAGCTTTACTTAGGCGCTGTTGTTGACCGTGCGACTCGTCGTGTCGTGTTCATGGCCTCAACAGAAGGCGGCGTGGAAATTGAAAAAGTAGCGGAGGAGACTCCGGAGCTGATTCATAAAGCCGCGATTGATCCTTTGGTTGGTCCGCAAGCCTACCAAGGCCGCGAACTTGCTTTCAAACTTGGCTTGGAAGGCGACCAAATTAAGCAATTTGTGAAGATCTTTCTAGGTCTTGGCGCTATGTTTACCCAGTATGATCTTGCACTGCTAGAAATCAACCCATTAGTTGTCACCGCTGAAGGGAACTTGTTGTGCCTTGATGGCAAGATCAACATCGACTCAAACGCACTTTATCGTCAACCTAAACTTCGCGAAATGCACGATCTCTCACAAGAAGATGAGCGCGAAGCTCATGCTGCTCAGTGGGAACTGAACTATGTTGCTCTTGATGGCAATGTTGGCTGCATGGTGAACGGTGCTGGCCTTGCAATGGGCACCATGGATATTGTTAACCTTCATGGCGGCAAACCTGCAAACTTCCTTGATGTTGGTGGTGGTGCAACCAAAGAGCGTGTTGCTGAAGCGTTCAAAATCATTTTGTCTGATGACAACGTGAAAGCCGTATTGGTGAATATTTTCGGCGGTATCGTACGTTGCGATATGATTGCAGAAGGCATTATCGGTGCGGTGAAAGAAGTTGGTGTAACGGTTCCCGTAGTCGTGCGTTTGGAAGGTACAAACGCGGAATTAGGACGCGGAGTACTCGCAAATTCTGGTCTTGATATCATTGCAGCTGAGTCGTTAACGGACGCAGCTCAGAAAGTTGTTGCTGCGGCGGAGGGTAAATAATGTCGGTACTTATTAATAAAGACACCAAAGTAATCTGCCAAGGTTTCACTGGTGGTCAGGGAACTTTCCACTCCGAACAGGCGATTGCCTACGGTACACAAATGGTCGGTGGGGTTTCTCCGGGTAAAGGTGGTCAAACTCACCTTGGTCTGCCTGTATTTAATACGGTGCGTGACGCAGTGAAAGCAACGGGTGCAACGGCAACCGTTATTTATGTACCTGCACCATTTTGTAAAGACGCTATTTTAGAAGCAATTGACGCTGGTATTGAACTTATTGTGACGATCACTGAAGGTATACCGACTACCGATATGATTGACGTAAAAGTGAAGCTCGAAGAGACTGGTGTGCGTATGATTGGCCCGAACTGTCCGGGTGTGATTACACCGGATGCGTGTAAGATCGGCATCATGCCAGGCCACATTCATAAGAAAGGAAAAGTGGGTATTGTTTCTCGTTCAGGAACGCTAACTTATGAAGCCGTTAAGCAAACAACAGATGAAGGCTTTGGTCAGTCAACGTGTGTTGGTATCGGCGGTGACCCAATCCCGGGCTCTAACTTCATTGATATCTTGAAACTATTCCAAGATGATCCTGAAACTGAAGCGATTGTGATGATTGGCGAGATCGGTGGTACAGCCGAAGAAGAAGCCGCGGCATTCATTAAAGAGAATGTCACGAAACCGGTTGTGTCTTATATTGCTGGTGTGACAGCGCCTCCGGGTAAACGGATGGGCCATGCTGGTGCTATCATTTCTGGTGGTAAAGGGACAGCTGATGAGAAATTTGCAGCGCTTGAAGCCGCGGGTGTGAAAACTGTCAAAAGCCTTGCTGATATCGGAAAAGCATTGCGTGAAGTGACGGGTTGGTAATCACGCCTTCCTCAGTTTGAAGACAAACCCCGAACCTTGTTTCGGGGTTTTTACTTTAGATTCAATAGGTTTTGATACTAGCGTTTTACAAGTTGACTGCACATAAACATCGTTGTAGCCGTCACGACAACCGAAGGGCCTGCAGGTGTGTCAAAATGCCACGAGAGGATTAGCCCGCCCAGCACAGCTAAAGCGCCAACCAAAGAAGCTAATATTGCCATTTGCTCTGGGGTTTTTGTGAGTCGCCTAGCGGTCGCCGCGGGAATAATCAGCAGCGATGTCATAATCAGAGCACCAACAAATTTCATCCCTAGTGCAATCACCACCCCAATCAATAGCATTAGCAGCAAACGCATTAAATCAACGTTTATGCCCTCAACAAACGCAAGTTCTTCGTTCACTGTAGTTGAAAGTAATGGCCGCCAAAAAAGAAATAGCAGTGCACTTACTGCAATCGCTCCCCCCCAAATGAAGGCTAAATCGGTAAAGTTCACTGCCAATAAATCGCCAAAGAGATAGCTCATTAAATCGATGCGAACGTTATCAAGGAAGCTTACTGCAATGAGACCAATGGATAACGAGCTGTGAGCGAGAATGCCGAGCAAAGTGTCTGTCGCCACAAGCTGCTGTTTCTGCATAGTAACCAAAATGATTGCAAGCCCAAGACAGCAAACGAGCAACGCAAGATAAAGGTTGATATCAAGCAAAAAACCTAGTGCCAATCCCATCAGCGAGGCGTGTGCGAGGGTATCGCCAAAATAAGCCATTTTTCGCCAAACCACGAATGACCCAAGGGGACCTGCGATAACGGCAATACCAAGGCCTGCTAATATTGATGGAAGAAGAAATTCAATCATGATGGTGACCGTGTGAATGATTTGAACAGCAAGTTGCATCTCCTTTCACAGGTTGGCCTGCTAAGTCGTGATGATGCTGATGTTTGTGATGGTAAAAAGCTAAGGCTTCGCGATTGCGCGTACCAAATAATGCGATATAGCTTGGGTGTTGAGTAATCGTTGCAGGTGAACCGAAACAGCAAACATGGTGATGAAGACAGATAACATCATCCGTTTTTGCCATCACCAGATGCAAATCGTGAGAGACCATGAAGACACCACAGCCGAAACGATGTCGTATGGCATCGATAAGATCATACAGATCAATTTGCCCTTGCACGTCAACACCTTGGGCTGGTTCATCAAGAATTAGAATATCTGGGCGCTGTAGCAATGCACGGGCGATAAGAATCCGTTGTGTTTCACCACCGGACAGCTTATGCATATCATAATCAAGAAGATGCTCGGCCCCGACTAGCCGGAGTGCGTCTAGCAACTCTTGCTGACTAAAACGTCCGGCTAAACTTAAAAATCGTTTAACGGGGAGTGGTAACGCGTCATTAAGTTTTAACTTTTGAGGAACATAACCAATTTTAAGGTTTTTTACGCGCGTCATCGTTCCGCTATGGACGGGCTGTAGCCCGAGCAATACTTTAACGAGCGTCGACTTGCCCGCACCATTAGGACCTATCAGTGTGGTAATCTTCCCTTTTTCTAGGTTGATACTGACATTGTCCAAAACACGGCGGTTGTTGAATTCGACACAAATGCCTTGCAGCTGAATTAAGTTGGACATGAATGGAACTTATTTGCAATTCGGAAGTGTTATAATGTAACATTTCGTTCCCTTTAACGCTATATACCGAATGGAAAAACCATCATGTTGCGTCAGATTATGCTCCTTCTTTGCTTAATAACATTATCGCCTTTGGCGTGGTCTACGGTCATTTTGACCAGCATTAAGCCGATTCAGATGATTACATATGAATTGACTCTCGATGTGAATGAACCAGAAGTACTACTGGGGGCAAATACCTCACCGCATGACTATGCGTTGCGCCCTTCTGATGTTAAAAAAATCAGAGCGGCGGATTTAGTGATTTGGTATGGAAAAGACCTTGAGCCATTCTTAAGTAAGACATTAGCGAGTCACCACAACGTTTTGACCATCAGCCAAATTGATGGCCTGACACTGAGAGAGCTCAGTGGCGAACAACACGATCATGATGGGCATCACCATGGTATGTATGACCCACATTTTTGGCTTGGAACCGATCAAGCCAAGCAAGTGGCAGCGGCGATTACCGCAAGTTTAGTGAAAAGTGATAGCGCTAATGCCGAGCAGTATAAAGTAAACTTAGTCCGCTTTTTGGCTCAATTAGACTCGACTCATCAAGCAATCATGCAGAAGATGAGCAAAATTAGTGATAAAGGATATTATGTTTTTCATGATGCATACGGTTATTTTGAACAGCAATATCATTTGAATAACCTCGGCCATTTTACCGTTAGTCCTGATAGAAAACCGGGGGCTAAAACGCTCATCACCATTAAAAATTCCATTATTAATAATGAAGCAAAGTGTGTCTTTTCAGAACCTCAGTTTACTCCTGCAGTAATTGATACTGTGACTCGTGGCACTAAGGTTAAAACGGGAGTACTTGATCCATTAGGCGCAGATATCAAAGTGAAAAGTGGCAGCTATTTTGAGCTGTTAAATCAGCTGAGCAACAACTTTTACACTTGTTTGTCTCAATAGATGTACGCTGTATTGTATGTTGTACGATCTGCACTGAAATCTAGGATAAAGATTCACAGATTGTCGCTTTCTTAGCTTCAAAAAGCCTTATCTTTGGTTAGAATGTTTTGATAATTATCGCCACGAAAAAACAGTTTGCAATTTGGCGTGCTATTGATTGAGGCTCTGTCTGTTGAAAGGAAAGAACGACTATTTTAAACCTTTGCTCTGGATCTTGGGTTTTCTGACGCTTTTATTAGCGCAGGGGACACAAGCTCTAGACAAAGCACCTTCCATCTTCTATCCATTGCCAGCTCAGGCTCAAGGGAAAATTTTTGCCGCACAAAATTTGTTTCTAGGTGAAGAAGGGGGAATTTGGATACACGATGTGCATGGCAAAGTGGTTTTCTTTGATGGGCAAAACATCCTTCCCCGGCGTGGCTCAGTGCTTTCACAAGAGAGCGAAAATATTACCTATCTTAATAACGCTTTTTGGACGTTCATTGATAATGAACTTTATCGAACTTATCCCGCACAAGATCGCGAATTAGTATTTAGCTTAACGCCTGGAATCATCATAAAAAAAATAGGTTCGTCAGGTAATTTCATCTGGTTAGCCGATGAGACGCACTTTTATACATACCATGCGCAAACCCACAAGTTAGTTACTTATTCTTTTAAAGAAATGTATCAATTAAATCAAGCTAGTCGATTGATCGTTAATGATGCGAAGTTTGTGCTTTCTAAATGGGTATTAGCCACTAATGCTGGAGTCTATCTGTCAGATGGAGAGAGTTTTTCTCACGTGCTCAGCTCTGGTAAAAACTTCATTGAGAAACTCTATTTTTCCGAGAAACGTAGAGAACTTGTGATTGGAACGCTCAATGGTGGGCTGATTATTGATGTCGAGGACCCAAAGCGCCAACAAAAGTTGGTTGGAGATTCCCATGTATTATCTGTTGCTGAGACAGATCAAGAGTATTGGATTGGTACTGAAGATGGATTATTTGTTCATTCGTTTTTGACAGGTAAAACCGTCAAGTTAGAAAGTAATGACCAAGACAATAATGGGTTACCAGGCAATAAAATTTATTCATTGGTCAATGACTTACAGGGTGGGATTTGGATCGCAACGGATAAAGGTATTCGTTACTTTTCTCTGTTTGGACAAAAATTTAAGCGCCATTCCATTGCACAGCTCAACAATAATCCCATAACAAAAATTGTGACAAGGTCAGATAATAAAGGGTATTTGTTTTTAACTCGACAAGGGTTATACCAAGTCGATGCTGAAAATTGGCAAGAGCCTAAACTTATTTTCCCAGGAGAAGTGCATGATGTCGCTCAAATAGATGATCATTCTCTATGGATAGCTACACATACAGGCATTGTTATTTATCACTTGCAGACAAAAAAGATGATAGAAACGAGCATGTTACCTCTTAAGCTGCGTTCGAATGATACTAAACACCTTGAATTTGATCATGAAGGACTATTATGGGGAGCAACAGGTAACCATTTGTGGTCATATCGGTTGGCCGATAACTCGCTCACCGATTTCGGTTCGGTATGGTTTGTTGATGCATTTTTGCCTGCAAAAATAATAAAACTTAAGTCAACTCGGCGAGGGGTATTTATCGGCACTGACCATGGTGTTTATCTTTTTGACAAAGGCAAAATTGTTTTTCTCCGAGCGACTAGTCATTATGGACAAAGCATTGATATATTTGAGAGTAGCAAGGGTGATGTTTGGTTTGCTAGTGCTTATGGCGTCTTTGTTTTGGCACATGATCGTAGTGATATTCGATCTATTGATATGGTTGAAGAGAATATTAGCCCCAAATGTTTAACTGAAACGGGCAACGGTATTTGGCTGACTTCCTCACAAGGAATCTCGCTCTACAATCCTATGGGTGAGGTGGTAAAGCATTTTGGTGATCCACACGGATTGATGAATAATGAATTTAAAAGTGGAGTTTGCGAATCAAGTATTATCAATAACCAACAGCAGTTGCTGCTAGGTTCCCGTTTCGGCTTAGTGACAGCATGGTCCTCTGAACTCACGGTTGCTACCCCTCCTAATACCAATATTATCTTTAGCCAAGTGAATGTCGATCACATTCCTGTCATGTTCGGTCGTGGTCGTTTTCAGACACTAGAATTGGAATATGGAAGTTCGATAAGCTTTTTATTTGGTGCATTGCCAGAATCGAGAGCCTTATCATTGGAGTATCGTATTGCAGGGGATAAGGAGTGGCAGAGATTAGAAAGCGCTCAGTTGACACTTGATCACCTGTTACCTGGACACTATCGTTTGCTGGTGAGAAATTACAGTCCAAATCCGCAAAACAGTATGATAAACAGTCTATCATTTATTGTGGATAACCCGTGGTATTGGTCTTCATGGGCTATTGTTCTTTACCTTTGCCTTTCTATAGGCCTTATTGCTTTTGCTTCATGGTGGCGTTCTCGTTGGGTTACCAAAGTAAACCGAAAGTTAAAAGCTCAGGTGGCCTTGAAAACGGATCAACTACGGCATCAAAGCAAAATTGTTTTGACTAATAACCAGCAGTTGCGCAAGCAATTACAAATTCGCCATATCGTTGTTGAACAGATGTTAGATTCTATTACACCTACATTAAATCAGCTGATTTATCGCTCCCAACTACATCAACTCGCGCGACTTGAGTCTTTAGCTTTAAAAGTAAAACGTGAACTGACGTTACTTCGTAATGTAAGAAATGATAAAACAGCGACTCAGTTGCTCTACGACCTATCGATCATCTTGAACTCTTGTGTGGACGGATGGCGTGAAGAGTTCGCGAAAGCGAATATTTCGTTGGCGGTGAACAATGAGCTTAAACAAGCTTATATTGAATCTGCCCATTTTAACCTAGACATCATTTTCAATACGCTACTGTCTGATGCGGTAAAACGTCTTTACAGAAATCAAGAGCTACAAATTCATTGTTATGAAAGGGAGAAAAGACTGTTTATTGTGATGATTGACTGTGGCGATCAGGTGCAGTCTATCAATAGTGATAAGCGTATCTCTGGTTTTGAACTAGAGGAAATGCAACTGTTAGTACAGCGCAGTGGTGGGGAAATACATATTTTTTCATCGCCAGAACGAAATTTAGTTGAGCTTTCTTGGCCATCAGTTGAGCTTGTGAGTGATGCACCTGAAATGATCGTCGTAGAGGAGCATTCAGAGGACAAGTTTATTGATGTAACGGAAAAAGAGTGGCTTAAAAAAGTCGAAAAATTGGTACACAATCACTATTCAGATCCTGAATTTAGTACCTCTAGTGCGGCCAAATCACTCTTCGTATCGGAGCGTAGTTTGCAGCGTCGTTTTAAAGCGATCACCAATAAAACATTCAAAGAGTATCTAAATGAGATCCGCTTAGAGAAAGCGTGCCAATATTTGCTCGCAGGAGGAAAAGTCGCCCAAGTCGCTTTTGATTGTGGGTTTAATGATCCGTCTTATTTCAGCCAAAGATTTAAACATCACTTCGGTTTATCGCCAACCCAATTTGTTGATGATAACGAGTAATACCGCCCCTGATAAATAGTGATAACTTTCCCACTTGAAGACTTGAAGACTTGAAGACTTGAAGACTTGAAGACTTGAAGCTGCAGCGATGTTAGCGACATTCAGTCACCCTAATCATAAAGCTTATTCAGGTGTGTGGATATGAACTCACTTTCCGCCGACCTGCAATCAAGCGGTATCTCCCTTCTTGATTAGATTGGCTGCTGTGTTAGCTACGCATATTTGTCTATGCTTGCGTAGATACACTCATTAATACTCAAAGTCGTAATATCAATTTATTTTGGGAATAGCACTTACTCAATAAACAGGCTGGGTCGGTGATTGTGTTGCGGTAAAGATGAGATGAGTAGAAAAAAAAGATCGTGGTATAGCCGGGGGGACTATACCACGGGTGTCAATGACACCTTCGCTTGCTGCCGGAGTGATACGAGTAACACCCGTACCACCTCTGGAATTTGTATCTAAGGAGTAATTCCTTTCGATGGATTTACTATATGACAAAGGACTTATTTCATTTATAAAATTAACGACAACCTAGTATAAGAAAAACGACAAAATACATAATTAACCATAACTTATTGATTTTAATGGTTTATTTTTATTTTATCTGTTTTTGTTTATTTTTTTATGTTGAGCTCATTTGTACCTGATAATTTTTTAACGTTTTTAACGTCAGTTTATTTACCGAAAACAACGTGATGGATTTATGCAATCTTTGATTTCACGCAATAAAATAGAGGGTTAGCGCGTGTATTATTCGCCTGTTAATAAAAATATTTCTCATTACCACTACCATTGAGAGCAAGATAGATGAAATTATCTCAATTAAATGAAGGGGATAGCGCGAGCATTGTCGCGTTCAATCAACTTCCAAATGACATTCGTAAAAAATTGATGGTGATGGGCTTGCTGCCTCTAACTACTGTTACGTTAATCAGAAGAGCTCCTATGGGAGATCCACTTCAACTTGAAGTGAGAGGCGTCTCTTTAGCGGTACGTGAAAATATAGCCGCTTGTATTGAAGTGGAGAGAGCGTAGTGCGATATCAAATTCTAACCGTTGGTAACCCTAATAGTGGCAAAACAACGTTATTTAATGGGCTGACTGGTTCTAAGCAACAAGTCGGTAACTGGGCTGGTGTTACAGTTGAGAAAAAAACGGGTCGCTACACTCATTCTGGAGATGAATTCATACTAACGGATTTGCCGGGCATCTACGCACTTGACAGCGGGAATGACAGTAACAGCATTGACGAATCCATTGCCTCTAGAGCGGTTCTTACACATCCTGCTGATTTAATCATTAACGTTGTGGACGTGACGTGTTTGGAGCGCAGTCTCTATATGACGCTTCAATTGAGAGAGCTCGGGCGTCCAATGATTGTGGTTTTGAATAAAATGGACGCTTTAAAAAGAGAGCGTCAAAGCCTAGACATTCAACAACTTGAGAAAGTTCTAGGTTGCCCCGTTTTTATGCTTTCTGCTACCAGTAAAGAGCAGGTGAGTCGATTCAAAGAAAAGCTGCATAAAGTACTGCTGCAAGGCGTAGCTCTTAAAGAACTGCTATTGGATTACGGCAGTGCATTTGAACAATCGATCGGAAAATTAGCCACTATTTTTCAACATAAGCAAGTGGCACCTCGCGCATTGGCTATTCGTGCTTTAGAAAATGATCTTTTGGTGATTAATGGATTACCAGAAGTGCAGCGTGAGCTTATCCAGAAAGAGCAATTGCAAAGTGGTTTGGATATTGATCTGCATGTCGCTGATACCAAATACACATTTTTGCATGAACAGTGCCAGCAGATCCGCAAAACCGAAGGGAAACTAAGCCACAGTTTTACACAAAAAGCAGATAAGCTGATTTTAAATAAATGGGTGGGTGTACCGTTTTTCTTTGTGGTTATGTACTTAATGTTTATGTTCTCGATCAATATTGGGAGCGCTTTCATTGATTTCTTCGACATTGGCGTCGGGGCGTTATTGGTTGATGGCGGGCACTACTTACTGGATGATCATTTGCCTATTTGGCTAGTGACATTATTAGCAGATGGCCTTGGCGGAGGTATTCAAACCGTCGCCACATTTATCCCAGTTATCGCTTGTTTGTACTTATTTTTAGCTGTACTCGAAAGTTCTGGCTATATGTCTCGCGCGGCTTTTGTTTTAGATAAAGTGATGCAGAAGATAGGCCTACCGGGTAAAGCGTTTGTTCCGCTTGTTTTAGGATTTGGTTGTAACGTTCCCGCGATTATGGCGACCCGAACTCTAGATCAAGAACGTGAACGTAAATTAGCGGCATCGATGGCACCCTTTATGTCATGTGGTGCACGTTTGCCCGTGTATGCGCTATTTGCTGCGGCGTTTTTCCCTGAAAGCGGTCAAAATGTAGTTTTTGCTCTTTATTTGTTGGGCATTTTAGCCGCAGTGTTCACTGGTTTGGTTTTGAAGCATACGCTCTATCCGGGTTCAAGCGACAGCCTAGTCATGGAGATGCCAGATTACGAGATCCCAACGCTACAAAACATCATGATCAAAACATGGCAGAAATTAAAACGTTTTGTTCTCGGTGCAGGGAAAACGATTGTCATCGTTGTTATGATCTTAAGCTTCCTCAATTCAGTTGGTACTGATGGCAGCTTTGGTAATGAAGATAGTGACAACTCCGTGTTATCAAAAGTGGCTCAAGTGGTTACGCCGGTATTTGCTCCTATTGGTATCAATCAAGATAACTGGCCAGCGACAGTGGGTATCATCACGGGTATTTTTGCAAAAGAAGCGGTAGTCGGAACATTAAACAATTTATATACCTCTGCTGAAGGTGATGAAAGTGAATATGACCTAATGGCGAGCCTACAAGAAGCGGTTATGTCTATTCCAGAAAACCTAACGGGATTAAGCTTCTCTGATCCGCTCGGTATCGAAGTCGGAGACTTGACAGACAGTAGCGCAGTGGCTGAAGAGCAAGCCGTAGATGCCTCAATCTTTGGTAATTTGAAACAGCACTTTGTCACTGGTCATGCCGCATTTGCCTACCTTATCTTCATTTTGCTTTACACGCCTTGTGTTGCAGCCATGGGGGCTTATGTTCGTGAGTTTGGTGCGAATTACGCTCGTTTTATCGCAGTATGGACGATGGGGCTTGCGTATGGTGGCGCCGCGCTTTATTACCAAGCGACTAGGATCACCGAAACCCCAGTTGAAAGTTTAACGTGGATTATTGCCATTGTTATGGCGAGTTTGTTGACCTTTAAAATGCTTAAGCGAAAAGGACTCCAGCAGAAAACGGTGCTTGAGGTACAAGTGGCATGATATTAAATGAGTTAAAGCGCTACATTGAAGATAATGGGATCGTTAGCCGCTCGGCGATTGCGAAAAAGTTTTCGCTCAGTGAGGACGGCGTTGACGCTATGTTAGCCGTGTGGATAAGAAAAGGTGTGTTGTCGCGCACTATCGATACCAACAAGGCTCACCACGTAACAAGAGTGCGTTATGGGCTTAACCGAAATAACGGGCTGTCTTTGACTGTCGTACTTTAGTCATAATTGATGCTAGGCATTCTGTCTGATAAACGAAAGCCGCTGATGTCAGCGGCTTTCAAACTTTTACCCAATCTATCTTTTACCTAATATATTGTGTGAGAGACGACGTTTATCCTTTTCTAAAAATAGAACTCAGTGATAGAACATTTTGGATTCTGGTTAAGATCGCTTGCTGCTCTTGTTCGGCTCTCACTATCCCTTGAGTATTGCCCCAGATAGGCCCAGGCCATGCTATGTCATTTTTAAATCGAGCAACATGGTGAATATGGAGCTGAGGAACCATGTTACCCAGCGCACCTAAATTGAGTTTATCTGGACAAAACGTGGCTTCAAGAGCTTGGCTAACGGCTTGAGATTCACACAAAAATTGTTGCTGTTCCTGCATTGGTAGATGATGCAGCTCTTTTAAATTGGCACGTTTAGGCACCAGAATAATCCAAGGCACGGCATTATCTTTATGGAGTAATGCTAAGCAAAGAGGAAATTCGCCAATGACGGAAGTGTCTTTGGCCAGTTGCGGGTGGAGTTCAAAATTCATGTCAATCTCACTTGCACGGATGTTATCACCGATAAAAGAAAAGGCTGACCATGGTCAACCCTTTCATTCACTCATAGCTGTCGTTACATACGTTCTAATGTATCAATACCGAGTAGCGACAGACCTTGCCTGATGGTTTTTGCTGTCAACGCAGCCAGTTTTAGGCGGCTTTGTTTCACACTTTCATCTTCAGCGACTAAGATTGGGCATGCTTCATAGAAGCTAGAGAATTGGCCAGCTAATTCAAATAGGTAGCTACACATAATGTGAGGTTGGCCTTCGCGGGCAACAGCTTGTACCGCTTCTTCAAACTGCAGAAGTTTCGCAATCAAAGCTTTTTCTTTCTCTTGTGTGACTTTAATTTCACCCGTCAGGTTATCCATCGATACGCCTGCTTTAGCAAAAATTGACGCGACACGTGTGTAGGCATACTGCATGTAAGGTGCAGTGTTACCTTCAAATGCCAACATGTTGTCCCAGTCAAACACGTAATCGGTAGTACGGTGCTTAGAAAGATCAGCATATTTCACTGCGGCCATCGCGACAGTATTGGCAATGTTCGCTTTTTCTGCGGCGTCTAAATCAGGGTTTTTGGATTCAATTAATTTAGCGGCACGCTCTTGCGCTTCATCGAGAAGATCGGCCAGACGAACAGTACCGCCAGCACGAGTTTTGAACGGGCGGCCATCTTTGCCTAGCATCATACCAAAGGCGTGGTGTTCAAGAGTCACTTCTTCAGGTACATAGCCCGCTTTGCGGACAATCGTCCATGCTTGCATTAGGTGTTGATGTTGACGCGAGTCGATAAAGTACAGCACACGGTCCGCACCCAAGGTTTCATAACGGTATTTTGCACACGCGATATCGGTTGTGGTGTATAAGAAGCCGCCATCACGTTTTTGGATGATAACGCCCATCGGCTCGCCATCTTTATTTTTGTATTCTTCAAGAAAAACGACTTGTGCGCCATCATCTTCTTGCGCCAAACCTTTTTCTTTTAAATCGGCTACGATGCCGGGCAACATGTCGTTGTACATGCTTTCGCCCATCACATCATCGCGCGTGAGCGAAACATTCAAACGATCATAGTTACGCTGGTTTTGGATCATGGTGATGTCCACCAATTTTTTCCACATTTGAGCGCAGAATTCGTCACCGCTTTGTAGTTTGACCACATAATTTCGTGCTTTAGCGGCAAACACTTCATCTTCGTCGTAGAGTTTTTTTGACTCACGATAGAAAGCTTCAAGATCGGAAAGTTCCATTGAAACTTCGTTACCAGATTCTTGTTGCACACGTTCAAGGTTGGCTATCAACATACCAAATTGCGTGCCCCAGTCACCGATGTGGTTGGCGCGGATCACTTTATGGCCTAAAAATTCCAAGGTACGCACAACAGCGTCACCAATAATGGTTGAGCGTAAGTGACCTACATGCATCTCTTTGGCAACGTTAGGCGCTGAGTAGTCTGCGACGATCGTCTTCTGCGCTTCTTTTGTTACGCCAAGGTGCTCATCTGCTAGGGCGATATCAGCTTGTTTAGCAAGAAACGCTTCACTGAGGAAAATGTTGATAAAACCTGGGCCTGCAATTTCCGTTTTGCTCGCAATGCCATCGAGGTCCAGAACATCCAATACTTTTTGAGCAAATTCTCGCGGGTTGGTACCCAGTTGCTTAGCTACGCCCATAATGCCATTGGCTTGATAGTCACCAAATTGCGCTTTGGCCGATTGGCGAACAGCAGCAGGACTGCCAGCTGGTGCGCCTGCGGCTTCAAGAGCCTGAGATACTTTGTCATTAATCAGTGCTTGGATATTCACACGCGTTTCCTTTAATTCTTGGAATTGCAAAGGTATGCATTTTATTCACCATTTAGTGCCAATACATATCTTAATTTTGTTCATCATTTGGCGCACATAATACCAATTTTATTGAGGCGCTTATAGGGACTAAATTAGGAAATTTTCTACTTTTCGAAGAGTTGTTGGTACTATTAGACGATAATCATCATTTTGGACCATTTAAATGCTTGAACCATTAAAGAATGCAGCGCTTCATCCTGAACAGCTTAAGCAGAATTTAGATAAATTTATGCATAAAATTCAAGAATTAACCAAAATTTTGCATATTGATTTATCCACAAATCAAGCTGACCACATTGCACTGCGCATTAATGATCGTAAATTAGCGTCATTAGCACATGCGGCATGGCTGGAGGAAGGGCGAGAAATATCGAGTGCTCAGATAAATGGCCGTCCTATCATCGTGATTGAATTTACGGTGCCGCTATCGGCTAATAGTTGGTCAATAGAATGTTTGGAATTGCCTTACCCTGCCGAGGGAAAAATTTATCCAGAGCAGAGCTGGGAGCATGTGGAATTTGTGGTGCCATCTGAGGCACAAACCGCGCAAGCCTATTTGCAGGATATACTGTCGGTTTACCCACGATTAAAAGAATGCTGGACAACATTAGACACTCAAGGTGTTCAAGTTAAATTGTCCAGTCCAAAAGGGGAAGGGGAGCGATTACATAACCCGACGGTTGCATTTAAGTGGCAAGGCGTGTGCATTAAACTGCATCCCCACTCTTTAAAAGAGATCGTAAAATCAGAGCAAAGATAAATTGCTCTGATGGCGATGAAGTACGGTTATCCTAAGTTATAGCTTTTAGGCCGAAGCTGGAACGCTTCAATTGAGCCAATTTCTTGCCCTAAACTGAGTTTCTGAACCGTTTGATGTGCGTTTCCTTGGCTGTGCATGATCAGTCGATTGGCGGTCCTTGGTTTTAGCTCATTGACCACAAAGCGGATCATATCACTGCGACTGAGTGATTTCAGTTCACTCAAAACCTGCTCTCTTTGATCAAAGCCGGCATCTTTATTGCCGATAGCAACCCAAAGTCTTTGCGCACGGCTGCGAAGGGTGGGGTCGGGCGTTGAAATTTGATTCCATAAACCGCGCTTACTGCTGTGCCACTGGTATTCGTTGAGCTCCAGCAACACCATGTAAAAAGCATTTAAAAATTCATCTACAGCGCTAATCAGCTCATAAGGGGCAGCATTCGGTGACTGGACGTAGAGTACGATGCCTGGGTGACGGTTTAATGGCATGTTGCCCGTTCCGACCATATAACCAAGTTGCTGCTTAGTGCGAATTTCATGAAAAAATGTAGCGGACATCAAGTGATTAGCTAATGAATATAAGGCGATGCTGCGCGGTGCGGCATCATTGCACTGATAATAGACCACCACAGCAGAATCTTCTTGATCGCAGTGAACCTCTTTTTGAAAAGTCCCACTCTCTCCGAGCATGACGAGTGGTCTTAATGATTCCTCGTACTGTTGATCTTTGACTCGTAATGCATTTTTAAGCGTATCTGCCATCGCTTGTGCATTACTTCTTAACCAGTCGCCATAGACAAACATCTCAACATGAAGTTGCGCTAATATTTGTTCAACGAAATCACTGAGCTCATCGACTTCTATCTGTTTTAAGGCACCAAGTAGCGTTTCATAAGGAGGGTTGTTGGGTTGTAAAATACCCGTCATTGCATTGAAAAGCTGCGAAATTGGACGATCTTTAGTGGTATTTTGCCAGTTACGAAGCAGTTGTTGCTTGATGGTGTTAAAGCGTTTTAGGCTAAAATCACGTTTAGCAAAGCGTGCGAGAATCATCTCCATTAACTGTGGTTGTTTTTCGCTAAAACCAGAAAGCATCAGGGTGACGCCGCCTTGATGAGCGTACATGTTGTAACTCATCCCAGCAATTTCTGCTTGGTAAGTTTCCGTGGCCAGCGAGTCTAAAAACATTTCCACACAGAGACGGGTTTTAACAATATTTCGAGCAGTGGCTACCGAGATGGGGCTATCAATCGCGATGTAAATTACCCCTTTAGGCACTCTAAATTCATGGTCTTGTAGATGCCATAAACGAAAGCCTGGTAACTCTTCAATGACTTCCGGGTGTAAAGACGTTGAAGGCTCTAACGGTTTTGGGTCTAAGTCGTAACAGATAAAAGGATTGAGTGGCGGTAAGTTTGTTTCAATGTCGCAAGGGGTTGCGAATGCTGCAAGTTGTGACGCCGATAATGGAGTAATTGAATAAGGTGTAAAATACCATTTCGCTTTCTTATCGTAATACCCATCTTTAGCAATTAACGTGGCGCGTAGATTTTCAGGAGTCAAATAATGAAGTGCTTGCTTAAGTAGTGATTCGTTGTAGCCCGCCATCATATAATCGCCATAGATGGTGTCTTGCGGCTGATAGTGCTGCATATTAACCACTAAATGGCTGACCATGTCTAATGGCCTTGTCGTTTCTTGAAAGCGAAAAGCCGATTCAAGCACCGCTCTTTTCTCAAGGTAACGCCATTCGTTTAGCCCCTGATCTGCGATTAATTTAATCTGAGTAAAGAGTGACTGGATGATGTTATCGACCTGTTTTACGCCTTCATGTGTCAGGCTAAAACTTATCGAAAACTCACGATAATTGCTGCCACTCGCGCCGCCTCCAGCCGATAAGGACGTGATCCAACCTTTCTCTTTTAATGCCAGCATTAAACTGCCTTCACCTTCGTAACCGATGAGATGGGCGAAATAAGAGAGAGGTTTGACATGATAAAAGTCATCCGTGCTTGGGGCAGGGAAGCTTAAAATCAGTTTGCGGATCTCTTTTCGTGGCTCGATTTGAATCAAGACGCCTCGGTGCGCGTCTAAAACAAAAGGCACCTCTATTTTTTTCGGGCCGAGCTGTTTATTTGGGATGGAGGAAAATTCATCTCTTGCCCACTGCTCTAACTCATCAAGTGTCTGTGGGCCTGCTAGCGAGAGCGTCATCAAATCAGCCGAGTAATTTTCATGGTGAAAACGGACAATTTCTTCACGGATAGAGACACCATTTCTATCACACAGCGTTTCTAAATTACCCACTGAAAATTTAGCAAACGGGTGTTGCGGATTAATGGTTTCTTTTTGAACCTGATAGAGCCTTCTCGAATCATCATTCTGTTTGAGTTTAAATTCAGAATCCACCGCTTGGCGTTCTTTATCTAGGGCTTCTTCATTAAACAAGGGGGCACAAAAGAATTGGCTGAATCGGTCCAAGGCTTTTTCAAAATGATTTGGGCTTACATCAAAGAAAAAACAGGTGTGCTCTGTACCAGTCCATGCGTTATTGCTGCCACCATGTTGATTAATAAAACTTTGAAACTCACCAATTTTCGGGTACTTTTCTGTGCCTAAAAACAGCATGTGTTCCAGATAGTGGGCAAGACCTTCTCTGTCTTCAGGGTCATCAAAATGCCCCACATTAATCGCTAAAGCAGCGGCTGACTTTTGTGCATCATCCGCTTGAATAAGTAATGTTCTCAGACCATTAGTTAACGTAATGTAGCGGTATTGGTTGGTGTCGTTAGGGCTTAAATGCACAGTGACTCTCCACAGAAAAGGCTTTTTTAATTATGGCGTTGAAACGGTTAGGTGCAAATTTCAAGCAATGATTTTATGAGCGAAGTGCCATTTTAGTCCTTCAGGAGACTTTTTAATAGACTGTTAACAGTGTCGAAGTCTTTGCTTGGTTGCCTGATATAATCGAGAATAAAGCCGCCTAGACGGCATAGATAATAACCACTAGGAATGAGTAATGAAGATTTTTATTATGCGTCACGGAGAAGCTGAACATTATGCAGCGAGTGATGCACAAAGGGCCTTAACCGAAAGAGGTCTTCGTGAGTCTGTTGCTGTGGCTCGTGCTTGTGAAAAGCAAGATCTTCGCCATGTAGATAAAGTATTGGTAAGCCCTTACTTACGGGCGCAGCAAACTTGGGCTGCGATAGCCTCTTATTTTAATGCCGATGATGTTGTGACTTGTGATGACATCACACCTTATGGGAAAGCGGAAGTGGTATTTGAGTATGTCTCTGCCTTGGCCGATGTAGAACAAATCGAATCAGTGCTGCTGGTGTCTCATTTACCGTTAGTTGGCTATCTCGCGGCTGAATTTGTTACCGATTTAGTCCCTCCAATGTTCCCCACATCCGGCCTGATTGGTATCGAATATGATAGAGAGTTGCGTAAAGGACAGCAGATCTGGAGTATTAATCCTTAAACCACCATTCAAAGTAAAAGAAGTTTACGTGATTTGAATAACTAGGCTACGTTAAGTGAAGGGTTATTGCCTTTACTAATGTAGCCATTATTTTGACTGTTTTACTGGACTAAAAATTGCATCGCCGAGTTAACGCATTGTCGCATTTATAGATATTTATCAACAGATTGCTTGCTAACCTATGAAATTTACTCTCCCATTTGCAGATAAATTGCCATCAATACCGCAGCGAAGTATGCCAGCAATCGGTGCGCCGGTTATGGTATTGGCCACGTTGGCTATGGTCGTTTTACCGATCCCGGCCTTCCTATTGGATCTGTTTTTCACTTTTAACATTGCCTTATCGATGGTTGTGTTACTCGTCACTGTCTATACCCGTAGACCGCTTGATTTTGCTGCTTTTCCTACGGTTTTGCTTATTGCAACCTTACTTCGACTAGCCTTGAACGTCGCTTCAACCCGTGTGGTTTTATTGTATGGTCATGAAGGCCCCGGGGCGGCTGGTAACGTCATTGAAGCGTTTGGTAGTGTGGTGATCGGTGGTAACTACGCCGTTGGTTTAGTGGTGTTTTTGATCTTGATGATCATCAACTTCATGGTAGTAACCAAAGGTGCGGGACGTATTTCTGAGGTGAGTGCTCGCTTTACCCTAGATGCTTTGCCGGGTAAGCAAATGGCCATAGATGCGGACTTAAATGCGGGTTTAATCGATCAAGACCAAGCGCGGCTGAGACGCTTTGAAGTAACCAAAGAAGCGGATTTCTACGGTTCAATGGACGGTGCGTCAAAATTTGTTAAAGGGGATGCGATTGCCGGGATCTTAATTTTGTTCATCAACATTATTGGCGGCTTATCGATTGGTATGGCGCAATATGGGTTGGGTTTTAAGGAAGCGATCCAAATCTACACACTGCTGACCATTGGTGACGGCTTAGTGGCTCAGATCCCCTCATTGCTGCTTTCGATTGGCGCTGCCATGATGGTTACCCGTCAAAATACCGATGAAGATATGGGAGAGCAAGTCGTCTTCCAACTGTTTGACAACCCTAAAGCATTGATGATTACCGCTTGTATTCTCGGCATCATGGGCATTGTGCCGGGTATGCCTCACTTTGCTTTCTTATTGCTAGCCGCATTAGCGGGTGGTTGCGCGTATTGGATGATACGCAAACAGAAAAAAACCGCCGATGAAAAGAAACTGCCTGCAAAAGTGGACAACGAAGCACCCACTCAAAAAGAGCTCTCTTGGGATGATGTTCAACCCGTTGATGTGATTGGCTTAGAAGTGGGCTATCGATTGATACCGCTGGTGGACCGAGATCAAGGTGGAGAGCTGCTCGAACGCGTAAAAGGTGTTCGGAAAAAACTGTCGCAAGACTTTGGCTTTCTCATCCCCGCAGTGCATATTCGCGACAATTTAGAATTAACACCCAATAGTTATCGCATTACCTTAATGGGGGTTGCTGTTGGTGAAGCGGAGATCCGCCCAGATCAAGAACTGGCGATTAACCCTGGTCAAGTCTATGGTGTTATTGACGGTGAACGCACACTCGACCCTGCATTCGGCCTTGAAGCGGTTTGGATCCGTGAAGAACAACGTGAACACGCACAAGCTCTCGGTTACACAGTTGTGGACTCATCGACCGTACTCGCCACTCATTTGAGTCAGCTTCTCACTAATAACGCCTCGCAACTGATTGGTCATGAAGAGGTTCAAAACTTAATTGAAATGCTGGGTCGCTCAGCGCCAAGGCTAGTTGAAAATTTCGTTCCAGATCAACTGCCGTTGGGTACAGTCGTTAAGGTACTGCAAAACCTACTCAATGAAGCGATTCCAATCCGAGATATTCGAACCATAATACAAACCTTGGCGGAGTATTCTGGGCGGAGTCAAGAACCTGACATCCTAACGGCGGCCGTTCGAATCTCATTGAAGCGTTTAATCGTCCAAGAAATCAATGGTATAGAACCTGAACTACCAGTGATAACACTAATTCCTGAGCTGGAACAAATATTGCATCAAACCATGCAGGCGTCAGGAGGAGAATCGGCAGGTATTGAGCCAGGCTTAGCAGAGCGTCTACAAGCTGCACTGAGCCATGCAACGCAAGAACAAGAATTGAAAGGTGAGCCCGCCGTGTTACTCACGTCTGGTGTACTTCGTTCAACTTTGGCGAAGTTTGTGAAAAACACGATACCTAATTTGCGTGTGCTCTCTTATCAAGAAATACCTGACGAGAAACAAATTCGGATTGTTCAAGCCGTTGGTAACTAACGAAACTGCTGTTAACTAATCGGGCTTTAGCCATTTAAACACGGATATCTGCTTTGAAAATAAAACGATTTTTTGCCAAAGATATGCGAACAGCGCTGCTGCAAGTGAAAGAAGAGCTTGGTGCGGAAGCGGTGATCATGTCGAATAAAAAAGTCGCGGGTGGTGTGGAAATCGTTGCCGCTGTGGATGGTGAACAGCCCACCCAGCAAAACAGTGCCAAGCGCTATAATTCGCAGCCTAGACAACAAGGTTACACCCAAGTCACCCCGTCTTTGAACAAATCCTCTCGTGAGTTGGATGATGATCGAGTCAGCCTGCAAAACAGCGCAGACACTGGGCGTTCAATGACCAAACGTTTCGCAAATATGTTAAAGCAGTACAGCGCACCAAGTGGCTCAGATTCGGACTATCACGCCGAAAATGAAGATTCGCTCTCTGCATTATTGCAACGTCAATCAGGTTCATCTAACACCAACTCAGGACACGGTAGTGCAGAGTTACGAGCCGATTCGCCATTAGCGAAGTTAATTGCAGAGGATAGAAGAGCGTCCACCCGTCAAACGCCGAAGTTAGATCCGTCGCGTTATGATCGTTACCCAACGCAAGAGGCGAGTGTTTCGAACCCAGAGCTGGAAAACATGCGTGAAGAGATGACCTCAATACGCCGCCTATTAGAACATCAAGTGTCAGGATTAATGTGGCAAGAAGTTGAGCGTCGAGAGCCTTTGCGTGCCATGCTCATTAAAAGACTTGAGCGCATGGGGGTTTCACAAGAACTGGCTGACCAGCTTGCGTGCTATATCCCAGAAGATACTGCTCCAACTAAAGCTTGGAAGGCACTGCTTGGCTTAGTGGCTGATCAAGTCCCTGTTTCCAAACAAGATATTCTGAAACGTGGTGGTGTGGTTGCGCTATTAGGCCCAACAGGGGTTGGTAAAACCACCACCATTGCTAAACTAGCCGCTCGCGCCGCTATGGAGTATGGCGCTGATAACGTCGCTCTAGTCACCACAGATACCTACCGTATTGGTGCTCATGAACAGCTCTCTATTTATGGCCGAATCATGGGTTGTCCAGTAAGAGTTGCTAAAGATTCCAGTGAGTTAGCCGATGTAATATATCAGCTAAGAAATCGGCGTTTAATTTTAGTTGATACCGCGGGGATGGGGCAGCGTGATGTTCGGTTATCAGAGCAGCTCGATACCCTGATGCAAGAGAGTGGCGAAATCATCCACAGTTACCTTGTTCTGCCTGCAACGGCACAAAGAAAAGTATTACAAGAAACAATCGAGCACTTTAGAAGGATCCCTCTTTCAGGGTGCATTATGACTAAGCTTGATGAATCATTGAGCTTAGGGGAATTTGTGAGTGTCGTGGTTCAAAACGCACTGCCCGTTGCTTACATCGCGAATGGCCAGCGTGTACCAGAAGATATTGTGATTGCCCAGCCGAAGTACATGGTTGCAAAGGCAAACGAATTGCTAGAGAAGTCGACAGAGAATGAACCTCACTATTGGAGCAGCGACTCCGAGAGATTCTAGGCGGCGGACAAATATGGCGAATAATATGATATATGACCAAGCGAGCGGTTTACGCCGCTTAACTCAACCGTCACTGACCAAAGTCATATCTGTGACTGGTGGTAAAGGTGGTGTGGGTAAATCTCACGTGACACTCGGCATGGCGATCTGCATGGCTCGTCAAGGCAAAAAAGTCATGGTGTTGGATGCAGACTTAGGTTTAGCTAACGTGGATGTGATGCTTGGCATACGCCCGAAGCGAAACTTAGGGCATGTACTGGCTGGCGAGTGTGAACTCAAAGATGCCATCGTCGAGGGGCCTTTTGGGATACGAATAATTCCAGCGACCTCGGGCACACAGTCGATGACAGAGTTGTCACACGCCCAACATGTTGGTTTAATACGCGCCTTTGGCAGTTTAGAAGATGAGATGGATATTCTGCTCATCGATACAGCCGCAGGTATTTCTGATATGGTCGTGAGCTTCTGTCGCGCCGCACAAGATGTAGTGATCGTGGTATGTGACGAACCGACATCCATCACCGACGCTTACGCGCTGATCAAGCTCTTAAGTCGTGAACACCAAGTGCAACGTTTTAAAATTGTGGCCAATATGGTGAGAAGTTATCGTGAAGGACGGGAATTATTTGCTAAATTAACTTTAGTGACAGAAAGATTCCTAAATGTGAGCCTTGAACTTGTTGCTTGCATACCTTTGGATGATAAAGTGCGACAAGCAGTAAAAAAACAAAAAATAGTGGTCGATGCGTTTCCACGGTCACCTGCGGCACTGGCAATCAGCTCGTTGGCAAGTAAAGCGTTAACGTGGCCAATTCCAAGAACGCCGACAGGCCATCTGGAATTTTTTGTCGAGCGTTTGCTAAATAGAACAGAAAGTGTAGGGGAACCATTCGGTGAATAAAGCGCTTACTTATGACCAACACGGAAACCTAAAGAGCCAACAAGCATTTTTAGAAAAATACTCTGTATTGGTTAAGCGTATTGCACACCATTTAGCAGGTCGCCTGCCACCAAACGTATTAGTCGAAGATCTAATACAAGCCGGTATGATAGGCCTACTTGAAGCACAAAAAAATTATGATGGGAGTAAAGGTGCAAGCTTTGAAACCTACGCAGGAATTCGAATTCGTGGAGCTATGCTCGACGATATTCGGCGTGGTGATTGGGTTCCACGCTCGGTTCATAAACACAACCGAGAGATAACCCATGCAATTTCAGTTCTAGAAGGTGAGCTAAACCGAAACCCAACTGATACAGAAGTTGCGAAGTATTTAGGCATGTCGCTGGATCAGTACCATACTGTATTAACTGACATTAATTGCTCACGGATTGTCGGAATCGAAGATTTAGGTATTTCTGATGATGCAATTTCTCCTCTGGATGACGATGAAGACAACTCGCCATTTAAGGGAGTCGCCGATGAATCGTTTCGTAAAGCATTGGTTGAATCAATAAAATCACTTCCAGAACGTGAAGCTTTGGTACTTTCGCTCTATTATGATGAAGAGCTAAACTTAAAAGAAATTGGTGAAGTTCTAGGTGTTAGCGAATCCCGCGTTAGCCAGATACTAAGCCAATCTATGCAGCGACTAAGAACGAAGTTAAGTTCTTGGACGCAAAATGACTAATATCACTGATTTCGAGCTCAGTGGAGGCAATTTTGAATAAAAACATGAAGATCCTTATTGTTGACGACTTTTCAACAATGCGCCGTATTGTTAAGAATCTACTTCGTGATTTGGGCTTCAATAATACCCAAGAAGCAGATGATGGCCTGACAGCGTTGCCTATGCTAAAGAAAGGTGATTTTGAGTTTGTGGTTACAGACTGGAATATGCCGGGCATGCAAGGCATCGATTTGTTGAAAAATATCCGAGCAGACGCAGAACTTAAGCATCTGCCTGTTCTGATGATCACCGCAGAAGCAAAACGCGAACAAATCATCGAGGCTGCTCAAGCAGGTGTGAATGGTTATATCGTAAAACCTTTTACTGCTGCTACGCTTAAAGAAAAACTGGATAAAATTTTCGAGCGTTTATAAAGCGTGTGGTCACAGACAAAAGGTGCTCTATTCATTTATGCGCGAAAAGGCTAATCGATGATTTCATTAGAACAAGCAAAAGAACTCGTTCAGCTACTGGAAAATGGACAGCAAGATCAGGCGAATCAACTCTTTAAAGAGACCTACGACAAAGCAAGCAATCCAATGCTGCAAGAAATAGGCACTTTGACAAGGGAACTGCATGAATCGCTCAAACAGTTCAACCTTGATGAACGGATGGCTGAGATTGCAAATGACGAAATTCCAGATGCAAGGGATCGTCTTCAATATGTAATTGATAAAACGGAAGTAGCTGCGAATAAAACAATGGATGCAGTGGATCGATGTATGCCGATCGCTGACAGCCTTCACGAAGGTTTGTTAAAAGTGCGTCCACAATGGAATGAGTTGATGCATGGGCGTATTGATCTCATTGAGTTTAAAGCACTTTGTCACCGTATTGATGATCTACTATCACAAGTTGAAGGCAACAGCAGCGAATTGCGAGGTCAGCTAACTGAGATATTGATGGCTCAAGACTTTCAAGATCTCACTGGCCAAATAATTCGGCGTGTTATTACGCTGGTTAATGAAGTTGAGAAACGCCTAGTTGAGATTCTCACTGCCTTTGGGGCTAACCAAATAGAACAAAAAACAGACAAGAAGAACCCATCTATCGAACCTGAAGGTCCTATTTTGAACCCTCATGAAAGAGCCGATGCGGTTTCATCTCAAGACGAAGTCGATGATTTGTTATCGAGTCTTGGTTTTTAGGGGTAACGTATGAGCTACGAATTAGACGACGACATTCTTCAGGACTTTTTGGTTGAAGCAGGTGAAATTCTCGAATTGCTCTCAGAGCAATTGGTTGAACTTGAGAACAACCCCGAAGACAGGGAGTTATTAAATGCGATTTTCCGCGGTTTCCATACCGTTAAAGGTGGGGCCGGGTTTCTTGCCCTCACCGAGCTGGTTGAGACGTGCCACGGTGCCGAGAACGTATTTGATATCTTACGCAATGGCCAAAGAAGTGTAACATCGAGCTTGATGGATACGATGTTACGAGCTTTAGACACCGTTAACGCACAGTTTCGCGCTGTTCAAGATCAAGAACCCTTAGAGCCTGCAGATCCCGCTCTACTCGATGAACTTCATAAATTGTGTCGTCCTGCTTCTGAAGATGAAATTGACGAAGTGGAGCCTGTTATTGCTGAAGTTGAAGTCGAGGAAGAGGCCGCTATCGAAGCGCCTGAACCGGAAGTCATTCAACCAGTGGCCTCAAAGGCTGTCGCGTCAAATTCTATCGATGAAATCACGCAAGATGAATTTGAAAAACTGTTAGACGAATTACATGGCAAGGGCACCGCGCCTAATGCTCATTCTGAAAATGCCGCACCGGCGGCCCCAGCGCCTAAAGCCCCAAGTGCATCAGTGGCTGCTAGTGGTGACATTACGGATGACGAATTTGAAAAGCTGCTTGATGAACTGCACGGCGTAGGCAAAGCTCCAACCGTTGAACCCGCTCCTGAGGTTACAGCGAAACCAACTACTCCGCCTAAATCAACAGCGGCACCTAAAGCTTCTGCTGGTGGTGGCGATGATTTGATGACGGACGAGGAGTTTGAAAAGCTTCTTGACGAACTGCATGGCTCAGGAAAAGGGCCATTGCCAGAAGAGTTGGAAATGGCAACCAGACCTGCTTCTGAAAATGTGAAGCCAGCAGAGCCTGTAAAACCAACAGAGACCGCAAAACCGAAAGCTGAAGCGGCGAAACCTACACCTGCTCCTCAGCCTAAAGTAACGGCTCCAGCCACCTCTTCCCCTGCGAAAGCTCCGGTTGCAGTGGCTGAGAAAAAAGAAGTATCAGCACCTGCTGTGGCTAAAAAAGCGCAAACTCAGCCGGAAACAACAGTCCGTGTTGATACATCAACGCTCGACATCATTATGAACATGATTGGCGAATTGGTGCTAGTGCGTAACCGCTTGCTGAGTTTAGGGCTTAATAGCAACGACGAAGAGATGGCAAAAGCGGTGGCTAACCTTGATGTAGTTACTGCGGATTTGCAAGGCGCTGTTATGAAAACGCGCATGCAACCGATTAAGAAAGTGTTCGGTCGTTTCCCTCGCGTGGTTCGAGACCTTGCACGTACCCTGAAAAAAGACATCGTGCTTGAAATGCGGGGCGAAGAAACAGACCTTGATAAAAACTTGGTTGAAGCGCTTGCAGACCCATTGATCCACTTAGTGCGTAACTCAGTTGACCACGGCATTGAAATGCCTGATGTGCGTAGCAAATCTGGAAAGCCAAGCACGGGTAAAATCATACTCTCAGCTTCGCAAGAAGGTGATCATATTGAGCTAGCTATCGTCGATGATGGCGGCGGTATGGACCCAGATAAGCTGCGTAGTATTGCGGTTAAACGAGGCATGATGGATGAAGATGCGGCGTCGCGTCTCTCCAATAAAGAGTGTTTTAACTTAATCTTTATGGCGGGATTCTCCAGTAAAGAGCAAATTTCAGACATTTCTGGTCGTGGTGTTGGGATGGATGTTGTAAAAACAGCCATCAATACACTCAATGGTTCAATTGACATCGATTCTGAGATGGGCAAAGGGACTAAGATTACGATCAAAGTGCCGCTAACACTCGCTATCTTACCGACATTGATGGTTGGGGTCGCAGGGCATCCATTTGCTCTACCGCTTGCGAGCGTGAATGAAATCTTCCACCTTGATCTTAGCCGGACGAACGTCGTTGATGGACAATTGACCATCATAGTACGTAAAAAATCGATACCACTCTTCTACTTACAGAATTGGCTAGCACCTAAAGCGGGTAAAATAGAACTGCGTAAAGGTCATGGACATGTTGTTATTGTTCAGATTGGTAGCCAGCGAGTTGGTTTTGTGGTTGATACCTTAATTGGCCAAGAAGAAGTGGTAATCAAACCACTAGATAAGCTTCTTCAAAAAACACCGGGTATGGCTGGGGCAACGATTACCAGCGATGGACATATTGCACTAATACTAGATGTGCCAGATTTGCTTAAGCAGTATGCTGCTGCTTCCCGCATTTAAATGAGCACACAATATAAGGACACCCATGGCGATTAGAGTATTAGTCGTTGATGATTCGAGCTTTTTTAGACGGCGTGTGAGTGAAATTATTAACTCTGACACCCGTCTAGAAGTGATTGATGTTGCAACTAACGGTAAAGAAGCCGTAGAAAAAGCGAGAATCTTAAAGCCTGATGTCATTACAATGGATATTGAGATGCCAGTTATGGATGGCATTACTGCTGTCCGTGAAATTATGGCTGCGAACCCGATCCCAATCTTGATGTTCTCATCGCTGACTCATGATGGTGCCAAAGCAACGCTAGATGCTTTAGATGCTGGAGCGTTAGATTTCTTACCGAAAAAGTTTGAAGATATTGCCCGTAACCGTGATGAGGCTGTCGCTTTATTACAACAACGGGTTATTCAAATCGCGTCGAAAAAAGGGATGCTGAGAAGACCTTTGGTTTCACGCCCAGTGCCGAGCACATCGTCGCCGTTTGCCAATAGAACAGCGGCTACAACGGCGAGTTCCCCTGCGCCGAAATCAATGGGCACATTGGCTCGCTTTAAAGCTACAGGTAAAAAATATCAGTTGACCGCTATCGGTACCTCTACAGGGGGCCCGGTTGCGTTACAAAAAATATTGACGAAGTTACCTGCGAATTATCCGCATCCGATCGTACTCATTCAACACATGCCAGCCACCTTCACTGCTGCATTTGCAAACCGGCTCAACTCACTGTGTAAAATTGAAGTGAAAGAAGCAGAAGATGGTGATGCATTGCGCCCAGGCGTTGCCTATTTGGCTCCGGGTGGTAAACAGATGATGATTGAGGGCCGTCCGGGTAGTGCTAAATTGCGCATTATCGATGGTGGCGAACGTATGAACTATAAGCCGTGTGTTGATATAACATTCGGTTCTGCGGCGAAGATCTATGCAGATAAAGTGCTATCAATGATATTGACTGGTATGGGAGCCGATGGTCGTGAAGGGGCTCGAATGTTACAAGCCGCAGGGGCAACCATTTGGGCTCAGGATGAAGAAAGTTGCGTGGTGTATGGCATGCCGCAAGCTGTCGCAAAAGCGGGGATCTCGTCTGAAGATTTACCGTTAGAGCGTATATCAGAACGAATGTTAGTTGAAGTTGGCCTCGCATAAAGGAAGTTCAATGATTGTATGGAGTATTGCAAACCAAAAAGGCGGTGTGGGTAAAACAACCACAACGATTACGCTTGCTGGTTTGCTAAGTCAGCAAGGCAAAAGAGTGCTGTTGGTCGATACTGACCCTCACGCCTCGCTTACTACATACTTAGGTTATGATTCTGATGGCGTGCCCGTCAGCCTGTTTGACCTATTTCAGCAACGTGAGTTAACAGAGCAAAGCGTTACCCCTCTTATCCTAAAAACCGATGTTGAAGGCATTGATCTCATCCCTGCCCATATGTCTCTAGCCACTTTAGATAGAGTCATGGGCAACCGCAGTGGAATGGGGCTGATTTTGAAACGTGCGCTTCTTGCATTGCGCCATAATTATGACTACGTATTGATCGACTGTCCTCCAATCTTAGGGGTAATGATGGTTAATGCATTGGCCGCCAGCGATCGTATCTTAATTCCAGTGCAGACTGAGTTTCTGGCTATGAAAGGGCTCGAAAGGATGATTCGCACCTTAGCCATCATGCAAAAATCTCGTAGTCGATCGTTTAAAGTGACTATCGTACCGACTATGTACGACAAGCGAACCCGGGCTTCTTTGCAAACGCTGAATCAACTTAAAAAAGATTACCCAGAGCAAGTTTGGAGCTCTGCTGTACCTATAGACACCAAGTTTCGTGATGCGAGTTTAAAGCGCTTGCCTGCTTCTCATTTTGCTGAAGGTAGCCGTGGTGTTTTTGCTTATAAACAGTTGCTGATTTATTTAGAGAGGCTAGCTATTGATGAGTAGTGGGCCATTTTTATCCAGTGAACAAGCACTCGATGACTACTTTACAGCGTTACTAGATGAAGAAGCGATTGAACTTGAGCTGAAAGCGGAAGAGCAAAAAGAATTGTCCCTTGCTGAACTTGAGCTAGCGCTTTCGACATCGGTGCAATCTGTACCGGAAAAAAGTTATTACCATGCTGAAGTGGTTGAGTTTGAGCTGCCGAATTTAGATGATGTGCAGCGCTTATTAAGCCAGCTAGAATCAAGTAATCCAGTGGCAGAGTTAGAGCTGGAAGAGATCATGGAGCAAAACACCGTTCAGATCGCTTTAAAAACTCAACCAGTGGCTGAAATTGTTGAAGAGATCCAAGAATGGGATATTCCCGCCGATACTTTGGAAACAGAACCTGAAGTTGAAATTCTGACTGCGGCAGACACTGTTGAAGAATTTGCTGTTGACGTGGAAGTGGTTGAGCAACCGACGGCTGAAGTCGAACTTGAAACGCAAGCGGGCTACTCTGGAATTGGTACATGGCAAAGCACTGCGAGAACACGAGATTTTCAAGTGCTCTATTTTGAAGTGAATGGTGTGACGTTTGCGGTGCCTCTTGATGAACTTGGGGGGATCCACCGTATGGCAACGCTCAATCATTTAATCGGTCGACCTGCTTGGTACCTTGGACTGCAAACGAATAAAGATAATCAGCTAGATGTTGTCGATACGGCAAAATGGGTAATGGCAGAAAAGCTCCATGATGATAGCTACAAAGAAGGTTATCAATACATCGTCATGCTTGGTGACAGTATGTGGGGGTTAGCAAGTACTCAGCTTATGGGTACAGAATTGCTAAGCTCAGAGAAGGTCCGCTGGCGAGAACAGGCAGGCAAAAGGCCGTGGCTTGCTGGAATGGTAAAAGAAAAAATGTGTGCTTTGATCCATGTTGAAGCATTGATAGCTATGCTTAATGCAGGGCTTGATGTAAAAGCACTAGAGAAATAATAATACATTGATGTCGGAATCGACTTAGAGAGGAAAAGGTATGTCTCAGACTAACGAAGTAGAAGTAAGAAAAGACAAGTCTAACGACGAAGTGCTTCAGTGGGTGACGTTCCAACTAGAAGAAGAAACATACGGAATTAATGTAATGCAGGTACGTGAAGTACTCCGCTATACAGAAATTGCACCGGTACCAGGTGCTCCTGATTATGTTCTTGGCATCATTAACCTACGTGGTAATGTTGTGACCGTCATTGATACACGATCTCGTTTTGGCTTAATGCAAGGTGAAATCACGGATAATACACGCATTATTGTGATTGAATCTGAGCGCCAAGTGATTGGTATTTTAGTCGATAGCGTTGCGGAAGTAGTTTACCTACGTTCTTCTGAAATCGATACTACACCAAGTGTTGGTACCGATGAGAGCGCTAAGTTTATCCAAGGCGTGAGCAACCGTGACGGTAAGCTATTGATCCTTGTTGACCTGAATAAACTGCTAACTGAAGACGAGTGGGACGAGATGGTCCACCTATAATGAGCGAAGCTATGTTGTTCAGTGCTCCTGTTATTCTTATAGGGAGCGCGGTTTTTGTTGTTGTATTTTTGTTGCTGGTGTTACTTCGTGTACGTCAGGGACTTGCCCAACAGATTGATCACCAAAGACAACAAGCCCGATCGTTAGATAAGGAGTTGCAAAAGGCGAATAGACAGCTGTTGGAAATACGCTCAGTTGCTATTGGTCTTGGCCAAAAAGTGACGGATCAGCAGGATCTCATCCAGCATTTAAACGAGCGAATTACTGAATTGGAACATGTTGATACGGATGGGCGTTTATACAGCCGAGCGACAAAAATGGTCCAACTCGGTGCTGACATCAATGAGCTTATTAAAGAGTGTGAGCTACCTAAAGCTGAAGCTGAGTTGATGATGTCCTTGCAGAAGAAAATTGCAGGGCATGAAAGCATCCCGCCACTGAGTAGTCACCCGGAAGGTCGCGAGCCGGTGCAAAGTACGAGGCGACCTGCCAAAAAATAGTCGAAAGAGCGAAACTAGAGAGGGAAGCCAATGGCTTCCCTCTCTAGTTTTGAATGTGGCTAAATGTAGCCACAAAGTAGTAAATGAGACAGAAAATAATTAAAAATTAACAGTTTCTTACCTAGTTTCGTGACTGGTAATAGTCTTATTATGTTTTGTATTAGGTGTGGTGTGCTAATATAGCGGCTCAAATTTCTCGATTTAGATGCACATGCTTGAAGTAAATAACCTGACCGCAATTCGTGATGAAAGAGTTCTGTTTGAAGCACTTAGCTTTGTGATTCATGCTGGCGAATTGGTGCAGATTGAAGGACGGAACGGCACAGGTAAAACGACCTTACTACGAATTATTACCGGGTTAGGTGATAGAGAGGATGGTTCTATTTTGTGGAATGGCATGAATATTGAGTCTAATCGTGATGATTACCACCAAGATTTACTGTTTCTTGGTCATCAAACTGGGGTTAAGCGCGATTTGACGGCATTCGAGAATCTTCATTTTTATCAATCAGTGCATAATGCAGAATCGTCTTCTCAAGAGATATATCAAGCCTTGGCTAAAGTAGGTTTAGCTGGCCGAGAAGACGTGGCTGCAGGCCAGCTTTCTGCCGGACAACAGCGCCGAGTTGCGCTGGCTCGTTTGTGGCTCAGTCAACAAAAGTTGTGGATTTTAGATGAACCGTTAACTGCGATTGATAAGCAAGGTGTCAAAGTGTTGGAAGCCTTATTTCTAGCGCATGCGCAACAAGGTGGCATCGTTGTATTGACCACACACCAAGATATGTTTGCTAACTATCCGCAATTGCGAAAAATTAAATTGGGGCATGAGTCATGATCGTGACCATGGGGATGATCATCCGTCGTGAATTATTGATCGCTTTTCGACGTCAAGCCGATATTTTTAATCCACTGTGGTTTTTTATCATAGTGATCACCCTATTTCCGCTGAGTATCGGCCCAGAGCCTGCTTTGCTCGCCCGTATCGCCGCAGGTATTGTTTGGGTTGCGGCGTTACTGTCGGCGCTACTATCACTTGAGCGTCTGTTTCGCGATGATTTTCAAGACGGGTCGCTTGAACAAATGATGCTGATCCCAGTGCCATTACCCATAGTCGTTATTTCAAAAGTCGTGGCTCATTGGTTATTGACTGGACTGCCTTTAATTTTAATTAGCCCATTGTTAGCCGTATTATTGTCATTAGATTTTAATACGTGGCTTGCGGTTGTATTGACTTTGTTCATTGGCACGCCAACGTTGAGTTTTATCGGTGCTATTGGTGTTGCATTGACCGTAGGCTTGCAAAAAGGTGGCGTGTTGCTGAGCCTACTGGTCTTACCCTTGTATATCCCGATTTTAATCTTCGCTACATCAGCTATTGATGCAGCATCGCTTGGCATGCTCTACAACGGTCAATTGGCTGTTTTGGGGGCAATGTTTATGGGCGCGATAACATTAACTCCATTTGCTATTAGCGCAGCATTGAGAGTCAGCGTTAACTAAATTAAGTACGAACGATATTTTCAGCAATGCATTTGAGCGTTGCGTATCAACAACACAATAAACTGAGCAGACACATGCTCAGAAGCAATGAAGTAAGAGTGAGACAATACAATGTGGAAATGGCTCCATCCCTATGCAAAGCCTGAATCCGCCTATCGGCTATGTGGAAAGTTCCTGCCTTGGTTTGCAGGGCTCGCTATCTTATGCCTGGTAGTCGGTAATATCCTTGGTTTAGCTTATGCTCCGGCAGACTATCAACAAGGCGACAGCTTCAGAATCATTTACATTCATGTCCCTTCCGCCATTTGGTCAATGGGCATTTATATGTCGATGGCGATTGCGGCTTTCATTGGTCTAGTTTGGCAATTAAAACTGTCAGACATGGCCGCTGCTGCAATGGCGCCCATCGGTGCGGTATTTACGTTTATTGCGTTAATTACTGGAGCAATTTGGGGCAAACCGATGTGGGGTACCTGGTGGGTATGGGATGCTCGTCTGACGTCTGAGCTCATTTTACTGTTTCTCTATTTGGGAGTGATTGCGCTTTACCACGCTTTCGATGATCAAAAAACAGCCGCAAAAGCCGCAGGTCTGCTGGCCATCGTTGGTGTGATCAATCTACCTATCATTCATTTCTCCGTTGAGTGGTGGAATACCCTGCATCAAGGTGCCACGATTACTAAATTTGAAAAGCCTTCCATATCCAGTGACATGTTGTGGCCACTGCTGCTCAATATTTTTGGTTTTGCTTTCTTTTTTGCTGCGGTCACTATGGTCCGCTTACGCAATGAAATTATCAGTAAAGAGAGCCATCGCCCTTGGGTTATCGAATTGGCAACCCTTCAAACACAGAAAGGTAACTGATCATGCATTTTGACTCTTTGAGTGATTTCTTGGCGATGGGCGGTTACTCCGCCTATGTATGGAGTGCATTTGGCATTACCTTTTTATCCATGTTTATTTTACTGATGCTCAGCATCAAGCGTGGCAAAACCTTGTTGCAAGATGTGCAAGCAAAGGTTGAACGCCAAGCCAGAATTGATGCTGCAAAGCATATGGAGAACACCTTATGACCCCAAGACGTAAAAAAAGACTCACCATTATTTTGGCATTGATTATTGGGGCTGGTGCCACCATTGGTTTGATGTTGTATGCACTCAATCAAAATATGGACCTTTTCTATACGCCGACCGAGCTTGTACACGGTAAACCCGATGGGACAAAGCCAGAAGTGGGTCAACGGCTACGCATTGGCGGCATGGTGGTGGTGGGCTCTGTGAAAAGAGATCCGGGTTCACTAAAAGTAAGATTTCAGCTCCACGATGTTGGTCCAAATGTGACGGTCGAATATGAAGGCATCTTACCCGACTTGTTTAGAGAAGGTCAGGGTATTGTTGCGCAAGGCGTATTGAAAGATGCCACCACAGTGGAAGCGTTTGAAGTGCTAGCCAAGCATGATGAAAACTATATGCCACCGGAAATTGCTGAAGCAATGAAGAAAACGCATGAGCCGTTAACCTATAGCTCGGAACAAAAACAAGGAAGTGCTCAATGATTGTTGAAATAGGACATTTTGCCCTTATTGTTTCACTTGGGCTTGCCATATTACTCAGCTTACTTCCACTTGTTGGTGCTTCTAAAAACAATACCATGCTGATGAATACTGCGCGGCCATTAGCATGGGGAATGTTTTCATTGCTATTGGTCTCATTTAGCATTTTGCTGTGGGCATTTTATGTCAATGACTTCACGGTACAATACGTGGCGAGTAATTCGAATAGTCAATTACCCTGGTATTACCGTCTAACAGCGGTGTGGGGGGCGCATGAAGGTTCATTATTGCTGTGGGTTTTAATTCAAGCGGGATGGACTGTGGCGGTGGCTACCTTTAGCCGTGGTATGCCTCAAGAATCTGTGGCGCGAGTCTTATCTGTTATGGGGCTGATCAGCGTTGGATTCTTGCTGTTTGTCATCGTGACTTCGAATCCATTTTTACGCACCTTACCCTATTTCCCAATTGATGGTCGTGACTTAAACCCGCTGCTACAAGATCCTGGGCTAATCATTCACCCACCCATGTTATACATGGGATATGTTGGTTTTTCAGTCGCATTCTCATTTGCGATAGCCTCTTTGATGACTGGGCGTTTGGATACTGCATGGGCCCGTTGGTCTCGTCCTTGGACAACTGCGGCGTGGTTATTTTTGACATTAGGTATCGCGCTAGGTTCGTGGTGGGCTTACTACGAACTTGGCTGGGGTGGCTGGTGGTTCTGGGATCCAGTAGAAAACGCGTCGTTTATGCCATGGCTTGCGGGAACGGCATTGATGCACTCACTTGCTGTGACAGAAAAACGTGGCACATTCAAAGCTTGGACAGTGTTACTGGCAATTTCAGCATTTTCGCTCAGTTTACTGGGCACATTCTTAGTGCGATCTGGTATTTTGGTTTCGGTACACGCATTTGCATCCGATCCCGCTCGTGGCCTGTTTATTCTTGGGTTTTTGGTGTTTGTCATCGGTGGCTCACTGCTATTGTTTGCCGTTAAAGGTGCGGCAGTGCGCGTCCGTGGCAATGCTGAATTGATCTCGCGTGAAAATGCGCTGCTCTCCAACAACATCTTATTAATCGCGGCATTGGTGGTGGTGTTGGTTGGCACCTTGTTACCTTTAATCCACAAGCAGATTGGCCTTGGTTCCGTATCAATAGGAGCGCCTTTCTTCAACATGCTGTTTGCATGGCTAATGGTGCCATTTGCATTTTTGCTAGGGATCGGTCCACTGATCCGTTGGAAGCGCGATAATTTTTCCAAGCTTTTGAAACCGATGTTGATTTGTGGCCTGATGGCGTTGATTCTTTCGGCGGTTATGGTGTACCTGCTAGCTGAACGCTTTAGCTTGATGGCATTTATCGGCTGGGTCATGGCGTTTTGGATCATCTTGCTACACGTTGTCGAGTTGCACCAACGTGCGACACATCGTCATAGCTTTATGATAGGGGTGACTAAATTACAACGTAGCCACTGGGCCATGATGTTAGGCCATGTTGGTCTTGCCGTTACTGTGATTGGTATTGCGATGGTGCAAAACTACAGTATCGAGCGTGATGTTCGTCTAGCACCTGGGGAATCTTTTGAAATCCAACAATATAACTTTTATTTCAAAGGGTTGAGAGATAAAGATGGCCCGAACTATGATGGTTATATTGCCGATTTTGAAATTACGCAGGATGGGCAATACGTGAATACACTCCATGCGGAAAAACGCTTTTATCGTACTGCCAAGTCAATGATGACTGAAGCGGCCATCGATCGTGGCATCACTCGCGATTTGTACATTGCAATGGGTGAGCGATTAGAAGATGGTCGTTCATGGGCGATCCGAATTTATTACAAACCATTTGTACGTTGGATCTGGGCTGGTGCTTTATTGATGTCATTAGGTGGTGCGTTAGCCATCAGTGACAAACGCTACCGCTTTAGAAAAAGCTCCCAACAGGAGGCGTAGATGAACAAGAAAATTCTATTTATTCCATTGGTGGCTTTTCTTGGTCTAGTTGCCGTCTTTGTTACTCAGTTGGTCAAAAATACCGAAGGTGATGATCCCACAAAATTGGAGTCGGTTCTGATTGGTAAGTCTGTGCCTGAATTTCGTTTGGAAGATTTAGCCGAACCCGGCAAGCTGTATGACCAAGCGATATTTAAAGGGGAGCCTTTGCTGCTGAACGTCTGGGCAACTTGGTGCCCGACCTGCTATGCCGAACATCAATATCTCAATCGGTTGGCGGGTGATGGTGTAAAAATTATAGGCTTAAATTATAAAGATCAACGAGATAAAGCGGTTCAATGGTTAAATGAGCTAGGTAATCCTTACTTGATCAGCCTGTTCGATGGTAATGGTATGCTAGGGTTAGATCTCGGCGTTTACGGTGCGCCGGAAACCTTTCTCATTGATGCCAACGGCGTTATTCGTTACCGCCATGTGGGGGATGTTAATCCAACCAATTGGCAAACAACTTTGCAACCTATGTATCAGAAACTTCTAGAGGAAGCGAAGTAATGAAGCGTTTTATATTATCGATCATTGCTAGCTTTGCTTTGGTATTTTCTGTGCAATCTGCAATTGAAGTGTACGAGTTTGATAATCCACAGCAAGAGCAGCAATTCAAAGAGTTGAGCAATACATTGCGTTGTCCAAAGTGTCAAAACAATACTATTGCCGACTCAAATGCTGCATTAGCACAGGACTTACGTAATAAAGTCTATGAAATGACCAAACAAGGTAAGTCTGAACAAGACATTGTTGACTACATGATTGCACGTTACGGCAACTTTGTGACCTATAACCCACCGTTGACTTTGGCGACTTCCATCTTATGGCTAGGTCCTTTGAGTGTGGTGTTTCTGGGTTTTGGTTTTATTGTATTACGCAGCAAACGTCGTAAAGCATCAACCGCTCAAAATGGTGAAGTTTGGGATGCCGAAAAGGAAGAGCGATTAAATCAGTTGCTCGCCGAAGACGCGGTTGATGATGAGAAGCATGGAGACAAACAATAATGACGTTTTTTTGGTTATCTACCCTCATTCTGACCTTCTTTGGTTGTGTCTTCATTGCACTGCCGATCCTCAAAAACAGAGCGAACAACGATGCAGCGCTGCGTGACGAATTGAACAAAGCGATCTTTAAAAACCGCCTTGCAGAGTTACACGAAGAGACGCAAGAAGGGTTGGTTGACAGCGAACAAGAGCTGATTGCTGATCTGAAACAGTCACTATTGGATGATATTCCTGCGCAATCGGTGCAAGGAAATTCTTCACATGTGTCACCGATGGTTGTTTTGATCCCCTCGATTTTATTGCTCGTTATCTTAAGCTATGGCTTTTACCTAAAATTTGGCGCGGCTAGTCAAGTGGAGCAGTGGCAGCAAGTGAACGCTAACTTACCTGCACTCTCAAAAAAAATGATGTCACCAGAAGGTGCTGCCTTAAGTGATGATGAGATGAATGATCTCACACTGGCGCTGCGCACTCGTCTGCATTATCAGCCTCAAGATGCGACCGGGTGGTTGCTGCTTGGACGTATTGGACTTGCTAACAGAGATATAGAAACATCGATTGGCTCAATGAAAAAAGCGTATGCGTTAGATCCAAAAGATGCAGATGTGAAGTTGGGCTATGCGCAAGCATTAATGTTGTCACAAGATGAGCTTGACCAAAATCAAGCACGTGAAATTTTAACGGCATTAGTACAACAAGATTATGTTGATCTACGTGTGTTTTCACTACTTGCGTTTGATGCGTTTGAACGCCAGGATTACCCAGCGGCGATGAAGTATTGGCGATTAATGCAGCAGATGATTGGCCCTGAAGATAGCCGTTATGAGATGCTTTCGCGCAGTATTGAAAGAGCACAAAGCAAAATGCAGCCTAAAGCTATCGATGGGAAAATGGTTCCTGTCACCATCTCACTCGGTGATGGTGTGACTCTTGAACAAAATGCAGTACTCATAGTCTCTGTGCACAGTTCTGATGGTGCACCTATGCCTGTTGCCGCAGCGCGTTATCCACTGACTCAATTCCCTATTAAGGTTGTGTTAGATGATAGCAATAGCATGGTTCAGGGGCGGAAGTTATCCGACCTTGCACAGCTTATTGTTCGAGTACGCTTGGATACGGATGGCAATGTTTCAACCAAACAAGGTGATTGGTTTGGTGAAAGTGCTCCCATGAGCCTCGGTCAACCTGTTGAAGTTGTGATCAATAAGCAGTATTAATAGCACTTATATACAATTAACGTATTGATAGGCCGATGTCTCATCGGCCTTTATACATGGAAATAAATAATGATAAGCCGCCTATCCCGACTGATATGCCCTATGCTGTTCCTTTTCGTATTATCAGGGTGTGCAAGCGCTCCGGATTCAACGTCAGCCGAATCAAATCAAACGCAGTCGGGCGATCCTTTTGAGGTTTTTAACCGATCAATGTGGACAATCAACTACGATTATATCGATCCATACTTGGTTCGCCCTGTTGCGATTGCCTACGTGGATTACATTCCACACCCAATTAGAAAAACGATCGCCAATGTTCTGTCAAACCTTGATGAACCTTCAAGCATTATCAACAACATACTGATGGGTAATGGCACGAAAGCCGTTGACCACTTTAACCGCTTTTGGATTAATAGCACCTTAGGCCTGTTTGGGATGATTGATATTGCGTCAGAAGCGGGCATCACCAAACACAATGAAAAAGCGTTTAGTGATGCGGTAGGTCATTATGGTGTTGGTAATGGTCCATATTTAATGATTCCTGGATACGGGCCCTACACGATTCGAGAAACCACAGATGTTGTGGATGGCTTGTATGTACCACTTTCTTATCTCAATGTCTGGGCTGGCCTAGGCAAATGGGCTCTGGAAGGATTGGAGACCCGAGCAAGGCTCGTTCCTCAAGAAGTGACGTTGGAAAACTCCCCAGATCCATATTCATTAACTCGCGATGTTTATTTACAACGCCAAGATTTTAAAGCAGAAATTGATACCCAAACGTACGATGAATCGGAAGAAGAGTATCTCGACGATTATCTGGAAGAAGGGTTTTAATCATACCCATGTAGGTCGGCCTTGTACTGCTAGCTAGGCCGACATCACACGTCCGCTAAAGTATTCGTTAGCGACGATGTATTCCGTATTGCGGATCAATTCATCTTGCAGCTCAGCCCAATGGGGCTTCTCATCTACATCACCTTTTGCGCTAGGCACTACGCCTCCGACCCTTATGTTGAAAGGGGTTAGTTCTTTTGCCCAACTCTGCGTGAAACCAGAAACCATAGAATTCGCATTTTCAATTCCCGCTAGGTCATACTCATCATTTTGAGAAATGACGTTCACAATCACACCTGGTTTGTTGTTAATACGCATTCGCTCAGCACTTGCTTGACCAAAAGTGAATAAAGTTGAGGCCATCATGGCGAGCTTCTGAAGAAAGACTTCAGCTCGTTGTTCACCTATCAAGGGGGGGAGGGATGCGTTTGGCCAATTATTGACCAGTACATCCGGTGCCCCATGATAGGTTTGATCAATAAAATCGAACAGCCGATGGATCGTTTCTAAAGAGTAATCTGGTGTGTGGTAATAATGAACATCCTGAGAGATCGCTTTGCAACGAGCAAAGGTTTCCATTAATCCAAATTTGTCTTGGTCACACAAAATAATTTTTGCACCTAAATGTGCGAAATGAACGGCCAGCGTGCTACCAAGCATCGAACTTGCTGAAGTGATTAATATTATTGCACTTTTTATATCCATTGGGTGCCTCACCCTATTGTTTGTTTTATTATTGTAGCGGGATTTAGTCTCAATAGGATGGTTGATTAACTGTGGGTAGGGTGTGAATAACATCAAATTACTCAGCCTAAGCGAGCGTGGTATGTGTTTTTTTTGGTCATACTCACATTCTGATCTAGAGAATGTCGTTTTGTGTTACATACAAGACATCAAACTTGGGTGCGGATCTGATCTCGCCGGTGGGCAACGGTGAGTTGAACCGACAGATCGGCAACTAAGAGCTCAACGTTTGAGGGGGAGGCAAGATGCCTTCGCTCATGTCCTGACAGATTAAGATATACCTCTTCGGGTAAATCATGCGTATCTTCAGGCAAATAGGCGAGTACTTCAGGAGTCAAGTAGTGACTGAGTTTCGCACTGGCGAGCCCTCCGTGATGGAAAAGCTCGGCCTGTTTTGCTGAAACAGCGTAAGAGCTTTGGTCGGAACGCAGTGCTTGAGGCTCCGTAAGCTCAAATCGCTTACGTAACAATTCATCACTAGTGGGTGGGTTTTCAATACGTTCAACAGGAGTGTTGTCGCGTACATCGTTAGAAAACATCGACAGTATGAGTGCAAAGTCCGCACGGCGTCCTTGCTGGACAGCATGGCTTAGCCCCGAGCCAAATTGAAGCTCGTTTATAATACTGGCTTTATTTAATGTATGTACTTGCATTTGCCTCTCCAACTGATGCACTTTTAGCGGCGAGAAAGCAGATAACTTTAGATAAAATAACAAAAAAGCCTGCGATAAAGCAGGCTTTTCATATGACTAAATACCAATCCAAGGGGAAAAGGTTATTTTGCTAGGTTTTCTGCAACGAATGCCCAGTTAACCAGTGCCCAGAAACCATTCATGTAGTCAGGGCGTAGGTTACGGTAATCGATGTAGTAAGCATGTTCCCACAGATCAACTGTCAGTAGCGGAGTCACACCTTCGTGAGTCAGTGGTGTGGCTGCATTTGAAGTGTTGATGATCTCTAAAGAGCCATCCGCATTTTTCACCAACCAAGTCCAAGATGAACCAAAGTTATTGATCGCTGAGTCAGTGAATTTTGCTTTAAAAGCTTCAAAAGAACCAAATGCGGCGTTGATTGCGTCTGCAACGGCACCTGTTGGTTCGCCACCTGCATTTGGTGCAAGGCAGTGCCAATAGAAGGTGTGGTTCCAAATTTGAGCGGCGTTATTAAACACGCCACCAGTTGAAGTTTTGATGATCTCTTCGAGAGATTTACCTTCAAATTCAGTGCCAGGAATAAGGCCGTTAAGCTTCACAACGTAAGTGTTGTGGTGCTTACCGTGGTGGAAATCTAGTGTTTCGGCTGAAATGTGTGGTTCTAGAGCGTCTTTAGCGTAAGGCAAAGCTGGTAATTCGAATGACATTGCTCGATTCTCCGTTGTGTAGAAAGAGTGAAAGTCTCTTTCAGTAGCTTCCAGATATTATAATGATATTCGTCGATACGACTGACTTGAAGGTATTTTAGCAAGTTTTTACTTTATTAAAAGTCCTAATATTGAAAATTGTTGTATAGGCAGGATATCCATAAATAATATGTGCTTTTTATTCTCTATTAATGATTTAGAATGTCAGTAACAAACCGCACTATCCCATTAAGAGGAAGCAATGGAAACTATTGATAAAATTAAACAGCAACTTGAAGAAAATGCCATTCTGCTATACATGAAAGGCTCTCCTAAGCTACCAAGTTGCGGATTTTCTTCTCAAGCTGCGCAGGCTTTGATGGCTTGCGGTGAGAAATTTGCTTATGTGGATATTCTGCAAAACCCAGATATCCGCGCTGAGCTGCCTGTATACGCACAGTGGCCTACTTTTCCACAATTGTGGATTGAAGGTGAGTTGATTGGTGGTTGTGACATCATTATCGAAATGTTCCAAAAAGGCGAACTGCAACCTTTAGTGAAAGAAGCCGCTGCACGTGCAGGCAATGAAGGGTAATACTGTATAAAATAACAGTTTTTCTTGATTTATTAAGGTCACATTGGTTAATGTGGCCTTATTTTTTTGCGTTGATTTGAGTTTATGACCCGTTTATTCATTGCTGAAAAGCCCAGCTTAGGGCGCGCTATAGCCGATGCTCTGCCGAAACCACACAAGAAAGATCAAGGTTTCATTCGTTGTGCGAATGGTGACATCGTTACTTGGTGTATTGGGCATTTACTCGAGCAAGTTGAGCCGGATGTTTATGATGAACGCTATAAAAAGTGGAATTTACTCGACTTACCTATCATTCCTTCACAGTGGCAGCTTAGACCGCGCAAAACATCGAGCAAACAGTTGACTGTGATTCGTCAGCTTTTGAAAGAAGCATCGCAAATTATCCATGCAGGAGACCCGGATCGCGAAGGGCAACTATTAGTTGATGAAGTGATTGATTATTGCAAAGTAAGCCAAAGTAAAAAAGAGCAAGCATTGCGGCTACTGATCAGCGATTTAAACCTTCCAGCCGTGCAGCGTGCACTGAAACAGATGCGCAGTAACCGCGAATTCATCCCTTTATCGGTTTCAGCGCTCGCGCGTTCAAGAGCCGATTGGTTGTATGGCATGAATATGTCACGGGCTTATACTTTGCTGGGGCAGAAAGCGGGCTATCAAGGTGTCTTGTCGGTTGGACGGGTACAAACTCCTATTCTAGGGCTTGTGGTACGTCGGGATGAGGAGATAGAAAACTTCATCCCGCGAGACTATTTTACATTACATGCGTTAATCCCTTATCAAACTGATCAAGTGGCGTTTGATATCCGTGCGCGCTGGAAACCCAGCGATGCTTGCCAGCCTTGGCAAGATGAAGAAGGGCGAGTCTTAAACCGCAAGTTGGTGGAAAATGTCGCACAGCGCATCGCAGGGCAACCCGCCACAGTGATTGAAGCCGAACAAAAGCAAACTAAGCAAGCCGCGCCGTTACCTTATTCCTTATCTGCACTGCAAATTGATGCAGCGAAGCGCTTTGCAATGAGCGCCCAGCAAGTGTTAGACACTTGCCAATCTCTGTATGAGAAGCATAAATTAATCACCTATCCGCGCTCAGATTGTCGTTACTTACCACAAGAACATTACGCTCAAGCTTCGTCAGTAACTCAAGCTATCGCGTGCAACGCCAAAGAGTTGTTAACGTCGGTCAGTGGCGCAAACTTAGCTCTTAAATCCAAAGCATGGAACGATAAGAAAGTGGACGCGCACCATGCCATTATTCCTACACCAAAGCAGACATCCGTCAATGCCTTGTCGGGAAATGAGATGAAAATATACCAATTGATTGCGCGCCAATACTTGATGCAATTTTATCCCGCCGCCGTGTACGCGGAAGCCAAGCTGGTGTTTGATATTGCGGGTGGCTTTTTTGTTGCGTCAGGGCGACAACTGGTTGACACCGGTTGGAAGAGTTTGTTAGGCAAAGTCGATGAAGAAGAGAACGGAGTCGATGCCGTTCCACCACTGAGTAAAGGGACGGTGCTGACGTGTCGAGAAGGGGAAATTCACGATCGAAAAACCGAGCCTCCTCGTCATTTTACTGAAGCGACTTTACTACAAGCGATGACGGGAATTGCTCGCTATGTTGAAGATAAAGAGCTGAAAAAAATCTTACGTGAAACCGATGGTTTGGGTACGGAAGCGACGCGAGCGGGGATCCTTGACACTTTATTCAAGCGGCAACTCTTAACACGTCAAGGTAAGCTGATTCTAAGCTCGCCAGCGGGAAGGGGTTTAATTCATGCGCTGCCAAATGAATCAACTTATCCTGATATGACCGCCCATTGGGAGCATCAATTGCAAGCGATGGCTGAACGTGGGCAAGCGTATCAACCCTTTATGCAAGTGCTGCAAGAGCGCATTATTCAGATCATGGAACAGGCGAAATCGGGCGCAGTGCCAGAGTCGCTTCGCTCATTGCCCAAAGTGGAGCGCCCTGCATTCAAACGAAAGACACGTAAATCCAGCAAAACCACGCGTTATCAACGTAATTCGGCTCAATAAAATGACATCAAAGAATCGGTCGCTAAGTAAGCTGAGGCCTGCGAATTAGGTAAGATATTCACCGACCTGACGAGCTAATTATCACATTTTCGATAAAAAAGGCTGGTATCCCAATCGGTTACATTGTCAGTCACTTTGCCGACAAGTGGTAGTAAACGCCACGCCTCGCGCTCTTGAAAAGGGTGGCTTGTTATCACGGCAAAACCAGCAATACAGCATCTTCCACCTTTAGAACGGATAAACTGGGCAATCGAGCTGACCGCTTCTTCACTGTAGGATTCAATCTTATAGAGATGGCTCATACATTTCTCCTCTCTAACCATGTCATTAATTACGACATAACCGCTGAATAATGGGAAGCATATTTGATGCCAGTTTCTAAAAAATACACCTTTGGTATGTGATGAATGGAGAGGGTACTTATCTAATGAATGGCAACTGGTGCGTGGAATAAAATATCAGCATGAGAAAATGATGTTAATCAGATACGAAAAGCCGCTGTAAAAACAGCGGCTTTTCTTAAAAGTGGCGGAGAGATAGGGATTTGAACCCCATCTCTTTGAAAACCTATATATATCAAGCTCTTGAATTTTCTAGCTTTCTACGTTCATCAACCAAATGTCACGTTGACGAATGTTAATCACATTCAGTATACGAAAACAATCGAACTTAGCAAGAGCATCAGGCATATAAGCCAAAATATTTTCTATTATCCTTACCCAGTCAACTAATCCTCTTAGTCTTAGCTATTACTGATTACCCCTGTGCGGGGGTAAAATTAACTTTAACCCTCATAGGGGTTAAGGTGCTAATATCCTCTGTAGGGGTTAATTTACATTGGAGGCAGATATGCTCATAACAAGTCCGAAGCAACTGGGAATATACTTGCGTGATGTTCGCAGGAATCAAAGGCGCAACCAAACCAAAGTCGGCGATATTGTTGGTCTAAAACAGACAACGGTGTCGAAACTTGAACGTGATCCTGCCTCGTCCAGTATTGAAAGTCTGATGCGCCTGCTGTCATCACTAGATCTTGAGCTACATATTAAAGACAAAGCTGTAAGCCGTGAACAAGCAAAGCTTCGTGATCCTGATGATTGGTAAAATCCTATGCAACTAAGCCAACGTTATAACCAAGTTGTTCTCTCACGAGTAAGCAAATCGATGCTTGTGCGGCCAGCTTATTTCTGCCCTGAAGTCAGATTGGGATCGCTGCTGAAAACAAAAGGCAAAAAAGTTTGAGCCTCCTAATAAAAGAGGCTTTTAAGTTCACTCTATTTGCTAACTGGCATTCAACCCATTATATACGACGTCTAGAATATCTCCCGCTAAGGTTCTCGTGTTTTCTATTGCATCTCCGCTAATTTCATGCATAGGGGTGTTCAGTGTATCTCTGATGGCGCTTAATCGAGCTTCAAGCTCTCTGGTCATGATTCCATGATCCCTTAATGCAGCAGTACAGACAGAAAGGTCAGATTTAGCGTGACCCAGTTCTCCGATCTGCTTTTTATATCTATGCCTGATTTCTTCTTCAAAGAATGGTCGTAAGCTTGTAAGAATATCAACATTTGTCTCCCTATTAACAAACGCCTTAATCCTATCAAAAGCTATATCGTGTTCAGTAGCCATCATGTCGTCTATATCAACCTCTTCAATAGAGCATGTATCGACACCATGAACTAACTTAAGTGACTTAGCACAGCGTCTAAATTTCTTCACAGCCTTAGAAGCCATTCCTTTATAGTGAGTGGTGATAACTAACTGTTTTACGGTTCGTTGAAGCTCATCAAGTTTGTTTAGAATCAGCGCTATTCTTTCATTGTCAAAACTAGTAACAGGGTCATCCATAATTAGAACTGCTTTAGCTTTCTCTTCTGGAGCTAGAGATATAACCTTGGCAAGGAAAATACATAGAGCCAGTGCTCTTCGGTCAGACTCACTGAATACAGTGTTAATTTTATCCGCTGGGATATCCACGCTCTTAAATCGAACTTTCAAGTCATAAATGACCTGCTGCCCTCTGTTGTTAGGTGTTTTGATTATTTCGAAATTGCTAGAACCTAGCTGACGGAAAAGGAGATTAATTAGGTCAAAGTGGGCATCTAAGTAAGCACTTTGAGATTGTTCGAGCTGCCGTTTCTGCGTTTGATAAGCTGTTTCCAAAGCGGTGACTTGTGCCTTTTTTTGTCTGTAAGAATCACAAAGCGGTTCAAGATGAATTCTCTTTAACGATAAGTTAGCTTGAGCTTGCTGTCTGTTGATATCCGTTAACTGCGTGTTTAGCTGTGCTACATCAAGTGAATTCTTATAGCCATTAAATATTGCATTTATTTGCTCAGTAATTTCCCAGTATTCATATATTGCTTGATTGTAAGCCGTTGAGGCTATGAGCAGTTGATCAAAGCCAACGGCTTCCGCTTGCTCATATGGGGTGGCAAACTTATGTTCTAAGCGAGGAAGCCAAAATGCGGTCGCTTCTTGGCTTCGTGCCATTACCGATTCAAACGAGGTTAAGATAGCTTCATGTTTTTGCTCTAATGTAGCAGTCAATGGAGCTAAAGCGTGATTACCAGTAATTTGAGGTTCAACGTACATCTCAAATATTTGCCGATTGGCTAGGTGTTGTTGGTTTAACTGCTCACGAGTATTTAAGACACCAAATGGCTGCCGTAAACTATTAAGAGTGGTTCTGGTCTGAGAATTAAACCTATCGAATTCAGCGTTAAACGCCTGCTGATAAGCTGCAATTAGACCTCGTGCAGTATCAGTTAACTCTTGTCCGCAAAATGGACAGTCATCTTTTACCTGCGTTAACCCCTGCGAAGCCCAGCCTTTGAAAGTAGACGCGTTGTTAACATGACTATCCATGTGATTCTGTAAAACATCCAATGAACCTTGGTGTACATTTTGAAGGCTAGATGATAGTACTGCATTAATACGTTCAATTGCAGGAGTAAAGTTAACTTGAGTTCCTACGGCTGCGAGTACATTTCGACGTTTTATGCTGTCAATGTTTTGGATTGTGGTTGATAGTTGTTGTTTGGTGATTTCTAGTGCACCAATACTTGCCTCTAACTGTTCTTCTGTCTGAAGAGGCAATACTGTCGCGACATATTGAGCTACATCCCCAACTGCGTGAGTGTTAAGTTGGCCTTCTATGTTATTAAGGTTACGACGCTCATCTCTTAACTCTCTATTCATGTCCCCAAGTGCAGTGTAAAGTGCAGTATTGCTCTCTCCTAATATAAAGCTCGTCATATTCTCTGAATTTGGACGCTCTTGCTTCTGACCAGTGATGACATTGCGATGAATAAAGCTGTGGTCAAAGACATATAGTTTTGAGCAGTCAGGAGCTTTTACTTGCCACTGCTCATTTTCAAACTTTGAAGTTACATTACCCGCTACTGTAGAAAACAGAAATTCAGCTTTAGGTGGCTTTGCGGGATCGTTAGGGATGGTCTTTCGATTTAATATAAATTCAGGCGAGTCTTCAGCTAGGGAGTGTATAACATCACACAAAGTACTTTTTCCGTAACGGTTTTCTCCATAGATAATGGTCACATCTGTCAACTCTATGCCGCTAGCTCTTGTTTGCGTGTAATTACCCACGCCTTGAATTAATTTTATTCTTTTTAGCATATGTCACCTCAGCTTTTAATTAAGTGATTATGTCTAAAGCTAAAGTGCATGTAAATGCACATGAGGTAGACAATGATCTTCAATTTTAGAGTTATAACCAAGGAACTAAACTTGGTTCTATCCAATAGTGAGTCATGGCAATCAGCTTAGTGCATTCTGGCTAATGACTTTACCTACACAGCAGTCAGAATGGCAGAAACAGACTATGCCATAGTGCCAGTGTATTTATCTAAGTAAGGATCAGGTTATGAAGCACTCAGCAAAAACAGGCGAGAATGATGCTTTAGAAGCTCAGCATAAGACAGATTTTCTCAACTTGCTGGGTAAAGATATTGAGAAAAACTGCCAGAACCTAGTAATTGTTGCACCTGTGCTCAAACAGGAAATGAACGAGATCATCGGTGACTACAAAATCGACCTCAATGGAGAGTTCTATACTCAATCAAACTCATTGCAAAGCATATGAGTATTCCTGCCTACGCGCTTCAAATCTCGAATCGCCGCAGACTCCGTGGCGATTCTCAAAGGCCTATCAGAAAGAATTGTATTGTTCAGAATATCGATATCGCAGCGATCAGTGTGTGTAAATTCGATCACCCCGTATGGAGTCTTGAATACACCCTTTCGACCAGTAGTCATTACTGTCAGACGATCAATAGGAATCTGAGAAATTACACCATATTCTGAAAGAGCAGACTCAAGCGAGATGTAATTGTATTCACCACGACGTAGACTTTTCGCCACATATTCAATGGTATAACCACCTCTGTAGCGACTTAAAGCAAACACGTAAACGCCTCGGCAAACTCGTTCTAGTACCCCAAACTTGATTAAACGCGGTAAACTTTGCTTAAAAGCTTCTTCACTGTCATCAAAAAATACTCTTCGCAAGTTGCGCTTGGTATATACGTAAATGCGTTGCCCATCAAATTTATGCAGACGTTCTAACGCCGTTTGAATATCCATATTGTTAAGTTTACTAAGTAGACGACATGAGTAACCATAGCATACTTTAATATCCACTTGATGAGTCATTGACAGCATCACAAATGGAGTCAGTTTCTTCTAAAAAGTACGTAAGCTGCTTTTCAAGTTCATGATTTGCACGCTTAAGTTCTGAGATATTGGATTGAGACTCATGTAACTTACTCTCTAACATTCGATAATTTACTGAAAGATCGGTATATTCATCCTGGACAGTGCTTAACTTATGTTCAGAATTGTCCAGTGCCTCTGTCATTGACTGTAGTTTAGACGAACTTTCAGTTAGTTTGATACAAGTGTTCTCATAGCGTTCTGAGAGTTCAGTCAGCTGAGACTCAAGCCTCTCCACATCGTTAAGTGCGTATTCTCGTTGTACTGTTAGTGCTGAATGCGCTTTCTCGACTTTTGATAGACTGGCTTGGAGTCCACAAATGGTATCTTGCTGGTTTTCTAACCTGTCACTTGCTTGATTGAGTGAACTCGTAAGTTGACTGATATTTTTTAGTAACTCAGATTTCTCGTGTTGTGATTCGACTAGCTCAAATTGCAGAGCTTCAATTTTCTCCTCTAGTTCATCATTTGCATCTGTAGCCCTTTGGAGAGTCTGTTCAATATCCAAAGCTTCTCCCTCAGAATGCTCTTTTTGTTTGATCGCGTGTTGGCTGATTGCCTCTGCTTCTCTAATGCGTGTGTAAGTAATTGACTCAAAATGTGTATGAATACTGTTATTCATAGCGATAACAATATCTCGAAGTGATGTGGAGATATCATGTTCCTTTCTTTCGAGAAGTTCTTGAATTTCCGCTGGTAGCTCATATGAGGTTCTTACTTGAGTTGTTGCTGATGGGGTGTCATTTTGAGCTTCTGGAATCCTACCGTCAGCAATGAGTCTTTCCAAATCAGCTTGAATCGAAGAGCTTTTTCCTCTTTGTAAATACTCTCTAATTCGCCACCCGCTAGGCTTCTTTCCTCTGCTAATCAGCTCATTAGCGGCTTGGATGAGGTCTTCATCAGTGTAAGTTTTCGGCCTTGCCATGCTGTTCACCATTATTATTGTTTTTTTAATGAAAGTTAGTAAGTTAGTAAGTTAAGAACTTAACTAACTTACCTTTCAAACGTATCGCTTTCTGACTTTTGGTCGGTCTTATTGCGCTCAAGATTACTTTTGCGCAGTTCTACTGATTCCAACAGCAGCTTTGCTTTTACCTGCATGCTGGGTGGCAGGTTCAACATATCTTTCATGGCGTTATCCAAGAATGATTCAACCATTCGTGATTGACCTGATTCTTTAGCTTTCAAACCCAAGAAAACTGACTGACAGAACTTGCTTAAAGGACGGATGATGTCATCTTTTAAGCTTTGAACTAACTTTTCTAAAGCGTGCTTTTCAGCACGCAATTGAACGATTTCTTTTTTCTCAGCAGAAATATCTCGGCTATTTTGCCTTTTTAGTTCATTGATCATTTCGTTTTCGCCTGTAGAAATAGCAACTTGCGTTTTAATGTCGTCTAGTTCACTTCTTCCAGCTTCAATATCACTCGCGAGTTCCTTGCGTTGTATTGCTTGTCTTTTGAGCAAGTAGTTATTTAAGTTGTTTTTTCTCTGGCTTTTCGGAAGTTTTGCTTGCTGATCCATTTCTTTACGCTGCTTTGTTCTCCTTTCTGTTTCAGTAGAAAACTCAACTAACAACCCCTTTGAACGACACAAATGCTTATTCGCAAAATCCTGAACCATTCGTTGAAAGTAATGCCCAAGGTCTTGCGTCTCTTTACGGGTCAACTTTGAGTTACTAGGAAAGAAATCCTTTACCCCTGTAACTTTTTCTATGTATTCGCTCACAACTTGTATTTGGCGTTTGTGAAGATCAAATTTGTTGGTTTTCTGATTCAATGCAGATAAAAAATAATGTGTGTGGCACCCTGTGTTTTGGTTTTTATCCCGTTCATCGTCATGGCAAATAATTGTTTTAATTTCGTAGTCTGGGAAATAATGAACAAGGAATAGCCGAGTGAACTCGATATAATCCGATGCATTCACCAGATCACTACCAACCTCCCATCTGTGAGGGATCTTAAAAATCCCTTCTTGGATGAATATGTTATTAGTTGGCGCTCTGTGTTGTAGCTGATTGTGAGCGTTCAGATAAGTCTCTAGCATCTTGAGACGCTGTTTCTTGCGCTGCATTGTCAGAAGAGAAAACTTCTGAATAGATGAGTACGAAACATGACCATCAGTTTCTAAAATACTCTGCAAAAACTTAGCAGCATCCGTGTTACCACTTTTAATTTCACTATCTATTGCGTTTTTCATTTTGCGGCGATACTGGCGCTGCTGTGTTTGAAGCTTTAACTGGTTGTGAACACGTGGCTGTGGAACAATCTTATACAAGAGTTCAAGCCGCTCAGCTTCAGTCCAAGATTCTATTGGAGAAATATGGTTGTTTATCCACATGAAATTGTGTTGACTTAGCTCCTCGTTCCACTCAAGTTTCTTGGATATTTTGGCATTAGTTTGAGGAGTAATCCTCAGTGAATGCGCAAGAGAGTGTTCGCATTTCACACGACTTTCTGTAGTTGAAGAGTAATTCATTCGTCGGTGGAATAATCTGATTGTTCTCATTCTCGACCTCCAAGAGGTCGAGTTAGAGAGTCAAGAGAGCCTTCTCTTGCCCGCAGCTTCCGTGCATCTTTTGCGAAGCAAAAGTGTGACGGAAGCGTAGCGGGTTGCCATGTCGTCACATTTTCAAAATGTACGACTTTATGTTTGGTCTCAATGGCCACTGTGCTCATCTGTCGCTCTCCAGCATGCCTTCAAGAAGTTGAATGAGCTGTGGTTTGGACTGAAGTTTTTTCAACAACACTAACGAAGAGTGAGGAATAGCAGGTAAAGTCACTGTTGGCTTTATTTGCGGTAGGCCGAATATCTCCTGAAGGTGTTGCGCAGCCTCTCTTGCGTAGTTTGGTGAATCTTCACGAATCCATCGACCATAATGTTTGTCGATCATTGTTGTGCTTTTATGCCCCATTTGAACCGCGAGCCAGTCTTTGCTGATCCCTGCCGTTAGGCACTGGGAAGCAAATGTATGACGTAGCTGACCAACACCTCTGTGAGCCACCCCCGCTTGTTCTAGAAATTTGAAGAAGAATCGCTCAGTGAATTCTTTAGCATCAGTAAAAGGTTGATTCGTTTTCGTATTTAAGAAAATGAAACTGACAGAGTCTTTCGTGAATGTTTTATTGTCGCATTCAAGAATATTGATTGTTTGTGGGCGGCGCTTTCCTGTAAGTTTCAGCTGCTCTTTCAATAGTTTTAAAGCAAGTGGATTTAAATCAACTTCACGTACAGAACCTTTCGTTTTCGGGCATTTATAAATGTTCAATACACAAGCTCGACGGACATAGAGCACTTCGCGTTCCCAGTTTATATCTTGCCAAGACAACGCTATCAGTTCACTGATACGAAGACCTGTCAGCAGATTCAGCATTACGGCATTCTGTCCCTGGGTGCAGACATTCTTGCACTCATGCATCCGTGCTAATTCCTTTTTTGTGAAAGGGTTTGGCTCAGGATCAACAGTTTTGAAGTTCTGTACTCCTTTCATTGGATTTCGTGCAATTACGCCATCACGTACCGCTTTCAAAGAAATGCGACGTAAGATTGTCAGATGTTCGTTGATGGTTTTGTTTCGAAAGCGCTCGTGCCAACTTACCAGAAGCGTATTAATCTGAGAGTGGCTAACTGCATTGATGGGGAATTCTCCTAATTCCTTGTTTATATTCTTTGCTCTGCTGAGGTCGGAGGCTAATGTCGAGGGTGCTGCACAATATTTTCCGTTTTTTATCGAATGCAAGTCATTCGTCAAAACGGAAGTTACGGCTAAAAATTACAGTCGTCAACCATGTAAGATATTGAAAATTAACAATAAAATATTTACTTTTGACATCATTTGTCTATAAGTAGAAAGAATCGATGTCGAATTTGAGATTATTTATCAAACCTATACGCATTGAGTTTATCGAGATTTTTGACCTAGAAAATTTTTTGAAAAAAATGTTCCGATCGGTCAAAAAATAACCAGAAAATTGGTTGATTGGGGAAGATTGCGGAAAGTAGCAATCTCTGAAATGCTAAGACGATTGGGTTTGGCTTAATTGACTGAAAGAGATGTTTGGTGTGGTGGCATAGTGAACTTTAGTCAATTCCCGAAGAGGGAGCCAAAGTTTAGAGATCATGGCGTATGGACTAGCTTTCCATTGCCCCAAATGAGTTTCAGATATGGTTCACAAAGTACGGTTCGTGTTTCACGAACTGAATATCTGAAAGGATTGTTGAAACCATAGTTAACGACTTGACATATGATGCTTAAAGTAACGATGTCCAAGTCTAGACTGTTGTATGAGTTGTCTAGACTTGGAAAGGATATCTATGCCGTTTAATCTATTAGGTTTATTTGATTATCCAATCGCTTCAAAAGAAACTTGATGTCATTAGATACCCCTTCAAGTTCCAAATTTACGATTTCCTTAAGATGGGTATTGAGCAATTTTAGCTGGCCGCACCATAGCGCAAATAGAAACTCTAAAGAGGCTTCTCCTTGTGGGTTATCCCAATTTTGCAGGACAGAGACTATTATATCTGTCATTTGCCGACTGTAAATCTCATCAACGCCATAGTTAAGCTCAATAGGTCTAGCTGCTCGCAGCAAACAAGCTTGAATTACACCGTCGTTAAAGCGATCAAAACAGACTGGACTAATCAATGTTGAATGATATGTCGTAGCCAATCCATTGTCACTTTTACTCCTCAGATCATGTAAAATAGCTTGGATAGTCCAATATACATCAGCTTGGCTAGATTTTTGTGTATCAAGTCCTAATCCAGCCCAAAAGGCAAAGGTTTCCCTCAATTTTAATGACTCACCGTTAGCTGATGTTAAAAATAAATCATTTGGAGAAACAGCGTCTAATATGTTCGTTCTTTCTGCCAACAAGTTAGGTAAGGGATCATGATGGTCTACATCTGATAACGGATCATCAGTATCACTAAAGGCGGAAAGGTATTCTTTTTCTATGTCCCAAACGGATTTGTGGCTTTCGTTGAATCTAGGCAGGCTGCAACTTCGTAGTACGACTAGTTCAAATCCTCCCAAGCATAGATCTTTTTCAAGCTGCTCGAATGCCGCTTGGCTAGGCAATTTTGAGAACCCAACAAAGTAAGTGATTGTTGCGAGATTTGAAATTCCACGAAGCTTTCTTGCCGTAGCTAATAATTTCCTTCCTGATGTAATTGCACCAGCAACTACAAATATTGAACTACGATCTTTTAGCTCCTCCTCATTTATTTCAGAAAACTTAACCCAGTCAATACTATCATCATTAATTTGATTTTCAATCTCTTTGGCCAATGCCAGAGAACCATCATCATCTAATGAAATAACCGTTTTAACATCTCTAGAAAAGTGTTTATTAAGTTTCTTTTTCATTGATTTTTTGAAACTTTCCGCACTGGAATTAAGCAATTTATTTATATCAATGTAAAAATGTTCCTTTTCCCAATCTTCATTAGGAGAAGTGTCAAATTTTAGTAAACCTTTAACTGCAAATTCCCTAAAGAAATTTTGACGCTTTAAATCAAAATCTACTTTTTTTATAACTAACAGTTCATGCTTAGGAGTCTCTGGGAGGAACTGTTCGCCTTCAATCCTAATAACTTTTGACCCTTGTTGACAGAACTTACAATGTTCTTGTGGGACCGATACTATACCTTGTTCAACAACACCTGAGATATTAAAAAGCCCTTTTTGTTCACTAGGAATATTTGAATAAAATAAAGTCAAGATATTTTCTTGTGAAAAAGCTGTATCTTTAAGCAAAGTGTTAGCTAAACCACCACTTGTAGTTGCAGATATAATAACCAAACTATCAGGACTTGTTACAAATCCGTATGGTTGCTCAAATACCGAATACGATTCAAAGCTTTCTATTATTGGTTGTTTATTTTTAAACTGCTTTGATAACTGTATAGCAATACTAACTAAGAAAGAAATTGATGAAGTGTCAACATATATTCTTGAAATGCTTTTGGATAAGTAAGGAAGTAAGCTAATTGCTAAAAAAGCGACTTCCACACCAGACGTAAATAAGTTTGATGCACGAATAAACTTGTCACAATGATCTCCTGATGGCTTTTCAAAGTGATAACTAGGAGAAGAGGTTATAAGACCTTTTCTACTCTTGAATATGTGATTGGCACCCGTCGTTAACATCTCTTTTTTAAACTGAACCTCTTCAGTCTTACTTATGTCATGAATGCTTCCATCTTCACTAATTGATAGGAAATCTAACTTTTCACTTATATTACCAATAAATGATTCAAATTCAGATATAAACAATGAGTTTTCAATGATTTTATTTTTGAACTCTTCTGTCAAATCATAGCCAAGAACTACAACATCACTGGGTACTAAGTTCAACATTACATCTTCTTTTATCTCTTTAATCATTGATGATGCATCAATATCAAAGTGACAAAATAATACCAATGTTTGCTTTGATGAATTAGCTTTCTTATTGAACCTAAACGAAAAATAACGACTCATAGTGAATTACCTTCCAATTCCGTTTTGTCAACAAGTGGTATTAAGATAGTGATTGATACGCCTGCAGCGTTTGCTTTCTGAGTTATATTGTTATTGCATTTTTGTCTTGAATCCCAATCCATAAACTCGTAACTGTCATTTTCTTGCTCAATAAATGGTTGATTAACAAAGTCGCGATATAAGGATAACCTATTACTCCTCACTCTCATAAAACCATTTAAGAGGGTAAGATTTGCCATTACTGCTGGTAATCCATTACCTTTAACTAGATTGTTGGAAGAAGTACTTCTAAATTTGAAGCATTTTTTTAATATTTCGTACTCATTTGAAATAGTAAGTTGCTCAAAAGCACCATCTTTAGGGTTATCAGCAAGCCAACGACCGCTATATCCTAAACCAGCATCTATGATGCTAATCTCAATAAATCGATTTGTTGATCTAGAAGTTTTTCCTAACGCTGATAAGTAATCTTGCAATACTTCGTTATTACTAATTGAGTTTGCTACCGCATCGTCAGATAAGTTAATACCATATGTATAAATAACTCTAGTTGCGGGTTTTAGCCATATATTTCTATTTTTACCTCGGCTACCATGTTCATGCGTATTGACGAATAATTCATAAAATAAACGTCCTAGTTCGTTAGCATCCTCTTTTCCAAGTAGTTCGCTACCTCCCGCGACAATGGACGATTTCCTTACCATAGAGCTAATTATATTTGTAATCTGCTCTAGGCTTTGCGGTGCAGCATGCTGTGTTGTGGAAGATAGATAAAAATTTCTATCAAATCCTTTACTACTATGATCAACAAAAGAATACCAACAAAGTCGTCCAAGGTTTTGACCGTAAGAGTGAGTTGATTGTTGTTCTATTGCTGCTTTAGCTAAACTGTTAACTTTTTTCCTCACGTCCATTTTTTGATCGAAATTTAAAGAGACTTTTTTTGCCATCATTGCAGCAGTAAATTTATGTGGATATTTAACTATATGTTCCAGCTGTTCTTCGACTTCCAAAGAACTAGGTTTAACAATCAGTTCTCGTTTCTCATTATTGCTAGCCCACGTATTTACTGCCTGAATTGCCGCAGCGTATCCTCCAAATGCGAAACCCTTTGAAGAGATCGGTAGCTCTAACTCGGGATTACTTTGTCCTTCACATATTTTGGATATGACATCCTCTATTTTTTCTATATTAAGTGAAGCAGGCAGTGTGATCATACTTAATTTCCTTTATCTTCATGAGTCTGACTAATTGAAAATCAGCATTAACAACTCATCATGCTAACCGTGCATTGAAACGCATATTGTATAGTATTTAGTTGTTTTTTGGATATAGCATTTCTTAAAATAGACATGTTGGAACAACATAAACTACCTTTGAATTTCAGATTCATATTGAAGTTAGTTTCAACTTTATAGTTCCAAAGAGAAGTGCTGGAGGGCTGCGGTATCGGGCGTTAGACTCTTTTTCCTTTACCCAAAATCTCTTTAAAAGCGGCTCGTTACAGCCGCTTTTAAAGAGATTTAGAAACTTTGTTAGTTATAGTTAGTTGACTCAGTAGCTATAATTTTTAGAACTTCCGCTGCAATCCGCATAGCCTTTATGCCAGCAGGTATATCGAGCTTATCGGAATACTTAACCCATACTTCGCCGTCTTTCGCAACACGTATCATGACAAATGTATCGTTGAGAAATGATTTACTGACGCCTAACTGTTCATGAATGTCTTCCATACTAAAGCTCCTTCCTAGCCTAGATTTATTGCAATAGAGTACGGTGTATTACGGCGGTCTATACTGAGTTGCATTTTGTTTTCAGCTAGAAATTGCATAAGAAATATAAGCTTATCTTCCCGCTCTATTTCTTGGGTATCAACTTCGTATCCAAGAGCATCTTTGACAGAGTAGAAGGACTCAACATTCGAGTAAATTTGATCAAGGAACAAGGGATAATCGAAGATCGTTTTAGAAGAGTCACGCTGCAAAGCTGATCTGAGTCTATATACTGCTCTAATCTGTTCAATTGATATCCCGCAAGTTAACAGATTGAAGAAGTCATAGTTATTAGTAAAATCAGCATGTTCAATGGCTTCTAGAATCGCTTTAAGCTCAAAATTTGCTAGTTTACGCATACTTCACCTCCACTGATGGAAATTTATTAACTGCTTCATTCAATTGCTGAATTTTCGCTTGCTTTCCGTATCGTCCGAAGGTGATGTTGGGATGAGCATGACCAACAATCTCAGCTACTATGTGCTCAGGTGTGTTAGCAATCTTTAACTCATCGATAAAAGTGTGTCGGAATGAGTAAGCCGTTGGTCGAGCATTGGGCTTCATTCCCATTGTGGTTTGCAGCTTCCCGAGGTTGGTACGGTATCGAAATGACCAATCTTTGTTTTCTCCGTGCGGCTTATAGTCAAAAAGCTGTTTCTGTTTTTGTTCTCGGCGCTCTTGCACATAATCAAGAAAACCCTCTTTTATCAATTTATTGTGCAAAGGGATAGTGCGGAAAGCATTGGATGTTTTTAGCCGCTGTTCAGTGCCAGAGTCGGAAACAGTGATGCATGGGACACCTTCAATTATTTGAATGTCACTGGTCGTTAACTGGCAAACTTCGGAAGGGCGGCAACCGTGGTATAGCTGTATCTTGGTTGTCCAATTAAATTGTGCGTCTTTTTTACGATATTCGGAACTAGAAAATAACTTTTTAAGCTCTTTTAACTGCCAGCGGTCACGCTGCTGTGATGCTTTAGCTACACGACTTTTCGGCGCTTTAATCGCTTTGAAGACATTTTTCTCAATGAGTTCAATTCGTTCACAGTAATCAAAGAACTGCTTATTGGCTGCAATGTATTCTTTTACTGTCTTTGCACTTAATCCTTTTTCAATTAAGTGATCTCTGTAAGTGTTGGCAGCTTTCGCAGATAAGCAGATCTCCTGTTTGGCTAGATAGTTCAAGAAGTTAGTACACCGTTGATTTAATTGAGTTAGAGTCATAGGCGTTACTTGTTCCAGACGTTTACTACGAATAAAGTTATTTAACTCTGTGGTAAGTTCTTGTGCTCCAATCAAACGACTGTTTACGCTTTCTTCAGGAGCAGGAGCAGGAGCAGGAGCAGGAGCAGGAGCAGGAGCAGGAGCAGGAGCAGACATTACTCGGGTCTCTATACTCCTTGACGTACATTTTGACTGTGGGTTGTCTACATGCGGAAGATTAGAGCAGAACTGTTGGCGAATCTCCGCCACCTTTGTAGATAAGCTAATCTTAAAATCTGTATAAAGGATGTTTTCTGCTAAAGCTTGTTCATGTAGCGTGTGAATCGCGCTAGCAAGCTGAGCATTTCGTTTGGTCGCTAATCGACGATATTTAGTGAAAAGAGAGAGACGAATCTCTCTCGGATAACCCAGAGAAGTTTGTAGAATGGCGGGTGTGGAAATACGTGTATAAAACACGTTATTGCTCAATTTAATCAAATACATATGTATCACCTACTTGTATTAGGTGACATTTGATCGTCTTAAAACGAGAAAAGCCCTTGATAAATCAAGGGCTTGAATGTGGCGGAGAGATAGGGATTTGAACCCTAGGATAGCTATTAACCATCGCCGGTTTTCAAGACCGGTGCTTTAAACCACTCAGCCATCTCTCCGTGTGGTGCGCATAATAGCGAGGCAATTTTACTTTGTAAAGTCTTGAGCTGATCGTTTGCTGGTTTTGTATACAATTGACGATAATTTTCCACTAATGGCTTGATTCTTAGCGCCTTGTTGGAGAAAAATGTACATTAATGCGTGCTTCGTTATGGCGCATTTTTTATTTGGTTGCTGGCTTAACGGTGAATTCTTACGATGTTTATACAGAAATAATCGGTTATGTATTAGCAACGGTTTACCAAGAGCCTGATGCTCTCTTGTAGTATCAGGCTACCGGAGTTTCATAAATGGAATGTTATTTCTTTTTTATGCCTTTATGTTCATATAATGCTTGAACCTCTGGGAATGACGGGTAACAAGCTAAAACTGGCAGGGAAATGGTACTAAACCTGAACCATAGCCAAAAGATGGCTTTCTTGACCCTGCGCAAGGTGAGGAGTAATTTGCAGCTTCCTGTGTTTAAGGCACTGCTTCCATTTCCAATCATTAAGTACAGAGTGTTTGCAGGAGTTTATCTTGCACTCACCTATGCTGATGATTGAAATCAGTCAATAAAAAGAACCATGCTAGAAGAAACGACAACCAATGACCCTCATGATGCTCAACCTGAGGGTACTGAACGCATTTATCGCCAACGTTTTGATTCCAAAATAGGGTTTCAAAATGAATACGATATTCTTGCTATTGAAGAGCCTTTACAAATCAGTTTGCAATGGAATGATACGATTACTAACAAGCTGCATATCGAAGAGTGGAGCATGACAATGCGAACGCCCGGTGACGATGCTCATCTCATCGGTGGCTTACTTTACACGCAGCAAGTGATCGATTCATATGACCATATACTCAATATGGAATTGGTTGACGACGAATCACGCCATGGCCAGAATCACTGGTTGGTCACGCTCAATCATCCATACACTGATGTGATTCAGCATCAGGCCCGTCGTTATATGAGCCAGTCGAGCTGTGGCATTTGCGGTATGACATCCATCCGAGCCTTGAGTTTGAGGCGAGAAATTCGTGTTGATGATAGCCCGAAATGGCTCTCTTCTGATGTTGTTATTGCGCTTCCTAATCTGCTTCTTGTTCATCAACCACTGTTTGCAAAAACGGGGGCGGTGCATGGTGCGGGTTACTTCGTGAATGGCGAGTTGATTGCCGTTGCGGAAGATGTGGGCCGCCATAACGCAGTGGATAAGTTGATTGGTCGAATTTTGAGTGAGCAGCGTTGGCACCCGCAAGGGGTATTAATTCTTAGCGGCCGAGTGAGTTTTGAGTTAATGCAAAAAGCGGCCATTGCTGGCATTTCAGTGGTGGTGGCTGTTGGTGCGCCATCACGTTTAGCGCTCGATATGGCGCGTCAGTTCGATATGACACTGATTGGTTTTATCAAAAAAAATCAGTTCAATATATACCATGGTCATGCACGTTTGCAGTCAGTGAAAGAGTGAGAAGAAGAATATGAGTATTAAACAATATACCGGTTCGGCTGGTGGTTGGGGAGCGCTAAAAAGCACCGCGCATCATCTATTGAAAAGTCATAATGTTGCCAAAAATATTTCCAATCTTTTAAAAACCAACCAAGACCATGGTTTTGACTGTCCGGGCTGTGCTTGGGGTGAAAAACATGTCCCAGGGCGTTTTCGTTTTTGCGAAAATGGCGCTAAGGCCGTCAACTGGGAAGCCACTTCTCGACGCGTTGGGGCGGATTTCTTTAAGCAATATTCGGTCACTTGGCTCAATAAGCAGAGTGACTATTTTCTCGAATCTCAAGGGCGTTTAGCGGAACCAATGCGCTATAACGCTCAAACGGATCACTATGAGCCAATCAGCTGGGATGAGGCGTTTGCACTGGTTGCACAACACCTCAATCAACTCGCTAGTCCAAATCAGGCGGAATTTTATACATCAGGCCGCGCGAGTAATGAAGCTGCATTTCTATACCAGTTGTTTGCGCGCCGGTTTGGTACCAATAATTTTCCTGATTGCTCAAACATGTGCCATGAAGCGACGAGCGTCGCCTTGGTTCGCTCGATTGGCATTGGTAAGGGAACTGTGACTATTGAGGATTTTGAAGAATCCGATGCGATTCTTTTATTTGGACAAAACCCAGGAACGAATCACCCTCGTATGTTGGAAACACTGGCGTCAGCCTATAAGCGTGGCGCTCGGGTTGTTGCGTTTAATAATTTAAAAGAGCGAGGATTGGAGCGTTTTACTAACCCGCAAAATCCTTTTGAAATGTTAAGCAATGGTTCAACACCGACCACTAGCCATTATTTCACTCCTAAATTAGGCGGAGACATGGCGGCGGTTCGTGGCTTGGTGAAAATTCTTCTTGCTCGTCATCAGCAAGCACAGGCCTGCGGTGAATCGATATTCGATCTTGATTTCATTGCCCAGCATACCGAAGGGATGGAGTCTTATTTAGCCATGGTGCAGGCTACGCCGTGGTCAAGTATTATTGAACAATCTGGGCTCACGCAACAAGATCTAGAGCTGGTGGCAGATATTTACCAAGACGCTAAACGCGTGATCGTAACTTGGGCAATGGGGGTGACTCAGCATAAGCATTCGGTGGCAACCATACAAGAGTTGGTCAATCTACAATTACTGTTTGGCCAAATTGGTAAGGATGGTTCTGGGGTATGTCCTGTCCGTGGTCACTCAAATGTGCAAGGTGACCGCACGGTTGGAATTAATGAAAAACCGCCTGCATTTCTACTCGACAATATTGAAAAAGTACTGGGCTTTACGCCACCAAAAGCGCATGGCCATAATGTAGTTAATGCAATTGAGGCGATGCTACGGGGTGAAAGTAGAGTCTTTATCGGTTTAGGAGGAAACCTCGTTGCTGCTGCGCCCGATACCGAGCGTGTCGCACAAGCAATGAAAAACTGTAATCTGACCGTAAACATTGCGACTAAACTGAATCGGAGCCATGTCAACCCGGGCAAGGATGCGTTGATCCTGCCTTGTTTAGGTCGGACAGATATTGATATTCAGGCTCAGGGGCCACAGAAAATTACCGTTGAAGACTCATTCTCCATGGTTCATGCCTCTTCTGGGCGAATTGATGTTACAGGAGAGATGATGCGCTCAGAGCCTGCCATTATCGCAGGAATGGCAAAAGCGACCTTAGGGGAGGGAAATCCAATCGATTGGCAATCCATGGCCGATAATTACGATAACATTCGAGATTTGATTGAAAAGATTATCCCAGGATTTGCCAATTTTAATCAGCGGCTCAAAGGGCCTGGCGGTTTTTATCTTGGTAATTCAGCGCGTGAATTTAATTGGAAAACGCCCACAGGAAAAGCGCAGATAAGCAGCAATGCACTTCCTGAATCTATCGTTCCGCTCAAAACTCAGCAGATGACCAAGAAACCGATTTTTGTGTTGCAGACGATGCGTTCGCACGATCAGTACAACACCACGGTTTACGGTTTGGATGATCGTTACCGAGGTGTATTTGGCGAACGTAATGTCATCTTCATGAATGAAAAAGATATTGAGCAGCTGCAATTAAAAGCGGGTGAACGAGTCGATATTGAGACACTGTGGGATGATGGTATTAAACGTGAAATTTTGGGCTTCAAAGTGGTCGCCTATGTAATTCCTCAAGGGAATGTAGCGGCCTATTTCCCTGAGGCAAATGCACTCATTCCATTGAGCAGCAAAGGCGACTTTAGTGATACCCCGACATCAAAATCTATTGCCGTTGTCATTCACCCAACCAAAGTTGCACCACTGTTAGTTCAAACAGACTAAAAAATCAGATACTAAAGCAAAAAAGAGAGCCGAAGCTCTCTTTTTTTAGGTGTATGGTCGGACTGAGAGGATTTGAACCTCCGACCCCCGACACCCCATGACGGTGCGCTACCAAGCTGCGCTACAGTCCGATTGGCGTAATCTAATCATTTATCCCTTTAGCGTCAAGAGATAATCTTGCTAACGACCTGATTTAATTATCTTTGGCGTAAAATCTCTGCAATTCAGTTAAGCCTTGCATCAGTACAGGTAACGCTGGGCTAGAGTCTTTCTGACGTTGATAGTTTTCATCAAACAGCTTGAAGTTGCCAAATTTATCAATGAGAGTCGTTTGGGTATCGGTAATCAAAGCTAATTCACGGGCATCACCGGCTAAGATCCACTTCCTTTTGTTTTCATCAAACAAGTTTCTACCACTGCTAAATTCAATAGGGTTGGATGAAGCACCTAACAGATCCTGTAAAAGCGTGACTGAAAAATCTAAGTGACTTGAACGGTGTGAGTATTCTCCTGCCATTTTTCCAGGCCAATGGATGATCATCGGCACTTGTAACTGGTATCGGCTGTAATTGCTGTTAGCACCCCAGCTGTTGGTTTTTGTCTCGTTAAACTCCGCGCCATGATTTGAGGTGATCACAATCAGCGTATTGTCTTGCAATTGTAATTCGTCAATCTTAGTGAGCAGCAGGCCTATTTCTTGGTCGGCTGCATTGACCGAGTTATTGTAACCAGCACGCAGGCGATCGCTGGCACTACCTTTACTTGACCGAGGGTCAAAGTCATTAAAGTTGTCAACGGTCGTCAACTCCAAATAGCTGAACCAGGGTTGTTCGGTTTGCTCGGATACCCATTTATGCCAGCGTTGTATAGTTTGGTTATCTGTGCTCGATTCTTGATCAAAAGGAGCTTTAGAGACCGTTAAAGTGCGGAAAATCGTCTCTTCGTATAAGGTGTCGTCAAAATTATCGCCACTAAAGAGGCCAAACTGATAATTCTGTTTTTTCAATACATCTATCAGTATCGGAGGGGTACCTTGTGAACGAATGGCGTTGGCATAACTGCTTGGTAATCCATAAAACAAGCCAAAGATCCCAAACATGTCATTACTCGAGCTGTAATGATTATTAAACTTCAAATTTTCTGTCGCAAATTGGTAAGTGTTGGGCATGATTTCAGCTGTCAGCACATCACTTCTTAAATTATTGACACTCACTAGCAAAATATTGAGATTATTTGCTCTGCGGCCAAATTGAAGAGGCTCAAGAGGATAACGAACAATGTTAAGGTTCTCTTCATTATCCTTCAAACGCTTTAAGTACACATCACGATCAAATAGACCGTGTTTTTCCATGAACGATTTTGCCGTCATTGGATACGAGAGCGGGAAGTTTGATTTTTGGCTGGTCACTGATGTTTCTAAATACGCATCAGACCAAACGTAAATAAGGTGGCTGGTAATAAAACTAATGAAAAATACCGCCGCAATGGGCCGGCCAACGTGTTTATGCGATAGTTTTCGCTGCTTACGCCAAACCCACTCCGAAAGCCCAAGTTGTAAGAGGAAAATGAGCGGCATGACCACAAACAGATGCTGTAAGTCGGCGGTGATAGCGCTGGTCTCATCGCTAAAAAGCAGTTCCCATACAATCGGTGTTAAGTGCAGGTTGATTGCTTGATAAGCTTGGGTATCGATTAATAAGAGTGTGAGTCCTAACGTTGCAAAACAGACCGCCACGAAGCGAAATAGTTTGCGCGACGGAATGATGAATGTCAGAGGGAATAAAACCAGCAGATAGAGTGCAAAGACCAAAAATCCAAAATGGCCGACCCAAGACACAGCTAAATAAAACTGCCCCAACAAGGTTTCAGGCCATGGTGATTGTACGATATATCGAGTACCAATAAGCATTGCTGCAATGATATTGAAGAAAGCAAACCAATGCCCCCAACCAACCAACCGTGATACGCGTTCACCGTATGTATTTTCGCTATCTGCCATGTAATTTTCTATCTATGCATTCTATTAGTGAGTAGTAGTTTCTAAAGACGACATCAATGCCTGAGCAAATTTTTCCGCAATCGCCTTACGCTGTGAAGCGGCAACGTTTTGGTTTAAGACATTCGTTGCAATGTTTCCCGCAATCATGAGAGTAAGCTCAGGGGAAGCACTATGTTTAGCGAGGATGGCAGCAACTTCTGTCAGGATATTTTCAATTCTTTCGTCGCTGTATTTAGATGTAATAGGCATAAAGACTCTAATGATGATAGTAAAAGCGGCTTATGATAACCTACAATGCCTTACAACTGAAACCAGAACGATGATAATTTCACTATGAGTCTTCACCTTTCCAACGTGATTTTGCACCAATTAAGCAAAAACGAGCAAGATGAGTTGGTGGTTAAATACCGCTCTCAATCTTTAGATAATGATACGTCTGCCGAAAATTTAGTGGCTGAGTTGCATCGCGTGTTTAATTCGAAAGCGAGCAAAGGTTTTGGTTCGTTTAAGTCGGACAGTGATTTTCAAACTTGGTTGCAAGAACTTCGTCAAGGTGAGCGTGATTTTTACGATTTTTCACAAATCAGTGCTCAACGGCTGAAAGATGAATTATCAAAGTATCCGTTTGCTGATGAAGGGATCTTAGTGATGGCCGAATATCAGTCACTGGCTACTGATTACCTATTTATTGGGCTTTTACCTCTCAACCAAAGTTTGAAAGTAACAGAGGGGCTCGACATTAGCGCGACAGATTATCTTGATATCAACAAAATGGATATCGCGGCGCGTCTTGACCTCTCAAGTTTTGAAACGGACAAAAACTCAAACCGCTACCTTGCCTATATCAAAGGTCGCGTTGGTCGAAAAGTGTCGGATTTCTTTCTTGATTTTCTGCAAGCCGATGTCGGGTTAGATACCAAAGTGCAAAATCAAGTACTGATGCAAGCGGTACAGGATTTTTGCACGGATTCTAAGCTAGAAAAAGATGAAGCGATCGGTTACAAGAAGCAGGTTTACGATTACTGCAGTGAGCAAATTAAAGCCGGTGAAGAGGTTCATATTCGTGAGTTGTCTGGTGAATTACCTGCTAGCCAAGACGGCACGGGTTTTTTCGAATATACGCAGGCACATGGCTATGAACTGGAAGAGAGCTTTCCTGGTGATCGTTCTACCGTGCGTAAACTGACCAAGTTTGTCGGTGCAGGGGGCGGTTTGAATGTGAGCTTTGATAGCTTATTATTGGGAGAGCGTATTTTTTATGATCCTGAAAGCGACACGTTAACCATCAAAGGCACGCCACCGAATTTAAGAGAACAGTTAACGCGTCAGCGTTAATCGTTTACCACTAAGAGAGCTTGATATGGCTCTCTTTTTTGTCTTTTCTCCCGATGTACAACTCAGCACGGTCCAAACTTTAGGTTTATGCTTGTATTAATTACAAATACAAATTGGTAATCACAGTGTTTGGGCAAAAGAAATCAAAACGATTCAGCGTGAGATCGTATGGAGTGATTCTGTTTGGTTGGTTAATCTCCGTTGGTCTTGTGTTTTGGCAAAGCCATTTAAGCTACCAAGCCATGCATGCGGTGAAAGAGTTACATTACAGTGTTGAAGAACTTAAAAGTTCACTCTATTTTAAAGAGCCTTATCGTTCGACGCGAGCGAATGATATCGCGCTGAATGTGCAGCTACTCTATTCACTTAGGCTACAGCTGGAAGTTGAGCACCGAGATTTTTCATGGCGACCAGATATTCAGCAATTGCTCCATGTGACTGATCGCTATATCACACTGACCAAATCGTATTTGTCGATTGAGCTTAATATTCAACCCTTGGTTGAACGCCTACAAGTGCTGCGCGATAATCCCACTAATTCAGAACAACTCAAGCAAATGTATGTGGTGTTAGGCGCTTATGTATTTGAAGCGATGTTCAGTGACACTGAGCAAAATCCGGGCATCTATCGAGCATTAGATAAACTCTATGTGGATGGGCAATCTTTACCAGCCATTCAGAAAAAAGAGTTAGAGCAGACATTAGCACAAGCGTCTGATTTACTGAATCAATACGCCCAAGGTGCACGTTTGGTCGACAATTTAATCAATCACTCTATTTACAATCAGCTTATCCATGTTGAAAATCAATACCATCGTCTTTTAAACATCTATGCTTATCTTGTCACGGGGTTAAGTGGTGGTGTTATGCTATTGCTGGGTTGGTTGATGTTTCGGTCATCAGTTTTAACTCGTTCTCATGTTAATAAAGTTCCCAGTGCTGCGAAAGAGGATGCGTCATCTGAGATAAATCCCAGTCGTGTTTTGTCTACAGAAGAACCACAGGTGGAAACATCGGATCTTTCTGATGATTTGGCCATCGATATTGAATCCATGCTCATAACTCTCAATGGCGATGTTGAGTCTGTCACTCTACTGTTGAGCGTATTTATACAAGATCATCAGCATGATGCCACTGAATTGAAAAGATTGGTGCATTCTGATTTGGAGGAGGCGCAGCGCCGAGCACACAGCCTGAAAGGCGTCGCGGGCAATCTTGGTTGCCGTTCTCTCAAGCAGATAGCGTCAGAAATAGAGTTGCGACTTAGTCAGAAGCAACGACCTACGGAGAAGCAATTGGAGTTATTAACGACGCAATTAGCGGCTGCTATAGCCAGTGCGCAACACTACCTTTATCAAAGAAAACGATAAGCCAGTTCTATCGTGTCAGCTTTAAATGGTGATTCTGCTTGTAGTAAAAAAGAGCTCAGTTGAGCTCTTTTTTAATGGTTTTTTAGTTTAATGACTTTTGCAATACTCTGCTAGGCTGACTGTTGGTTGAGAACCGGTGTTTGTTCAGCACTGTCTGCTGGTGCAGTAGGTTCACATTTATCAACAAACCAACCCATGTAAGAGGTAAAAATGGTCACCAAAATACAGACAAAGCTTAGCCACATAAAGGGGGCATATGAGAGCGTTGCAACGCCTAGAATGCTCGCCATGTAGATGCCATTATCGCTCCATGGCACCATGCCGGAGGTGAGTGTGCCACCAAATTCAGCGTTACGTGATAGGTTCTTACGCTGATAGCCTAAACGGTCATAGTTCTTGGCACAGATTTTAGGGGTCAGGATGAGTGAAACATACATGGCTGAGCCAAAAACGTTGCCCATAAATGCAGTACCAATAGTACTGGTTGCCAGTGAACCTGCGCTTGTCACGCGGCGCTCAAACAGTTTTGCGATGGTTTCAAGCACACCCACTTTATCTAGCAATCCACCAAACCCGAGACCAAAGACAATCACGGCAACAGAACCAAGCATAGAGGACATGCCGCCTCGGTTTAAGATTGAGTCAATGAAGCCAACGCCAGATTCAATATTGTAAGGTGCCCATGCGGTATTGAAAGCTTGCAAGAAGTCTACGTCTTGGATCATCACAGCCCAAATGATGCCCAGCAAAGAACCAAAGCTAATTACAGGAAACGAAGGCATTCTCATCGCAAGCAAGCCAAGTACAATCAGCACTGGCACAAAAGAGTATGGGGTAATGTAAAACTGCTGTTCCATCGCCTCAATCACGCTTTGTACTTGAGACATGTCTACGTTACCTGCATAGTGGAAACCAAATAAGGTAAACATGATACCCGTGATCACGTAGCTGATAAGCGCTATCGGCAGCATACCTTTAATGTGCTCCATCACTTCAACGTTAGACATCGAAGACGCCAGAATAACGGAATCAGATAATGGCGACATTTTGTCACCAAAGTAACAACCTGAAAGTACTGCGCCAGCGGTGATTGGTGCTGGAACGCCAAGACCCTGACCAATCCCCATCATGGCAATCCCCGCGGTACCAGCTGCACCCCATGAGGTTCCAGTTGCTAAAGCAGTGAGAGAACAGATGATCATCGTTGCAAGAAGAAAAATAGAAGGATGGATTGCTTGAAGACCGTAGTAAATGATGGTCGGCACGATCCCGCCGGAGATCCAAGTACCAACTAATGCGCCAACAGCTAAAAGTATCAACACGGCACCTAAACCATTAGAAATACCATTCAGTGCTGCTTTTTCTAATTCTTTATATTGGTGACCTAAACGAACACCGAGCACAATAATGATGAACCAGCCAATGTATAAGGCCAGTTGGATAGGGAGATCGAGTTGAGCTGTAAACGAAAACGCGAGTAACAAAAACAAGCCTAGAGCAATAATTACTTGAATTAAGCTAGGTAGGCGTTGAGGGGCTTGCGTCATAAAAGAGCCTCTTGTCAGATTTATGATCTAAGGACAGAACGGTGCCCTTATTGAGTTCGATCGCACTTTACAATAGTTAGCATAATATATCGACATCAAACACCTCGGATGTGATTTATGTCGTTCAAGTGGTTAATCTTCGATGTTAAATGTTGATAATAGTTAAATTTAATGGTTATAAATGTTTTGTAGTGTGGGCTTTTTGTGTAACAAGAACGTGATTATTTAGCGTTTCGTTGATTATTGAATGCTGAATCATAGTGCGGTTGAGTGATTTTTAGGCTTAAATGTGTTTTTTACAAAACTGGCTACGCAGAAAGAAAAAGTTACCACTTTTACTAAGAAAGTCTTGAGATTTTATGCTGAACCACTTATAGATGAAGCAATAAATTTTCATTTTAGATACATGGAGAGTGAGCGCGATGAGAGTAGGTTTAGTGGGTTGGCGTGGTATGGTCGGTTCTGTACTGATGCAGCGTATGGTTGAAGAAAATGACTTTGACTTGATCGAACCGGTTTTCTTTAGCACATCTCAAATTGGTATTCCTGCCCCAACGGTGCCTTCTAAGAAAGGCAATCATCATACAGGGTTACTGCAAGATGCTTACGATATTGATAGCCTCAAACAATTAGATGCCATCATCACCTGTCAAGGTGGTAGCTACACTGAAAAAGTGTACCCAGCGCTGCGTCAAGCGGGTTGGAAAGGTTACTGGATTGATGCTGCATCTACCTTACGGATGGATAAACAATCAATCATCACTTTAGATCCGGTCAACTTGACACAAATTCAGCACGGCATCCATTCAGGAACCAATACCTTTGTGGGCGGTAACTGCACAGTCAGTTTAATGCTTATGGCATTAGGCGGCCTTTATGAGAAAGGTTTGGTCGAGTGGATGAGCGCAATGACCTACCAAGCAGCTTCGGGTGCTGGCGCTCAAAATATGCGCGAGTTGATCTCGCAAATGGGAGTAATTAACGATGCGGTGAGCTCTGAATTGGCTAATCCATCGAGCTCAATTCTTGACATCGACAGAAAAGTGGCTGAAACCATGCGATCACCTTCTTTTCCTACCGAGCAGTTTGGTGCACCACTAGCGGGTTCATTAATCCCTTGGATTGACGTCAAACGCGACAATGGTCAAAGCAAAGAAGAGTGGAAAGCGGGCGTTGAAGCTAATAAAATTCTAGGGCTTCAATCGTCACCGATCCCGATTGATGGAACCTGTGTTCGTATTGGCGCAATGCGCTGCCACTCACAAGCATTAACCATCAAGCTGAAGAAAAATGTTCCGCTTGATGAAATCGAAGAGATGATCGCTACGCACAATGATTGGGTGAAAGTTATTCCAAACGAGCGCGATATTACCGCACGTGAATTGAGCCCTGCCAAAGTCACTGGTACCTTGTCAGTTCCCGTAGGACGTTTGCGTAAAATGTCTATGGGTGATGATTTCTTAAATGCGTTTACGGTGGGTGACCAATTATTGTGGGGAGCTGCTGAGCCGCTTCGCCGTACTTTGCGGATCATTCTGGCTGAAAAACAGTAAAGATGGATCTCGGTTTAAAACTACCTGAGTAAAAATACAAAAGGGGCGCTTTATGCAAAGCGCCCCTTTTTTTATGCTTTTTGTCTTTAGCATTTGTCTGTAGCAACTGTGACGATGTTAACGCGGTTATGCAAGGCCAGGAAATAAATTTCTGAGCCCATTGGCAATAAACTCAATACCGAGTGCGCCTAGTATCAAACCCATGATCCGCGTAATCACGTTGATACCCGTTTGACCTAAGAAGCGGACAATATAGGGCGCTGAGCGAAACAGCAGCCAAGAGCTTAAACTAAATAACACCACAGTGATTATAATACCCACGGTATCGAACATGCTTGGGTAGCGAGAGCCATACACTATGGTTGAACTGATGGCACCCGGTCCTGCCATTAAAGGCATAGCGAGTGGCACAACCCCAATTTGTTCACGGCTAATGTATTCAGATTTCTCTTGTTTGTTTTGTTTATCTTCACCCAATTTACCGCTCATCATCGAAAACGCGATGCTCAGCAGCAATAGGCCACCAGCTACTCGAAACGAATCTAAAGAGATACTAAACATATCCAGTAACATCTGCCCAGCAAGCAGTGCGGTAATCAAAATTATTGCCACAGCAATATTCGCTGTAGCCGCCGTTTTGTGTTTCTCTTCTTGCGTCATATGCCCAGTGAGAGAGACAAATATTGGCATAATCCCCACGGGGTTCACAGCGGCTACAAGGCCTAAGAAAAACTGCAGGAAAATGGCTAACTCAAAGGTTTGCATGGCATTTATCTCTAATGGATCATTTCGATGAAATATTACGTGGCTAATGTAAGCGAAAGCAAAGGATAGCACGAATGAAAAAAACTAAAGCGATTGGGGTTTTATTGCTGAGAAAAACTAATTCAATGAAGAAAACGTTTTACAATTGTTTTTCTAATGTATGTGAGTGGTGTTGTTTTTTGCTCAACTGTTAACATCTGCACATTTTTAATAAAATTAGTGCTCCTAGCTGGTGGTAAAAGTGAGAGTCGATATACTCTCAGTAGCACGTAAAATGAGGTGTGTTCATTCATCTATCGCTCAAAAATGAAACTTTTTTACAGATTGTTGTAGTTTTTATAGTTTTCGTTGTTTAAGTAAATGTTTTTTATTCATTTAATTATCTATATGTTTTTTGTTTGTTTTCAGTGTCTTGTGGGCGATTTTGTAGGGTGGTTACCCCTAATTGGGTAATTAGTTTTTGAGAACTGATCTGAGTCAATTTTTTTCACACTCTGAAATATTATACTCAGTCCTGAAAGCAATTTACTAAGTCTGTCATTGTTTAAGCTGTTGAGAAAAAACAAAAACACAAAGCTGCAAACTTAATAAAGAGTTTTTAACATTTTTCTATTTTTAGGAGATCCATTATGCCTGTAACTAATTTAGCTGAACTTGATGCTCTAGTAGCGCGCGTTAAAGCGGCTCAAGCAGAATTCTCTACTTACTCTCAAGAGCAAGTAGATAAAATTTTCCGCGCAGCATCATTAGCAGCTAACCAAGCTCGTATCCCTCTAGCGCAACAAGCGGTAGCGGAATCAGGCATGGGTATTGTTGAGGATAAAGTAATCAAGAACCACTTTGCGTCTGAGTTCATCTACAACAAATACAAAGACGAAAAAACGTGTGGCATTCTTGAAGAAGATAAAAACCTAGGCACGATGACTATCGCTGAGCCTGTAGGCATCATCTGCGGTATCGTTCCAACCACTAACCCTACTTCTACTGCAATCTTCAAATCTCTCATCTCTTTGAAGACTCGTAACGGTATCATCTTCTCGCCACACCCACGTGCGAAAAATTCAACTAACGATGCAGCTAAACTCGTGTTAGATGCAGCAGTTGCAGCTGGCGCGCCAAAAGATATCATCGGCTGGATTGATCAACCTTCAGTTGAGCTATCTAACGCGCTAATGAAGCACGAAGGTATTGCACTTATCCTTGCAACAGGTGGTCCTGGCATGGTGAAAGCAGCTTACTCGTCAGGTAAACCAGCAATCGGTGTAGGTGCAGGTAACGTTCCAGTTGTAATCGACGAAACGGCAGACATCAAACGTGCAGTTGCTTCTGTTCTTATGTCTAAAACATTCGATAACGGTGTGGTATGTGCTTCTGAGCAAGCGGTTATCGTTATGGACGAAGTGTATGACGAAGTAAAAGAACGTTTCGCGAGCCATAAAGCGCATGTTTTAAGTAAAGCAGACGCAGACAAAGTACGTAAGGTACTGCTTATCGATGGCGCACTAAACGCGAAAATCGTAGGCCAACCAGCAACAGCCATCGCTGAAATGGCGGGCGTTAAAGTTCCAGCAGATACTAAAATCCTTGTCGGTGAAGGTATTGGCGAAGTTTCTTATGACGATGAATTCGCACATGAAAAACTTTCTCCAACACTTGGCATGTTCCGCGCGACTTCTTTCGAGAACGCGGTAGAACAAGCAGTAAGAATGGTAGAAATCGGCGGTATCGGCCACACTTCTGGTCTATACACTAACCAAGACGTTAATGCAGACCGTATCCGTTACTTTGGTGACAAAATGAAGACGGCGCGTATTCTTGTAAACATCCCAACCACTCATGGTGGTATCGGTGACCTTTACAACTTTAACGTTGCACCATCTCTAACGCTAGGTTGTGGTTCTTGGGGTGGTAACTCGATTTCTGAGAACGTAGGTCCTAAGCACCTAATCAACAAGAAAACTGTTGCGAAGCGAGCTGAAAACATGTTGTGGCATAAACTACCTAAGTCAATTTACTTCCGTCGTGGTAGCCTTCCAATCGCTATGAGCGATCTTGAAGGCAAAAAACGCGCATTCCTAGTTACTGACCGTTTCCTATTCAACAACGGTTATGCAGACGACGTAGTGACTCTGCTGAAGTCAAACGGTATGGAAGTTCAAACATTCTTTGATGTAGAAGCTGATCCAACTCTATCTGTCGTAGAGAAAGGCGCTGAAGCAATGAAGAGTTTCCAACCAGACGTGATTCTAGCACTTGGTGGTGGTTCACCAATGGATGCGGCGAAGATCATGTGGGTTATGTATGAGCACCCAGAAACTCACTTTGAAGAGCTTGCAATGCGCTTTATGGATATCCGTAAACGTATCTACAAGTTCCCTAAAATGGGTCAAAAAGCAGAATTGGTTTGTATCACGACTACTTCAGGTACAGGTTCAGAAGTCACACCATTTGCCGTTGTAACAGACGACAAAACAGGTGCTAAATACCCACTAGCGGATTATGAGCTAACACCTAACATGGCTATCGTTGATGCGAACCTTGTGATGAATATGCCTAAGTCTCTAACGGCATTTGGTGGTTACGATGCTGTGACTCACGCTCTTGAAGCCTATGTATCTGTTCTTGCGAACGAATACTCTGATGGTCAAGCTCTACAAGCACTTAAGATGCTGAAAGAGTACCTACCATCAAGCTACAAAAATGGCGCAGCAGACCCAATTGCTCGTGAAAAAGTGCACAATGCAGCGACTATCGCAGGTATTGCTTTTGCTAACGCGTTCTTAGGTGTATGTCACTCTATGGCGCACAAGATCGGTGCTGAGTTCCACATCCCGCACGGCCTTGCTAACGCATTGCTTATCTCTAACGTTGTGCGCTATAACGCGAATGATAACCCAACCAAACAAACTGCGTTCTCTCAATACGACCGTCCACAAGCACGCCGTCGTTACGCTGAAGTGGCTGACCACTTAGGCTTGAGCCAAGCGGGCGACCGTACTGCTCAGAAGATTGAACGTCTACTGACTTGGTTGGAAGAGCTGAAGAAAGATCTCGACATCCCGCTATCTATCCAAGCGGCTGGCGTGAATGAAGCGGATTTCCTCGCAAAAGTTGACGTGCTATCAGTTGAAGCGTTTGATGACCAATGTACTGGTGCAAACCCACGCTACCCACTGATTTCTGAGCTAAAAGAAGTACTTCTTGCGGCTTACTATGGTACAGCGTTTGTTGAAGGTGAAACTTTCGAAGGCACTACCGTTATCAAGAAGAAAGATGACCAAAAACCAGCAAAGAAAAAGTAAGCTGAGTTATTGAGAGATTTTCGCTAGCACGAAACAATCTCTATCGGGAAAAGATAAAGCCTCACCGTCTGGTGAGGCTTTTTTTGTATCGAGTAACTTCATCATCAAAGCGTGGATGGGTATCTATCCCCACATGACTAAGATAGCGGCAATTGCGACTAGAACAAGCCCCAGCCCATCTTTAATTTTCACCGATTGTTTTAGCCAAAAAATAGAAATTAACATCGTAAAAAAGATCTCAATTTGGCCTAAAGTTTTTACATAAGGCACGGTTTGAAGAGACATTGCACTGAACCAACCAATAGAACCAAGACAGCTACTTGTGCTGGTTAATAGCGTTAGCTTAGGTCTTACCCATAATTGTTTTAATGAGTTGTTGTCGGTCACCATTAGGTAAATTAGCAGTAATAAAGTCTGCAGTGAAATGACCAACAATAATACCCAAGCAGCACTGTGTGGAAAGGGTAAGCCAAGTGCTAAGCTGGCTTCACGTACCCACAATGAAGTGAGTGCAAAGGCACTACCACAACTTAATCCCAGTAAAACAGTTGGCATTGAAAGCTGCTTAATATTGCCGTGCGTGCTCATCAAAAATACACCAATGCCACCAACGATGACGCCAATCCAGCCCAAGCCTGTCAAATGAGTCCCAAAAAAAATCATCCCTAAAATAGCGGCAACTAAGGCTTCGCTTTTGGCTAGCCCAGCACCTACAGCATAGTTATTTAATTTAAAAAGCTTAACCATGAGCGCAGTCGCGATGATTTGCATCAATGACGCGCCGATAATGAAAGCGATAAAGGTCAATGACAATGTAGGTAATTTCGCGGGTATGAAATGATACAAAGTGATGAGATACAGAGCCGCGATAGGGCCAGCCCAAAGAAAGCGGGCAAGGGTAACACCAGTAGTACTGACCTCAGTTGCTAAGCGACTTTGGAATGCATTGCGCCAAGATTGCATGAATGCGGCCAGAAGGGTGAATAAGATCCAAGTCATGGAAGTCCATTTTGAGTGACAAGAAAGAGGTAATGCTATGAGATGCAGAGATATTGGGCAAGCGGAATATAAAAAGGGCTGCGAATGCAGCCCTTTAATGGTATTTAAACTCGGTTCAGAGATTAATACTGTGGTTTAGTCATTGCCGCACCAGCTTGACTTTGCGCTGACTGGCTGCCTGCTGCACGAGTTGCAATTCGTTCAGCATGGAAAGGTGCTGATACGATTTCAATCTCTTTGAGCAACAAAGAGCCTGAGGCTTTGGTCATCGGAGAGAATGCATGCGCTTTGATTGTTTTGGGTAATACGGCTTCAGGTGCCTTAGTTACTGCTTCAACCTTCAATGCTGGTACTTTCTCTGTCGTGGCTTTTTCTTCGACAACGAGCTCAATAGCGGTAGTCTTTTCAATAACAACTTCTGCGATCACTGGCTCTGAAATAACGGCTTCTACAGTGACCGATTCTGTGACTGAAACCGATTCTGTTACCACTGTCGATGGTACTTGAGGTTCAATAGCGTCCTGCAAAGAGACTGTAACAGGTTCTTCTACGACGCTCTGGTCCTCTTCGTGGCGAATAATGACCTTACCCATTGCCATTTCAGGGAAAGCAAAACCACCTAACGTTATCTCGGTATTGTTATCTACGACATCTGCCACTTGCTGAACAGGTTCAACCGCTGCGACTTGCTCTGTTACTGGTGCTTGATACACAGGTTTAGAGAGGTCATAGCGAGGCATCACTTTACCCATTGCCATCTCAGGAGAGGCAACCCCACCTTTGCGTAAACGGAATGGGTTAGGGCGACGATCACGACCACGGCGTCGACGTTGACCACTGGCTCGTAAATGACGAGGGGAGCGGCGATTGCGACGTTGATTTTGATCGTCATTCTCATTGTCGTCGTTTGGTGTAACGACCGATGTCTCAACAGATTGTGCTGTTTCAGCTTTTACGGCTTCAATAACCTCTGCTGCCGGGGTTGTATTGATCAACATTTCAGCTTCTGGTTGTTCTTGAGCGATTGTCTGATCTTTTACACGAACTTGTTTGTTTAACTTACGGCGTTGACGGCGTTCTTTGACTTTTGCCGTTTTCTCTTCCGTTTTATCTTCATTCGCTGTCAAGGTAACGGCTTGCGCTTCAGCCGCAAGTTGTAGCCCTTGCTCCGCTAACTTTTCAGATTTGCTGTCATCACGCTTGTTGCGGCGCTCTTGTTTTGGCTTGCGAGCTTGTGTCTTACGAGGCTCGTTGGTAGCAACAATTTCTTTGTCTTGTGTTTCTTCAACAAGAGCAGAGGTATTGACAGGTTTACGTTTGTTTCTGTCACGGTTTGCGTTGTCGCGATTAACATTTTCACCGCGTCCGTTACGACGACGTTGGTCATTTCGATCACGACGCTGGCGTGGTGCTTGGCTACGTTCGTTTTCTTGTTTTTGTTGCTCTTCCTCAGTTTTCACCTCTTCCGTGGTGGTTGAGAAGATGCTACCAAGAGCTTTAACGATGCGGCCAAATAGACCTGGTTTGCCTGGTTCAACAGCGATCTCTTTGACTGGAACCGCTACCTCTGCTTTAGGTGTTGGAGCTGGAATAGTTTGTGCTGGAGCAGCAAACCCTTTCAACGCTGGTTCTTCAATGCGTTTTGGTTTGAAATCGATATCTGAGCTTTCTTTGCCTTCTGCTTCTTTCAGTGCTTCTAGTTTCATTGGCACTAAGTAAGAGAGTATTTCTTGCTCTTCCCCTTCACGGACACGGATCACTTCAAAATGAGGCGTTTCCATTTCAGAGTTAGGGACAATGGTGATCTCGACTTCTTGAATGCGTTCAATATGATTGATTGAGCGACGTTTTTCATTGAGTAGATAAGATGCAATAGGAACGGGAACCACCGCCATAACTTGAGCGGTATTATCTTTTAGTGCTTCTTCTTCAATGAGACGTAAAACAGAGAGCGCAAGAGATTCATTATCACGAACCACTCCGGTACCAGAGCAGCGTGGGCAGATATGGTGACTTGCTTCGGCAAGTGATGGGCTCAAGCGCTGACGCGACATTTCTAACAAGCCAAAACGTGAAATTCGGCCAATTTGTACGCGAGCACGATCTAGGCGTACGGCATCGCGTAAACGGTTTTCTACTTCACGTTGGTGACGAACAGGAGTCATATCGATGAAATCGATAACCACTAATCCGCCCAAATCGCGCAGACGTAATTGGCGAGCAATTTCATCGGCTGCTTCTAAGTTGGTGTTAAGCGCCGTCTCTTCAATATCGCCGCCTTTTGTTGCACGAGCAGAGTTGATATCAATTGAGGTCAATGCTTCGGTTGGGTCGATAACAATAGAGCCACCAGAAGGCAAACGCACTTCACGCTGGAAAGCCGATTCGATTTGGCTTTCAATTTGGTAATGGCTAAATAGGGGTACTTCACCGTCGTATTTTTTTACACGACTCACGAAATCAGGACGCACCAAACGAATGTGCTCAAGGGCACGTTCATAAATTGTGTTGCTATCAATTAGAATTTCACCAATGTCACGACGCAGATAATCACGAATTGCGCGTACAATGACGTTGCTCTCTTGGTGAATAAGTAGCGGTGCAGGACGCAAATCTGAAGCCTGTTTGATTGCGCTCCAGTGATTGAGCAAAACGTTTAAGTCCCACTCTAGCTCTTCCGCACTTTTGCCCACACCTGCAGTGCGAACGATAAGGCCCATGCCTTGAGGAAGCTCTAAACTGCTCAATGCGGTTTTTAATTCGGTACGCTCATCGCCTTCGATACGGCGTGAAATACCACCGGCACGAGGATTGTTTGGCATAAGAACTAGGTAGCTACCAGCAAGAGAAATGAAAGTGGTCAACGCAGCGCCTTTGCTGCCTCGTTCTTCCTTTTCAACTTGGACAATAACTTCTTGGCCTTCTTTAAGCGCTTCTTTGATGTTTGGACGGCCTTGGTAAGTGTAGCCATCAGGGAAGTATTCGCGGGCAATTTCTTTGAGAGGAAGGAAACCGTGACGTTCAGCGCCGTAATCAACAAATGCAGCTTCTAAACTAGGTTCAACACGGGTGATACGTCCTTTATAGATGTTCGCCTTTTTAGATTCATGCCCTGGACTTTCGATGTCTAGATCAAAAAGTCGTTGGCCATCAACCAGCGCGACACGCAACTCTTCTTTTTGAGTTGCGTTAATTAGCATTCTTTTCATTTAAAAATCTCGTTATCTTTCTTTAGTTTTGATTATTGGACTTGTTGCTGGGTTTCGTTTTCACGGTGCCAGATCCCATGACTAAAAGGTGCAGCCTCCCGGCTGGAGGGGATGCTCTAGGGCACTTCAGTTATCGCACGCACACGATTGCCTGCGATCCGCGTATTGGCGGAAAATACTCAACATGAAATGACGATGAGTAGAGCAACAAGATAGCTTCGCTCAATAGTGTCTTACGCCATGTGCAGCACATTGACGCTTAGCAGTCTACTCACTATTTTGCTCAAAAATGGACGGTAAAGAATAAAAAATCACCGAATCATTCATTGCAGCTGTGAACTATAGCAGTGACAGGTAAACACAGCAATCTGCTTTGTTATGAACAGGTCAAAAAAATGAGAATAGGTCTAAAAGTTAGATGGCTAATTTAATGTTTATCAAAGAGTTTTAGTTGTTAAAGTAAGAATTGTAATGGGTAATATTTAATTTTATCCACAGTCACATTTCAATTGGTGTAATTCTCGCCAATTTGCCATTAAACAGCAGATGAAAATATTCTTTTTTGGGGCGAAGAAAATGTGAATTTAAACAATTTACAGTGGTACAATGGCGCCCATGAGTGAAATTAGAACCCAAGTCCAGCTCATCGATATCGATGAAGATATGGCTGGTCAACGCATTGACAATTTTTTGCGTAACCAATTAAAAAACGTTCCCAAAAGTATGGTTTACCGAATCCTGCGCAAAGGAGAGGTTCGTGTAAATAAAAAACGCATCAAAGCAGAATATAAGTTATCGGCTGGTGATGTGGTGAGAATACCACCAGTGACTCTCGAACAGTCGGATCAAGAGAGCAACACACCCAATACCAAATTGAGTAAAGTCGCCGAGCTAGAACACTGCATTATTTTTGAGGATGAGCACTTACTTATTCTGAATAAACCTTCCGGTACGGCTGTTCATGGTGGGAGTGGTTTGAAATTTGGCGCAATTGAAGCGCTGCGGGCATTGCGCCCAGAAGCTCGCTTTTTGGAATTGGTGCACCGTATCGATCGCGATACGTCGGGCATTTTATTAGTGGCTAAAAAACGCTCCGCGCTGCGCCATCTCCAAGCCCAGTTTAGAGAAAAAACGATTCAAAAATATTACTTTGCTTTAGTTATGGGGCAATGGAAAAGCAGCTGTAAAGTCGTGAATGCGCCACTATTGAAAAATGAAGTGAACAGCATTGTGCGAGTCAATCCAAACGGTAAAGCATCGGAAACGCGCTTTAAGATCCTTGAACAGTTTGCACAAGCAACTTTGGTGCAAGCCAGTCCGATCACTGGCCGTACTCATCAGATCCGCGTTCATACTCAGTATACAGGGCACCCGATTGCGTGGGATGATCGTTATGGTGACCGCCGTTTTGACGCATATGCCGCACAGTTTGGCATTGACCGATTATTCTTACACGCGGCGAATATTCGTTTTGTTCACCCTTCGACAGAGGCGTTAATGGACATTAATGCACCACTCGATACTCAACTAGAGCAAGCATTAGTCAAATTGAGAAACGCTTAAGGCCAGCTTTCATTCGCTAACGAGTAGCAACATAGTAGAAACATAAAGTAATGGTCGAAGTCATGGTATAAAAGTGAGCGCGGATCAAGGCGCTCACTGTTAATCATTATCCTAAAACGGTAATGCCTTGAGACTCAAGCATTGAGACTAGCTTAATTAATGGTAGTCCAATCAAACTGTTAGGGTCGTCACCTTCTAAACGTTCAAAAAGTGCAATGCCTAGGCCCTCACACATAAAGCTGCCTGCGCACTGTAGTGGCTGTTCTTTTGCCACGTAAGCCGTCACCATCTCGCTAGATAAAGAGCGAAAATGAACCGTGAAGGGTTCTACGGTGACCATGCATTGACCAGAGACTGAGTTGTAAACCGCAAGCCCAGTATAAAAAGTGATGGCTTTTCCACTTTGTCTGAGTAGCTGCTTAATGGCTTGTTCTTGTGTATGAGGTTTGCCAATAATCTCACCGTCAATCACGCAAACTTGATCAGAACCGATGACTAAACTGGGTTGGTTTGGATGGCAAGATCTTGCTTTCGTTTCTGCTAAACGAGTCACCAGATCTTGTGCGGACTCACCAGGCAACGCAGTTTCGTCGCAATTAGGCGAGCAGGTAACAAAAGGTAAATCCAGCTTTTTAAGTAATTGCTGCCGAAACGGCGAAGTAGATGCTAAAACTAGTTGGTAATTTTGCATTTTGATTTAGAATTGCTGCGAATTTTACCGCAGCATATATCAATCAGGCATGCTGTACATAATTCTCTCAGTGGAAAGGGGAAAAAACGAACTTTTTTGCCTTTTTCTTTGACTAAAACCGATTTGGAAGATAATATTCGCGCCCTATGCAAAAGGTAAAAATACCGCGATCGATTGATCCGGCTAAAGCGGCTCAAAAACGGCTTGATTGTGATGGTATCATCCAACTCAATCTTTTTAAGCGTTTAGAAGAATCAGTCGCAGGCGTTAAACGCGACGCACAAGTCTCATTGTCATTTGGGCTTGATGAACAGCGACTAGTTGTTATCTCTGGTAAAGCTAACATCTCTGTCGATTTAGAGTGTCAACGCTGTAACAAGGTTTTCGCACATGAGTGCGAAGTCCAATTCAAGTATACTCCTTACTTGGGGAGTAAAACGGATGAAGACGCACCGGAAGAGTACGATTTGGTAGATCCGAATGAGTACGGTGAGATCGACCTTGTACAATTAGTTGAAGACGAGTTCATCATTAATTTGCCACAAGTAGCAATGCACGATAGAGCGGAATGTAGCGTTAATTCAGACAATTTAGTATTTGGTGAACTTCCAGAAGAACTAGCGGAAGAAAAGCCGAATCCATTTGATGTTTTAAAAAACTTAAAACGATAATTCGTTATAGGTTAAGACAAAGGAGTAGGGTCAATGGCCGTACAAAAGAGCAAAAAATCACGCGCACGTCGTGGCATGCGTCGTTCACATGATGCGCTAACTACATCTGCACTATCTGTAGATGCGACTTCAGGTGAAACTCACCTACGTCACAACATGACTGCTGACGGTTATTACCGTGGCAAAAAGGTTATCAGCAAGTAAGGTTGACCTTTGCAATATTTAACCGTTGCACTTGATGCAATGGGCGGGGATTTCGGTCCTCGCGTAACAGTGCCTGCCGCCGTGCAGGCACTGTCGCATTTCCCAGAGCTCAAAGTGATCCTCGTTGGTGATCAAGTTTTGATCACACATCAATTATCTCAATTAGGTTATGAACTTAATACTCGCTTGAGTATTTTGCACAGTGACCGCGTTATTTCTAACTCCGAAAAACCTTCTCTGGCCTTACGCAATAGTGCTGGAAGTTCAATGGGCATAGCAATTGACCTAGTTTCTGATAGCCGTGCTGATGCTTGTGTCAGTGGTGGTAATACAGGTGCGCTCATGGCGTTATCTCGTTTTCGTCTGAAATTGCTGCCCGGCATTGATCGTCCTGCATTAGTTTCAGCGTTGCCGACGGCTTCAGGTCAACGCACTTGGATGCTGGATTTGGGTGCGAACGTATCAAGTGATGCAGATTCTCTGTTTCAATTTGCTGTCATGGGGAGTGCGCTAGCCGAACAGCATTTAGGCCGCTCTGCAAAAGTTGCCATCCTTAATATTGGTGCGGAAGAGATTAAAGGGAATGATTTAGTGAAGCGTTGCGCTGAAATGTTGAATCAAACTCAGGCCGTCAACTATATCGGCTATATCGAAGGTAATCAGTTGTTGGATGATGTCGCTGATGTGATTGTTTGCGATGGTTTCGTCGGCAATGTTTGCCTGAAAGCATGTGAAGGCACAGCACAACTCTTTATTGATAAGTTAAAAAGCCAACTTTTGGGCTCATCCATAAAGGGTTGGATTGCACGAAAACTGTTTTCTTCATTATTTACTGAACTAAAAACATTGAACCCCGACCAGTATAACGGCGCAAGTTTGTTAGGATTGCGCGGCATTGTCATAAAAAGTCATGGAAGTGCTGATGTACTCGCCGTCGTGAATGCGATTTCCGAAGCGGTACACGAGGTCAAACGACAAGTCCCCAGCCGTATAAGCGATCGTTTGGAAGCGGTTTTACTCGAGAGGCATTATTAGTCTTCATGTATAGCAAAATTTTAGGTACTGGCAGCTACTTGCCATCTCAGGTGCGTACCAACGCAGATTTAGAGAAAATGGTAGAGACAAGCGATGAGTGGATTATTGCCCGTACTGGTATTCGTGAGCGCCGCATTTGCGCGGAGAATGAAACCGTTGCGGATATGGCTTTCTATGCAGCGCAAAATGCCATTCAAATGGCCGGCATTGATAAAAACGATATTGATCTGATTATTGTTGCAACAACCAGCAGTAGCCATGCATTTCCTTCGGCAGCATGTCAGGTGCAAGGTAAGCTTGGCATCAAAGGATGTCCCGCTTTTGATTTAGCGGCGGCTTGTTCGGGTTTTGTCTATGGATTATCGATTGCAGATCAACACATCAAATCGGGTATGTGTAAAAACATTCTTGTCATTGGTGCTGATGCCTTGTCTAAAACCTGCGATCCAACAGACCGCTCGACAATCATTTTATTTGGTGATGGCGCAGGCGCCGTCATTATTGGTGCAAGTGAAGAGCCAGGAATTTTGTCGACTCATATCTATTCTGATGGTGAGTTTGGCGAGCTCTTGAGTTTACCTGTTCCAGAGCGTGGTGGTGATGCTGATAAATGGCTCTATATGGCGGGTAATGAAGTCTTTAAAGTGGCAGTGACGCAACTCTCTAAGCTTGTTAAAGATACGCTTGCTGCCAATAACATGCACAAATCAGAATTAGATTGGTTAGTGCCTCATCAAGCTAACTATCGCATTATTTCCGCGACCGCGAAAAAACTATCGATGTCACTTGACCAAGTCGTAATAACGCTTGATCGCCATGGTAATACGTCTGCCGCTACCGTCCCAACCGCGCTCGATGAAGCCGTGCGAGATGGTCGAATTCAACGTGGTCAAACGTTATTGCTTGAAGCCTTCGGTGGTGGTTTTACTTGGGGCTCGGCACTCGTTAAGTTTTAAGCGGATAGATTTTTATTTTAAGGGGTTGGTTCAACCTCTTGTTTTTACTTAAGGAAACAAACAATGAGCAAGTTTGCTATCGTATTTCCAGGTCAAGGCTCGCAATCAGTTGGTATGCTTGCGGAACTTGGTCAGCAGTATGATGTCATTCAACAGACATTTGCCGAAGCTTCTGAAGTGCTGGGTTATGATTTATGGGCATTGGTACAAAATGGCCCAGTAGAAGATCTTAACCAAACCTCTCGTACCCAACCGGCATTACTCGCTTCTTCTGTTGCCCTTTGGCGGCTATGGCAAAGCCTAGGTTTAGATCAGCCAGCCTTGCTTGCAGGCCATAGCTTGGGTGAGTATTCCGCACTGGTGTGTGCTGGTGTAGTTGACTTTAAGCAAGCCATCAAATTAGTAGAGCTGCGCGGTCAGTTAATGCAAGAAGCCGTTCCGGCAGGCGTAGGCGCGATGTCGGCTATTATCGGTCTTGATGATGAGCTGATAGCAAAAGCGTGTGAAGAAGCAGCTCAAGGTGAAGTGGTTTCACCGGTTAACTTTAACTCGCCAGGCCAAGTTGTCATCGCAGGCAATAAAGATGCAGTTGAACGTGCGGGTCAGTTATGTAAAGAGGCCGGAGCAAAGCGCGCGCTGCCATTGCCAGTTTCTGTTCCTTCTCACTGTGCTTTAATGAAGCCAGCAGCAGACAAGTTAGCGGTTGCATTACAATCGATTGAATTTCATGCACCACAAATTCCGGTTATCAATAATGTGGATGTAATAGCAGAAATTGATCCGGCCAAAATTAAAGATGCGTTAGTTCGTCAACTATACAGCCCTGTTCGTTGGACGGAATGTGTACAGTTGATGAGTGAGCAAGGCATAGAAAAGCTGCTTGAAGTTGGCCCAGGCAAAGTTTTGACGGGCCTGACTAAGCGCATTATTAAATCGCTTGAATCAGCAGCAGTGAATGATATTGCTTCACTTGATGCCGTTAAGTAATCAAAGGAAAGAATAGATGATGAACCTAGAAGGCAAAATTGCTCTCGTGACTGGCGCAAGCCGTGGTATTGGCCGAGCGATCGCTGAATTATTAGTTGAACGCGGTGCAACAGTGATCGGCACGGCGACTAGCGAAAGCGGTGCAGCGGCAATCAGTGAATATCTTGGTAATAATGGTAAAGGCCTAGCGCTGAACGTGACGGATGTGGAATCTATCGCAGCGACGCTGAAAACCATCAATGACGAGTTTGGCGTGATCGATATTCTTGTGAATAACGCCGGGATTACTCGTGATAATCTATTAATGCGCATGAAAGATGATGAATGGTCAGATATTATTGATACCAACTTAACGTCTATCTTCCGCTTATCGAAAGCGGTGCTACGTGGCATGATGAAAAAGCGCAATGGTCGCATCATCAATGTGGGCTCTGTGGTCGGTACTATGGGTAACGCTGGTCAAACCAACTACGCAGCGGCAAAAGCGGGCGTAATTGGCTTTACTAAGTCTATGGCTCGTGAAGTTGCATCTCGTGGTGTGACGGTTAACACAGTTGCGCCAGGTTTTATCGAAACAGATATGACAAAAGCGCTGAATGATGACCAACGTACTGCTACACTAGCCCAAGTGCCAGCTGGCCGCTTAGGCGATCCACGCGAAATTGCGTCGGCAGTGGTATTTTTAGCTTCTCCAGAGGCTGCCTACATTACGGGTGAAACTTTGCACGTAAATGGCGGGATGTACATGGTATAAGTTGGTTTTTGAACGTTATTGATGAAATAAAGGCTTTGCTATTGTCAACAACGTGTAAAACTTGCTAACTATATGCGCAACATTTGTGCATGATTTAAGTCAAAAATGGTCTTAATTTCGGTTAAAATCGGTAAAATTGTGGTTTGACCAGCAATGACCCACTTGCAACTTTCCCTAGTTAGAATAAACTACGGAACCATCGCATTAGGCGAAATCTGTAAAGGAAAAGAAAACATGAGCAACATCGAAGAACGCGTAAAGAAAATCATTGTTGAACAGCTAGGTGTAGACGAAGCAGAAGTAAAGAATGAAGCTTCTTTCGTAGAAGATCTAGGTGCTGATTCTCTAGATACAGTTGAGCTAGTAATGGCTCTAGAAGAAGAATTCGATACTGAAATTCCAGATGAAGAAGCTGAGAAGATCACTACTGTTCAAGCTGCAATCGACTACGTAAACAGCGCTCAGTAATATCTCTCCCCAGGCGGCCCTCTGGCCGCCTGAGTTTTTCTAACTCTTCTATACCTCTCATAGAACTTTTCAACTCCGGAGAATATGATCGTGTCCAAGCGTCGTGTCGTTGTCACTGGCATGGGTATGTTGTCACCGGTAGGCAACACTGTAGAATCTTCTTGGAAAGCCCTGCTAGCTGGTCAAAGTGGTATCGTTAATATCGAACATTTTGATACCACCAATTTTTCAACTCGTTTTGCAGGTCTAGTCAAAGACTTTAACTGCGAAGAGTATATGTCTAAAAAAGATGCCCGTAAGATGGATCTCTTTATCCAGTACGGTATTGCGGCGGGTATCCAAGCACTTAATGATTCTGGTATCACAGTAACTCCAGAAAATGCCCCAAGAATCGGTGTTGCTATCGGCTCTGGTATTGGTGGTCTTGACTTGATTGAAACTGGCCATCATGCCTTGGTAGAAAAAGGCCCACGTAAAGTGAGCCCGTTCTTTGTACCCTCAACGATTGTCAACATGGTTTCAGGCAACTTGTCTATCATGCGTGGTCTTCGTGGTCCAAATATCGCTATTTCTACCGCATGCACAACAGGTTTACATAACATTGGCCATGCGGCACGTATGATTGCATACGGTGATGCCGATGCGATGGTGGCGGGTGGTGCAGAAAAAGCATCGACACCACTTGGCATGGCGGGTTTTGGCGCAGCAAAAGCATTGTCTACGCGTAATGATGAACCGCAAAAAGCGTCTCGTCCTTGGGACAAGGGCCGTGATGGCTTTGTTCTAGGCGATGGTGCGGGCGTTATGGTTCTTGAAGAATATGAACATGCTAAAGCACGCGGTGCGAAGATTTACGCTGAGTTAGTTGGCTTTGGTATGTCTGGTGATGCTTATCACATGACTTCACCAAGCGAAGACGGTTCAGGCGGTGCGTTAGCGATGGAAGCCGCGATGCGTGATGCGGGCGTAACAGGTACTCAAATCGGTTACGTCAACGCTCATGGTACTTCGACTCCAGCTGGTGATGTTGCGGAAATTAAAGGTGTTAAGCGCGCTTTAGGTGAAGAAGGTTCGAAACAAGTTCTTGTCTCTTCTACTAAATCGATGACTGGTCATTTGCTAGGCGCGGCTGGTTCTGTTGAAGCCATTATCACCGTTATGTCATTAGTTGACCAAATTGTTCCACCAACCATTAACCTTGATGATCCAGAAGAAGGTTTAGGCATTGATCTTGTTCCACACACTGCCCGCAAAGTGGAAGGTATGGAATATGCAATCTGTAACTCTTTTGGTTTTGGTGGTACGAACGGCTCGTTGATTTTCAAAAAAATCTAATGATTGTGGTTGTGACACTTGAGTTTGAACGGCTTGATGCTTAGCATTGAGCCGTTTCTTTTTGTGGGGTAAGCACGATGTTTTGGGTAAATGGACAGCCTAGTGACACTCTATCTCTTACTGATCGCTCTTTTCAGTATGGGGATGGTTGCTTCACAACGATTCTCGTTTGCGCTGGTGAGCTTCAATATTGGGATATGCACGTTGAACGCATGGAATCTTGTTTGCGGTGTTTAGCTATTCCCGCCCCTGATTGGCGGCAAGTTGAACATTGGCTCTCAACGATCGTTCCTCGTACCGCAAGATCCGGTGTGAAAATTCATATTAGCCGCGGACAAGGTGGTCGGGGTTATAGCCCTGCTAACGTTGGCGATTCTCAAGTCACTATCAGTACCTTTGAGTATCCAGCCCATTATGGTCAGTGGATAGCCGATGGTATCGAGCTTGGTGTATGCCAACAGCGGATGGGACTCTCGCCATTATTGGCGGGTCACAAACATAACAATCGACTAGAACAAGTTTTATTGAAGTCAGAGATGGATGCAAAAGGGTACGCTGACGGCATCGCGCTAGACATCAATGAGCATGTCATAGAAACTACGGTTGCAAATATTTTTTGGGTGTCAGGGGATAGGTTATGTACGCCAAACTTAGACAATGCAGGCGTAGCTGGGGTTATTCGTCGTGTATTATTGGCGGCGGCTACCGATCTCAAGGTTGAGATGAGAGCATTCTCATTAGAAGAGTTATTGTCGGCAGATGAAGTGTTTATTACTAACTCCTTATTAGGCGTTGCGCCTGTCACGGCAATTGCAAATACGATTTTCCCTATTGGTAAAATAACACGCTATTTTCAGGAGCGTTTTAACTCGTGATTAATCGAATTTTCGTTGTATTACTACTGATCATTATCGCCGTTGGAGCTGGATATTTCTACATTGAGCGACAGGTAGATGCTTATTTAGAACAGCCTCTATCGCTTCCTTCATCGCAAGTCGTGACCATAAAATCTGGTACAAGCCTTAATGGCGTATTAACGCTATTGAATGAGAAAAAATGGATAACGGATTTTTCGATGTACAAGTTAGTGCGACGTCTGCATCCTGAAATAACCAAAATTAAGGCGGGAACTTACCAAGTACAACCCGGAGCTCGATTGATCGATCTCTTAAGTGACGTGATATCCGGTAAAGAGCATCAGTTTTCTATTACCTTTGTCGAAGGGAGCCGCTTTAATGAGTGGCGAGCTCTGCTTGCACAAACCGAAGGTGTGACAAACACGATAGCTGATTTGGCAGAAGCCGACATTGCCCAAAAATTAGGCATTGAGCAGCAAAAGCTTGAAGGACTATTTCTAGCGGAGACTTATCATTTCCCTTTTGGAACGACCGATTTTGAGATCCTAAAAAGGGCCAATAGACGTCTTGAGAAAATACTCGATCAACATTGGGCCAATCGCCAGCCAAATCTGCCAATTAAAACGCCTTATGAAGCGTTGATTTTGGCGTCAATTATTGAAAAGGAAACGGCTATTGCTTCAGAGCGAGGGCGCATTGCCTCCGTTTTTGTCAATCGACTCAATAAACGGATGCGGCTACAGACTGATCCTACGGTCATTTACGGGCTTGGCGATGCCTACGATGGCAATCTTCGTAAAAAAGACTTAAGAACACCGACGCCATTTAATACTTATACTATTTTTGGTTTACCTCCTACGCCTATTGCGATGGCGGGGGAAGCCTCAATCAAAGCGGCATTAAACCCAGAGCAGAGTAATTATTTGTATTTTGTTGCCAGTGGCTCTGGTGGACACGTTTTTTCTAAAACATTGAATGAACATAATCGCGCTGTTCGCGCTTATTTAAAACAGTTAAGAACCCAGTCATGAATGCTAAATTTATTGTTGTAGAAGGTTTAGAAGGCGCAGGAAAAAGCACTGCTATTCAATCCATTAGAGAAACACTTATTGAGTTCGGCGTGACAAATATCACTCATACTCGTGAGCCGGGTGGAACTGTTTTAGCAGAAAAAATGCGCGCCTTAGTCAAAGAAGAGCATGAAGGTGAAGTGCTTCAGGATATGACTGAGCTGTTATTAATGTACGCCGCTCGTGTTCAATTGGTTGAAAATGTGATTAAGCCTGCACTTGCGGCTGGTTCGTGGGTGGTTGGTGATCGCCATGATATGTCCTCTCAAGCCTACCAAGGTGGTGGGAGGCAAATTCCGCTAGAAACGATGCAAAACCTTAAAAAGGTAACGCTAGGTGATTTTAAGCCAGATTTTACTCTCTATTTGGACCTAGATCCGAGCATCGGTTTAGAAAGAGCAAGAGGTCGAGGTGAGCTTGATCGTATCGAAAAAATGGATATTGGTTTTTTTGAGCGCACGCGTGAACGTTACCTTGCCCTAGCTAAGGAAGATAAAAGCGTGGCCGTGATTAATGCTGAACAAACAATAGAAGCGGTGGCATTCTCTATCAAAGCAGCGTTAAACCAGTTTCTAGAAACCAATATGCTAGAGAGAAACTAGGGCTAAACATTGAGTAACAAATTGATGATAAATGATCTGTATCCTTGGTTAGCAGGCTATTGGCTTCAGTGGCAAACCAGCCTCAATAACCAGCAGTTCCCTGCGGCGAGCTTACTCGTTTCTCCCTCAGGGCTGGGCGCTGAACGGCTCATTGAGAAGTTGAGTGCAGCAGTGATGTGTTCGCATGGCCATTCAGAAGCGTGTGGGTTTTGTCATAGCTGCGAATTGATGAAGTCTGGTAGTCACCCTGATTTTCATCTGATCTCGCCTGAAAAAGAGGGGAAGGCGATTACCGTTGATCAAATTAGGCAATGCAATAAGTTGGCTCAAGAATCGGCGCAGCTTTCTGGTGCTCGCTTTATCGTTATTAATCCCGCCGATTCCATGAATGAATCAGCAGCGAATGCACTGCTCAAAACGTTAGAAGCTCCGGGGCGCAATTGTTTTTTCTTACTTGTCGCCTCTCGTATCAACCCATTACTCCCAACCATTATCAGTCGCTGTCAAAAAACGGTGCTGACACCACCGAGCAGTGAACAAGTCTCGCATTGGTTAAGTGAACAGACATCGCAACCTGTCCCTCCTTATGCGGCGCATTTAAATGGTTATTCACCACTAAATACGTTGGCGTTTATTCAATCGGGAGAGTTAGCAAAATATCAGGCTTTTGAGCAAAATATTGCTCATTGCTTAACCGATACTAGTGCCGATATTTCCGCTTGTGTGAAGCAGATTAATGAGGCACCTACCCAATATTTGGCTTGGTTGTGGACCATGTTGACCGATACGCAAAAGGTACAATTTGGCGTGGTTGAACAGCAGCAGCTTCCTATTAGCCTTCGATTAGCAAAACAGATCAGCTACCCAGTACTTTATCGCCAAACCAAGGCATTAACTCGTTTGATGGAAGAACTAAAGACGTTTAGTGGGCTCAATAGCGAGCTACTGATCAGCGATTGGCTATTTAACTTTAATGATGAGAAAACATGTTTGTAGATTCGCACTGCCACTTAGATAAACTTGATTACGATACGCTCCATATCGATGTTGCTGATGTAGTAGAAAAAGCTCGTCAAGCCAATGTTAAGCAATTGCTTTCTGTTGGCGTAACGCTGGATTCTTTTGAACCAATGTTAGAGCTTATTCAGCCCTTTGATAATGTTCATGCTTCTTGTGGTGTTCATCCACTTGACGTTGAAAGTCATTTTGAATTGACCCGCTTCCATCAATACGCGAGTCATCCCAAAGTGGTGGCGATTGGCGAAACGGGGCTAGATTATCACTATCAACCGGAAACGGCTGAATTACAGAAGTTACGGTTTTCACAGCACATTGAAACCGCCGTTGCCCTTAACAAACCTTTGATTATTCATACACGAAATGCCCGGGCTGATACTCTTGAAATGCTCCGTAATGGTGGGGCAGAAAGGTGCGGTGGTGTTATCCATTGTTTTACTGAAGATCTTGCCTTTGCACAAGCCGCTATGGAGCTTGGCTTTTATATTTCTATCTCAGGAATTGTCACGTTTAGACAAGCGACAGAATTGAAAGAAGTTGTGAAGGCGCTGCCCTTGGAACGCTTGCTGATTGAAACTGATTCCCCTTATCTTGCGCCGGTTCCACACCGTGGTCAGCAAAATCAGCCAGCCTACGTTGTTGAGGTTGCTGCTTATATTGCACAGCTAAAAAGTCTGTCATTAAAAGTAATTGAAGAAAAAACGACCGAAAATTACCAAAATCTTTTTTTGCGACGGAAAGTTGAATTGTCGTGAGAAATGCGTGTAAGACGGCGTTTTTTATCAAGTTCGCGTGATAATTAACAACTTATTACCTTGTTTACTTAATCTGTTGAAAAAATAAGCTTGAAAGTTAAAATTGTAATTTTGTTACTAAAAATAACAAGTGCGCTAATTTTATTCACTCTGTGAAATTAATGGTATTGTTAACAATGTCATTATAAAACATGAAGTTATATTAATTGATTGGCAGGGTTTACACCCTCCCGCATTGTGATCGGTCTATTGTTTTGAAACAAAATTTCGTTACTAACTAGAAAGTTTGAGTGGCATCAAGATATATTTAGAGGCGAAAAATATAATGCGATATGTGGTTACATTTTCATTGGGTGCTAACATTTAGGCTACGGGGGTGTGCCGTTAGAACCCAAACAATTCTAATAACTTAATCAGGAGCATAAACATGTTTAAAAACCTTTTTGCAAACCTGCAGAAAGTTGGTAAGGCTCTGATGCTTCCAGTATCAGTTTTACCAGTTGCGGGTATTTTGCTTGGTGTGGGTGCAGCGAACTTTAGCTGGCTACCAGAAGTTGTTTCACATTTAATGGAACAAGCTGGTGGTTCGGTTTTTGGTCAAATGGCACTACTCTTTGCAGTAGGTGTAGCATTAGGCTTCACGAATAACGATGGTGTTTCAGGCCTGTCAGCAATTGTTGGCTATGGCATCATGGTTGCGACGCTAAAAGTAATGGCAGTCGTAATGGGTGTTGATAACATCGAGACGGGCGTTCTTGGTGGTATCCTTGCAGGTGGTGTTGCTGCTTGGGCATTCAATCGTTTTTACAAAATTCAACTTCCTGAATATCTTGGCTTCTTCGCGGGTAAACGTGCAGTACCAATCATTACGGGTTTCCTTGCGATTGCTCTAGGTATTGTTTTATCTATCATTTGGCCTCCTGTAGGTTCAGCTATCGCAACATTCTCTGATTGGGCTGCTAACCAAAACCCAGTAACCGCATTTGGTATCTACGGTGTTGTTGAGCGTTCATTGATTCCATTTGGTCTTCACCACATCTGGAACGTGCCTTTCTTCTATGAAGCAGGTACATGTACCAACAATGCAGGTACTACCGTTCACGGTATCATGACTTGTTTCTTGACTGCTGATGATGCGTCTCGCGCTGCAGGTAACGGTTTCGGTCAACTAGCGGGTGGCTACCTATTCAAAATGTTCGGTCTTCCAGCTGCAGCAATTGCAATTGCACACAGTGCTAAACCAGAAAACCGTGCCAAAGTAATGGGTATCATGGCGTCAGCTGCATTGACTTCATTCCTAACGGGTATTACAGAACCTATTGAGTTCTCGTTCCTATTCATCGCTCCAGTACTTTATGTTGTTCATGCTTTGCTAGCTGGTCTTGCTTATGTATTGACTAACGCTCTAGGTGTTGTTCACGGTCACACGTTCTCGAACGGTTTCATTGACTTTGTTGTTCAATCTCCTCGTGCTGAAAACATGTTGCTATTGGTTGGTCTAGGTATTGCTTATGCAGTTCTATACTATGTCGTGTTTACTTTCGTTATCCGTACGATGAACCTGAAAACTCCTGGTCGTGAAGATGAATCTGAAGAGGCTTCTTCTGCTACAGGTAGTGAGTTAGCTGGTGAACTTGTTGCAGCCTTTGGTGGTAAAGAAAACATCACTAACCTAGATGCATGTATTACTCGTCTACGCGTTTCTGTTGCTAAAACAGAAGCAGTAAACCAAGAGAAATTGAAACAGCTTGGTGCTGCGGGTGTTGTTGTTGTATCGGGTGGCGTTCAAGCTATCTTTGGTACTAAGTCTGACAACCTTAAAACTGAAATGGATGAGTGGATCCGTAACCACGGTTAATTCATATCTTTTCATTCCCCTATAAAAAAGGAGGCGAAAGCCTCCTTTTCTTTTGCCGCTAACTCGTTCATCAGCCATCCCCTATTTTTATAAGTTGATCATTGCCATCTCATTTATTAGTTGAGTTGTCCGCTTGCGGCGATAAGACGGATCTCACACTTGGCTTGTTGACTTAATTCTCTTTTATCTCAAACGATAATCAAGTAAGGGCTATTTCGCTCTATTCCTTTATTCACATCACTTGTTTAATTTTGCTGTGGTTTTGGTGGCATGAATAGGTTTGGCTTCAAGAGGCAGGTGTAGCGGTTGTCGACAGGCATAAAAAAAGCCGATGATGACATCGGCTTTTAGAATCAACAGGATTATTGTTTGTTCATGGCTTTTTTAATGCAGATGGCGGCGCCACCCCACGTAATGCCCAAACCAATAATCATCATAATAATTGCACTTGTCGTCATTAGTTGCACTCCTTGCGGCTTGTTGCATTGATTGTTACGCCTATAGCGAATAGTAACCCGATCATGACCCATCCTAGGGTGAGGTCATAACCACCGTAACCTTCTGTGAATAGAGCGTTCAGTTTTGTGGCGACAATAATGGCCAAAATTACAGGTGAGATAAAGCGCAGACAAATATCAAACCACACGCCAATATTGAAATCGGAAATGCTGTTCACGTATTTGCGTACGTCAGAAATCTTAAATAGCCATGCCATGAGCGTAAGTTCCACTAGACAGCTCGCCATAATGCCCACGTTGTTTGCGAAGTGGTCGACAAGGTCGAGTAGCAACAGGCCACCGTTGGTCGCAAAGGCCATTGAAACCAAAAACCCTACACTGATAACTACATTAGCGGCCTTTTTACGGCTCCATTTTAGCTTATCGATGACGGCTGAGGTGACGGCTTCAATGATTGATATGTGTGAGCTTAGGCCTGCAACAACAAGTGCAAAGAAGAAGATTGGCCCAAGAATATAGGGCGCTGGCAATAGGTTGATAGCCGCTGGCAACGTAACGAATGCAAGCCCAACGCCCGCAGACACGACTTCTGTCAACGGTTTGCCTTGTTCATGAGCCATGTAGCCAAGAACAGAGAAAATCATAATCCCCGCCAGAATTGAGAAACCACAGTTGATCAATACTGTCATGAAGGCGTTATTCGTTATGTCTGATTTCTCAGGAAGGTAGCTGGAATACGCCAGCATGATGGCAAAACCAATACTTAGGGTGAAGAAAATCTGTCCATAAGCAGCAGCCCAAACCTTCACATCCCAGATCTTGTCAAAGTCAGGCTCAAACATGTAGTTCACACCATCTAATGCACCTGGTAGGAAAATCATGCGGCCAATCAAAAGCAGTACCATGATAAACAGTATTGGCATCATGATTTTTGAAGCGCGTTCGATTCCAGATTTCACTCCACCGACGATAGCAGCATAAGTAATGGCCCATGCAATCAGCATTGCAATGGCGATTTTCCATTGAATACTACCGAGATTGGTCGGTGAATTATCGCCTAGTGCTAAATAGTTGCTAAAGAAGAAAGCATTAGTATCGGTTCCCCAACTTTGTGTAAACGACATACCAAAGTAGGAAATAGCCCAGCCAATAACGGCCACATAATACACAGCAATAATAGCGGCAACCCCTACTTGGAACCAACCTAACCATTCAAATTTTGCGTGAATTTTAGCCAGAGTGGCTGGTGCTGAACCGCGATGCTTTTGACCCATGCTGAACTCTAGGATCATAAACGGTATACCCGCTGTGATCATGGCGAAAAGGTAAGGGATGAAGAATGCACCACCCCCATTCTCATAAGCCATATAAGGGAAACGCCATATGTTTCCAAGACCGATAGCCGAACCTACGGCAGCCAGAATGAACCCTGCACGGGATCCCCATTGTTCTCGCTTCATTGTTTACTCCTTTACGACTTCCCTGAGGTATGAAGCTTCTCTTCGGCTGCGGAGCCAGTGTTGGAGTGATGAATACTATCGGTACACTAAATAGACCGTGAATATTTGCGCCATCATCCATGAACTGGCAAAAAGTTAGTGTTATATGTTGTCAGCTTTCAGAGAACTCAGAATATTGTTCTTAATAGTTCGATGTGTGTTTGCTGTATCTGAAATAATCAGCTACGCATGGGTTCGAGACTACAGACTAATCTAAGTTAAGGCAATAGATTGTAAATGTTATTCTCTGGTTTTTTGATGGTGTATTAGTTGTTAATTAATTGGGATTTAGGTGGAATGAACGTCATTTTTTAATAAGAATGGAATTTATAACTTCGTTGTCTAAAAAATATAAATGATAAAACTATTTTTTGTCGAAGAGTGTATGACTGAAAAACATACACTCACTAGTGAATCACACCACAATTTTATCTTGGTTTAAAAACGAACTGTTAGGCCGATATTAGCCGAAAATTGATTGATCCAATCAGATTTAAAACGAATCGCGCACGTTTCTGAAGAGGGCAGTGTGCAGGTTGCTGAAGTTTCGTTGTCAACAGAGGTACCTAACCAACGCACTTGGCTATTCAGCGCAATGTTATCGGTAAAGGCATACTCAAAACCCCCAAACAAGCTTGAAGAAAAACCATATTTATCTTTAGCCCAGTCAACATCCGTATAAGAACCACCGATACCTAGGCCTATATAAGCGGTCAATTGTTGGCTTGTCGGATAATAAATGCTGCTTTGAAAGTGGAGATAATGGATGTTGGCATCCGAGTTAATGGTTTCAACAGAGGTGTTTTGAGTGGCATAAAACAGACCAATTCGGCCTTTTTCGTAATCAGTTTCTATAGCGAGGCCATAACCAGAGGAAGCTTTTAAATCGTATTCATTGCTGGCTTGATCCTCGATTTCGCCCCCAATCATATACCCAAAAAAGGGAGAGACGATGACTTGCGCTTGTGCATAGTGAGCAGATAAAGCTCCGATGATAAGAATGATTTTATTGTATTGATGCATAATTATTAACCTAAGCCACTTTTTAACGATTAGGTTATTGTGATGGTAACTCCATAATTGTGCACGAAAAACCACCGATTCTTGAAGATACTTCACACTGATGTTATTACTTTGTTATCTGATAGGAGGTGGCTATGGAACTTGATCTAAAATATGCATTAGTGATTACTGCAACGGTCTTTACTATTCTCGTCGGTTTTGGTTTGATCGCTATCAGCCATTAATCAACGAGGGTTCTGCTGATGAACACTAGTGGAACTATCTCTGATAAAGAGACGAGAGCGGATTTAGATCGGCTCTCGAAGTACATTGGAGGAAAAAATGCATTGGTTGCCCAAGGTGGTGGTCAAAGAGGTATTTTTACCGCAGGTGTGTTAGATGCGTTCCTTCTTTCCAATTTTGACCCCTTTGATGAATTTTATGGCACCTCTGCAGGTGCATTGAATTTGTGCGCTTACCTATGCCGTCAACATGGGTTAGGTAAGGCTTTTATTTTAGAACTCACCACGGATGCTAATTTTTTTAATCTATTTAGCTACGTTCGGCGTAAGCAGTTCATGAACTTGGATTGGGCTTTAGATCGCATATCGGAATTTCCTTATCGGTTGGATGTCGATATGGGAGCCCAAGTCCTTGCGAAAAGAAAAGCTTATGCTGCTGTTACCTCAGCACACTCACTACACGACCATTATTTCCCGATATTAGAAAGTAACTGGCGAGAGGTGTTGATTGCCACCTGTGCGATTCCCCGCTTATATCCGCATGAAGTCAAGCTGGGTGATGACCTATATATTGATGGTGGAGTATCGGCATCAATTCCAGTTCAGGAGGCATGGCGTAGAGGTGCCCGTTTTGTTGCGGTAATCCGCACTGAATGCCCTGATGCCGACGCGGTAGAGAGTGGGTTACCGATGAAGCCGTTGCCTTCTGCTAAGCCTTACAACGAGGCTCATTGGTTACATGAACCTTTGCAAAATATTCAAGGTCAGTGGCGACAAAAATTGTCTTACTGGAAGCAAGAGTGGAGTGGTCTTCTCCATCAACAAATAGAACGTTCTAAGTTACAAAAACGTGAGCAAATGAATTTGGAGCTACTCAATGGTGGACGCTGGTTATTTGGCGCTGATGATATTTATCGCTTGAGTCATTTAATTGGTGACAAGTTTGATTCGGGGTTAGCGGATATGTTAATGGTGCATTACCAAACTTATTCTCTTACTCAAGAATTTTTGCGTGCGCCGCCGGATGATGTTTACATCCTACAGATTGTGCCCAGCGAACCATTGAGGTCAAGATCTCTCTTAAGCAGTCAAGAAGATCTGCTTTATGATTATGAGCTGGGACTGACGGCGGGTTATCGATTTATCGACCAATTTAACCAAGCGCAGTCGGCATATCAGTCCCGTATTGCATCATCGGATTATTTTCCCCGCGACCATTAAGTCAACGGGGAGAACGGGTTATTCAAGGACCGGCAGGATACGCATGCAGTTGGTTGACCCTTCGACATCCATAATGTCACCTTGAGTGATGATCACTAAGTCACCGAACTCTAACAATTTTTTCTCCTTAAGCGTATTGAGAGCTGCAACGGCCACATCAAAACCAGTATCTGCTTTGGTATCAAAATAGACGGGTGTGACTCCCCGATATAGAGCGCAGCGGTTTAAACTTCGTTCATTGGGCGACATAGCAAAGATAGGCAGTACAGAATTTAAGCGTGAGGTCATAAGCGCTGTTCTTCCTGATTCGGTCAGAGTCACCATGGCTTTGATTCCTTCCATGTGATTGGCCGCATAGATAGTGGACATCGCGATGGTCTCTTCAGCAGTCACAAACGAAGTATCGATTCGGTAATTTTGTTGGCTAGCTTCGATCATTTTTTCCGCACCGACACACACTTCGGCCATCGAACGAACCGTTTCTACTGGGTATTTCCCAGCAGCAGTTTCACCTGAAAGCATCACCGCATCGGTTCCGTCAAGCACCGCATTGGCAACATCCATTACCTCCGCGCGGGTTGGCATTGGGTTCTCTATCATTGACTCCATCATTTGTGTTGCTGTGATCACTACTCTATTGAGTGCCTTAGCGCGGCGGATCAGCTTTTTCTGCACACCAACCAGCTCAGGATCACCAATTTCTACCCCCAAGTCACCACGAGCGACCATGATCACATCGGAGGCCATAATGATGTCATCAATATTGTGATCACTGGCTACAGTTTCTGCCCGTTCCACTTTAGCCACGAGCTTGGCCTCAAGGCCTGCATCACGAGCGAGGCGGCGAGCGTATTTCATATCTTCGCCATTGCGAGGAAATGAAATGGCTAGATATTCAACCTGTATTTCGGCGGCGAGTAGTATGTCTCGTTTGTCTTTTTCGGTCAGCGCTTCCGCCGATAAACCGCCACCCTTTTTGTTGATGCCTTTGTTATTTGAAAGTGGGCCACCGACGGTGACTATGGTGTGTATTTTAGCACCATCGACTGCTGTAACGAGTAGTTGTACTCGTCCGTCGTCCAATAGCAGCAAGTCATCCTGTTGCACATCTTGTGGTAGTTTTTTGTAGTCAATGCCAACCGAGTCTTGGTCACCTTGCCCTGGGGGGAGCTCTGCATCAAGAACAAATCGGTCACCTTCATTTAAGTAGACTTTTCCTTCTTTAAATGTGGAGACCCTAATTTTTGGTCCTTGTAAATCACCAAGTAAAGCGACATGGCGACCCAACTTAGCAGCGATAGCTCTTACTCGTTGCGCTCGCAGTTTATGGTCCTCGGAGCTACCATGTGAAAAATTCATGCGCACAACATTTGCGCCAGCTTTGATAATCGCCTCTAATATCTCGCCTTTGTCTGTTGATGGGCCTAAAGTAGTCACGATTTTTGTTCTTCTTAACACAGCGGTCATTGTGTTCTCCTGATGGGGCGGGAATCTAGATTGAGTATATGCAAGATCTGGCGAAAGAAAGGGGATAAGAGTGAAATTTATCGACAGGTGTCAGATGATTTTTGTCACAAAAAAAGAGGAGTTTCATATTTTTTGAATGTAAACAAATGGCAGTTTATTGGCTAAATACACGAAGATCTAGGTATATCCGTGATGCTTGTCACGGCAATATACTAAAGCGCTTCACAATTACTTCGCAAAGTAAAAAAATTGGCATGTTATTGATTTCTGGAGCTCCCAATGTATATGGCGCAACCAGGCCATATTGATCATATCAAACAGGTCAATGCTGGTCGTGTATATAAACTCATCGACCAAAAAGGTCCCATTTCTCGCATCGATTTATCGAAGGAGAGTGAGCTTGCTCCGGCAAGTATTACCAAAATTACTCGTGAGTTAATTGAAGCTCATTTAATCCATGAAACGACAGTACAAGAAGCGATCAGCCGTGGCCGCCCAGCCGTTGGTTTACAAACCAATAATGAGGGATGGCAATTTTTATCCATGCGTTTAGGGCGTGGTTACCTAATCATTGCCCTGCATGAGTTGGGTGGTGAAGTGTTGATCGACACCAAAATTGAGATCCATGAGCTAGACCAAGATGACGTGCTCGCTAGGTTGCTTTACGAAATTGAAGAGTTTTTTCAAACCTACTCGTCGCAATTGGATCGAGTGACGAGTATCGCAATTACCTTGCCCGGTTTAGTGAATTCAGAGCAAGGGATTGTGCTGCAGATGCCTCATTACAATGTGGAAAATCTGGCTCTTGGTCCTGAAATTTATAAGGCGACGGGCCTACCTGTATTTGTGGCAAATGATACCCGAGCTTGGGCACTGGCTGAAAAGTTGTTTGGCCATTCGCAAGGCAATGAAAATTCGGTTCTTATCTCTATTCACCACGGTTTAGGGGCCGGCATTATCCTCGATGGCAGGGTGCTGCAAGGTCGGCACGGGAATATCGGTGAGTTAGGTCATATCCAAATTGATCCGCACGGTAAACGTTGCCATTGTGGCAATATTGGCTGTTTGGAGACAGTCGCCAGTTCGCAAGCAATTCGTGAAGAAGTGGCGCTGCGTATTGCAAACGGTGAGGTTTCATCATTGACCGAGCACAGTGAAATCACTATTGAAGATATCTGTGAGGCCGCAGCAGAGGGTGACCCATTAGCGGTGGATGTGATAGAGAAACTAGGGCGTTATTTAGGGGCCGCAATCGCAATTGTGATCAACCTGTTTAACCCAGAAAAAATTCTTATCGGTGGTGTTATCAACCAAGCTAAGAACGTGTTATACCCTGCATTGCAAAAATGCATCGAAGAGCAGAGCTTACCTGTCTATCATCAAGATCTCGAATTAGTGGAATCACGTTTTTATAAACAGGCAACCATGCCCGGTGCGGCTTTGATTAAACAAGCTCTCTATGATGGACTTTTGCTGATGAAAGTTGTCGAAGGTTAATTTTTTCGCGGTTAGATCATTTATATTTTTTACAATTAACCCATATGGCTATACTGTTATGTGAGTTCACTATAATTTTCGGGATTTCGTATGTCAGGTGTTTTAAATACGGTTGACCAGCGCACCAATCTTGTCGGAGAGAATCGACTTGAGTTGCTTTTATTCAGCTTAAATAGCCGGCAAATTTTTGCGATCAATGTATTTAAGGTGAGGGAAGTGATCAAAGTTCCTCAGTTAACGAAATTGCCCGGTTCTCATCATAATATTACGGGTGTAGCCTCATTGAGGGGAGTGCCAGTTCCTGTCATTGATTTGCGCAGTGCGATCGGTTTTCCTCCATCTCGCTTGGATAGCCAGGAACAGAACCTCATCATCACTGAGTACAATCGAACCATTCAAGGTTTTTTGGTTGGGCAAGTTCGCAATATTATCAATACCGCATGGACTGAAATTCAGCCACCACCGCGTTTAGCTGGCCGGTCTAATTACCTTACCGCTATCACCCATGTTAAAGAGGCCAACAGTAGCCATATTGTTGAAATCATTGATGTTGAAAAAGTGTTAGCTGAGATTATTGATTATGATGTTTCTATCTCAGAAGGCATTCTTGATCATGATTTGGTTGCGGAGATGGTCGGGCGAAAAATTCTGATTGTGGATGATTCTTCAACGGCTCGTAACCAAATAAAAGGGACGCTCTCACAGCTTGGTTTAGAAATTGTCGAATGCAGAGATGGCTTAGAAGCATTGAATCTTCTGAAGTCGTGGAGCGATGAAGGAAGAGATGTAACGAGTGAGCTTTTACTGATGATCACCGATGCTGAAATGCCAGAAATGGACGGCTATAAACTGACTTCCGAGATCCGTAACGATCCGAGAATGAAATCACTATTTATTACGTTAAACACGTCACTCAGTGGCAGCTTTAATGAAGCCATGGTACAAAAAGTGGGTTGTGATCGTTTTATCTCTAAATTCCAACCCGATTTATTAGTACAAGTGGCACAAGACCGATTACGTGATGTGCTTTCGTAAGATTTTTGGCCATCATCACAACAAAGTCGTCTCTAATGTGCCGACATGAAATAGTGATTTTTACCTCAAACGACAATGCCTTGCTGATGAGGCAAGGCATTGAAAGATTAAGAAAAAGCTAAGCCATTACTTTTTCGGTTGTGCATCGATACATTGACCATTCACAGCTTGGCCTTCCGGCGCCATTAAATAGAGATAAAGCGGCATGATATCTTTAGGCGTTTTCAACAACTCCACATCTTCAGCGGGATAAGCTTTAGCGCGCATGCCAGTACGCGTGCCACCGGGATTAATTGCATTCACTCGAATTGATGTGTTGCTTAGCTCATCAGCTAGCACTTGCATCATCCCTTCTGTGGCGAATTTTGACATAGCATAAGTGCCCCAAAAAGCACGACCATCATGGCCTACGGTTGAAGACGTAAATACAATTCGCGCATCTGGAGATTTGTGCAGCAATGGCAGCGCCGCTTGGCTGAGTAAGAATTGCGCTTTGACGTTGACCTGCATGACATCGTCATAAGAATCTTCACCGATCTGATCAAACGGGCTGATCACACCCAAAAGCCCCGCGTTATGTAGCACGCCATCTAAGCGACCAAACTGCTCTGCAATGGTATCGATCATATCGAGATAATGTTGCTTGGTGGCTCCTTTCATGTCCAGCGGAACAATCGCAGGTGTTGCGTAGCCAGCGTTTTCTATCTCATCATAAGTTTGTTCTAACTTTTTCACCGTGCGGCCGAGCAAAATGACGGTTGCGCCGTGGGCTGCATAGCTGATGGCGGCTTGTTTACCGATACCGTCGCCAGCACCTGTAACTAAAATGACTCTATCTTTGAGGGCATCTGCAGAAACTGAATAATCCACCTTGTGCTTCCTTATTGTTATGATTTGCTTTAAGTCTTCGTGACAAGGTGGTTACAATACACCAAATCAAAACCTATGAGGATTAGGACGTTGGAATTTTTATTGGACTACGGCCTATTTTTGGCCAAGATTGCGACAATCGTCGTCGCTCTTGTTGTGCTATTGGTCATTGTGAAATCGGTGGGCGGAAAAAACAGCGCGCAGAAAGGCGAGCTGGAAGTAGTGAATTTAACCGAGCGTCATAAAGAAATGGTCGAGCAGATGGAACACCATCTGCACGATGATGCTTTCTTGAAGGCTCGCGATAAAGCAGAAAAGAAAAGCGAAAAAGAGAAAAACAAAGCACGTGACAAAGCGATCAAAAAAGCGGCCAAAGAGGGCGCGCTAGATACCAAACGTGAACCGCATCTCTTTGTCTTGGATTTCAACGGCAGTATTGATGCCAAAGAAGTGAGTTCGCTACGCGAGGAAGTGACCGCCATTCTCGCCGTTGCTCGTCAAGGTGATGAAGTGTTGCTGCGTTTAGAGACTGGCGGCGGCATGGTGCATGGTTATGGTTTGGCTTCTTCGCAGCTCGATCGCATTAAAGCGGCTGGGTTACCCCTAACCATCGCAGTTGATAAAGTGGCCGCCAGCGGTGGTTATATGATGGCGTGTATTGCTGATAAAATTGTGGCCGCTCCTTTTGCGATTGTTGGATCCATTGGCGTTATTGCACAGTTGCCTAATTTCAATAAACTGCTTAAAAAACATGACATTGAATTTGAACAATTGACCGCAGGTGAATACAAACGCACGCTGACTATGTTTGGTGAAAACAGTGATAAAGCGCGCGATAAGTTCAAGCAAGAACTCGAAGAGACCCACGAACTGTTTAAAGATTTTATCCGCGAGCATCGCCCAGCGCTTGACCTTGAGAAAGTGGCCACTGGTGAACACTGGTTTGGGACTCAAGCTCAAGAGCTCGGTTTAGTTGATGAGATCAAAACTTCTGACGACTTAGTGGTTGCTGCGTGTAAAGATAAAACGGTACTGGCAATCCATTATGTGCAGAAGAAAAAACTGACTGATAAATTGGCTGGTGTTGCGGGCGAAGCGGCTGATAGCGTGCTTCTGAAATTGATCAGTCGCGGTCAACGGCCAATCGTTTAGGTTAGGTGCGTCTTTCTCGAAGCAGGCAGATTATTTTTCGGAGAGTATTAAGCGGAGAAGTACGTTACTTCTCCGCTTTTTTTGATCTCAGCCATTCACCGATGGCGAGTATCAACCCGGCCAACATGCCTGCTAAATGCGCTTCGATAGCCACGCGTGCATTAATAAGCTCACTGGTGTTACTTGAAGCGCCGAAAATTTGCTCCCAGACAACTTTGACAATAACACCAACCACCAACAGCCAACTGCTGCGACGCCCTTGCAGTGCTTCTTGCAGCGCCAAATAGGCAAACATTCCATGGAGCGCGCCTGAAAGGCCGACATAGACTTGCATACGGCTCAAAAAAAGGCTAACGCCTACCATCAGGCTGGTTGCCAGAAGGCTGATTAACCATTTTTTACTGCTCGGTTGAAACACCAAATGGATAATCCACAGCCCTGCGAGGTTCATACCAAGGTGCGTAAAGTTGGTGTGTGTGAAATTTCCTGTTAGGATCCGCCACCATTGGCCCGCTTCAATGGCAGGCCGATTCCACGCACTGAGGGCGGCCAGTGGCGGCCATTGCAACCCCAAGCAGACCAAGCTGATAGCAAGTAGTGCAAAATAACGATTTTTTTGATGGTTTATGTTTAGTAAGCAAAGGCGAAAGTAATTCACGTTATGTCTCGATACTGTTCTCAATGTGGTAAAGCGCGAAAAGCCTGCATCTGTTCTTTGATCGTACCGCTTTCCTCGTCGGTCGAGCTTATCATTCTTCAACATCCGACAGAAGAACATCGCCCAATGGGCACAGCCCGAATTCTCGATTTATCTTTAGCGAATTGCAGGCGCTTTGTTGCTGAAGATTTTAGCCAGCACACTCAGCTGAACGAGTGCTTAGCTGAGCCGGATGTGCTCAACTATGTACTTTACCCGCATGAGACTGCGCAGCCCGTGTCGGCTATGAATATCAATGCTGATACCAGAAAAGTACGAGTTATTTTACTCGATGGTACTTGGAAGAAAGCGTATAAAATGTGGCAACTCTCGAGCAATTTACATTCGCTACCGTGTTTGCACTTGCCGACCGATCTCAAAGGCAATTATCGCATTCGCAAGGCACCGAGTGAAAACAGCTTATCAACTGTTGAAGCTGGTTTTCATATCTTGTCATTGCTTGAGCCTCGGCAAAGTTTTCAACCGCTCCTTGATGCTTTTGATGCGATGGTTGCCTTTCAAATTAGCCAAATGCCAGCTGGGGTTTTTAAGCAAAACTATATCAGCGAGTAACCGCTATATCAGTGAGTAATGATGGCAGAAGCTACCACTCAACCAGCCATTAATAGTGATTATGAGCTGAGAACAGTTGTTGATGGAGCCTTTGCGCATAGCCATCGGTCATAGCCGAAATATAGTCACAGATAACGCGCATACCATCGTTTTCATTGGTTTGGGCTTGCCACTTACCGCGCGTTGTTTCTGGCAGTAAGCGTTCAGGATCGGCGCTTAGCGCTTCAAACAGATCCATGATGATCTGCTGGCCTTTGTATTCAAAACGCTGCACTTGCGGAATTTGAATCACATATTGGTTCACAAATGATTTCAGTACTTCCAGCGCGGCGGCCATATTGGGTTCTAAATAGGCGTTGAAGGCGAGTAGCTCATTCTCAAAATGCGCATCAACGGCTTGAATATGAATACTAGTCAGTAGTGCATTAACAATCCCGCCAATCGCATCTTTACGACGGTAATGTTTGCCTGCAAACAGCATTTCACTGATGGAAGCAATGTGTTCTTCAAACCACGCATCACCGCATTCGGCCAGTTTCGAGGCCGCGGCCTCTTGCCACTGTTGGCGAGTCACCATGCCAAGTACGATGGCATCTTCTAAATCGTGCACGCCGTAGGCAATGTCATCGGCCAGCTCCATGATTGAGCAATCGAGTGATTTAAAGCGAGTCTTGTGATGTTGATAAGGCGTTGCGGGCTGACCACGCATTTGACTGAGTAGGGCTTTATCTTGCGCAGAGAGCGGCTCCGTTACCCAAGAAAAAATCGCGTGATCGCAATCGTATATTCCCTTAGCAGGCGACCACTCTTTAGCTTTCAACTGACGCTGGTGAGCGACTGCATTGGGTTGCTGTACGGCGCGAGTTTGGCTCAGCAGCGCAGGGTATTTTAATAACCCTAGCACAGTGCGGCGTGACAGGTTCATGCCATGGTGTTCGGTGTAGGGCTCTAAGCTGGTTACAATTCTAAAGGTTTGCGCGTTGCCTTCAAAGCCGCCGTGATCGCGCATCATATAATTGAGCGCCACTTCGCCGCCATGACCATAAGGAGGATGGCCGATATCATGCGCTAGGCATAAGGAATCGATCAAACTATCCGAAGGCAGCAAATCACGAAACTCAGGTTGTTTGAGTTTAATTTGCGCCACTATCCCAGTGCCGAGTTGCGCAGCTTCTAAGGAGTGAGTGAGACGAGTGCGATGGAAATCATTCAGGCTAGTGCCATGTACTTGAGTTTTGGCTTGCAAGCGACGAAATGCCGCAGAGTGAAGAATACGCGCCCGATCGCGTTGGAAGGGGCTACGGTGATCATCGCGGCGGATTTTATGCTCATCATCTTGGCGTTCAAGCCATTTGGGGTCAATGGATATATCCATGCCATCTCCTGCAGTACATTTATGTTTTTCAAACACTTAACAAGTAACTTAGCGTGAGTTAGCTGATCTCGTCCAGCGTTAATTCGAAACTAGGGGCAAAGGTATTGAGAAAATACTCCATCTCAGGTGTATGGCGATCTCGTAAGGTGACGTCTAAACGTTTTTTGGCCAGCGCATATTCATGGTTGCCCGCGCTGAGCTCTTCTAAGCATTTGAGATAGGCGCAGAGTGAATCTGCCTGTTTGACTATCGCCACATCTTCAGGGTGCGCGGCGTCTGAAACGAGATATGGAGCAAAATCCTCACGCAGCTCTTCAGGCAACATCGAGAGCAGTTTTTGTTCGGCGGCGGCTTCTATCTTTTTGTATTCTTTCGCAATATCGGGGTTGTAGTATTTAACTGGTGTCGGAAGATCGCCCGTCAACACTTCACTGGTATCGTGGTACATACCTAAAATCGCAATCCGTTCAGGGTTGACCTTGCCGCCAAATTTTTTGTTTTTGATTACGGCTAAAGCGTGAGCGACAAATGCCACTTGTAGGCTGTGTTCAGAGATATTTTCACTGGAGATGGATCGCATTAAAGGCCAGCGTTGAATTAACTTCATTCGGGCTAAGTGAGCAAAAAAGTGACTCTCTTTCATTGCAATAAACATCCTTGCTGTGTCGGGGGCTAAGAGAAAAATTGGCGATTAAAAGAAAACGGGCGCACTTTTAGTATCGAAAAGTGCGCCCGTTTAGCATATGGAAGTTTACGTCAGAATGCTACTGACTGTAGGTCGATAAGAAACGCTCGAAGCGGCCAATGGCAATTTCCAAATCTTCAATATGCGGTAAGGTGACAATGCGGAAGTGATCCGGTTTTGGCCAGTTAAAGCCCGTTCCTTGAACCAATAGCACTTTCTCTTGTTTTAAGAAGTCGAGCACCATTTTTTGGTCATCTTTAATGCTGTACATTTTCGTGTCGATTTTCGGGAACAGGTACATGGCTCCTTTAGGTTTGACACATGAAACGCCGGGGATTTGGTTGATGAGTTCCCACGCGCGGTCGCGCTGTTCGAGCAGTCGGCCGCCGGGTAAAATCAGCTCGTTGATGCTTTGATAGCCGCCTAATGCGGTTTGAATCGCATGCTGCATGGGCACGTTGGCACACAAACGCATTGAGGCAAGCATTTCCAAACCAGCCACATAACCTTTTGCGATGTGTTTTGGCCCGGTAAGGAACATCCAACCGCCTCGGAATCCGCACACACGGTACGCTTTCGACAGGCCGTTAAAAGTGACCATTAAAACGTCATCAGCTAGCGTTGAAATAGGCGTATGGGTTGCACCATCGTATAAGATTTTGTCATAGATTTCGTCGGCGAAAATGATCAATTTATGCTTGCGTGCAATCTCAACAATTTCCAGCAGAAAATCACGGTTATAGACAGCCCCTGTTGGGTTGTTGGGGTTTATCAATACAATACCGCGTGTTTTGGGCGTGATTTTACTTTTGATGTCGTTGAGATCAGGGTACCAATCGGCTTCTTCATCACACAAGTAATGCACGGCAGTGCCACCGGAGAGGGCGACCGAAGCGGTCCATAATGGATAATCAGGAGCAGGGACAAGCATTTCATCGCCATTATTAAGCAGCGCTTGCATCGCCATCACGATAAGCTCTGAAGCACCATTACCGATGTAAACATCTTCTATATCTAGGCTACGCAGCCCTTTTTTCTGGTAGTGCTGCACCACGGCTTTGCGCGCGGAATAGATCCCCTTTGAGTCGCAATAGCCTTGTGAAGTAGGCAGATTACGGATCACATCAACTAGGATTTCATCTGGGGCGTCAAAGCCAAATGGGGCGGGGTTACCAATGTTTAACTTCAGTATTTTATGCCCCTCTTCCTCCATGCGTTTAGCATGTTTGAGTACAGGACCCCTAATGTCATAGCAGACATTGTCGAGTTTTGACGACATCCCGATATTTTGCATTGTATAATTCCTGAAAAATAAATAATTTCTTTATTAAACTACACTAAATTGATGTTTGATAGAATAAAAATCTGCCACTGTGCGCTTTTAGGATACAGATGAAGATGCCCGTTATCACAGGAATCTGCAAAAGATAACTCGTAACCTTGATTTCGTTTCCCTCTCTAAATAGAGTAGCCGTCAGTAGAGCCCGTGTCTCAATGTTTTCGAGGTCGATTTGTCGCATTTTCATCAAGCTATTGCTCGGTTAATCGAGCAAATAAACGACGCGAAGGATGATGACGTTCGTTTTGTACAAATACTGCAAGAAGCTCCCCCTTTCGCGCCAATTGATTGGCTTGAAGCGCAACCCATTTTCCCTAAATTTTATTGGCAGTCACGCGATACGCGCGAAGAAGTCGTGGCATTAGGTCAGCTGTATACTTTTTCTGAGGCTGAACCTGCCTACGCTATTCTTGGTCAGGAGCAGCGAGTTTGGGGTGGACGTTCTTTTGATGGGCATACGGACAAAAATCGCCGTTGTCTATCCTCATTCTTCTTTTTACCGCAAATTGAGCTGATTTGCTGTGATGGTCAATGGTCATTGGCGGCGAATATTACCGCTGAACGCCAACGAACCTTGGTCGCACTGCATAAACTGCAACTTGAAGTTAGTCCGTTACGTGGTATGACGTCACATATAAAACAGGTCACCCATCAACCTAATGAGGTGAAGTGGCAGCAGTTGGTCAATCAAGTGCTTGAGGGAATTGATCATCAAGCGTTTAAGAAAGTGGTACTCGCGCGGCAAACGACACTCAGTTTAGATAAGCCGTTAAGCGCGGCGCAGTTGCTTAAGGCAAGTGCGGCGCACAATCATCACAGTTTTCATTTTTTATTAGCATTTGATCAAAAACACAGCTTTATGGGGTCGACACCTGAGCGTTTGTACGCTCGTCAAGGGCAGACTTTGTATACCGAAGCGCTGGCGGGAACTATAGGTCGGGGAGAAAATGCGAGCCAAGACATGGAGTTATCTCATTGGCTTACTCAAGACAGTAAAAATCTTAATGAAAATCAATATGTAGTGGATGACATTATTGAACGGTTAACGCCTCATTCTGAAAGGGTTGATGTTGAACAGGACGTCCGTTTAGTGCGTTTGCGCAAAGTGCAACATTTAAAACGGGGTATCCATGCGCAGCTGAAAAAGGGTGTGAATGGTGTGCAACTGCTGAACGCGTTACAACCAACCGCGGCGGTGGCTGGCCTGCCGCGCAAAGCGGCGATGGATTTTATTCAGGCTAATGAGCCTTTTGCACGTGGTTGGTATGCCGGCTCAGTCGGTTATTTTAGCCATCAACAAGCGGAGTTTTGTGTGGCGATTCGCAGCGCTTTGCTGGTGGACAATCAGGTCCAACTGTTTGCCGGAGCGGGCATTGTTCCAGGTTCAGTTGCTGAGCATGAATGGCAAGAGTTAGACAAAAAAATGGCAACCTTACTGAGTTTGATCAGCGACCATTTTCCTCTAGGAGTGGCGTCATGAAGCATGACCAAGCAGTGCTGAACCGAATTTGGAGCCAAACGCTACTTGAGGAGCTTACTCGACTTGGGGTGCAAGAGATCTGTATTGCACCAGGTTCACGCTCGACACCCTTGACCTTAGAGGCGGCCGCCAATCACAAGCTTTCAATCCATACTCACTTTGATGAGCGTGGGCTGGGCTTTCTTGCTTTAGGTCTTGCTAAGGCGAGCCAAAAACCAGTTGCGGTGATTGTCACTTCTGGCACGGCGGCGGCTAATTTACTGCCAGCGATTGCTGAGTCACACCTCACGGGTGAAAAACTCGTTGTACTCACGGCTGACCGGCCCGTTGAGCTCGTGGGATGCGGTGCGAATCAAGCAATCAATCAAGTAGGTATTTACTCATCACATGTCACCCAGGCGGTGAATCTACCCAGTCCATCGACAACTATCCCATTGACTTGGTTGTTAACCACAGTGGATGAGTCCATGGCCAACCAAGATCACATGGGTGGCGCAATACATATTAACTGTCCCTTTCCCGAGCCACTTTATGCCGAACATGATGTAGATCTTTACGCGGACTATTTGGCTGTGATTGAAGCGTGGCGTCAGCGTGAGCAAGCATTCAGCTCTCGCCAGTACCAAACCGAAACCAAAACGTTAGATGATGGTGCATGGCTGAGTAAAAAAGGGCTGGTGATTCTTGGTTCGTTGACGTTAGCTGAAGCGAAGAAGGCCAAGCATTTTGCCAACAAACTCGGCTGGCCAGTCTTATGTGATCCACAATCAGGCGTGAGCAGCGAATGGGCGCATTTTGATTTATGGTTGCAAAATGCGCGAGCACGTGAGCTGCTTAGTGAAAGTGAGGTGGTGATCCAATTCGGTTCACGGCTGGTCTCAAAACGGCTTACTCAATGGCTAGCTAGCCATGCTCACATGGGTAACGTGCAGTATATTTACGTTTCACCCCAAATGGCACGTAATAATCAAAACCATCTGATGCAACAGCAGTTTGTCACTGATATTGCGTGCTGGGTCGATCGGCATATTGGTAAATTAACGGCTTTAGGTGCGGCGCAAGCGGGTTGGTCGGATCGGATAAAAAGTGTGGCGCAAGAGATTGCCCAACTGGCTAAATTACATTTGAACGGTGACTCTTCCATTACAGAGATTGGTTTAGCGCTCGATATGGCCGAGCGTAGCGAAGGGGCCGACCTATTTATCGGCAACAGTTTGTTCGTCCGTTTAGCCGATATGTTTGCTCAAATTGAGGGACGTTCGGTTTACTCCAATCGAGGCGCTTCGGGCATTGATGGCTTAGTGGCAACCGCCGCAGGAGTACAGCGAGCCAATCATAATCCAATGTTGGTATTTATTGGTGACACGTCATTGCTGTATGATCTGAATTCTCTAGCTCTGCTTAGCCAAGTCAGCACGCCTCTGGTGCTGGTGGTGGTGAATAATGATGGTGGCGCTATTTTTGATCTATTACCCGTTCCCAAAACGCACAAAACCGCCTTGTACCAAATGCCCCATGGCTACCAATTTGAACACGCCGCACGGCAGTTTCGTTTAGGTTATGCTTGTCCGCAAACCTTATCTGCTTATCAAAGCTTGGTCCGTGAACATTTACAACAGGGTACTGGCACCTTATTGGTTGAAGTGACCACGCCGTCTGGGCAAGCCGGTGAGCAAATCACACAATTTACCCAGCAAGTCTATGCTTTGTAGTCGTTTTTATTGCAGCACCACCACAGGTTCGACGTCGGTAGAGCCTGTGGTGGTTTTTCTACATGGTTTACTAGGCAGTGGGCGAGATTGGTCGAAAACGGCGGTTTTCCTTTCGCCATACTCGCAATTATGGATTGATCTTCCCGGCCATGGCGGTAGTCAGTCTCTCTTATGTGATGATTTTGATGAGTGCTGCGCTCACATTTCTGCAACCGTGCTTAAGCAGCTTGGCGAAAAAACACCTATCGTATTGGTGGGCTATTCACTTGGTGGAAGGCTGGCAATGTATGGCGTGGCGATGCAGCGTTTTTCGGCGTTGAATATTCAAGGTCTGATCGTTGAGGGTGGCAACTTCGGCTTGCAGAGTTCTTTTGAACGTGAGCAACGATTGAAAAATGATCACCATTGGGCACATCGTTTCCAAACTGAGCAGATTGAGCGAGTTTTGGTCGATTGGTATCATCAACCCGTTTTTTCTTCATTAAATCATGAGCAAAGACAAACTTTAGTCACTCAACGCAGTGCTAATCTTGGGGTGGCAGTGGCTCACATGCTACTTTCGACTTCATTGGCAAAGCAACCTTATCTGCTCGCACAACTTGAGCAAGTCGCATTGCCAATGGTCTATGTTTGTGGGGAGAAGGACAGTAAGTTTGTTCAGCTGGCACAACAAAGCGGTTTCGAATATCGCCAAGTGCGGGCTGCGGGGCATAATGTCCATTATGAGCAGCCCGAAGTATTTGCTCATCTTATTCAAGAGTTTATCAGCCAATGCTAACGCGTTGGTTCAAAAACTATAATTAATAGAACAATGGAAAGCACCATGGCTAAAACAGTCGGTATTACTGAACAAGAATTGTATGCACCAGTCATCTGGAGTGACTGCAGCGCCGAATATGAAGATATTCACTATCACAAATCGCAAGATGGCATTGCCAAAATTACGATTGCCCGCCCTCAGGTGCGTAATGCCTTTCGCCCACAAACGGTTAAAGAGATGATCAGTGCGCTGGCCGATGCGCGTTATGATGAGCAAGTTGGCGTGATCATTCTAACTGGTCTTGGTGAAGCGGCATTTTGCTCTGGTGGCGATCAAAAAATTCGTGGCGACTACGGCGGCTATCGTGATGAGTCCGGTACGCATCATCTCAATGTGCTCGATTTCCAACGCCAAATTCGTACCTGTCCGAAACCTGTAATTGCGGCGGTTGCTGGTTGGGCTGTCGGTGGTGGCCATGTGCTGCATATGATGTGCGATTTAACTATAGCGGCAGAAAATGCCCAGTTTGGTCAAACAGGGCCCAAGGTGGGTTCATTCGATGGTGGATGGGGTGCGTCTTACATGGCTCGTATCGTTGGGCAGAAAAAAGCGCGTGAAATTTGGTTCCTTTGCCGTTTTTATGATGCTCAAGAAGCGTTGGACATGGGGCTGGTCAACACGGTTGTGCCAGTAGCTGATTTAGAAAAAGAGGCGGTTCGCTGGTGTCGTGAAGTATTGCAGCATAGCCCTATGGCGCTGCGCTGTTTGAAAGCAGCGCTCAACGCAGATTGTGACGGCCAAGCAGGTTTGCAAGAACTGGCGGGTAACGCAACCATGATGTTCTATATGACAGAAGAGGGGCAAGAAGGGCGCAATGCCTTCAATGAAAAACGCCGCCCTGATTTCAATAAATTCCCTCGTAATCCTTAAGCGTAAAATCGGCTCAAATCATCCATTTTCCGTGATGATTTGGGCTAGTGGTCTCAATGAACAAAGTCGAATATCGAACAAAAGGTTGAAATTATGCGCAGCGCAATACTGTATCGCTACTGTTTACCGATGGATAGCGGCGTTATTCTCCGCAATCAGAAGCTGGTAGAACGTGAAGGTCTGATTATTGAATTACAAGATGATCACGGTTCAGCGTTGGGTGAAGTTGCCCCATTACCCGGTTTCAGTTTAGAGTCACTTGAGCAAGCACAGCAGCAGTTAATAACGCAGCTTCAGCTTTGGGTTAGTGGTGAGCTTATTACCTATGATGATCTTTTTCCTTCTGTTGCCTTTGGTTTGTCGATGGCGGAGTTAGAGCTGGATGGTGGGTTGCCTCAAGCCGGACACTATCACGCAGCACCTTTGTGCTCGGGGGATCCTGATGAACTGATCCCGCTTCTGAACGCGCTACCGGGCGATCATAGAGTTGCGAAGATTAAAGTTGGGCTGTACGAAGCGATTCGAGATGGGATGATCGTAAATCTGTTTTTAGAATCCATGCCTGATTTGCAATTGCGTCTTGATGCTAACCAAGCTTGGACACCCGCTAAAGCTGAAAAATTTGCCCAATATGTCTCTCCTTCGCTGCGTCAACGCATTGCGTTTTTGGAAGAGCCGTGTCCATCTCCCAGTGACAGCTTGGCTTTTGCTATAAATACGGGTATTGCGATTGCGTGGGATGAAACCTTACAGCAAGCCGTTCGCCGTGCAGATTTTCAGCTAGAAGATCTGACGGGAGCGAAAGCCATTGTGATTAAACCGACCTTGATTGGCTCGGTACAGCGCTGTATCGCTTTGATTGAAAAAGCTAAAACATTAGGCATTCAAGCCGTTATTAGCTCTAGCATCGAATCGAGCTTAGGGCTTTGCCAATTAGCTCGTTTTGCGCAGTGGCAACTGCCTAATGAAATTCCGGGGCTAGATACGATTAGTTTGTTTAAAGCACAACTCGAAAGCGCATGGCCCAACAGCGCATTGCCGATACAAACGCTCGCACAGCAAACGGTGGTTTGGCAATCTCAATGCGAGTAGGCGTTTTCTTTTGCCAAAAGCCGTGGCAACAACATGCTTTGTATACGCCGCACGCGATCGCCTTGCGTACGGCGAATCAAACCTACACTTGGCAGCAGTTAGCGAACCGTATTGACGCTTATGCTTTTGCAATGCAGCAACAAGGTTTGCAGAACCAAGATGTGCTGACGTTAGTGGGTAAGAACAGCCTTGAGTTAGTGTTCATCTACCTTGCGTCGTTAAAACTTGGCGTGATCTGCGCCATCACCATGCCACAACCTGTGATGCTGCTGAAACAGAAACTCAGTACCTTATACGGAGAGAATCAACCACATTGGTTATGGTTAGGTGAAGGAGCTAAGCTTGAGGAGAGTGGGCTAACTTCATTGCTCGCTGAGGCTAACATCCAGCTTTTTACTCATGAACATGTTACTCATGAACATGTTTCGCCGCCTACGAACGCTATGGTAAACAAGGCTGAGACACAGTTTGCCTCAATCATCTTTACTTCTGGCTCTACTGGGGTTCCTAAAGCCGTTATTCATACTTTTCAGCAGCATTGGTCGTCAGCCAGTGGTTTACTTGAGGTATTTTCATTTCGTTGCCATGATACGTGGCTGCTGAGTTTACCGATGTATCATGTGTCTGGGTTAGCCATTATTTATCGCTGGCTAGTCGCTGGTGCTTGCTTAAAAGTCGGCAGCGGCGATCTCACCCAAGATATAATTCATGTCACGCATGCTTCATTGGTTGCTACTCAACTGAAGCGTTTATTAGACAGTAAAACACCACTCGCATTAACGCACGTGCTGCTTGGCGGAGGCCATATCCCAAACTATCTCGCCCAGCAGGCGGCAAAGCATGGCATTGAAACTTGGGTGGGTTATGGCATGACGGAAGCGGCTTCCACGGTCACAGCAAAACGTGTTAACGCAAGCCAGAGTGTTGGCCACGTGCTACCTAAACGGCAAGTGAAACTACAAGGCCAGCGCATTTTCATTGGCGGTGAAACCATATCCAGTGGCTATTACCAACAAGGCTTAATCACGCCTCTTATCGATGAACAAGGATGGTTCGACAGCCAAGATCTTGGCTACTGGCAGAATGATGAGCTGTGCATTATTGGCCGCGTTGATAACCAATTCATCTCTGGAGGCGAAAACATTCATTGTGAAGAGATTGAAGCGGTATTATCTCACCACCCCGATATTATTTTAGCGATGGTGATCCCTGTTCATGATGATGAGTTTGGCGCGCGCAGCGTTGCTTTGTTGCAATGCCAAACTATGCCTAAAAAAGAGGCGTTAGAGCAGTGGCTCAATGGCAGGCTTGAAAAATTTAAATATCCCATCGATTATTTTTTAATACCAAATCACTTGAGCGAAACGGGTATTAAAATATCGCGCAAGACCTTAAAAACATGGCTCACCGAACATCAGCTGCGTTATCGACCACTCAATGAGCGATCACCATTTGATGGTCTGGTGCTGCCAATCCACAAAACAGACGGGCTTATCTAACATTTCCTTTTGCTGTAGTTGATAAAGTTGCTTAGCCACAAACTCCGGTTCAAAGAGCTTATCGCTAGCCACATTATGCTGAAATGGTTTAGAAAGCGGGGTGTCGGTGGTTCCCGGATGAAACAGAATAGTTTGTGTGTTGGGATGAGTGCGAGCTAGCTCTATCGCAAAACTTTTCGTCGCCATATTTAGCGCCGCTTTACTCATCCGATAGCTGTACCAGCCGCCACTGTGGTTATCCTCTAAGCTACCTATCCGCGCGCTAAAAACCGTAATTTTTGCAAAAGATTGACGATCAATAAGTGATGGTAAATATTGAAACCAACGCACTTGGCTCAAAACGTTACATTGTAAAAGCCATTGAAAGTAAGACTCGTCAAACCTTGAGATACGCTTTTCCGGTGTATAGGTGCCGTTGTGTAGTTGCCCATTAAAAAACACAATTTGATCAAACTTATGTCCGATGTCGGCCAATGTTTTGGCAATCAAGGCCGTTGATTCGATACTGTAGTCGGTTGGAAAATGTTCGCTTGAGGATTGGGCGAGATATTTTTGTCTTGAGACGGTAACGATTTCTGGCGCTAAAGTCTGCGCTTTGAGCTCCCTTATAAAAGCTTGGGCGATGATGCTTGAGGCGCCAATAATGAGGTATTTCATTGTTATCACTCTCTGTTTTTACAAACGCCATTACGGCATTGAGCATGACTAAACCAGCGAGATATCGACATGCGATGTTTTGCAAAAAGGAGATAAATTTGGTCGCTAATCCATTTTAGGATGGGCAAGCGCGTGATGAATAACCAGCGATGTTTGTTGACTAAACGCCAAGCTAGAACGGTCACATCCAGCCCATAAAGCAGATTGCCTTGTTGGTCTAAGCCATGCAATATCGATAACGCCTTGCTTTTGTCAATAGAAGGAAAGCTGCGCATAGCATCGGCGTCATTTATGTCGATAAGCTGAACATGACCATGGTGATCGAAGGTTTTTAATGAACGCATTTCATTGCAGCATAAAGGACACTGCGCATCGAAAAAAATCACTAAAGATGGGGTACTTATATGCATGTCATCAGCCTAACAGCCCGTAAATAACATATTTGTACGTTCACTCTTCAGTATAAGATCAAGCTAGTGTTTGGTTTGCACTCAATCCCAATCTAACGCCAATCCCCCCTGAGTTCGGCGACTTTTTGTTGCATCACTTGTGTTGTTGCCTCTTTGGGGGGGACGGGCTCGCCAGCTTCAATTTCTATATGTGACCAAAAACGAGTCGGTAGCCCACAGCAGGCGCGCCCTTTGGCACGGCTAAAATAGCTTCCCCACAACCCCTTCAATGCAATGGGGATGACAGGCACAGAGCTGCGTTTTAAAATAATATCCATCCCGCGCATGAAATCGCTGATTTCGCCATCCGCGGTTAACCGTCCCTCTGGGAAAATGCAGACGATATGCCCTTCTGCCAATGCTTGTTCTACATCGTTAAAGGCTTGGCGGATAGAACCGCGACGCGTTGCGGAAATAGGTATCACGCCTACACGTTTCAAAAAGCGACGAAGTGGCGGCAAATTGGCGTAATCCTCTTCCATCACAAAACGAATTAAGCGAGGACAAACCGCGCTCAGCAACAGTGCATCCATATAGCTAACATGATTGCACACCAGCAGAGCTCCGCCCTTTTCAGGTAAGTGATGAAGATTTTTGTGGTTGACTCGATACATGGTATGCGTGAGCATCCACATTAGAAATCGCACCAAAAAGACCGGGACTTGGTAGCATAAATAGAGTGCAACAAAGCCATTAAGCAAAGCTAATATAATGAAGAACTGAGGGATCGTAAGCTCAAGAAAGCTCAAACAGACAATCCCTAATAGTGCGCTCGCCACCATAAACAGTGAGTTGTAGATATTTAAAGCGGCAATGACTTGTGCGCGTTGAGTGACTTTAGCACGCTGCTGCATTAGCGCATATAAAGGCACAATGAAGATGCCACCGCAGACGCCAATCAACAATAGAAAAAGAAACATCGGCCATAGTGATTGGTAGCTGATAAATTGATAAAAATCAGTAAATTGAGGCAGATTTTCTGGCACGGAGGTTGCCATTAAATAGCCAAATAATGTAATGCCAAAACTGCCGATAGGCACGATGCCGATCTCTATTCTATGATGCGATAATTTGTCACAGGTCAATGAGCCAGTGGCAATGCCAACAGAAAACAGTGCTAGCAAAAAAGAAACGGCGCTCTCTGTGCCATATAAATAGTGATGCGTGAAATTTGGAAATTGAGTTAAGTAGGCAGCACCTAAAAACCAGAACCAACTGATCGCCATTACGCATTGGAAAATAGTACGGTCTTGTTTGGCAATCGCAATGGTCTGCTTGGTTTGCTTAATGGGCTGCCAGCGAAAAACGAGATCGGGTGCGCAAGCAGGGGCTTGAGGAATATGACGGCTGGCTAAATAGCCTAACAACGCAAATACTACCACCGCGCCAGCGGCCACGTATTTAGTGTAGGGCATCGAGGCAATGAGCCCAGCCCCCAATGTGCCTAATAAAATCGCTAAAAATGTGCCTGTTTCCACTAACGCATTACCCGGAACCAATTCATTTGGCTTGAGTTGTTGCGGCAATAAAGCGTATTTGACTGGGCCAAAAAAGGCCGATTGTGTCCCCATCAAAAACAGTAATAACAGTAAAATGGCGTAACTCTCGGTCATAAAACCGATCGCGCCAAGACACATGATGCCAATTTCAGCCAATTTCACTTTACGAATGAAAGCGGATTTTTCGTACTTGTCAGCAAGCACACCAGCAGAGGCAGAAAAAAGGAAAAAAGGAAGAATGAATAGCCCTGCGGCAAGGTTAATAAATAAATTACTGGAAACCGGTAACACGTTCGCTCCAGCAAACGCGACCAATAGCAGCAAGACATTTTTAAAGATGTTATCGTTAAATGCGCCAAAAAACTGGGTGATGAAATACGGAAGAAATCGTTGCTGAGTCAGCAATGAAGATTGAGATTGACTCATTGATGGTCCTTATCGCGCCCAGTGATTAAGATAGTTTGAAAGTAGGTTTTCAATCAGCTCTTTCCCATCGATGGGTTCGGCGGCGAAAAATTTATCATCTACGCTTAATAAGGTAATACCATGTACGCCAGACCACAGGACTCGGCTTGCTTGCAGCACTTCTTGTTGCGAATGTTGTGGGCCAAGGATGGTCAATAAACCTTCAAGCATGGCGGTCATGTTGTCGATGCGCTCTGCTTGCCACTGGGGAAGTAGTTCGCCATTCATATTATGTTCAAAAATAAGTTGCCAGCGATTGGGGTGCAACTGAGCAAAATCGTGGTAGCAATAGGCCAATTTATACAACGCTTCTTTTGGATCGCTACACTTACCCACCACTTTTTTCGCTTGCGAAGAGAGTTCATCCAAGGTTTGAGCTACCACATGCAACAATAAAAGATTGTAACTGCCGAAGACATTGACCAAAGTGCTAGGTACGTAGCCAATCATGGTTGCGATTTTACGCAGGCTGAGCTCGTGATAAGTGTGATTTTGAAGAAAATGCTTCGCGGTCTTGAGTGTCAATGCAATCAGTTCTTCTCGGGTGTGATCGTTTCGTCTGGCCATGGTTACGTATCAATTATGAACAACGTTCGATATTCTAGTGGGGTGGTGTATAAGCGTCAACTTATGGACGGTTAATTTGCAATATTCTGATACATGTCTGCGAGAAGCAACGGTTTTCTTGTCTATCCGAAGTGGTTATGATGAGTAAGCCTCAATAATTATAACCCTAAGGAAAAACATGAAACGTTTTTTTTCCCTTGTAGCACTGCTGATGGTTGCTGTTGCGATCACACCGATAGCAGAAGCAAAGAAATTTGGCGGTGGTAAATCGTTTGGTAAAAGCTATAAAACGGCTCCAGCACCCAAACAGCAGACTCAAAAAAATGACACCATTAAGCAAGATCAAGCAGGTAAAGCTGGTTCGACCAAAAAAGGTCTGATGGGCGGATTACTGGGTGGTTTACTCGCTGGTGGTCTACTGGCGGCTTTCTTTGGCGGCGCGTTTGAGGGTATCCAATTTATGGATATTCTGATCTTCGGCCTGATTGCTTTTGTGCTCTTTAAACTGATGCGCGGTATGCTTGGCGCGAAGCAGGGTAGCATGAATCGGCAGCAGCCTGCGTTTGGTGGTGTGAATAACCGGACGGAGTTTGAACAGCCTAACGTGCACAATTTTGAACAACAGCCTCAAGCCACGGGTGGTTTTGGAGCGAATGCACACAGCGATATCCCACATAACTATCCAGCCGGTTTTGATAAGGTAGCTTTCATTAATGGTGCGCGTGAGCACTACCGTATTTTGCAAGGTGCTTGGAACCATAACCAACTTGAAACTGTTGAAGAATATGTATCGGCGAGCTTGTTTGAAGATTTAAAACAAGAGCGCGCAAAGCTAAACGGTGAACAGCACACAGATGTGATGTACGTAGACGCTGAAGTCGTTCGCGCCGATTACGATGCAATTAAAGCGCAGTTGAGTTTGCAGTTTACTGGCCGCTACCGCGATTCCGTGGAAGGCATTGAAGAAGATATTAATGATGTGTGGCATTTAGAGCGTGATTTAACCGTACCTAATGCACCTTGGTTGATTGTCGGCATTCAAGGCTAAGACTTTTCACGATGGATCCAAAACGCCCAAGTTTGTCTTGGGCGTTTTGCTAGGTCACTAAGCTAATTTAGCCGTTGTTTCAAAGGCTTCTAATTTTGAAAGATAAGGTGTTAAATCACCAATATTGCTTTTCACCCAATCGGCACAGTAATAGGTATCTAAATAACGTTCGCCGCTGTCGCATAACAGCGTCACGATGGAGCCTGTTTCACCTCGTTGTTTCATCTCACTGGCAATTTGCAAAACCCCATAAAGATTGGTTCCGGTAGAAGGGCCTGCTTTGCGGCCGAGTAGTTTTTCCAACCAATAGATCGTAGCGACACTGGCGGCATCCGCAACGGTGCGCATTTCATCGACTACGCCGGGAATAAAACTCGGTTCAACTCGTGGACGACCAATTCCTTCAATTTTGCTACCACACTGCAAGGTTAAGCTTGGGTTTCGGCTTTTGAAATAATCATGAAATACCGAGTTTTCAGGGTCGACGACGCACAGTTTGGTATTGTGTTTTTGGTAGCGAATAAAGCGGCCTATAGTTGCTGAGGTTCCGCCTGTGCCTGGGCTCATTACAATCCATGTCGGAACGGGGTGATCTTCCATTTGCATTTGGTTAAAAATACTGTCGGCAATATTGCTATTACCACGCCAGTCGGTCGCACGTTCAGCATAAGTGAACTGGTCCATATAATGACCATTCAGTTCTTTAGCTAAGCGGTGTGATTCGGCATAAATTTGATCAGAGCGATCGACTAAATGCGCTTGGCCGCCATAAAGCTCAATCTGCTCAATTTTTTTACGTGCAGTACATTTGGGCATTACAGCAATAAAAGGCAAGCCTAGTAAACGAGCAAAATAAGCTTCTGATACCGCAGTACTGCCCGATGAAGATTCAATGATAGTCGTTTCAGGGCCAACCCAGCCGTTACAGATGGCATACAGAAAAAGAGAACGGGCTAGGCGGTGTTTGAGCGAACCCGTAGGATGCGTACTTTCATCTTTGAGATAAATATCGACCCCAGCGACACAAGGCAAATCGAGCTTGATCAGATGAGTATCGGCCGAGCGTTGGTAGTCCGCTTCTATTTTTCGAATTGCGTTGTTAATCCATTGATGATCGGTGCACATGGTTCTCTCTCCATCGTTATTGTGAGGGTAATTTACCCTTAATGTGAGAGAAAAACTTTGCTATGTTGCCTGTCATTTTGTAGTTTTAGAGAAAATTATTCTCTTATTCTGGGGAAGCTATGGAGCTTGATAGAATTGATCGCATGATCCTCTCATTACTGCAACAAGACAGCACTTTGTCGCTAAATGATTTGGCTGAAGCGGTGAACTTAACCACCACACCTTGCTGGAAGCGGTTGAAAAAGCTCGAAGAATCTGGCGTGATTGCGCGGCGAGTTGCCCTGCTTGACCCAGAAAAATTAGATTTGAGTTTTACCGCGTTTGTGTTGATTAAGACCAGCGATCACTCTCACGAATGGTACAGCCATTTTGTCGTGACTGTGTCTGAGTACCCTGAGGTGATGGAGTTCTATCGAATGGCGGGTGAGTACGATTACATGATGAAAGTGTTGGTCAAAGACATGAAGTGTTTTGACCAGTTTTATAAAAAACTGGTCAATGGCGTGAAAGGGATTAATGACGTGACTTCAACCTTTGCAATGGAGTCATTGAAGTACACTACCCAATTGCCTCTGGCATAGCCTGCTCGTCCGAGTCTTGTTATTTGGTGAAGCGCATCACACCTTCTTGCACTGCTGTTGCGACTAAATCTCCTTGGCGGTTGTAAATCTCGCCACGCACTAAACCACGGGTATTGCTGGCCGTAGGGCTTTCTATTGCGTAGAGCAACCACTCATCCATTTTGAATGGGCGGTGGAACCAAATCGAATGATCAATCGTCGCGACTTGAAAGTTAGGTGTCATCAAAGAGACTTTATGAGGATGCAACGCTGTGGCTAAAAACCCCCAATCAGAAGCGTAACCGAGCAAATATTGATGGATGAGTTGGTTATTTGGCAACTCACCATTAGCGCGTATCCACAGGTACTGTTTTGGCTCCGCTTTTTGTGGTTTTAGCGGGTTAATTACGGTCACTGGACGCATCTCAATCGCTTTTTCGCCACAAAAAACCTTTTTTATTTTTTCAGGTAATAAGTGTGCAATCTGGGCTGCCAGTTCAGATTCAGAGGCAAAATTTTCAGGGCCAGGGATGTCAGGCATGGTGTTTTGATGTTCAAAACCGGGCGCTTCACCGTGATAAGAAGCGGTGAGATAGAAAATCGGCCGACCATTCTGAATGGCTTTGACTCGTCTGGTACTGAAACTGCGTCCGTCCCTTAAATTCTCAACATCATAAATGATTGGTTTTTCAGGATCTCCGGGGTAAAGAAAATAGCTATGAAATGAGTGAACAGTGCGGTCGGAATCAACCGTATAGCGAGCCGCCGAGAGCGCTTGGCCAATCACTTGTCCACCATACACTTGTGGCAGACCTAAGTTCTCGCTCTCACCTCGGTATAAACCTTCTTCTAGTTTTTCCAGTTGCAGCAAATCCAATAGTTCATTTAATGGTTTACTCATAGGCCCTCACCGAGATTCTTAATGTAATTATTATCATTGTTGACTAAGTCAATATCTTGTTAATACCAAATTGACGACCATGACAGCAGATAAAACCGAACCTATAATCATCACCTATCTAACACCATAACTGAGGTTTTATCCTTATGAAAAAGGCACTGTTGCTGATTATGTCGTCTGTTTTGGGTCTAATGCTTGTGGGTTGCCAGTCAGCGCAAAAACCAACCTCTTCCGAGAGCAATATTCAATCTATCATGGGTACGGTTTCGTACCGTGAGCGTATCGCACTGCCGGATAAGGCGCTTGTCACTATCACTTTGCAAGATGTTTCATTGGCTGATGCACCCGCTAAGGTGATCGCAAAACACCGCTTTGAAACTAACGGGATGCAAGTGCCGCTTCAGTTTGACTTGGCATTCGACAACCGAAAAATTGATGCTCGCCACCGTTACAGCGTCAGTGCTCGCATCGAAGTAGATGGAAAACTGCGCTTCATTACGGATACCCATTACGCGGTGATTACTGATGAGAATAACACTAAACGGGTTGATTTGCGTTTGGTTGGTGTTAAACAGTAGTAAAAACAGAAGCAATACTATAAAAACAGTAAAACAAGAAATAGTAAAACAGCCCTTTCCCGTGCTAGATAAGCGGGAAAGGCGCTTGACCGAAAGGGGGTTACGGGCGCCACTGGTATAATCGAAGTTTTATTTTTCCATGCTCGTTCACTTCGACGCCTTCGGCGATCAATTTCTGTCGTTGACGTGATAAATCCTCTCCTTTTAGCGAAATCTCTCCTTTGCTGTTGATCACACGAAACCAAGGTAATCGGCTGTTTTTAGGTAGGTTACCTAATGCTTTTCCAACATGTCGTGCGTAGCCGGGGTAGCCAGCTAAGCGAGCAATTTCGCCATAAGTGGTCACTTTTCCCGCGGGAATTTGATGTATAACTGCAAAAATTTGCGCTAAAAATTGGTTCATACTGACAATTCGTCCATACTAGCAGTGTCCTAGTTCGATAGTTACCAAGGAACGGTATAAGGAGAGGGCATGCTATTTTCTACCTTTCAATTTTTAATCACAACCGTGTTGGCTGTGGTTTGTGCAAGAGCCATAGGTTTAAGCGAAGGGGACATCCCTGTGTTGGCCATCGTGATCCCTGCGCTGTGGATTTTACCGCAAGGGGGCGTCGCGGGTGTGTTGTTATTGGTTGCAATGACCGCTTATGGTTTCACTTTATCTTATCAGCCAATCGCCCTTTCTGTCAGTGTTTGGGTGCTACTCCCGTTGTTGATGGTGGTCTTTTCTAAACGCAGTAGCATGGGAGTTATCTTAGTGAGCACGTTGATCGTACTGACGTTGCAAGTCGGTATCATCGTTACTCAATCTGCTGGGAAATTAGGCGGTACAGGCTGGCTTACTGTTATTCAGACTCTTTCTGTTATCGTTGTTTGGTGGTCGGTTGCGCACTGGAAACCATCCAATAAGCACCGTTGGTGGGCGTTAGGGTTACTGCTACCGCTATGGATGGCCGATTTCTCGTATGCGGTGTTAGTTGCGTTAAGCATTACTGGCATTATGGCGTCGATGGAAAGTTTAACCCAATCCAAACCAGTCGCGGTGAATTGGAATGGTTTGTTATGCTGGACACTTCCAACGGTAGGCTTTGCAAGCTTAGTCGTCTCGCCCACAAGTGACGTACCAAACCCAGTATTCGTGGTTTGGATCTGTTTACTGGCTACTGCTTGGATGACTGATTATCTACTCAAGAGCACCGAAGAGAATACCGAATGACCAGAACACAACTGAATGTAGATTAGAGCATGTTGTGGGTGAAGTTGTGACTTCATTCTTATGCATATATAGAGCATTAGTATATGATGCTCACCTCTCATTACAATAATATAAACGTCATGGTTCGTGCATTTCGGCTAATAGGTCTTTTATGGCTAGCAACGGCGGCACACAGCGTCATCAGTGCTCCCATAATCAACGCTAAAACATATCGAGTAGCGACAGAAGCGGACGATGTTGTCACGCGTATTTTGTTTGATGCCATTGCTTACCAATTTCGCCTTGAGATTGACTATGTTAATTACCCCAGCTTTGATGCGATCTTGACCGCTATCGAACAAGGGGAGAGCGATTTTGCAGCCAATGTTACTTACACCGAACAGCGTGCTCAACGCTTTGATTTCTCAAGTCCTACCAATATTGAATACACCTATGCATTTAGCCATAGCAACGTACAGTTAACCGATCTGGCGAGGGTCGGGGTTCCCAAAGGAACGATTTATGGTGAGCTGATTGCCGCTTATTTCCCTCATATCATACAGGTTGAGTATGATGGTGCTCGGCGTGCCAAAGAACTTTTAAGCACGGCTGAAGTCGATGTGGTCGTAGACGCGATTAATCAATTAAAGCCGATGTTGATGGCAGGGCTCGATGCGCAATTGCTTAATGACCAACTGCCTATTCAGCCGGTTGCCATTATTACGCCAAAAGGGCACAACACTTTATTACTCAACAAAATTCAAGAATATGTACACTCAGCGTCGGTACAAAAACTGCTTAGAGAATCAGTACAAAAATACCAATTTGATATCCGCAAGCAGGCATTGCGTCAATCCGTCATCGATAGTGGCTTAAACGTGCAGCGACCGTTAAAAGTAAAATTGGAGAACATCAGCCAATTTGCTCAGTATCAGCACGATGGTAAAGTGAAAGGAATAAACGCGGACATTGTTTTTAAAGCATGTGACATTCTGTTGCTCAAATGCGAACTGGCCAGCCAGCCAGACGAAACGTGGGAGAGTATGTATGCCGATTTGGTCAATAAACGCATTGATATCCTAGTACCAGTTACCGTCTCTCAACAACGAAAATCCGACGTTTATTTCAGTGACACGTATTACCAGCCTGAAGCCGTCTTGATCAAACGTGAAAATTACAAAGACAATGTTTACAGCAATGTGTCTGAATTAATTGTTGAGCGCATCGGCGTGATTAAAGAAGATTTCTTTGAAGAGCTGTTAGGAAAAATGCTGCCCAATAAAGTGCTACATGTTTATAAAACTCAAAATGAATTGGTCAAAGCCTTGCTCGGTAAGGAGGTCGATTACATCGTTCTAAACCGTGCCAACTTTAACCAAATATTGCGCGAAGCGGATAACTTATTGCCGTTGGAGGAAGATCTATTTATCGGCAGTTTTTACTCGTCTGAGATTGCAATGGGCTTTCCCAAAAATAGCATGGGCGCTTCGCTGGCTCCTTTATTTACTCGTGCTATTAAGATGATTGATACGCAGAAAATCATCAACACCTATGATTATCAACCGAATTGGCGAGCAACGTTAGCGGCCGAGAAAACTTTTTCACGCCACACTCAATGGCTGTTTACGTTGGTATTTGGCTTCTTGTTAGTGGTCGCTTTCTATCTACACTCACAATCTGTTACCGATAATTTAACCAAGCTGCGTAATCGCCGAGCTTTATATCGCCGTTATTCGAGAGGCTTAAACAGCGATCTAACCTTGATTTATTTAGATGTGAATAACTTTAAGCCGATAAACGATAACTATGGTCATGAAGTGGGGGATGAAGTGTTGAAAGCACTTGCTAGCCGTATCGACTCTATTTGGCTTGGTCGTAGTTACCGAATCGGGGGTGATGAGTTTATCCTGATTGGGCAATATAGTGATGAGGAGCTTGAGCCTGTGTTAATGCAGTTAGAGTCCTTTACCTACAGCGATTCTGCTCGAAATTTAAACATAAAAGTCAATGTGGCGATTGGTGTGTCGAATTACAGAGATCATTTCATGAGCCTGGAAGAAGTATTGCACCAAACTGATATTGCCATGTACCAAAGTAAGCACCACGGTAGCGGCCAACGAGATAATACAAAGCCTCTTCTCAAGATAATCAGAAGTTCAAACAAGAGCTAAAATAGTCCACCTATTTTATTGAGTAGAAGAGAAAATAGAAGATTTGCTCAAATGGTGTTCACTTAAAACAAAAAGCTTCCATCCATTGGGATTTCGGCTTGCAATCATTACTATGATGCTTGATAATCGCCGCACTCTTTGGCTAGCAAGCCAAGAAAACAAATCAATGGAGGCTCTGGTCCTCCCGCAACACTAACTTGTGAACTCGGTCAGGCCCGGAAGGGAGCAGCCGCAGCAGGCGACGTGTGTGCCGGGATGTGGCTGGGGCCTCCACCCTTTTTGTCGCTGACAAACTTTATCCGTATACTCCCGATTTCTTCGTTTCAAAAGCTAATGCAATAATGTTTTATCATATTGCAATCTGAAACATACATTTTGTCCAAAGACATGCTGATTCATTTATAATCAATTATTATTGAAAGTTGATTTATTAATAACTATTGGTTTATGACTATGCTCAATCCTATTTGGTTAAACACTTTTAAAACATTAGTCGATATTGGGCACTTTACTAAAACGGCTGAGTTACTCCATATGACGCAACCTGGGGTAAGCCAGCACATAAATAAACTAGAAGCTGCTTGCGGTTATCCTTTGATAAAGAGATTTAACAAGAAATTTGAGTTAACAATCTATGGGCGGAAAGTTTACGATTATGCTGTCAAACACTTTGAAGAAGAGTTTGAGTTATTACAGAACCTGGCACACGACGAACCTTTCCGTGGTCGCTGTACTATAGGTTGTTCAGGGACTTTCGCGTGGCTGATTTATTCACAATTACTTTCTTTGCAAGTGAGTTATCCAGGCTTATCCATTGAGTTAGAAGCAACGCCAAACCATCGTATATTTGAGCAGATATTGCAGGGGAAACTGGATATAGGTCTAGTGACAAAAGAACCTAACCCTAAATATTTCGCGAGCCGTATTGTTGGTGCGGAGTGTCTTGCTCTTGTATTGCCACTGTCCGCAGACGAAAGCTTGCCTATAAATGACTTGTTAATAGAATTGGGAGTCGTTCGTCATCCAGATTTCGCTCACTACTTCCAAACATATGTCAATCAAGCGAATAATGATTTGCTTCGTCTAGTCGATTTGGAGGATGTTTCGACGCAAAGCTATATTAACCAAGTGCACCAAATATTAGTTCCTATAGCTAAAGGGATTGGTTTTACAGTGGTTCCTCGATGGTGCGTTAACTTGTTCGCGGATAAAGAGCAGCTAAAAATATTCAACATTACCGAAGATATACAAGAACCTGTTTACTTGGTTAGCAAACTTAACTCACCTCTTGCTAGGCGTTATGAGCAAGTCATTGATGTTATTGATCACTCTTTTAAGGTTGTTTGACTTGATTGAACCTCACATAAGCAGATGATATTGGCATTAAAGCTTCATAGCTGACCTTGCAATAGAAACTAAAAAGGGCTGGTTGTGCTACCTGCCCTTGAAATTTTATTAATGCATCACAGATCGACTATTCGTAATCAGAGGCATAAGTTTCTTCGTATGAGTGCGAGTAAAGCTCAAATAGGTTACCAAATGGGTCTTCTAGATAAACCATTTTAGCGAGCTTGTTATCATCTTCTGGGTGGTAACGCATGATATCCATACGCGCTTTACCGCCATATTGCTCAATGCGCTTAATAGCGCCTTCAAAGTCGTCGGTTTGTAGACAGAAGTGGAAGATACCAAGGCGAGAGAAGTCTACTTCGTGACGCTCTTCGCGCTCTTTCATTTCAAACAATTCAACACCAATACCATCAGTTGTTACTAGATGTGCAATATTGAAACCTTTGAAACCCTCACCAAAAACAGCAATACACATGCGGCCAATCGCTGACTCTCGCTCTTCAATAACTTGTGTATTATTCATAACGATTTTTAAACCTAAAGCTTGAGTGTAGAACTCAACAGCTTTATCCATATCGCCAACCATAATACCGACGTGATTCATTTTCATAATTCGCTCCTAATACCTTTGATTTTTTGGCTTCGTTTCGATAGATGGGAGTATATGGAGATTGATGGATTAAATAAAATTATCAGTAATTATAAAAATGATAAATTATAATTATAAGAGAAACGCAAGATGTCTCCGTGTTAGAACCAATACAAATGGCGATAGTAGAGAATGATAATTTTCCGTATCTAAGCCAATCTGTGACAGGCTAATTTAGAAAAATCGTTCCGTTTAGATTTGGCCACACATTTGCGAGTGAGCTAAGTGGTATCGGATATTCAACGGCTCCTCATCCATTGAGTTGAAGAAAAAATCTCTTATTAAGGGATTCTTAAGTTACGTCCGTTATTTTTGTTTACAGAGTAAGCAAAAAGGAAATGCCGATGAAAACCATACGCTCAGCATCTGATCTGCAATTGGCCGTAATTGATCCTTCTCATCCTCGCTGGTTGGAAGCCATACACCTTGTGCGCGAGCGTTATCAGCAAGCGTTTGATGCACGCCTTATTACTTTTATGCCTGCTTATTTAGCTTTGCTTGATCATGACGAAATGAAATCCGTATGTGGTTTTCGCGTAGCGCAGCAAGAGCCTCTATTTCTCGAACAATACTTTGACCAACCTGCCGATGAAATTTTATCGCAGCGTTTTGATTGCCGAGTATCCCGAAGTGCTTTGATTGAATTTGGCCAACTGGCCTCTTTTGGTCGTGGTTTATCGGCGCTGCACTTTACTTTGATCGCTCAACAGCTGGTTGATTTAGGGTATGAATGGTGCGTTTTTACAGCAACGGATCCACTGCATGCTTTGATGCGTCGATTTGGTTTACAACCGACATTGATCGCGAAAGCGTCAGCATCTTGCATTCCTAACGCCAACCAAATTTGGGGCAGTTATTACCAACACAGCCCTCGAATTTTAGCGGGAAATTTGGCGCAGGGGCTGGCGTTGCTCAACCGATTTCATTTAAACCAGAAACAAGCGTGAGGCCTTTGCTATGAACCAAATTTTATCGGCGCTTCATCAACATGCGCAGCAAAAGCCAGATAGCATTGCCTTCATTGGGCACAATGCCAAACAAGAAAAGATAGCGCTGAGCTATCAACAGCTCTTAGAAAAGGTGGAAGCCACAGCACGCACATTGCGCCAGTGGCAGGTACAGCGTATCGCATTAAAAGCTGAAAATAGTTTGGATTGGGTGATCATCGACCTTGCGGCCATGCACGCAAAAATAGTGCTCGTTCCTGTACCTACTTTCTTTAGTAAGGTACAGGTTGAACACTTACTGTATGAATCGGGGGTTGATGTTTGCTTAGGTGATTGGCCAACGCTAGGTGAACCTTTCTCAACGCTCAGCCATCTACCTGCTTTTGTCTATTTGGCGAATCCATCAGCACAGGTGTTGCCTTTGACGCAAAAAATCACCTTTACGTCTGGGTCCACCGGAACGCCGAAAGGGGTGTGTTTGAGTGACGAAAACATGCAAGCGGTCACGCTGGCGATCGCAGAGAAAATGTCCGCGCAAGTTGAGCGTCACCTCGTGATGCTGCCTCTCTCAACCTTGTTAGAAAACATCACGGGTGTGTATGTTCCTTTGGTTCTGGGTGTGACATCGACAGTTGTCTGTGGCAGCGAAGTAGGTTTGACTGGTTCTAGCCAGTTCTGTGGTGCAACGTTCGCACTCGCACTACAACAGTTTCAGCCGTCAAGCTTGGTGCTAACGCCTGCGCTATTGCTGGCATTAATTGAAGTCGTCAAGCAGAGCCCAGCTCTTGCGCTGCCTTTACGCTGGGTTGCCGTGGGCGGGGCGCGAGTGGCTCCCCAATTAATTGACGCAGCTCGCCAGCTCGGCATTCCCGCTTTTGAAGGGTATGGTTTGTCTGAAAGTGCTTCGGTCGTGAGTATGAATACACCCCAACAAAATAAGCCGGGGTCGTGCGGACAGGTGCTGTCTCATCTTCAGGTTTCGCTGGCACAAGATGGCGAATTGTTAGTTAAAGGCAACACGGCTTTGGGGTATTTAGGTGAGCCGTTTAGCCACGAGTGGTTGTCAACTGGTGATATGGCCACAATCGATGATGAGGGTTTTTTAACCATCATCGGGCGTAAAAAGAACCTCATCATTACCAGTTTTGGGCGTAACGTGGCCCCTGAATGGATTGAATCTCAAGCATTGGCTTTGATTGCACACCATCGATTTGTGGTGGTGGGCGACGGGCAGGCAGGCCTCACGGCCGTCAGTGACAGTCCTTTACCTGATCTCGTTACGCGCGTGCAACAGCTCAATAGCGTGTTGCCCGATTACGCACACATCACGCAGCTTTGGTTGGTGAGCGATACTCATTGCTGGCAAAAGTGGCTGACCGCTAATGGTCGCCCAAAACGCTTAGCTATTGAAAACGCACTGCAAGAGGCTCGCTTGGCGCGCCACACCACTAATCCACAGACGGTTTTTATCTCTATTCCTTCCTTCTATTCAATGGCTGAGGAGCTTTAAAATGAGCAAATTTTTCCATATTTTAAAAACACAAACTGAGCCAGCACAGCAGCAGATGTTGCAAGCTCCGGTATTTGATGCCTGCGCAAGAGGAGAGATCAGCCTAGAGATGTATATTCGTTTTCTCACTCAAGCTTATCACCATGTTAAACATACGGTGCCACTGCTGATGGCATGTGGCAGCCGCTTAGGCGATGAATATGAGTGGGTACGAACGGCGATTGCCGAGTACATCGATGAAGAAAAAGGCCACCAAGAGTGGATCTTGAACGATATTAAAGCGTGCGGTGGTGATGTGGACGCAGTGCGTCATAATGAGGGGGCAGGGCGGGTCAGCGCTTCCATCGAACTCATGGTGGCGTATCTCTATCACCAGATTGATCGCGCTAACCCGTTGAGCTTATTTGGCATGGTGTGGGTACTTGAAGGAACCAGTGTGGGTGTCGGTGGGAATATCGCACGGTTAGTCAAACAGCGTTTGGAGCTTCCTGATGCGGCGATGACTTATCTCACTTCGCACAGCGAACTTGATCAAGGGCACATCCGTTTTTTTGAGTCGTTAATGAACAACATTCAGTGTGTATCCGATCAAGAGGCCATCATCCGCTCTGCAAACATGGTGTTTGATCTGTATGGGCAGATGCTGCGAGAACTACCGCTTCCTTGCGAGTCAATGGTGCATGCAGGTTCGCAAGATTTAGCTTCGCAAGGTGTAAGGTCGCAATATGGATCTTAATCATCAACATGTTTTACTCACCGGCGCTTCCGGTGGTATCGGGCAACGCATCGCATTGCTGCTTGCTAAGCAAGGAGCCAGTCTAGTTCTGGTGGCTCGAGATGGTCAAAAACTCGAGCAACTTCGGCAAACGCTACCCATGCCTGAGAAGCATCTGATTTTGAGTGCAGATTTAAGCACAGAGTCAGGAATAGAGCAGATCAACACCTTCATTCAGCGCTTTTTTATGGGCCAGAAACGAATCAGTGTGGTGATCAATAATGCGGGCATCAACCAGTTTCGCTTATTAGCCAGACGAACCGCAGTTTCAGTGCAACAGGAGCTGCATTTGAATTTACTTGCTCCGATGCAACTGACTCAATCGGCGATACATTGGTTGAATAAACCGGGGATTATTTTAAATATTGGCTCAAGTTTAGGGGCTATTGGTTACCCAGGTTATGCCACGTACTGCGCTACCAAAGCAGGGTTGCACCGTTTTAGTGAAGCGATGCAGCGTGAGCTTGAGGGGACGGGTATCAAGGTACTCTACCTAGCGCCGCGAGCGACCAATACCGAGCTGAATAATGACACGGTGAACCAGTTCAACCAAGCCGTAGGCAACCACTGTGATGAGCCAGAGGTTGTTGCCCAACATGTACTTAGTATGCTCGAAAGCGAATCAACAACTCGCTGGATTGGCTGGCCTGAAAAAGTGTTGGTGCGATTAAATCAACTATGGCCTGCAGTGATTTCGTCGGCAATTAAAAAGCAGCAAGCGACCATTCTTGCCTTTTTGAACCGTTAAAGCGTGATAATTCAAGGAGAACAACATATGAAAACTGTGTTTAAATGGGCCAGTGCATTGGTCATCTTTGCGGTAAGCACGACACCCGCTTTTGCGATCACCCCTTTAGCTCAGGTTCAATCTGATTGGGCCAAATGCCAATACAAAATGAAGTCGAGCGATGATCAAGAACGTTGTTTTGAACGTGTCATTATGCGTAACACCTTAGAGATGAAATCAAGTAACAGCCCAGAACTCAAAGTGTGGCTTGCCATCAATAAATCCTCATTAGCGGGCGTAAAAGGTGGGTTGGGTGCGCTATCTTTAGTGAAAGAGGCGAAATTATTGTACGAAGAGGTTATCGATCAAGCGCCTAATACTTTAGATGGCTCGGCTTTTACAAGTTTAGGCACCTTATATTACAAAGTGCCCGGCTGGCCAGTGGCTTTTGGCGACGACGTTAAAGCGGAAGAGTTGCTGCAAAGAGCGCTGCTGATTAACCCGACAGGAATTGATGCCAACTATTTTTACGGTGATTTTCTTGCCGAGCAAGGCAGAACCGATGAAGCAAGAAAGTACCTGTTGCAAGCACAACAAGCACCAGCAAGGCCACAAAGAGCGATTGCCGATGCTGGGCGTCAGCAAGAAATTGCTCTTTTGTTGGAGAATTTAAAATAACGTATGCGTTTATTATTAGTCGAAGATGACAAACAACTGGGCGAGTCAATGCAGGTGGCGTTGACTCGCCAAGGTTATACGGTGGATTGGTTAGAAAAAGGTGGCGGCGTGGCGTGTGCGCTCAAAACTGAACAGTTTTCGGCGGTGATCTTGGATTTAACCTTACCGGATATGGATGGTCTTGAGGTGTTGCGTGGCATTAGAAACGCCGGTTATTCGCTGCCTGTAATGATCCTAACGGCGCGTGATGATATTAGCGATCGCGTCAAAGGGTTAGATGGTGGAGCCGATGAATACATAGGTAAACCCTTTGCGTTAGAAGAGCTACTGGCACGTTTACGGCTTATCATTCGTCGCAGCTCAGGCAGCGCCGAGGCTCTGATTTCGATTGGTGATCTGAGCCTCTCTCTTTCCAAACAGGAGATTGAATATCGTCAGCAACCCCTCAAACTGACGCGCAATGAATATAAAATTCTCGCCAGTTTGATCACTCAAGCAGGGCGAGTGATGAGCAAAGAGCTATTGCAACAAGCGCTTCATGGCTGGGACGAAGGCAGCAGTGACAACGCTATCGAAGTTCACATTCATAACTTGCGTAAAAAAATGCCAGAAAATGTCATCAAAAATATCCGTGGTGTGGGGTATATGATTGAAAAATAAAAAAATCTTTTCGATTAAACGTCGTTTAACACAGTCGGCGGTATGGTTAAGCGGTGGCTTACTGCTCATTTCTCTTTATTTCAGTTTTTCTACTGCTCAACATGAAGTTGAGGAGGTGTACGATGCGCGCTTAGGTCAATCGGCAAAATTACTGTTGATGGCGACTTCTGTCTCTATAAAAGAAGGAGACAATGCCGATCTTCATCAACAGTTTGATCAGTGGATGCAAAGCATTGAACGTCTTTCGCAAGCCAACAAGGAGATGGCAACGCAGTATGGTCACCCTTATGAGCGGTACATTCTGTTTCAGTTTTATCGAGATGGTCAGTTGATGTATAGCTCTGATAGTCAGCAACCCGCTTTTAGCAGCAATGCCAGCAATAATGGATTTGGCAACGTCACCATTGATGGCCAAACATGGCGTTATTTTCAATTGGCGCAACCTCATCCTGATCACGGTTCGGAATACATTCTGGTTGCGGAAAAACAGAGTATTCGTGATGAAATGGTCAATGAAATTGCACTGTCGACCGCGTTGCCGCAATTGATCCTGATCCCATGCGTTATCTTGGTGCTGGTGATGCTTATTGGCCGAAGTTTCAAACCACTGCAAGAACTAAAATCAGCAATCGCCATTCGCAGTGTCCATAAGTTGGATCGCATTTACGTTACAGAACAAACCACCGAACTCTCACCATTAGTAGAGACACTCAACCAACTGTTGGCTCAATTAGAATTGGCTTGGCAGCGAGAAAAACGCTTCACACGCATGGCTGCTCATGAACTTAAAACACCACTAACGGTATTGAGATTAAATGCCGAAAACGCGATGCTCAGCCAGAATGAGCAGCAACTGAAATATGATTTGGACATGATTCTTAAGGGTATTGAGCGTACTGACCGCCTTATTCATCAGTTGTTGATGTTAGCCAAAGTAGAAAGCACTATGGAATTGTCATCACAAACGGTCGATCTCTCAGTCTCTATTAAGCAAGTTATCGCAGATCTTGCGCCGTTAGCGTTAAAGCACGACCAACAATTGAGCTATGAAGGGCAGAGTTTGTCGGTTCAAGGCGACGAGCTATTACTCGGCGTGTTGTTTAAAAACTTAATCGATAATGCGATGCGCTATTCTGGCGTACACAGTCACATTGATATTACGTTGCATGGCGATGATCAGTTTATTCAAGTGAATGTGACTGATAGCGGCCCCAACATCACGAACGAAGCCCGAGAAAAAATATTTGATAACTTTTATCGAGCTAACAGTGAAAAAGGCGATGGGGCAGGGCTTGGAATGTCGATTTGCCGTGATATCGCCGCGCTGCATAATGCCACCGTCGAGTTGCTGCCGAGACACAACGACAGCAACATCTTCAGGGTTTGTTTTTATCTAAGTTAACGGGTCTCTTCTGTTTTTATCCATACTCTTTAGCGGCATGGCGCAAAAATATCTTGCGCTTTCTCGTATGCATTGGTTGATACATCCATAATGCCAAGTAAAGAGTGAAAGAGATTACTGTGAGCATAGGGCTGAGTGGCTGTTTGACGTAAACAGGTTTTATTCACGCCTTTCGTACGGGCGAATCCGTCAGATAACCAGACTAAAAGCGGTACTTGAGTTTGATCATCGGGTGCTAGGCTGTACGGCATGCCATGTAAGAACAGTCCATTTTCTCCCAGCGATTCCCCATGGTCGGAGACATAAATCAATGCGGTGTTGTATTGCGCTTGCAGTGATTTTAGCTTTTCAATCAGCTGCGCCAAAACAAAATCTGTATAACGAATAGTGTTGTCGTAAGTATTCACTATCTGCTCAACGCTGCAATTTTCAATATCCGCTCTTGGGCAATCAGGTTGATATTGCACCATGTCTTTAGGATAGCGCTTAAAGTAGGTTGGCCCGTGACTTCCAATGATGTGCATGAAAATCATTCGGTTACCAGTTTGGTTGGCAATTTCTTCATCTAAGTTGTCTAGCATTGTGACGTCATAACAAGTGCTGCCGTCACATCGGCCTTCTCGCGCAGTTTTATCCAACTCTTTCTGCGGAATATTTTTCGCGACGCCTTTATCGCCTCCATCATTCTCTTTCCATAAGAGATCGATGCCTGCACGCTGCAAAATATCGAGGACATTGTCCTGATTATCCGCCTTGGCACGATCAAAATCATGACGATTCATATTGGAAAATAAACAAGGTACAGAAGCCGCTGTAGCGGTACCGCAAGAGGCGACATCACTGAAAAATATAGGCTGATAAGGCGCGGTATAAGCGTTGGTATCGCGTGTGTAGCCGTGGTATTGGTAATTTTGTGCGCGAGCTGTTTCTCCGAGCACAAACAAAACTAAGGTTGGTTTTTCGGCATCACGGCTATGGGTGATTTTCAGTTGCTGCTGCGCATCAGCGCCGATAATTTGATACACCACAGGCTTGGTAAAATAGCGGTCTTTCACAAGACCGTAAGCGCTATAGACAAAATGAGTGGGGATGATCATTTTCTTGAGGTAGTTATTGTTGCGTCCAACCGACGAATAATTCTGATAATAAAGCGCCGCAATAATGACGATGCCGAGTAAAGAGAGCAATATTGATAGCGCTTTATAGCCTAAAAAGCAGGAAGTGGATTTTTCTACTTTAAGTGGTGAAAGCAGTAATAGAGCGGCAGGGAGGATGCCCAACGCTGAGATCCAGACAATGGAATAGAGACTGACATAAGAGCCTGCCTCACTGCTATTGGTTTCAACGACATTGATCAACATGTCTCGGTCGACAATCGTGCCGTAATTGTAACTCGCATAACTCACCACAGCAGAAAGGATGAGTAAGACCGCAAAAAAAGGTTTTAGAAAATAAGGCCACGAAAACAGTTGGAAAATAACGTTCAGCGCCAAAAAGAAAAAAATCGGTATTGAGAACGCAAACCCCCAATTGAACTGCTCAGCAGCCGAAAAAATCTGTGCCAATTTGGCATAAATAGGGATGTTGAGTACCAAGCTGAAATAGAGAGCAAGCAACAAGGTAATACTTGCGTATGAGAAGCGAGGATTTTTCATTGTGGGTTCCATAACATACCGTGTGATGAGAAGACGTTATGGAACTTATAAAGATCTTTTCTTAATAAAGGCTTAAGAAATTCAATCGTTAGAATGAGATGAGTTTTGGTAGTTACTTATCTTAGTACCTTGCGCACCTTGTCGAATGCTAAAAGTGATGGCGTAAATACTATTGCCGTTCGTCTTTAGGAGAGTCCATCACCACCATGGTGGTGATCGATTTCACCGTTAAGCACTCACCAAGCACATCGGCGTGAAAACGTTTATAGGCGCTGAGATCTTTGCTTTCGACACGCAGCAAATATTCGTTCATCCCGGTAATGTTGTGGCATTCGACCACCTCCTTGGCGTAGCGCACATGTTCTTCGAAACTGAGCTGCGCTTTTTTAGTATGGCTGTTTAAGCCAATTGCCACATAAGCGACAAACCCGACATCAAGTTGGGTTTTATTTAAGACCGCTCGATAGCCTTTAATGATCTGCTTACGCTCGAGATCCTGCACACGGCGCAACGTGGCGGAGGGCGATAAGCCGATGCGTTCGGCTAGCTCGACATTCGAGACTCGGCCATCAAGTTGTAGCTCTTGCAATATTCTCTCGTCAAATCTGTCCATGGCTTATTTTTATTGCTCAATATTAGTGGTATTGACCAATATAAGCACAATATTGCCAGCCGATACCATTATTATTTGTTCATCATTATTAAATAGAGAAAGAAGATGGATTACACACAATGGTGGCCACTGGTGGCTTTTGCTTTTGTTTCGACCTTTTCACCGGGTCCAAACAACATCATGCTGATGACATCCGGTGCGAATGTGGGCTTTATGCGCACTATTCCGCACATGCTTGGTGTAACGTTTGGTTTTAGCATTATGGTGCTATTGGTTGGTGTTGGGTTAACGGGTTTATTCCATCGTTATCCTATGTTGCAACAAGGCTTGCAAATTGCCTGCACCATTTATTTGGTCTATTTGGCGATAAAAATTGCTCTGAGTAATCCTTCGCAGGGAGAGAAGCAGTATCAACCGATGTCATTTGTTTCGGCTGTACTGTTTCAATGGGTCAACCCCAAAGGTTGGTCGATGGCGCTGACTGCGGTGAGTGTATTTAACCAAAGTGCGAGCTGGGCGCAGTTAATGCTGATTTCATTGGTGTTTGCTTTGGTGAACATTCCGTCGGTCAGTGTTTGGACTGCGGCGGGTAAACAGTTGAGCCACTGGATGAATCACCCAAGTTATGTCCGCTGGTTTAACGGCGCGATGGGCGCGTTGCTGCTACTGTCCGTTGTTCCTATGTTGTAGAGATTTGGTGAGACGTTGCTGTGTGGGAGCATTATCAACGCAGCAAAAGAAAGTGGGTACTGAGCGACCCACTTTGTTTATCTAGTTTGCCTGATATTAACCGTTCGCTATATTGCCCATAAAATTAACGCCAATATTTGCGGTGAGAGTATGCGCAGGCACATCACTAACGGATAGACAGTAGCGTATGCCAATGCAGAAGCGCCACTGCTTTCGTGCAGCGCATTTGCAAAAGCAAGAGCGGGTGGATCGGTCATCGAGCCTGCTAGCATGCCACAGATGGTGAGATAGTTAATATGGCCTAAAACACGAGCCAGTATTCCGACGGTGATCAATGGAATACCCGTGATCAACATGCCGTAACCCATCCAACTGACGCCATCGCCTTGCACTAAGGTTTCAACAAAATTACCCCCAGATTTTAACCCGACTACGGCTAAAAACAGCACAATACCAATTTCTCGTAGAGCAAGGTTCGCGCTGGGCGGCATAAACCAATACATTTTGCCAATGCTGCCGATACGCGCCAAAACAAGTGCGACAATCAGCGGTCCTCCAGCTAAGCCGAGCTTAATGGCGGCGGGGAATCCCGGTAGATAAAACGGAATAGATCCGAGTAATACCCCAAGTCCAATCCCAACGAATACTGGTAGCATCTGCACATGCTGTAATTTTTGGTGCGCGTTGCCGACCATGCCACTGACCGCTTCAATCGCTTCTTGACGCCCGACTAAATTGAGAATGTCGCCAAACTGCAAGGTAGATTGGCTGGTTGGGATAAGCTCAACCCCGGCACGGTTTAAACGCGAAACTACGACGTCGTATTTCTCTTTTAAATCCAGATCGCGCAGCTTTTTACCAAGCACAATCTCGTTGGTGACGACTAAGCGCTGTACTCGCAGCTCAGTGCCGCGTGTCGAAAGTGATGCATCGACCTCTTCGCCAATCACCAAGCGTGCTTTTTCTAACGCTTTTTTATCGCCGACCAGATGAAGCAAATCATTCACTTCAACTCGTGAATCGGGTTTGGGCACGGAAAGGTGTTCACCACGTTTAAGGCGCGAGCACACAATATCGCCATCACTGAGCGCGGGAATGTCTTTTAAGAGCAGGCCATTTAAGTTGGGGTTTTTAATCGCAACGTTAATGGTGTGTAAGCTCTCTTTTTTGTGGCCGTTGTGGATCTCAAACTCTTCGGCTTCGGCGTCAACACTGACACGAAAGGCAATTCTGAGCAGCCACATGGTCAGCAAAATACCGCATATGCCAAAGGGGTAAGCAATCGCATAACCCATACCCGTCAGGTCAAGCATGTTCTCTTGGCCACCTAACTCAGTCAGGATTTGTTGCCCCGCGCCTAATGATGGCGTATTGGTGACTGCACCGGAGAATACACCAAGAATAACGGGTAAAGGCACATCAAACAGATAGTAAAGCGCGACCGTCACCACACAGCCCAGCAATACAATCAGTGCGGCAAAGGCGTTGAGTTTTAGTCCTGAGCTTCGAAGTGAAGAGAAAAAACCGGGTCCGACTTGTATACCAATGGTGTACACAAATAGGATAAGGCCGAACTCTTGAATAAAATGCAACGTATTGTAGTCAAGAACCACACCCCACATGCCTGTAAAGTGGCCGACGAGAATGCCGCCAAACAGCACCCCACCGATCCCTAAACCAACACCGTAGACGCGCCAATTCCCTATCCACAAACCCAGCACAGCTACCAGCGAGAGAATGCTGATAGAAAGTGCAATATCACTCATGATGAGTCTCCTGAACAATTAAAAAACGGCTGGTGGGCAAGCTTAATGAACGGCAGGGGTAGGCGTAAGAACTCGGTTAGTGGTTATGTCTACAGCTGGAGGGTTCAAATACGGCATTGAGAAGTCACCTAGTGAAATGAACTCTCGATGTCGTTTTGTGGTTGCCCTGAACTTATGACCAGTAATACTGCAACGAGCTATAAATGTTAACTATAGAGATGCAAATTTGTGCACCGGAACGAATATTAAATTTCTCAGATAAGTGATTGTTAGATAAGAGTTAATAAAATCACACTTCCCAAAAAGCTAGCCTTATTTTTTCTTATGTTAAGAAAGTGTTGGTTTGTTTAGTCTGTACTCTTTTCACTAGTGATATTCGTTTGGTTTCGTCCGGTGTTTTTCGCTTGATAGAGCATGTTGTCAGCCAATTTAATTAACTGCTCTGGTGAATGGGAACCTTCTAGGTCGACTGCGCCTCCAATGCTGATGGTTAAAAAACCGTTTTCAGCCGCTGGGTGGTCTATACACAGTGCTTTGATTTTATCTTGAACAAGGTTAGCAACGTACCAAATACCTTCTTGGTCCGTCTCAGGAAGAATCATGGCGAATTCTTCACCACCATACCGTGCAGCGATGTCGGTTGGTCTTCGACAACATTGGTGCAAAGTAGTGGCGACTTTTTTTAAACAATCATCACCCTCAAGGTGGCCAAATGTGTCGTTGTATTGTTTAAAATAATCAATATCGATCAGCAATAACGAGAGAGGCTGTTTTTTTCGGTAAGCTTGCGCTAAGTGAGACTTTAAGTGTTGATCGAAATAGCGGCGATTATTAAGACCGGTAAGGCCGTCTAAATATGCCAATGATCTCAGTAGGTCTGCTTGGTGCTTTAGGGTTAAATGAGCCTTGATTCTGTTTTTTAACGTATTGATATTAAATTGTTTTTTTAGAAAATCAACACCGCCTGCTTCCCAACATGCATCTTGGTCTTCTTGGGCGGTTAATCCGGTAATAAAAATAACAGGTATATCAGCGATCGTAGGGTCATTTTTGATCAAGCGGCAGGTTTGTAAGCCATCCATTTCTGGCATGATGACATCGAGTAGCACCAAATCGGGCTGACTTTCTTTGCAAACGTTGATGGCTTGCGTTCCAGATGTCGCCATCAATATCTGATAGTCATCTTTCAATAATTGATATATGAGCTGAATATTAGTCGGCTGATCATCAACGATGAGTACCGTGAAGTCAGTTTTCTTACTGAAGTTTAGTAAACCGTAATTAGATAGCATCGGAAAACTCTTTGTTTTTCATGATTTCTTTTAGTATTGCAGTTGCTTGTTCAAACGCCAAACTTTGTACTTGTTCTGCAAGTTGTTTTGTTAACTCTTCATCAATCATATTTAATTGTGCTGAGATTTCTTCAAATAATGTCGTCGCTTCCATATTTGAAGTGTTGAAACATCTCCCGAGCATGAGCAGTTTTTCTCTAAATATTGCTTTATCCATGGCAACTGGTGTTGTAGTCGTTAGTTGCTCGTTGCTGAGTAAATTCATCAATGATCTGAGTTGTGATTGTGCAAATAGTACGTCAGCCAATAAGCTACTATTTCTTCTCATCGTCTCTGTGGTTGCTATTGAACATTCGAGCTCAGCTTTTGCTAACTTTTCCGACAATTGTGTAAGTCCACAGCTTTCTGAACCACTTTTTAAACTGTGGTAGATACGCAATGCGACATCAGTGGCAATTTCAGTAGATTGCAGTTGTGATATAGCATCTTGCATATCAATGACAAATTGATTGATTACTTTTAGATAAACGGATAAATCGCCGATTCGATTTATCGCTTGATTGAGTTTAATACCATGTTTGTCTGCATATTCTTGAGCTGGTGTCGATATTTTTTGATTATGGGTAGCCACCACTTGTTGTTTTGCTGGGAGCGTTTTTTGAGTTACGAAGTGTTGAATTTTTCTAACCACATCATTGATCTCGAAAGGTTTCGCAATATGGTCATTCATACCTGCAGCTAAACAGGTGGCTTTATCTTCAGGGCGAGCATTAGCTGTCATTGCTAATATTGGAAGTTGATGAAACTTCATCTCTTGTCGGATCTTACGAGTCGTTTCATAACCATCCATACCGGGCATTTGAATATCCATCAGTACTAGGGAAAACTGCTGATTTTGCAGTATATCTAGTGCTTTAAAGCCGTCCTCAGCTTCGATAATTGTTGCGCCACGTTCGCTGAGTAATTCGGTTGCGACCAAGCGATTGGTCGGATTATCTTCAACCAGCAATATGCTGATACCAGATAAGCTATCGTTTGAATTTATTCGATGGAATGTTTCTGCAAATACTGCATCTTTACTTTGCAGTACATTGATAATGGTTTGTTTGATTAGATCTGGCGTTACTGGCTTTATCAGCACGGTTTCTAAAAGTTCATGGGTGTCTTCTAAATGTTTGTCGAGAATTTCTAGGCCAAAAGCCGTAATCATGATGACTAAAGGTATTTTTTTGAGATTTTTCTGGTTTTTGATGGATCGAGTAAGAGCCAAGCCATCCATATCAGGAAGTTTCCAGTCAACAAATGCGAGATCAATTACTTCGTTTTGTTGAGCTAAGTTGTGTAGTTGTGCTAAAGCTTCATCGGCGTTGGGCGCAGCAAACACTTGGCAGCCTAGTTTTTGGAGTATGTCTTGAAGAATTAAACGTGCGGTTTCATTATCTTCTACCACTAATATGTTTAAACCCTGTGTAAGATGCGAGTAAATGTCATTACAAACAGGCGCGAAGTTTAATGTAGTGGTGAACGCAAATTCACTCCCCTTACCAAGTTGGCTGGTTACGCTAATGTCACCTTTCATCAGGCTCACTAGCCGTTTTACGATCGATAAACCTAATCCTGTACCGCCATACTTTCGGCTAATTGACGACTCAGCCTGGCTAAATCCATTAAAGATAATTGCTTTCTGTTCTTGGGTCATCCCGATACCAGTGTCTGACACTTTAAAAAGCAAGGTGCAATTATTTTCTGATATTTTCTGTGTTTCTATGGATATTTTTATTTCACCTGCATCAGTAAATTTAATGGCATTACCGGCTAAATTTAATAATATTTGTCGTAAGCGTAGGCTGTCACCGATCAAGATGGTTGGAACATCAGGCGCAACATCATAAATGATCTCGATGGCTTTCTCTTGAAGGCTTGACGACAGTAGTATCCCCGTTTCTTGTAACAGATCTGGAAGTGAAAATGAAGATTGCTCTAATTCAAGCTTTCCTGCTTCCACTTTAGAAAAGTCTAAAATATCGTTTAAAAGAACGAGTAGAGACTTGGCTGCACTTTGTGTTTTACTTAAGTAGTCGATCTGCTGGCTACTTAAATCGGTATTGAGAGTTATCTGTAATAACCCCAAAATAGCGTTCATTGGGGTTCGAATTTCATGGCTCATGTTCGCTAAAAAATCAGACTTAGCTCGGTTTGCGTACTCCGCTTGCTCTTTGGCTTCCGCGAGTTCTTTCTCTTTTTGTAGCTGTTCCGTTAAGTCATAAGCAATACCTAAGAAGCCGACTAACTGACCGTGGTCATCTATTAATCCACCGACATAAAGTTTAACCGGAATGTGTTGGCCGTTTTTACTGATGTAAGTCCAATGATTAATATCGGATTTGCCTAATTTTGCTTTAGCGACAAAGGCATCAAACCCGACTTCTACGGTTTCTCCTAGCTCTAACGACAGATCTTTTGCTCGTCGAACGACCTCTTCGGGTAAGTGGAATATAGCTGGTGTTTTTTTTCCCACCAGTTCACTGGCACTGTAGCCGATCAGTTTTTCTGCAGAGGGGTTAAATATAGTGATTAATCCATCTAGATCCGTCGCGATAATAGCGTAACCCGCACTGCTCAAAATGCTGCGCTGTAGAGCATTCGCTTGCGAAATCTCCTCTGTTCTTTGGTTGACTAATTTTTCTAGTTGAAGATTGGTTTCTGTCAGTACGGCTTCCCTTGCTTGAGCGATCTCTATTTTGTGTTTGGCTAACTGATCTCGACGAGAACGCATCATTTGAATGATAAAAACAGTCAACATAAGCAATAATGTGGCCGTTAAGATCTCTTGATAAGTTTGGTTGTAAGTATCTAATGGTAGAGATTCGATAAACTTGTTGGTAGCGATAAGATTGAGCTCCCATTGACGTCCAAACAAATCAATGGTTTGAGTTACTTGATAAGGGGTTCTATCTTGAATTGAGCCGCGGGTGAAAAAATGTTTTGAATCACCGTCATTGATGTCACTTATGGTTAGAATAACCTCGTCATTGAGGCCAGCCACAGCACTTAACACTTCATCTATCAAAATAGGTGCATAACTCCAGCCTACCAGCTTGCTTAATCGTTCTTCCACAGAAGAGGAATCCGCTATTTTATTGGTGTTGTACACTGGCATTAGTATTAGAAACCCTTGCAGTGCCTTTTTGTTGGCTTGCACAAGAGTTATAGGAGCAGTGAGACGTACCGAGTTATTTTTGGCTGCATCTAAAGCTGCTGCACGACGCATAGCCTCTGAACCAATGTCTAAGCCGACCGCTTGTTTATTACGCTCTTCTGGTTCAATGTATTGGATGACAAACAAGCTGCTATTATGCTCTGAAAGTGAGCGAATATTGAAGGTTTTGTCCGGCCTGTCTAGGCGAGCTTGCTCAAGGAACATTTCTTTTTGCTGTGGTTCAACAAAGCGGATAAATCCAAAGCCACGAGCACCTGGAAATTCTTTGGGATAGTCACGAGTCTGGGTATAGCGAAACATTTGCTCATAATCAAATGCATCGACACCGGCAGTCATTACCGCACCTCTAAAGCCACGTATCCCGTATTGATATAGCGTAACCTTTTCTGATACCCCATTACTAATCTGCTGTAATCGAGCAGATAAATCATGTTGTATATGCTCAATTCGCTCTGTCTGATGCAGTTGATTAAAATGACTTGCGGTAAATAAACCAAAGATAAGAATAATCAAAGGCAGCCAAAGTGCATTTAAGATTGTCTTATTTAACTTTAAAGCAGCTTTCGGGCGTGCTTCTTGCGATAGATCCATTACCTTTCCCTGCTAATTACATGCTTTTTATCGCATTATTACTTGTTTTGATGTTTTTTAAGATACCTATAACAACTTTAGCAGGATATTTCTAATTGGATAGAAATGCCGTAGACGCGCCAATTCCCTATCCACTATAGATATACAAATTTGTGCACCAGAGCGAATATTGAGTTTTCTTGATAACCAATTGTTAATTAAGGGTTAAATGCATTTTGAGGTGAGTATGGATACTGAGGAAAGTGATTGACACTCATTTAAAATGTGAGTGCCAATCTAATCAAGACAATAGGAATAAATTAAACGCCAGCACGCTTGAGCAGGCCAGCCATCAGTGGCGAGCTTGAACGAACCTGTTTTGATTTGTTCTGTAATGTTTTAGCCAGCGTCGGGTTATTGATGCTTTTGGCAATGTAGGCCATTGAATGATAGAAATCTCCTGCGGATTTCATTTTATTGGCGTCATTTAATGGCGCTAACAGTTGCACCATGGTTGTGCCACTCATCGCTTGTTGGGTGGCGTACTCTTGTACTGCATCGAGTAGAAGATCGAGATCGACCATCGCCTCGGCACTTTCCACACCATGTTTTTTCATCTCTTTGCGGTTACGTTTACGCATTTGTTTAATGACAAAGGCCGGTTTGTTGAGCTTTTTAAAAGCAAAGTAACCAAGAACCACTGCAAGCACGACACCGCCCGCCACATAACCCCAAATAGAACCGGAAGATTCAACAACAGGCTTTAGGGTTTCAACGGTATATTCAACGGTAGTGGGTGTATCAGACATTATTATTTCCTTAGAATGCAGCTTCAAAATCAGAAGCTATTAATTAATCTGGCAGGGGGAAAAGCGCCTTGCGATGAATCAAAGATCCATGAAAAGGAGAGCTTCTGCCTCACATTACTCTCTTTTTGGGGTGAGGAGGCAAGAAAGCAAGTCCATTTTAGGGATTATTAATGAGTTTGTTGATAATTGTGCGAGTTGGTCACACAAATTACGCCATTGCCTCTGTGTGTATGAGCTTAACGAGGTGATATAAAGATTGAAATGCACAGTCGTCATGAGGTTTAATGTTACGGTAACATTCAGTTGGAAAACAGAATAAAAATGAGCAGTATGCAACGTAAAACTAGGCCTACCCTGCAAGATATCGCAGACCGCGTGGGGGTGACGAAAATGACCGTTTCCCGTTTTCTACGCGACCCCAATTCGGTCGCATTGGCAACCCAAGAAAAAATTGCCGCAGTGATTGAAGAATTAGGTTATATACAAAATCGCGCCCCGGCGATGTTGTCGAAATCGTCAAGTAAGGCGATTGGTATTCTTCTGCCTTCCTTGTCAAACCAAGTGTTTGCCAATTTAGTTCAAGGGATTGAGTCGGTAACCAAAGCAAGAGGTTACGATACACTTATTGCTCACTTTGGTTATAACGTGCAAGAAGAGGAGGAGAAAATTGCCTCGTTGCTGTCGTATCAAGTCGATGGTCTTATTTTGACCGAAACGCACCACTCCGAACGTACCATCCAGATGCTAAAAGCGGCGGGTGTGCCGGTGGTTGAAACGATGGAGCTGCCAGACAAGCCGATCAATATGGCGGTGGGGTTGGATCACGAACAGGCCTCGTATCATGTGGTGACGCAGATGATTGATAGTGGCAAACAGCATATTGCCTATCTCGGTGCGCGTCTTGATACTCGAACGCAGTTGCGGATGAATGGCTATGATCGTGCAATGCAAGATGCAGGCTTAACCGCAGTTCATATCCTAACTCAAGAGCATTCAAGTTTTACTCTCGGCGGTGATTTACTCGAACAAGCCCTAGAAGAGCGGCCAGAGATCAACGGCATCTTCTGTACTAATGATGACATTGCAATTGGTGCCATGATGAAGTGTGCACATCGAGGGCTGAAGATTCCTCAAGATATTGCAATCGTGGGGTATAACGCGCTCGATATAGGTCAAGCGATTTCACCAAAGCTAACCAGCGTAGAAACGCCTCGGTTTGAGATTGGCAAGAAAAGCGCTGAGCTATTATTGTCCGCACTGGCTGGTGAAGTGATTGAGCAGAAAGTGTTCGACTTAGGCTTTAGTGTCACCGATGGCGAGAGCCTGTAGTCAGCTTGTTATTCAGCCATTGAAGTGGTTGGGTTTGTCACTTCAATGGCTACATCAAGCTCATGTTGTATCAATTAGGGTAGAGGAACGAAGCCCCTTGATTGGCGGCAGAGACATTATCTCGGCACACTTTAAACAGATCGCGCCCCCAAGTTTGCTGTGTGAGCTCAGTATCACAAGTGGCGATATCGCGGCCTTCGGTTGGCGTTAAGTTCTCTAATCGGCCTGTCACCGCATCGACGCGGATCCTATCTCCCTCTTCAATAAGCGCAATTGCGCCGCCTCTTAATGCTTCCGGTGAGACGTGAATAGCCGCAGGAATTTTACCAGAAGCGCCGGACAAACGACCATCGGTCACTAACGCAACCTGATAGCCCGCTTTTTGTAAGTTGCCCAAAATCGGCATTAACTTATGCAGCTCAGGCATGCCATTGGCTGCTGGCCCATTGAAGCGGACTACAACCACGCAATCTTGATTGAGCTCGCCGCGTTGATACGCCTGCTCAACCTGATGTTGGCAAGCGAACACTTTGGCGGGCGCTTCAACAATGCGATGTTGCTCAGCCACGGCAGAGACTTTGATCACCGCTTGCCCAAGGTTACCCGATAACACTTTAATGCCACCAGAGCGCTGAAATACCTTATCAGGTAGGGCGATTACCGAGGGGTTTTTAGTTTGAGTACACGCTTGCCACTCTAACGTATGGCCCACTAATTGCGGTGATTTTAGCTGATCTGCAAATTCACCAAACACGGGTTTTACGTCGCTGTGAAGTAATTGCGCTTGATGCAGACGCGTCATCAACATGGGTACGCCGCCTGCGAGCTCAAATTCATTGATATCCGCCGAACCATTGGGGTAAACATTCACCACAAGAGGAACGACGTCAGATAGATCACTGATATCTTGCCAAGTCAGCACAATACCCGCCGCGCGAGCAACAGCCAGTAAATGAATGGTATGGTTTGAACTGCCACCAGAGGCGAGCAAAGCCACCAAGCCGTTGACCACGCTTTTTTCGGTCACCACCTCATAAAGTGGACGGAAATGCGCCGTGCCATCGCTCATGGCGGCAAGGCGGATTGCGGCATGTTGCGTCAATGCAAGGCGCAATGGGGAAAAGGGAGCGACAAACGCTGACCCTGCCAGCATTAAACCCATCGCCTCAAACACTAATTGGTTGGTATTGGCGGTGCCGTAGAAAGTGCAAGTGCCCGGGGAGTGATACGAAGCGCACTCCATATTCAGCAGCGCGCTATCATCAACCAAACCCGCCGCGTGTTTTTGGCGAACATCGACTTTCTCATCATTAGTAATGCCAGTGGACATTGGCCCTGCGGGAATAAAAGCCGTTGGCAGGTGCGCAAACGCCAGCGCGCCCATCAGTTGCCCGGGCGCAATTTTATCGCAAATACCGAGCAATAATGTGCCATCAAACATATTGTGGCTGAGTGAAAATGCCGTGGCTTGTGCAATCAAATCGCGTGAGAACAACGACATATCCATGCCCGCTTGGCCTTGCGTTACGCCATCACACATCGCCGGAACGCCGCCAGCAACTTGAGCCGTGTGGCCAAATGGGGCGAGCACTTTTTTGATTTGCTCAGGGTAATCTTTATACACTTGGTGCGCGCTAAGCATGTCGTTGTAGGCTGTGATAATGGCTAAGTTAGAACGCGTTAAATCGAGAATGTGCGCTTTTTCTTGAGAGCAAGAGGCGGCGACGGCATGAGCTAAATTACCACAAGAGAGTGATGCTTTACCCTTGCCACTGTGCTGCTGTGCCTTGGCGCGGTTGAGAAACTCATCACGCAAAGTACGGCTACGCTGAATAATTCGTTCGGTGACGGCTGTGATGGTTGGGTTTAAGGCTGTACTCATGCTGACACCTTTTGACCATCTAAAGTGAGCTCGCGCAATGCCACTAGGGCGCGCTCTACAACCTCATCAATATCCGTATCGATATCAACGATAGCGACTTTCACTTCGTTGTCGGGGCGCTCTAACGTATTGAACTGGCTTTCCACCATGTTCGCTTTCATAAAGTGGCCTTTACGCGCTTGCATGCGCTTCATGATTAAATCAAAACTGCCATCGAGAAAGAGAAAGGTCACATTTTGGTTACCGTCACGGATTTGATCGCGGTAGGTTTTTTTCAACGCAGAGCAAACAATCACGCCGTGCTCATTTTTACTCTCTAAGCTAAAAGCCGCGTCACGGATGCGCTCTAGCCAAGGTTTGCGATCGTCATCATTTAGCGGCTCTCCGCCTGCCATTTTGAGAATGTTGGCTTTTGGATGAAGGTCGTCACCGTCGATGAATTTCGCCCCTAATTTCTGGGCCAGTTTCGCGCCTACAGTGCTTTTTCCGCAGGCGCATACGCCCATTACAATAATGCTACTACCAGTCATACGGACTCCTTGAGTGGTATTCTGAGCTGGATCTCATTTTTTAAATTCACTTGGAAATATGACTTTATCTTATCCATGTTATCGGTAACATGTTACCCGTAACTTAGAGATTTGTGAACTGAAACACAAACAAAACAATACGTGATATAAGGTGAAGAACATGGAATTGATGACTCAAAGCAGTAACCCTGCTTACCTATTAGCAATCGCGGGATGTGCGATTGCAGCACTACTGATTTTAATCATGAAGTTGAAGATACACGCCTTCGCTTCATTAACCTTAGTCAGCCTTGGCACTGCAATTGCCACCGGTGTTGCGGCGGAAAAAGTGGTCCCAACCATGATGTCTGGTTTTGGTGGAACCCTAGCGTCCGTTGCTTTGCTGGTCGGTTTAGGTGCGATGATTGGCAAAATTTTAGAAGTGACGGGCGGTGCTAAAGTGCTGGCCGATACCTTGATAGGCCGCTTTGGTGAAGAAAAAGCGCCGTTTGCACTGGGTATTGCTTCATTACTGTTTGGTTTTCCCATCTTCTTTGATGCGGGATTGATCGTGATGATGCCGATCATCTTTAGTGTAGCGAAGCGCTTTGGTGGCTCACCATTGAAATACGCGCTACCTTCAGCTGGTGCTTTTGCCGTGATGCATGCCTTTGTGCCGCCTCATCCTGGGCCAGTTGCGGCTTCAGATCTTTTAGGCGCTGATCTTGGTCTGCTGCTGATTGTTGGTATCTTGGTCGCGATTCCTACTTGGTATTTTGGCGCTTACCTCTTTGGCCTGTATGCGGGTAAGAAATTTGATATTCCACTCTCTAAAGCGTTTTTTAATACCGAGCAAATTATTGATGAAAATAAATTGCCAAAATTTGCCACGGTATTAGCAATTTTAGTGATGCCTGTGCTGCTCATTTTTATGGATACAGGTCTTAATACCCTTGCGGTAGCAGGCGTGATTGACGGTAAAGCGCCATTGGTTGAATTCTTACGCATGTTGGGTAAAACCCCGGTGGCCCTGTTGCTGACTCTGCTAACTTGTTTACTGGTGTTTGCCAAAGATTTTGGAATGAACAAGCTGGAAAAACTGTGCAGTGACTCGTTAGCGCCTATCTGTGCGGTAATTCTTGTGACAGGTGCGGGCGGTATGTTTGGTGGTGTGTTGCGCGCCAGTGGCATTGGCCAAGCATTGGCTGACGTGTTATCCGATACAGGCATGCCTATCATAGTTGCGGCGTTTGTTATCGCAACTTGCTTACGTGTGGCGCAAGGCTCTGCCACCGTGGCACTAACCACCACCGCCGCTTTGATTGCGCCAATTGTGGCACAAACCACGGGTTTGAGTGAGTTGGATTTATGTTTTATCGTGATTGCGATTGCTGGTGGAGCAACGGTACTATCTCACTTTAATGACTCAGGCTTCTGGCTGGTTTCTCGCTTGATGGAAATGGATGAGAAAACCACACTCAAAACTTGGACTGTGATGGAAACACTGCTTGGTAGCATCGCGTTTGTGATTGTCGCTGTCCTAAGTTTCTTATTATAAAAAGCGTTTTACTATAAGGTTATGAAATGAAAACTCTTGAACAACGATTGAAAGAAATCAAAATCGTCCCTGTGATTGCGATTAATGATGCTAGCCAAGCGGTCCCTTTGGCCAAAGTATTGGTTGAAAATGGGTTGCCATGCGCGGAAGTGACCTTTAGAACAGAAGCGGCTGCAGAATCGATTCGTTTGATGCGTGCCACCTACCCAGAGATGCTGATTGGCGCAGGGACAGTACTGACCACGGCGCAAGTAGATCAAGCCATTGAGGCGGGCGTGGATTTTGTAGTCAGCCCCGGTTTTAACCCAACCACGGTGAGATATTGCCAACAGCGTCATGTGGCAATTGTTCCGGGCGTCAACAACCCAAGTTTGGTTGAGCAAGCGATGGAGATGGGTTTGCGCACATTGAAATTCTTCCCAGCCGAGCCTTCAGGTGGCGTGGCCATGCTCAAAGCATTGACGGCCGTTTATCCGGTCAATTTCATGCCAACAGGTGGCGTTAGCCCAAGTAACGTTCAAGATTATTTGTCGATTAAATCCGTAGTGGCGTGTGGCGGTACGTGGATGGTACCGACAGATCTAATGGATAAAGGTGATTGGCAGGGAATTGCGGAATTGGTTAAAGCGCTATAGCCCTTTCTATTTTCTTTAAGAACAACGGCTTGCTTCGGTAGGCCGTCTTTTTATTCCGTGCGCACCTCCGACCATTAACGATAAAAGTAATCGAGAGTAACGCGCGATCAAAAATCTCGTTACAATCGTTCTCCTACTCATTTCACGATAAGCCAAGCTATGTACGCAAACCGACGCGCAGAATTAATTTTAGTTATCACGACCTTATTGGCCGCTGCGGGCTGGGTGTTTTCCAAACAAGCCATTCAAGGCCTACCGCCTTTTGGCTTTATTGGTGTGCGCTTTCTTTTAGCGTCGCTGTGCCTACTGCCATTTTGTCTTAAAGCGCTGCGCCAAGCCTCACTGCACGATTGTTTAAAATCGATGAGTGTGGGCGTGTTGCTAGGTGGCTCGATTTTTTGCTGGATCCACGCGATTTCCATTAGCGACACGCTAGGCGAGGGCGCATTCATCATGAGCCTCTCTATGCTGTTTGTTCCGTTATTAGCATGGCCGCTGTTTGGCACTAAACCGGCGCGCGCATTTTGGTTGTCGCTACCCATTGCACTGATTGGGCTTTTTTTACTGTCGTGGAACGGGGAGTGGGTCGTCGCGACCAGTCAGTTGTGGTTTATTGCTGCGGCCTTTAGCCTGGCATTGCATTTTAACTTTAACAGTCGTTTTTCGGCTAATCTGCCGCCGATGTTGCTCACTACATTACAACTGTTTGTTGGCGGCTGCCTTGGGGTATTACTCTCTTTACTGTTTGAGTCATGGCCAGATCAAATAAGTTTGATGACGTGGAAGTGGCTTGCTCTGAGCGTATTACTCGCCACCAGTTTGCGGTATTTGATGCAAACCATAGGTCAAAAGCACGCCAACCCCACTAATGCGGCGATATTAATGCTACTTGAGCCAATCTGGACACTGGTTCTGAGCGTGCTGATTTATGATGAATCGATGCCAGCGAATAAGATTTTCGGCTGCGGCTTGCTGCTCTGTTCGCTTCTTTTCTATCGAATGGGCCATTTTCGTCATCGCTGAAATCATCGCAAATCTTTCAAAACGGTTTTGCTGCATAGTTTCTAGAGCCAAGGTGTGGGTTGGGCTGTAGTCATTGAATGCCTCTTTATCACAATGTGGTGCTATTGTGCATCGTCTAAAGGTTGACAAATATGCTTTTTGGCAGCTTACCAACAGGGTTGTTGATAAAGGTTTGCGCTTTGTTTTCAATGAAGTGAACGTATTTTAGATTATCGCTTAAAGCAGATGAGTATTTTTGCTTTATCTACAGAGAAAGAGAAAATCTTTTATGACGTAAAAAAGCCCGATAAGAAGCAGTGTACTTATCGGGCTGAGGTACCAATTAGTGTACCGAAGAAGTGTCAACCGCGTATTTGGGTTTGGGAGCCAGCCAAATAAAGCAAGCCGCGAGTATAAAAATGGTCGCAATCGTCATAAAGAGCTGGTTAGTTGCCACCATTACACTTTGCTTTTGTACGATCCAATCAATCGCATTACGCACTTGATCTAAGCTCATTCCACTAGATTGCATGGTTTGGGTCGCCACACCATGTTGGTCGGTGAGCCCCGACAATTCAGAGTGGACATGGCGGGTATTTCGTTCCCACGCGGTATTGATCATCGAAGTGGCAAATGCACCGGACAATGTCCGAATGAAGTTCATTAAGCCTGCCGCCGATTCCATCTCACTCTCTTTGACACTCCCTAAGGCAATGGCCGTGAGCGGTACAAAGAACAACGGCATACCAATCCCTTGGAAGAAAATGGGCCAACTGACTTGGCTAAACGTCATGTCTAAGTTGGCGTAACTTCGGATGAAAGTCCATAAACCCAACCACAACACACCACAAAAGACAAACGGACGAGGATCATATTTGCTCGATAAGTTGGCGATCAATGGCGCAAGAAAGACCGCTAATATCCCCATCACGGCTGTTGCGTAGCCCGATATTGTGGCTGTGTAACCCATGTAAATTTGTAACCACAAAGGCGTGATAACAGAGATGGAAAAGAACGCGCCAAAGGCTAATGAAAGTGTGACCATACTGGTGCTGTAGCCTCGATGGCGGAACACCTTCAGCGCGACAATTGGGTTACGTTCGGTCAACTCCCAAATGAGGAAAGAGACGAAGCTAATTGCGGCCACAACCGCTAAAGCCACGATGCGTGTTGATTCAAACCAATCATGGTCCTTACCTTCATCGAGCATAATTTGCAGCGCACCGACCCAAATAACCAAGAGGATTATGCCAATAACATCAACGGGTGTTTTACTGGTTTTAGTTTCAAATTTACGCAAAATGCGCCAGCAAACGATCCCAGCAATAATGGCAAATGGCACTTTGCAAAAAAAGATGTAAGGCCAACTAAGTTGGTCACACAACACTCCTCCCAATATTGGGCCCATGATCGGAGCCACTAAGGTTGTCATACTCCAAATACCAATGGCCACATGACCTTTGTTTTTCGGGAAGATACGCATCATCAGTGTTTGCGACAGAGGCATCAATGGCCCGCCAGCTAAACCGAGAAAGACCCGAAACATCACTAAGGTCGACATGTTGGTGGCAAATCCGCACAACAGTGAAAAAATGCCAAACAAGATAAAGCAGGTAACAAACACTCTGATTGCGCCAAAACGAGAGGCTAACCAACCCGTTAAAGGCACTGAAATCGCTTCTGCTACCGCATAAGAGGTAATGACATACGTTCCTTGGCTGGTGGAAGTGCCAAGGCTACCCGCAATACTTGAAACCGAAACGTTCGCAATAGTGGTGTCTAAGATGGCTAAAAAATTAGCCATCGCAAGGCACAAGGTTCCAAAAAAGAGGGCACTACCAGTCAGTGGCTTGATGCCTTCGGATGCTTGAGTCATCTTGACACCTTAACCTTGATCGCCGCGAATATCGTAGCGAGCACGAGTGAGGTAACTCACGTCTTCTTGTGACAAAGTATCGATAGTCACTGTCATTGAGAGGCCAACTTGCAGTGGGTGGTCATGCAGATCGCGAGGATCTAACTCGATACGAACGGGGAGGCGTTGCACGACTTTTATCCAGTTGCCAGTGGCATTTTGAGCTGGGATCATCGAAAATGCAGAGCCCGTACCACCAGAAATTCCCGTAACTAAACCGTGATAGCGCACATCATCACCATGCAGATCTGATGTCACAGTGACGGTTTGGCCAATCTGCAAATCACGCAGTTCACCTTCTTTGAAATTGGCATCAACATGGATCTGGTCGATAGGAACAATGGTGAGCAGTGGAGCGCCAACGGGCACTTTTCTACCCACTTGAACTTGACGCTTTGCCACAACACCAGCAATGGGCGCATGGATGACGGTACGGGCTAAATCGACTTGTGCTTGCTGATAACGCGCGTTAGCGAGTAGAACTTCGGGGTTGGTTTCCACCGATGTGCCTTGGATCAACGCCGCGTTGGCTTTTTGGTTACCAATGGTCGAAAGCCGAGTCGCTACCGATTGATTCGCCGCGGCCTTCGCTGCATTTAAATTGGCTTGGGCTTGAGTAAAAGACGTTTGGGCGTTCGAGAGTTCTTCACCAGACACTGAGCCTGATTTTACTAGGTCTTGACGGCGAGATAAGTCCAATTTAGCACGTTCAAAATTAGCTTGTGCTACGGCTAATTGGGCTTTAGTCCGGTTTTCATCGGCCATGCGCGCTCGCACTAGGGCATTCAAACCTTCATCATTGGCAATGTAACTTTCGACTCGGCGTTTTGCCAAAGCCAGATCTGCCTCTGCTTGTATCAGCGCTAAACGTGCGTCGGTGTCGTCAAGCGTTACTAGCACATCCCCTGCATTTACCCATTGGGTGTCCACTACGTCAACTCGGGTCACAATCCCGCTGACGGCTGGTGTCACTTCTGCAATTTCTACTGAGGCATAAGCATTGTCGGTAGTGACATAGCGTGAGGCAATGAAATACCAATAAGCAGTGCAACCAAGGGCTGCGATAAGGATAACAATGGCTAAGGCGGCAAAACCTGTAATTCGATTACGGCGCGCTTGATGCGCGTGATCAGATGGTGCGTGTGTCGTGTTCATGAATAGACCTATGGAAATTAAAGTGGGGTAGAGTGGTAACCACCACCCAAAGCATGGATAAGTGCGACATCTAAACTAAAAGAGCGTGATTCCAAATTGACCAAGGCTTGTTGGCTGTTGATCAATGCATTTTCGGCTGTCAGGACATCAAGGTAAGTTGATAAGCCGCCACTGTAGCGATGGCGAGAGGTTTGGTAAGCCACGCTGGCGGCATCAACCGCTTCTTGCATTTTAGCGATACGTGCACTGAGTTTTTGGTTGCTGGTGATGGCGTTGGCGACTTCTTGCAGTGCTTGGATCAGTGTGGCGTTGTACAAGGCGACGGCTTCTTCATAGTGTGATTCAGCAACGGTCAATTGGCCTTCAAGGCGCCCTCCCGAAAACAGAGGAAGATAAATCGCGGCACCAACATTGCCGGCATCATTGCCACTGTTGAATAAGCTGTTTAACCCAAATGATTGGTATCCGATAAACGCAGACAATTTGATGTCGGGATAAAATTGTGCTTTGGCATAGTCGATGCGATTCGCCGCCGCCTGAGCATGCCAACGTGCGATGGAAATATCAGCGCGGTGGCCGAGTAATCCTAGCGCTAAGTCATCGGGAATACCGATCGCGGTTGAGAATACCAAAGCAGGTCTTGATAGTGACAATCCACGGTCCGGCCCATTGCCAAGTAACGCCGCAATCGCGTTTTTTTGTAGCGCAATTGCTTCTTGAATACTCAGGAGATCGGCTTCGACTAAAGCGGCGGTTGAACGTGCTTGGCTGACGGCCACTTGTGTCTCAAGGCCATTGTCATAACGTTTTGTCAGTAGATCTAACGTGTGATGTTTGATGTCTAGCGCCGCAGTTGCAGTGTCTTGATTGGCGTATAAACGCGCAAGCTCAATGTAGTGATTAACCACGGAAGTGGAGAGAATCAGCGCTGCAGCTCTTTGTTGCGCTTGAGCGGCCGCATAATCGAACTGAGCGGATTCAATGAGCGCCTTATTTTTGCCCCAAAAATCAAAATCGTAAGAAAAATCTAAGCCGACAGATCCATAATCATTCCAATTTTCTGGGGGCATATACGCTTGGTAGGCGTAGCTGACTTTGGTTTCAGACGCAGAAGCGGCCATACCCACATTGGGTTTATTCAACGCGCCCGCTTGCTGCGCCATACCTTGCGCATATTTCAAGCGTGCTTGCGCTACTTGCATATCAGGTGAACTGCGCAAGGCTTCATTTACTAATGCATTGAGTTGTGCGTCGTCATAGCGTTGCCACCAGTGATCGTTTGGCCAGTCAATCGCCTTTAGCTCATTTAGCGCCTGTGCATATTGAAAGTGTATTGCTAAATCTTGAGAAGGATCAGCAAGATAAGAGGGAGCAGAACAGGCTGAGAGTAAGACGATATTAAGTATCGAGAACACTCGCAGATGAATAGGTCGCCCTCTAAGGGTGAAGTGAGCACGGCGATGAATTTTCAATGTAGTTTCCTTATAACTAAACTGTACGGTACAGTTATATACTTGACAAGGTTTCGCTGTCAAGGGAAAATCAAAAGCTACAAATTAGAAAGTAGTGGTAGTTATGCGAGTTAAAAGTGAAGAACGTCGACAGGCTATTATCGATGTGGCAAGAGAAGAATTTATAAAGCAAGGATTTACCCGAACCTCTATGTCTGGTATAGCGAAGACCGTCGGTGGTTCAAAAGCGACGCTGTATAACTATTTCAGCTCTAAAGAGGAAATTTTCCTTGCCGTAATGGAATCCACCGCTGCCGAGTTGCGAGCGACCGCGTTCCAAACCCTATCGACAAATAAACCACTCAAAGAGACATTGGGCACATTTGGTTACCACTATCTCAAGTCAATTTTGTCGGCTGATCTCACCGCAATTCGCAAAATGGCCCTTTCAGAAGCAGAACATTCAGATGTTGGCCGTTATTTTTATCACAATGGCCCACGTAAAGGATGGCTAGAAGTGAGTCACTTTCTGCGCTCTTACATCGAACAAGGGAAATTGCGTGAATGTGATGAGTGGATAGCGGCAAGACAGCTGAAAGTGTTGCTTGAAGCTGAGTTGTTAGAGCCGTATGAACTTGGCGTTATTGCAGCACCAAGCAAAAATGAAATTGAAGCTGTTGTTACAAGGGCTGTTGACACTTTCGCGCTGATTTACGCTAATTGCTGATTAGGATCATCGAGTTCCTCCATCTTTTAGATAGGGAGGTGGCATTGTGTGCGTTGATAGTGTGGAGAATATGATTATTGGGGCTGATAAATTATTTTTGGGAATTTTTGATTCAGACAAAATCAAGAAAATCGTTTTCTAAACTCTCGCGGTGTTAATCCCACAATATTAATGAAGGCCTTTCGACACGCGCTGATATCCTCGTAACCAACCTGATTTCCTATCCACTCAAATGAATGTTGTGTGCTTTCCAAGTAGTTACACGCACTCTGTATTCTAAGACGCTGCAAATACTGATTAGGGTTATAACCTGTAGCCTTTAAAAATCTTCGTTGCGTCGTACGTTCGGTAAGGTTTGCTTGCTTTGCTAACTGCTTTATAGACAACGATTCAGCATAACTCTGATGCATTATTTGTTGGATCGAAACAATCGCCATATCACCATGATAGAACGAAGGATTGAATTGTTGGTAGTAACTCTGTGCTCTCTGTGCTGTGTCGATAACCAGCGTTTTACCAAGTTGACGCACAACTCTTGGAGATGCATATTTGGCGATCAACTCAAACCCTAGATCTAGCCACGACATCATCCCGCCCGCCGTAATTATGTCACCGTGATCGACCAATATCTTATTGCTATTAAGCGTAATACTAGGAAACATTTTGGAAAATGTTTCTGCTAACGCCCAATGAGTTGTCACTTCTCTTTTACCAATTAAGTTAGTTGCGGCCAAAATAAATCCCCCCGCACAAGCAGATGATAGAACTGCACCTTTGGAATACTGCTTTCTAAGCCATTCAATAAGTTTGGCTTCAGGGACCAAGTAGTAATCATCTATTGAAGCAGGCGGTAGCAAAACAACTGTAAAGCTATCCTCTATAAGCTCATCATGCGAAATAATGACTGGTTCAAATAAGACCTCAATCCTTTGTTCCCAACAAACTCTGCTTGCAAGCAAAAACATCTCTTCAAGACCGTAAACAGCGGACTTCAATACTGAAGGATACTCGCAAATTCCAATCGTAATTTTTAGCATGTCTATCTCTGAATTTGTCGTTTTTAACCTCTTTTATGTCATTTTAGCCTCTAAAAATAATGCAGCAAGTTACTCATAATTTTTCTGAGCCAAAACTTAAAAAACAGGATTTGAAAATGGGTAAAAAAGCATTGCTTGTAATTGATATACAAAACGACTATTTTCCTGACGGAAAATTTCCTTTGTGGAATACAGATAAGACCCTGAGCAACATTAAACAGCTCATTACTAAAGCCAACGCACAGCATGTTCCTGTATTCCTTATTCAACATGTATCTTCTGCACCTCAAGGAATGGCACCTTTCTTTGAAGAAGGAAGTGACGGTATGAGAATTCACTCTGAAATAATGTCAATATGCCCTGATGCTGAAATTATCTGTAAACAGCACGCTGATGGTTTTCATCAAACTAATCTAGAAAAATCACTAGGAAAGCTCGATGTTGATGAGTTGCTGATCTGTGGAATGATGACTCAGAATTGCGTTACGCATACGGCAATATCAAAGAAAGCGGAAAAATATAAAGTCTCCATTATTGGAGATTGTTGTACGGCTACAGATAGAATGATTCATAACATAGCGTTAAATGCGGTATCAATTCGAGTACCTTTATTGGCTTTTTCTGAAGTGTTATAGAAGTAAACTGCCACAAGAAATGTATCGAGAATTCACTGGTATAATCTACCCGTAAGCTTTCTACCTAAAAACTTTGAAACACAAGCCATTTCAGTCAGTTGTTATGTTGGCTGAATTGGTTCGTATTTTAGGCAGCTTAGCGCTCATCAATAATATTGACGAAGGGAAACGTTGAGCGCAGACTCCGCTCGTTTGTGAGTTCAGTTCGTGTTTGATTATTTTGGAGTTTGTCTTAATGTTCACCCTTCCTCCCGTCGTGATGACTATTGGGCTTTTGTTGATCAGTAACGTATTTATGACCTTTGCTTGGTACGCTCACTTAAAAGATCTCAGCCACAAACCGTGGATTATTGCAGCGTTGGTCAGTTGGGGAATTGCCCTGTTTGAATATCTCTTCCAAGTACCCGCTAACCGGATTGGCTATACGGTATTAAACCTTGGTCAATTGAAAATATTGCAAGAAGTGATCACCTTATCGGTGTTTGTGCCTTTTGCATTGATCTACATGAAAGAGCCTTTCAGGCTTGATTTTGTGTGGGCAGGGCTCTGTTTGCTTGGCGCGGTGTTTTTTATTTTCAGACCGCAAATCCTCGAAGTACTTGCGAAAAGTATTGGCTGATTGCTGGTGAGTATTTGGCAGGCGACCATTATTTAAGAGGCAAATGCCGGATAAATAAACTCGTAAAAAAAGCCGTTGTGTGGGAAACGGCTTTTTATGGGATTATTCGCTGAATTTCTTAAAAATAATCGAGGTGTTGATGCCACCAAAAGCAAAGTTATTGCTCATTAGGTATCGCACATCCAGCTCACGTCCTGTGCCTGTAATGTAATCAAGATCGCCACATTGCGGGTCGATGTTATCTAGGTTAAGGGTTGGATTAAACCAACCGCTGCGCATCATTTCTAAACCCAACCAAGCTTCAACCGCGCCACATGCGCCCAATGTGTGACCAAAATAACTTTTCAACGAGCTGATCGGCACTTTACCCAACGCGTTTGCGGTGGCGTGACTTTCGGCTATATCACCCCGGTCGGTTGCCGTGCCGTGAGCCGAAACATAGTCAATTTTATCTGCACTTAACTTGGCATCGCGCAGCGCCATCTCCATGCAGATTTGCATGGTGTCCATTTGTGGTTGAGTGACATGGGCGGCATCGCAGTTGCTGGCAAAACCGATGATTTCTGCGTGAATGACGGCACCACGTGCGATGGCGTGTTGATACTCTTCAAGCACTAAAGTTCCTGCACCTTCACCAATCACTAAACCATCACGCTGAGTATCATACGGGCGGGGGGTGGTTTTTGGCTGGTCGTTTTTGAGGCTAGTGGCAAATAAGGTATCAAATACGGCCGATTCGGTAGGGCAGAGCTCTTCACCACCACCCGCCACCATTACGGTTTGGTAGCCGTGCTTGATCGCTTCGTACGCGTAACCGATGGCTTGGCTACCAGACGTGCAGGCGCTACTGGTTGGAATGACGCGGCCTTTGAGCCCGAAAAATAGACCTACGTTCACCGCGGCAGTGTGAGGCATCATCTGTACATAAGTGGTGGCGGTAATGGCTCGAGTGGTTTTTTCGTTGAGCATGACACCAAACGCACCGATGGCATCGGTACTGCCTGTTGATGAACCATAAGCGATACCGGTTTGGCCATTCGTCAGCACTTCATGACCAATTAAGCCCGCTTGCAGCAGCGCATTTTCGGTGGCAACGGTCGCCAGTTGTGACACGCGGCCCATACCTCGGACTTGTTTACGTTTGTAGTGGCTAGGCAGTGTAAAGCCCATTATTGGCGCGGCGAGTTTAGTGTTTAAACCCTCATACTGCTCATAGGAAGGCATATATTGAGTGGCATTTTCACAAGCTCTGAGTTTTGGCTCAATACTGGCCCAGTCATTACCAAAAGCAGTCACGCCGGACATGCCTGTAACGACAACGCGACGGGTCATACTAAGCCTCCATTAACCGAGATAACTTGGCGAGTAACATAAGCGGCAATATCAGACATTAAATAGCTCACAAGGCCTGCGACTTCTTCGGGTTCACCCATGCGGCGTAAAGGAACTTGTGGCAGTGCGTGCTCTTTGACGTGCTCATCTACCATGCCGGTATCGATTAAACCCGGAGCAACACAGTTGACGGTGATTTTGCGCTTAGCCAGTTCAAGCGCGAGCGATTTGGTCGCGCCAATCACGCCAGCTTTAGCGGCGCTGTAATTGGTTTGACCTCGGTTGCCCGTGATGCCCGACACCGATGCTAAAGTCACAATGCGCCCACCTTGGCGTTTTTGCACCATTGGCATCACACAAGGGTGGAGGACGTTATAAAAGCTGTCTAAATTGGTGTGAATTACACCATCCCATTCTTGTTCTGTCATGGCGGGAAACGCCGTGTCACGAGTAATGCCCGCGTTATTGACCACGCCGTAATAAGCGCCATGCAGAGCAATATCGGCTTCTAATACTTCGCGACACTGAGCTCGGTTGCTGATGTCAAATTGAATCAGTCGGCCTGAACCACCGTTTTGCTCGATGGTCGCGAGTGTTTGCAGGGCACCTTGCTGGTCGCCCATGTAATGGACAGCGATGGCAAAACCATCTTTGGCGAGCGCAATCGCAATCGCTTTGCCTATGCCTTTACTCGCACCAGTCACTAATACGTGTCGGGTCATGCTTGACTCCTCATTTTCATTTCTTCTAATTTTTGTTCTGATGGCACATACACATTTAATTGGCATTCGGCCAAAAGCTGGTGTTGGTGCTCGATTCTTGCCTTAAACACGGCCATGCCATTGTCTTGCATTAGCTGTTCAGCGTAGATATCGAGCGTTTGCCCTTTCAGGAATGCATCGCACAGCGCGCGATAACGGCGACTGCCGAGCAGAAAGCCAATCGGCGGTTGAATGCCTTGGACAAGTGAGTGATACCCAGACCACGCGGCAATGGCTTGTGCCATAAACTCGATACCGACATAGGCCGGTATGCTTTGTGTCGCCGGGTCAAAAAACAGGTGGTGCGATTCAATATCCACTTGGCAGTGGATAGATTCGCTCCGTACCTCAAGCGCGCGGTCAATCAAAATCATCGGCGCTTGATGAGGCAGCAGTTGATCAATTGCAGGAAGCTTTGTCATTAATGTAACCAAAAATGAGGCTAATATTGTTGCCACCAAAAGCAAAGGAGTTGCTTAAAATGGCCTTGTTTTCTAAATATTGAGTGGTTTCCACTAGCGTAATATCGATGTCTGGCGCTTTGTTAGCACAGCGCTGAATGGGCAAAGGCAATTGGTATTGCAGTATGTGCCAAGCAATGGCGGCTTCGGTTGCACTGGCCGCGCCGAGCGTGTGTCCAGTGAGTGGTTTGGTTGAACTCACCGCAACGTGCTGGCCAAAAACGCGGAAAATCGCTTTACTTTCCATGCTGTCATTGAGCGGTGTTGCGGTGCCGTGAGCGTTGATATAGCCGATATCACTGGCGGTTAATTTGGCATCTTGCAGCGCGTTACGCATCGCCTGTTCTGCACCGTTTCCATCTGGGTGGGGCGCAGAAATATGGTGTGCATCGGAACTGTCGCCAGCGCCCAATAGCGCAATGGCGTGAGCGTGTTGCTGAGACGGCGTTTTCCCCAGCAGCATAAAAGCGGCAGATTCACCAATGTTGATGCCATCTCGTTGTGCATCAAACGGTTTACACAAACGTTGAGACAATGCCTCTAAACCGTTAAAACCATTGAGTGTTAAGCGGCACAAAGTGTCAGCGCCACCGACAATCACCGCATCAACTAACCCAGCATTAAGCATTCTTTTGGCGGTGATAAAGACGCGGCCACTGGACGAACAGGCGGTCGAAATGGCGTAGCAGGGGCCGCTTATTGCAAAATAGCGAGCGATAAAATCACTGCAATTGCCTAATTCCTGTTTGTAGTAGTGGTAGTCGCTTGGGAATTCGCCCTGCTCTAATTTGTGGGCGAGTGCGATTTCGCCATCGGCAATGCCGGACGTGCTCGTGCCAACCACCACTGCGATGCGATCTGCACCATAGGTGGCAATCGCGTGGCGGACGCTCGGTTCAATCTGTTGCAGTGCAGAAAGAGCCAGTTGGTTGTTGCGCGTATTGAACGCACTTAAATGCGCTGGGATTTTTGGTAGCGGTTCACTCACTCGGCCTACGATGGTTGGGGTGCCAGTATTGAGCGACGTGCCGTCAGCCACCATGTTGTCACAATAGCCCTGCGCTAAACTTTGGTGAATGTGCGACGAGTCACTCCCCATCGCGCAGTGAAAACCGCAGTCTTGGACATAAATAGGTGAGCGAGAATCAATAGGAGAAGTCGTGGATGAGTTCATGATAGCTATCTACGGTTGTGTGGGCGGCAAAGGGTGCTGGGCACTGAGTGTTTTAATCGTAATGGTGTAATTCAATAATTGATTGTGGAAGCGAATATCGCCCTTCATCGCGAAGGGATGTTGATAATCAATAACAATCACTGTTTCACCCAGTTCATTGATGAGTGTTCGTCTATTCTCATCATCAATGATTTGCCACTTTACCTTATTTAACGAGGCTTCCCAAGCATTTCGCGGCCAGAGCGTGATCATCAGGTTAAAGAGTATCTGTTCGGGCTTCGGCAAGGTGTTTTCTAAGCCAGTGAGTACACTGGTCTCAATAGTATCTTGCTGATAATTGAGCGATAAAATCCTCGTTCCCCAAGATGAAAACCCTGCCAGCACAATCTTGTCATCGGTGACCTGCAACTGGACCGGAAGCTGTTGGTTATGCTGGCCGTTATCATCTTGCCAATGGGCGCTGATCAACTGACTTGCCGTGACTTGGTACCCAAGTTGCGCAGGTTTGGGCAGAGTAACGAATGTGTTGGGGCTAATTTCTACCTGCGTGGAGGCTTGGTTTGGCACTAAAGAGCAGCCAGACAACATCAGTAACAGCAAGGGCAGCGCACGGCGTATTCTCATCATCATAGTTTTTCCTCATGCGCTTTCATGGCGGCAGGTTGTGATTTGATCGCCATTGGTGAAAGCAACCAAGCAACGAAAATGCCGCTCAGTACCGTCAAACCAAAACTGTGGATGGCGTGAGTTTGGCTAAGAGCAAGCAGACCAAACGAGAGCAAAGTCGTTAGTGCCGAAAGGGTTATGGCAAGCAAGGTGCTGTGACTGCGGGCTTGTTCGGCAAAAAAGAGCGTGTAATCAATACCGATACCTATCACTAATACCAGCGCTAATAGATTGAATAAATTGAGCGTAGAGCCTGTTGCGACGGTGACGGCTAACCCAGCGATGCAAGCAATAAGCGAAGGTAACATAATGCGAATGCTGTGCTTCACGCCGTAGCGCCAAATAGTGAGAGCGCTGATCAAGGTCAGAGCCAGCGCAATTAACTCCATCACTTTAAGGCGATACTGCCCAAACAGGGTTGAGATCTCTTCGGTTTTATTCAAATAGGCGTAGTCGCTATTTTGCGCCGCAAACTGCTTAATTACTGCTGCTTGGTGAACCTCTTTCAACAGGACTACCGCCGCCACTTTTTGCTCAACTTCACCTAAATAAAGAAAGCGCAGCGGCTGGGAAACATCATGGGCTAAATAATGCGCCAGTGTCATGGGCAAAAATGACGCTTCCAGTTTAGGAGTCGAAGATAGTTTCAGCGTGTGAGCCAGTACTGCGCCTTGGTTTGCGTACAGTGCTTCAACCAGTGCGTAGTTTTCTTGCTGACGCTTAAGCGAGCTGATGTTTTGACTTAAACTTTGGTAGCCAGAAAGTACGCCTTGTTGTTGCCATTGTGAAAATTGCGTATCTAATTTTTCTAACTGCTGCATTAATGCTTCATTATCGTTGGCACTGACGACCAACATTTGCTGTGATGATTGAATACCAGTCAAGGTGCTGATTTGCAGCTCTTGCTGTTTCAAGTCGCTAGGCATGGCTTGTAATTGTCGAATGTCGTCGTTGTAGTGCACTTGCGTCAGGGCAAGACTGCTGATGAACAATAACGCCGTGGGTAGGCCCCATTTAACCCATTGCTTTTGCCAAAGCGCAAACCATAAGGACCAATAAGTGAGGCCGGGAAGCGTTCTCGATGAACTTGGTTTTTTGGCCAAAATCGGATACCAAGCCACGACCGTCGCGTAAGCGGCAACGAGCCCCAAGGCGGAAAATAGCGCTAACTGTTGTAAGCCGGGGAAAGGGGCGACCAGTAGACCGAGATAGCCAATTAAACTGGTGATTAACCCTAAGGTAATGGCCGTCAGAATATGCTTTAGTCCTTGCACGCTATCCCAGTGTTCATTTGCGGCAAGGCGATCGGTCAGGTAGTGAAAGGCGTAGTCGATTGAAACGCCAATCAGGCTGGCCCCAAACACTAAGCTAAACAGATGGATCTGACCAAAAAACGCGGTGGTGATCACCATGGCAACCACTAACCCAACGGATACCGAGAGCAGTGCCAACAGTAAAGGCATGGCACTGCGAAAAACCAGCATCACCAACAGCACAATTCCGAGTAATGAGAAAAGGCCAATAGTGCTGATTTCTGACTTGGCACTTTGAGTACCAAAATCGGCGTAAAATAAAACACCAGTGTGATAAATGTCCGCACCGAATTGTTGCTTGATGCGTTGTTGCCATTGAGCAATATCGGGCACCACTTGTTGCGCTTTGAAACTGTATGGTGAGTCGTTGAGCTGCGCGGTGATCAACACGTATTTTTGGCCTTGATACTCGCGGGTTAAGTATCCATCTTGCAAACGAAAATGAGACGATAGCTGGCTAAGTTGTGCTAAGTAGTCGCGAAATAGCAGAAAAGGGTCGTGACTGAGCTCTTGCCCTGTTACCCCAGAAAAAGGGTTATATAGGGCTTGCACCACGGTTTGCACTTGTTGTTCGGGATGTTGACTGAGCTGATTGCGTTGCTCGCTGGTGAGCAGTTGTGCTCGATGTTGAAAGTAGTAACTGGCCCAAGCGCTCTGTTGAGTGGCATCGATTTTCCCAATCACATCCTTGAAATAGCCACTCTGCTTGAGCTCGCTTTCTAGCGCTGTAACGGATTTGAGCCGGTCAGCCTCATTGGGCGCAGTGACAATAAAGACCACCTTATCGCTCATACTGGCAGTGACTTTTTCAAACGCTTGCTCGGCGAGCACACTTTGCTGGTTGACCGGCAGTAGCTTAAGGATATCTGTCTCGATCGGTGAGGCTGCTGAAAAGAACCACTGCTTGAGTAGTAAGCCAAGACAAAGGGTCACAAAAGCCAACCAGAACAATGCCAGCCGGTTCGATTTAGAAGTTAAACTGTGCTTGCTCAGCATGGGTTAAACGCTCTGGCTGGTGGTTTTGGTTAGTAAACTGAATCTCGGTTTTGTCGCCTCGCACTTCTTGCAGGATCAAACCATCAATGTCATCTCGCCCCGTTAATGTTATCGAGGTAAACACCGAGCTCAGTGGCGCATTTCTCGGCGTTAAATTTAACTGCCACTGGCCATCTTCGCTGTGCAGCGTCATCGTAAATTGTTCATTCAATTGCTGCGTGTCACCATGAAATACCGACAAAAAGAGATGGCTGAAATAAAACGCCATTGGGTTCTCTTTTTCGGTAATCACCTGTGGTGTTTGGTTAGCAAAAGTTTGGCGAAGCTTGTCTTGAGTTAGCACCAAATTAACTGGAAATGGTGAGTTTTGTTGCCAAAGTAAGCCATTTTGTTTATCGAGCAAGAATTTCCCGGCTGACGACAGTGGTTGTTCGAACATCTCAATATGGCGGAGTTGAGTAAACTCTCCGCGTACGATCTGGTGTTTCGCCAACTGCGCTTGCAGTGAGGCAAGGTCGGTCACCTGTGCCCAGAGTAGGGGCGAAAATAGGGCTAAAGTTAGCCATAGAAAACGGCGCATCATAATTTCCCGTAGGTATGCCAGTGCTGCACTTTGTCGGTAAATAGCGTTGGGGAAGCGAAACACATCTCTTGGGTGTCGATGCGAACCGCTACTTGAGTGGTGTGTGCTTTACACATTCGTTGCCCGGTCTGGCTATCAAAAATCATGTAGTCAACACGCAAGCGATTTTCCCATTCTGTCAAGGTCGCTTTGACTCGAATCGTATGGTTGAACGGGATCGCTTTCACGTACTTCACGTGGGTATCAATCACCGGCCATAGGTAGCCCGACTGAGTCATCGCGTGATAGCTGTAATCAATTTTTTCCATCAGCACGCGGCGTGCTTCTTCAAAAAAACGAAAATAATTGCCGTGGTAGATAACGCCCATTGGGTCGGCATCTTGAAACGAGGTGACTAAAGTCACCTCACTTTCCAATGGATGAAGTACATCGCTCATCGCGCTTCCTAGTAAAGTGTCCAGTGGCGTTGTTGAATGCGGCTAATAAAGTGGCGCAAATCATGTTCTAGCGGACGATCTTCCACCACAAAGTCAAACTCTTGTAACACGGCTAAGCGCATCTGCTTGATATTGTGACTCATGTGTTGCTCATCCAGCTCATGATGACGTTTGCGCAATTCTATTGCTTGGGTCGCTGCCAACAGCGAGGCGGCCGCCACTTGTTCTGTCAGTTCAAGCACACGTAGACAATCACGTGCGGCAATGGTTCCCATGCTGACTTTGTCTTGATTGTGACACTCAGTCGAACGTGAAAAAACGCTGGCAGGCATGGTATGTTTCAAGGCTTCGGCCGTCCACGCTGAAATGCCGATCTGCACGGCTTTAAAGCCGTGGTTGATCGGTTTTCTTTCGCCTTCTGCGCCAGTTAAGTTAAACGGTAAACCGTTGTTGAATTTGTAATCCATCAATTGCGCCATTTGGCGATCGAGCAAATCGGCTAGGTTAGCAACCTGTGTTTTTAAGGTATCCATTGCCATGGCAATGTGGCCGCCGTAAAAATGGCCGCCGTGCAGTACGCGTTCATTATCGCCATCGATGATGGGGTTGTCGTTGGCACTGTTGAGCTCATTTTCAATCAGTTGACGTAGCCACGGCAGCGCATCTTGCACTGTGCCAATCACATGAGGTGCGCAGCGCAATGAATAGCGATCTTGCAGGCGATCACTGTTGCGAGGTGGGCGCTCTGCTTGTAAGTCATCACGTAGCCATGCTGCGATTTGTTGCTGGCCAGGATGCGGCTTGACGGCAAATAGCGCGGCATCAAAATGGAAGTCGTTACCCTGAATACCGACAGACACCATGGCGGTAATTTTGGTGCAGAGTTGAGTTAAATACTCGGCGCGTTTATAGGCTAAACAGGCCAAAGCAGTCATGACTGATGTGCCGTTCATCAGCGCTAATCCCTCTTTTGGTTTTAGCTTGATCGGGCGAATACCCAGCTCGTTAAACACATCTTGAGTTGGGCGCATCTCATCTTTATAAAGCACGTCGCGCTCACCAATCAGTGTGGCCGCGAGGTAGGAGAGTGGCGTTAAATCGCCGCTTGCCCCGACCGAACCTTCTTGTGGAATACGAGGGGCGATATCGTGGTTGATCAAGGTGACTATTTGGTTAAGTAGTTCATGGCTCACACCAGAGACACCTTGCGCTAGTGAACACAAGCGTGTTGCTAATACTGCGCGAGATTGCTGATGGCTTAATACCTCGCCTAAGCCACAGCCGTGAAAGCGAGTCAAATGCAGTGGTAATTGGTCTACTAGATTCGGTGGAATGGCAACGGTGCATGAATCACCATAGCCGGTGGTTACACCGTAAATCACGCCTTCTTCTTTTAAAAGGCGTTCTAGAAAAGCGACGCCGCGATCAATTTTAGCGGTGAATTCCGCTGAAGAATTGAGGTTGGCCTGCGCGCCTTGCGAAATCGCGACAACATCTTCAATGGTGAGGCGATCGACGCCAAAAGTTATGCGGTTATCTGTCTGAATCATCATGCTGCTGTTTACTTAGAGTCCAAAAGTTGAAAAAGTTATACCACTGCAGTGGAGCTTGCAGTGTGTAATGTTCCAGCCGATCAGCGTAGCGTTGTACTACCTGCGCTAGCGCCGCTTGTCGCTCTTTTCTCGGTAAATCTATGTTGTCGCTAAAGTGCTCGAAATAGACGTTAAAATGTGGAGTTTTAGAACGTTCGTCTCTTAAGCCAAACAAAAGGTAGACGGGAGCTTTCAACACCGAGGCCAACATAAAAGGGCCTTGTGGAAACGGCGCGGGTTGGCCTAAAAAATCGGCCCATACGGCTCGGGTCTCTTTGCTGGTGGACGTTCTATCTCCGACGATCACCACCCATTCTCCCTGCTCTATTTTCTGTTGAAGCAAAATAGCGGTATCGGGGCCCAAACGGCTCACTTGAATGAGGTTCAGTTCTGAGTTGGGATTGATCGCTTTCATTACCGCATTGAAGCGTTCGGCGTGCTCGGTGAAGACTAACGCATTGATCTTAATATGAGAATGCCGACGTCCCAGAGCGCGGCACAGTTCAATATTTCCAAGGTGAGATCCTAAAAGAAGCACACCTTGTTTTCGTTTGGCTAAAGTTTGGAACGATTCTTGACCATGAATGGTCAAATTTTTTACCGAAAAATCGCCTTTCCATGCCGCCAATTTATCCAGCATAGTGTGGCCAAAAGAGAGCAGATGGTTATAGCTAGAGAGATGATTTGGCAGCGTGATTTGGCGACGGTTTGCGTAGCTTCGTAAGTGCTGTAAATACTGTTCAGAGGCTTGGCGAGCTTGTTTTCCGGTAAGGTAGTAATAGCTCATTACAAGTTTCAGCATCAGGTTAAAAATCGGTCGCCCGAGTAGGCTATATACCGCCAGTAACGCTTTAATACCCAGAACCGTTCCTCGTTCTTGACGCTTTGACCAGTGCTGGTTTGGCTCTGCGCCACTTTTGTTGTGCCTGCTTTGGTTGCGTTTCAGCAGTTGAGGAATACGCGGTAACATGCCAAAAAATAATTTGCTGTGCATCCAACTGATTTTGACGTTATCCCATAGTGTATCGAAATGAGAGACGCCTCCTTCAGGATAAATGACGCGAGTTTCCACAAAATCGATATCGACCCCGTGCCAATACATGCGAACTAAGATTTCGATGTCGAAATCCATGCGCGTGCCGATCTTATGGTTATTGAGCACCTCAACGGTGAGGTCTACAGGATACGCGCGAAAACCACACATACTGTCTTTGATCGTAAAGGATAGCGTTTCAATCCAAACCCAAATATGCGTTGCGTAACGGCCATATAAACGCGCTTTGGGTACGCTGTCATCGTAAATCGGCTGACCAGAAATTAGGTGGTTTGGATGTTGCTTTGACGCGGCCAGTAATTTAGGCAGCGCTTGTAAATCATGTTGGCCATCGGCATCAATTTGGATGACGTGGCTAAACCCCAACTGCTGCGCTTGGCGAATGCCAGCCATTACCGCGCCACCTTTTCCTTGGTTTTGTTCTAGGGTAATGAGGTGAACATGTGTTTGCTGGGCGACGTTGCTCAACGCCTGTTTTGTTTGCTGATTGCTGCCATCATCAACCAGTAAAATGGGAAGTTCAAATGCGCTGAGTGATGAGACCACTTCTGCTACTGTGCTGCCGTGGTTGTAGCACGGAATTAAAAAACAAGCTTGATAATCAGCCACAGATTTCACCCAACTTCATTTTTCCTGATGAGTGAATGATGTTTAAACCCTCACGCTGCGAACTATAACTAAACGCGAGTTTCTGTTTTTCCTCATCCCAACTTAATGCCAGTTGAACGGTCATGTCTGGCAAGATAGGTTCTTGGAATTTGATCACTTCCATACCTTGAAAGCTTGTGGGTACAGATAAGTATTCTCGTGCATAGCGCAGTGCCCAATCGATTTGGGTAACGCCTGGCAGCAATGGAAAATGTGCAAAGTGTCCTGAAAAATCAATAATGTCGGCGTCAACGCGCAGCGTCAAATTCACCGTGTGAGGCTGAGTTTCAGCACATAATAATGTGGGTGTTCTTTTGGCCATAATCTATTGGGCTTCGTTATTTTTATGGTTGGAATAGTGTTTCTAGTTCAGCAACAAGGCGCTTACCTTGGCTGTTGAGAGGGATCTCTTTTACCACTCTAAAGCGTCGAGGTACAGCAATAGGTTCTAACCATTGGCGCAGTTCAGAGCGCAGCAACAGCCAGAACTTCCCCTTTCCAAGTTGAGCTAATTTTTCAGTGCCGCTGGCTGACAGTACAATCGCTGAGATTAAGATCAAACGTTCACCGTCTTGCTGTGGTAACACGGCTGTTTCACTGATCCACGGCAGTTGTTCAATACGCTGTTCCACTTCAACCAGTGAGATCCGTTTTTCTTCGATTTTGATGATGCGATCGGTGCGACCTTTCAAGGTAAAGTGCCGTTGGTCGGAAAACTCACATTCATCGGCTGTTTGATACCAATGATTCGGATCAATATGTGCAGAGCGCAAGGCTAAGCAGTGCTCGCTGTTAAGTCTTGCTTCAACGGTAGGAAAAAGCTGCCATTGCTGCGTTGCACTGTGCTGTTGCCGAAAAGCGATGCCGCCAGTTTCCGTACTGCCATACACTTCGATAGGTCGTTGCCCAAACAGGGTTTTTGCGTGACAAGAAGCAGAGTAGGGAAGTGGGCCACCGGAAGAAAACAGTGTGCGCAGTGGGCTTGGCTGGTGCTCTTGTGACAAGCGTTTCAATAGCGCAGGGCTACTGATCAGCGCAGTGTCCGGATGCGCATGTGCGGTCACTTGTTCTGGAAATTCCAAGTTATGGCGGGCAAATGCTCGCCCTGCACACAGTGGCCATAACACACGAAATAGCAGCCCATAAATATGTTGATGAGAAACCGTACTTTCCACTTTTGCACCAATGAGCTGTTCGCCCCAAAGCTGCTCTAAAATGGCGATTTCAGCTTCAAGCTGCCGCAGTGTTTTGATGATAGCCTTAGGCTGACCACTGGAGCCTGACGTAAACAGCGTCACGGTTTGTGTCTCTAATGAAAGTGGTGCAAAACAAACGGCTTCATCGCGCATGTCGTTGGGTAGCGCTAAATGGTTAAGAGAGAGAGTTGGCGTTGAATTGGGTATTGTTATTGCCTCATCACACAGCAACAACTCAAAGTGTTGGCTCAGTTCTGCCAGTGCCGCAGGTTGATAATTACCGGGCAGAATTAATGATTTTTGCGTGTAACAGACGGCGAAAAAACCGACGGAGAACCGATAGCTATCGCCAGCACACAGTGCAATATGATGTTCATTTCGCGATGCTAATTGCCGGCTTAGTTGGCTGACATCGGCGACAAAGTTTGCCCAGTTAATGGTGTTATTGAGGTCAAAAGCAACACAATGCGAATCGTTTCTTGGTGAGGAGAGTAACGTTGCAAGCGAGCAAAAATCGGGGTTGCCGAAAGTCATAGCGTACCTAGCCTTTGCGAATCCTTTGCCTTACTAGCCATTCCGTTACAAAGAGGCTGCCAGCAAGGAGATAACTGATCAATCCGTTATACAACGTCCAGATCTCGATAGATTGGAAGCAGGTATAAAGTGCGATGGCTCCATTCATGATGAAGTAGAGGCACCACACTTTAGTGACCGTGCGTGTGTACTCAATGCCACTTTGAGGAAGTTCCGGCTCTTGCAGCCTCGCCAGCCGTTCAATCACTGTTTTCGGTTGTGTTAGGCTCAAGGCAAAAAGAGCCAAAAGACATACATTAACCACAACAGGATAAAACAGCAGCCAGCCATGTTGCTGAAAGAGCATCCCCAAAGCCACCAAAGTGATACCAACGAACCCACTAATCCAAGCCAGTTGCTTCAGTTCTTGAAGTTTGGCTTGCCAACCAGAAAGAATTCTTAAAGCAAAAATAGCGGCTAAGAAACCCCCTATAGCTTGCAAACCAAACTGATTAATCCCGAAGTAGACCGCGAGTGGGTAGGTAAGCAGGACGATTGCAGACAAAATCGTCAGCAATCGCCGCATTAGCTTTCCTTAACAAGTTCAATAACCGATTCCACCACATCATTGACGGTGCGAACGGTTTTAAACTCTTCAGGCTTGATTTTTTTGCCAGTCACTTTTTGTAAGTGAACGACAAGATCTACAGCATCAATACTGTCGAGATCGAGATCTTGATAAAGGTGAGCGTCTGGTTGAATATCGGCTTCATCAATTTCAAATAGTTCAACGAGAGCTTCTTTAACTTGATCAAATACTTGTTGTTGGTTTACTTCTGTCATAACGCTATCTATTTATTAGTGGCTAGTTTGAGATGAAATATAATTTGCTAAGTTTGCCACTGATGCAAAGTGTTGGCGAGTATTGGAGTCATCAGCGTCAATGACGATATTATACTTCTTTTTAATGGCCAAACCGAGCTCTAAAGCATCGATAGAATCTAAACCTAACCCATCACCAAAAAGTGGTGCGTCAGTTTCGATATCGTTAACTGAGATATCTTCAAGATTTAGTGCGTCGATAATGAGCTGTTTTATTTCTGTGTGTAGTAATTCCACTTCAACCTACTTATATAATGTTCTAGCCGTTTTGAACAAAACCTTGATATACACTTCCCCACTTAAAGTTGCAGCGGTGTTGGCTACGTTCGCTCCCCCCAATCATATCGTTATCTATACGGATGGGGACTTACTCACTTTCCGCTTCGCTGCAACTTGACGTTATGGGTCGATAACTTCAATAGTTTTGTCATTTCTGGTTATTGTTTTGGGGGAAAATCACCTCTGCAAGGTGGCGATTTAAACGTCGTGCTGCAGTGGTGGGGTTATCAGCACCTTCAATAAAAGGTGTGACGGCAACTTTACCCTTTATCTCCACATGGAAAAAGGGTTTGGTTTTAGGAACTTGGTACCACTTTTGCTCTTTTGTGAGAAAACTCGGAGAAACGGTAATATGTACGATGCGTAAGTCTCTTTGAGTTCGGATTGCGATTTGCGCCGCACCGCGCTGCAATTTGGGTTTAACGCCGGGTGTGGTTCGCGTGCCTTCAGGGAAAATCAATAATACGTTTCCGCGACTCATGCGTTCCTCGCACACATTTAACAAATCATCAGGTGTTTCATTTGGGATATAACCTGCGGCTTGAACAATCCGTTTCATAAAAGGATTGGCCCAGACAGCTGACTTAACCAAGCAATCGCACTGATGAAGTTGTGATGCAATGAGAACATAATCAATTAAGCTTGGATGATTGGCGATAATAAGGCAGCTTTTATCCTGTTTTAATAGTTCTGCGTTGGTTATTTTATAGTCGATGGCACCTGTTAATTTCATCAACTTACAAAATATATTGAATGAGTTTTGGATTGATTTTTGAACTTTATATTCTCGACGATCTGTTTGCGATGAAAATAATGCAATCAGTGGGATAATAATAAAACTCAGCGTTAATCCGCCTAAACCAAATATAAAAAAACAAAAACCTGTAGCAGCAATACGCCAGTAGCGGTTGAACTCTAACATTTTCGTTGCCATTTCCAAGCGCTTTGCGAGCCCTCAATGATCCATTCAGATTTTTCTGACAAATAGTGGTGAAGAAACGACAATGCTTGAGGCTGTTGTGGCTTGGTATCAGACATCTGCATAGAGAGCGTAAAATCTGAACCGTGAGACAGGGTTAACCCTAAGGCATAGCCTTGAAACTGCCACTCTTCGTATTGTTGGTAGTCGCTAGGTAGTGGCTCATCAAAATCAACCAACAGCACTTTGTGACTAGGGTGCTCATTTAGATAGAGCCAAGCTTCTAATATGGCACTTTGAAATGTGTTTTGTGCTGCTGCAATCGAGGTTAACGGGATCGGTTGTTTTGAAGCGATGGTTGCTAGGCCTGCCGCTGTATTATGAACAGATTGTGAAAACGCCATTGGTGAGGCTTCTTCGCCAATCAATATCGACTTCACGATTTCAACGCTACGATGAAGCTCGCCATGACGACATGAAAATATCATGTAATCAATATGTTGTGATTCTATAGCAGTCAGTGCAGTCTGCACGGCTAATTTGCTCAAACTACTCATTCTGCGGCGCATCATAGGAGGAATATGGTCTGTGTTGAGCGTATTATCGTCAGGCCAAATATCTTCTCTTGCCCAATTTTGCCAATCAGAAGGGTGAGATAAGCCTGCAGAATTTGCAACCCAAGTATCAATATTTAACGTGATTATTTGCTGTTGATTTGACATAAGATATTGCATTGTTTTTGATAGGGTTAAATACTATGGCACAAGATTATTCTTCGCAACTATAAACGTTTGTATCCTTGACTTAAATATTGATTTTTAAGAATTGAGTCGAACTTAGATTAAGTGTTTGGATATTGTTCACAAATTAAAGTTAGGTTTTAATGTGTTAAATCAAAAAATAGATCCTTATAACGCTTTAGAGGCAAAAACCGAAGCTCAAAAATTATCTTTTGCCCCCATCGTTTTTCATACGGCGCGTACATTACGTGACTTAGGCATATTGGCTGCATTAGATAATGCTGGCGAAAAAGGTTTAAACGCGGAACAAATTGCTCAAGAAACGAGCGTGTCAGAGTATGGCGTTAAAGTATTACTCGATATGGCCATCAGTGCCCACATTGTTTTATGGGATAAACCGAATTATTCGTTGGCTAATCTAGGCATTTTTTTGCTGCATGATGGGATGACGCAAGCCAATATGGATTTCACGGCAGACGTTTGTTATGCCGCCATGATGCACTTAACCGAATCGATCACCGAAGGCAAGCCTGCTGGTCTGAAAGAACTCGGCGATTGGGATACCATCTACCAAGGTTTATCGCGTTTGCCCCAGCAAGCTAAAGACAGTTGGTTCAAATTCGATCACTTCTATTCCGATCGTTCTTTTCCTATTTTGCTGAAAGAAGTGTTTCGTAAAAAACCGAAACATTTGGTCGATATTGGTGGCAATACGGGTAAATGGGCACTGCAATGTTGTCACTATGATTCAGACGTTGAAGTGACGATTGTGGATCTGCCACAACAGTTGGAAATGGCGATGGCTAACGCGCAGCAACAAGGTTTTACGCAGCGTATTCATCCTTTTCCAGCCAACATGCTCGATAAAGAACAACCGTTACCAAAAAATGCGGACGTGTGGTGGATGAGCCAGTTTTTAGACTGTTTTTCGCCAATGGAAATTTTGAGTATTTTAAAACGCGTTCGCGCCAATCTTTCTGCATATTCGACGGTTTATATTTTGGAACTGTTCTGGGATTCACAGAAGTACGATGCGGCTTCTTATAGCCTCAATGCCACCTCTTTGTATTTTACCTGCCTTGCAAATGGTAATAGTCGCTTCTATCGCAGCGAAGATTTCTTAGAAATCGTTCAAGCAGCAGGATTACAGGTGATCAAACGAACCGACAATATTGGCCTTGGCCACACCTTGTTAGAGCTAAAAGCCCAAGCTTAATTAAAATCGATGCGAGTCAATTCATGAATAAAGAGATAACTCAAGTTGTTATCATTGGTGCGGGCCCTTCGGGTTCGACTGCCGCGGCATTACTCCATGCACAAAACATACGCGTGTTGGTTATTGAAAAAGCACTTTTCCCACGCTTTTCTATTGGCGAAAGCTTATTACCTGCTTGTATGGAAGTGATAGAAGCGGCGGGAATGTTACCTGATGTTATGCGTGCGGGTTTTCAATATAAAAATGGTGCTGCCTTTCGAAAAAATGGTGTATACGCCCAGTTTGATTTTACCGACAAATATTCGAATGGACCGGGAACCACTTTTCAGGTACAGCGCAGTCAATTTGATAAAGTATTAGCGGATTCTGCTGTTAAGCAAGGGGTTGAAATTCGTTATCAACATCAACTGACGAATATCGAATTTGAAGAGAATAAATCACAATTATTGGTGACGGATCAACACGGTATAACGTATCAAATTGAAGCCGACTTCGTGCTGGATGCCAGTGGCTTTGGCCGAGTATTGCCTAAGTTACTCGATTTGGAAGAGCCATCGTGTTTACCTCCGAGAAAAGCCATCTTTACCCATATCATTGATCATATCTCCCCTGAACAACCAGACTACGACCGAAACAAGATACTGATCTCCGTCCATCCGCGTAATCCTGACGTATGGTACTGGCTCATTCCTTTTTCTAACGGCACATGTTCATTAGGTGTTGTCGGTGAACCGTCGTTTTTTGACGGCTATCCAAGTGATAAAATTGCGGCGATCCAGCAGTTGGTGAATGAAATGTCTGAGCTGGCAGAACTGCTTTCGAAGTCCGAATATCCTAATCCTGCTGGTGAGCTAGGCGGCTATTCTGCAAATGTTAAGCACTTGGCCACGGTAAATTATGCGTTATTAGGCAATGCTGGTGAATTTTTAGACCCGGTGTTTTCATCAGGTGTAACGATAGCCATGAAATCGGCTCAGTTAGCAGTGTCTTGCGTTGTACGCCAACTAAAAAACGAAAGTGTAGATTGGCAGCAAGAGTATTCTCAGCCATTAATGGTCGGAGTGGATACGTTCCGCACTTATGTGGAAGGTTGGTACAACGGCATGTTACAAGAGGTGATTTTTTACCAAACGCCCAATCCAAGAATAAAGCAGATGATTTGCTCTATTCTTGCAGGATATGCTTGGGATCGTAGTAATCCTTATGTCGCTGAGCATCAACGACGCTTATCAAGTTTAGCTGAAATTATTCGTACTTCATCTCATTAATAATATCCGCACCGAAATTATGTTTTGGTGCGGATATGCATCTCACATTCTAATTTTATGGGTTTATTCTCTTGTAAGATTATTCCTACACTACATTAACGTGTTGATAAATATGTATTTTAACCAGTTTTGTTCTGATGCCCTATTCTTGGCAATGACGAGCAGGATCGTTAAACTAGTTGGATATTGGAATCAATATCACGAGAATGAATTTGTTACGTATCTACTTGCTGTTAATTTTAGCAATTAACTTACTTTTTAATACTGTTTATGCCGCCGATTATTTATCAGATTCGGAACGTACCTATTTAAAAGCAAAAAAAGTCATTGTAATGGGTGTATTGTCTGAACCTTGGCTACCTTATTGGGGCGGCATTGAGAATACAATCGGTATTCAACATGATTATGCGGTAGGGATAGGAAAAGAGCTTGATGTCAAAATTGAATATCGTAGCTATCAATCGATAACTGATCTTGTTGCTGCTGTGCATGGTGGTGATGTGGATTTTGCTATTGGTTTTAGCAAAACAAAAGAGAGAGAAAAAAACATTTTATTCAGTTTGCCACTCTATAATAACCTACGAGTGATTTGGCTAAGGGACAAAAAATTAAATCAGCAAGATATGCATCATTTGAAATGGGTTTGCGTACAAGGTTCATCTTATTGTGAAACATTAGAGCAGAGCCATTACCCACACATATTACTAGCACAAAGTTTCTTAGAATCAGCAGAAATGATGAAGCAAGGTTTAGCCGATGCAACGATAACCAACTATATATCACTCAACCATTATATCAGCCCTAATTCTGGATATGACGGTGAGATTATTGCAGATGGTCGATTAGGTGTCGAAATAAATAGAATCATTTTGCCGATGGGAAATAATGAATTAAAAAACATTTTTGATAAACTCATTCTTGCTGAAGCAACAGGAAATACAGCTAATAAGATAGACTCGACTAATATTTATTTTTTGAATAATAAAGACAGCCTAAAATTATTAAGTCAAGAAAATAGCAATCAAATTGTCAGATACACCATAGAAGAAGATATATATCCACTCTCTTATTGTGATGAGGGTGATAATCAGGTGAAGGGATATGTCCATGATTTACTCAAGCTCATTGAGTCAAAAAGCTTTCTTAAATTTCAGTATGTGCCGGCCAATGGTAGAGATATTAGACAAATGCTTATCGATAATGAAGTCGATTTATTGCCTTCATTAAATGTCGATGACATCGATAATCGTGATTTTATAGCGACCCCACCTTACACTAATTTGCAATTTGGTTATGTGGTCACTAAAAAGTCTTTTCAACAGAAAAAATTAGCGATATTAGATCGTACTGGTTACTTATATAGCCACTTAAAAATCTATGAAGATAATAAAAAAGTTAAAGTTTATAGAGATCTTAAAAAGGTTATTCTAGATTTAAAATCAGGTAAGATAACTCATGCCTTAATGAATCAAGATATTATAAATCAGCAAATGGCATATCTTGGTGATAAATTCTTGATACTTCCCGCAATAGATAATGAAGGTTACTCTATTAATATCGGTATGGTCTTTCGAAAGGACGAGTCGATATTGTCTGAAATGCTCAGCCGATCTTTAACTATGGTAACTGAGTCTGAGATTAATGCACTAAAATCACTCCATAAGAAAGTGAATGTGAATTATGGTTATGATAAGCAGCAAGTTATAATCTATTCTTTGATTGCAATGTGTATTTTTTTGTTTTTATTATTATTTGGAATAATTATATTTTATAAGTTGAAAAGTTCCTTAAAATACAGTCAAATCAGTTCAAAACTTTCAGAAGTTCAAGTGCAATGGCTGACAGATTTGCTCGATAAAATACCCAGCATGATCTTCATTTCAGATGTGAATGGGAAAGTAGTGTTATCTAACCGTTCATATAAGCAATGTAGCAAGGCTTCTCTAATTAGTGATGATGTGAATTGCCTCATATGTACTGGCATCGGATCTGTCGATCTGTCGAATAAACACTATCAGATTGATGAGAAATATTATGTCATTAATCATGAATCGATTGCGCATCCCAAGAGTGGGGATACTCATTACTTGACCGTTTGCAGTGATATCACAGAACTCAAGCTCTCAGAATTAGCATTACGTGATTCTAACAATAAGGCACTAGAAGCTGTAGATGCGAGGAATCATTTTTTAGCTGTAATGAGTCATGAGCTTAGAACGCCAATTGCGGCCATGCTAGGGTTGATGGAGATTTTATCAACTCGAATTAAAAACGATGAGAGCCGTTTGTTATTGACGAATGCAATTCGTTCTGCCGAGAGAATTAAGCACCATGTCCATGAGATTTTAGATTTTTCAAAAATGGAAGCTCAGCAATTACAATTAGATATACGCCAGCATAATATTTTAGAAGAGTTATGTCCCACCATTAGAAGCTTTGAAGCGAGTGCTAAGTTGAAAGGCGTTGAGTTCGTTGTTGATTGGGTGCCAACAGCTATTATTTACGCAAAGTTTGATGCATTACGCTTAAATCAGGTTCTTACCAATGTATTAGCCAATGCTGTTAAATTCACTACGGCAGGTACGGTTTCCATCCACGTTGAATTGACGGAAGAACAGATAGTCTTTGCCGTAAAAGATACGGGGTGCGGAATGAATGAAGCGCACTTGGATTCGTTATTTAAGCCATTTATGCAAGCGGATAAAACCATTACTCGCCAATATGGTGGTACTGGGCTTGGTATGTCAATAGTATCGAATTTAGTCAATCTAATGGATGGTCATATTACGGTTTCCAGTACGCTGAATGAGGGGACTCAAGTAACGATAATGCTTCCCATTTGTGGTGAGCCTTTGTCTGAACCGTTGAGTCAACGTAACTACCGTTGCACTAATGAACGCATTATCGAGTGGCTGAAGTGTTGGCAGGTTTCGGTGAGTCAAGGTGGGGTATCCTTGGTCGATTTTGACGCGATAATGACCAAAAAACATCTCTATCCTGACCTGCTTATTGATAAGATAAAAGATAGTGAGCAAGTGCTGGTTCAACCGAAAAAAATGAAACTTTGCGGGCATGTTTTGGTGGTTGATGATGACGCTATTAACCGTTTGTTATTAAAAAAACAGCTGCATGAACTTGGTGTGCAAGCAACCATCGTTGGTGATGGAGAAGAGGCATGCCATCTTTTACAAAGCGAAGACAGCCAGTTCGATTTACTACTAACGGACTGCCATATGCCTAAAATGGATGGTTTCGCTTTAGCAAGATTTGTTAAAAATCATATTCCGCAAGAGAGATATAAGGTGGTTATCGGTTGTACGGCGGAAGACTCACGGTTGATTGCAGAGAAGGCTTACCAGTCTGGTATGGAACACGTGTTGTATAAACCCTATTCGTTGGCGTCGCTGTATACTATGTTGAGTGGTTATCTTTCTATGTATCCTTTAGTAAATGCTGACTCAAAAAGCTGGCTTGAGAGCTTTTTACCGGGTGAAAAAAGTGAAATTGCTTCTGTTGTGGCAGAATCTTTAGCGGCCGAGGTCGATAGACTCGAAAAGCATGATTCTGATTACAAAATGATAGCCCATCGTGTTAAAGGCTCTGCCGGAGCGCTTCAACTGGATTATCTCGCGAGTCTTGCGGTTAGCTTGGAGCGCGAATTAGAACCACAAGCGGTTGTATCTGCAAAACAACGACTGATAATGGAAATGAAAATCGTGATTACACAAGCACAAGAATGGTTAGATAAACAGCAACGAGTAGATGACGAATGAACATTTTGATTGTCGAAGATGATCGAATTCAAGCCACGAGTTTGAAACTGAAACTCAGACAACTTGGATTGAATAATGTCGATATTGCAGCAAATGGACACCAAGCGTTGGCTTTATGCTTGCGCAAAGAGATATCGCTGGTTTTTTGTGATATTCATATGCCGGAAATGGACGGAGTTACGCTTTTGTCGATGCTTGGGGATAAACATCCTTCACTCGGAATTATTATATTGAGTGCTGTTGACGATGCCGTTTTAGACCTTACTTATAACATGTGCTGTTTAGCGAGCTTTAATTTTGTCGATGTTTTACGAAAACCCTATTCTATTGAGCAACTTGAAACCGTGATTCATGCGTTTCATGTGAAGTGTGAACAACAGGCCGCAAGCATTACGCCTATCTCATTAGGGTACAAAGAGATAGAAACAGCATTCAGTGAAGATTGGTTATTCAATTACTATCAACCTCAGTTTGATTTTAAAACGGGTGCCATGGTTGGAGTCGAGGCACTTGTCCGACTAGATCACCCAGTTCATGGTGTATTAAGCCCTGCGCATTTTCTGCCTCTTATTGAAGAGCTGAATTTGATGGATAAGCTGTTTTTAATTGTTTTGGATAAAGCATTATCGGCTTTAGGCAGTTTGTCAGCCGATCTCCAGTTATCTATCAATATCTCCCAGAGTAATTTACAACAGCTGATCTGTGACCCTATTCTTACTCTCTGTCACAAATACGCATTTCCCACTGATAAACTTACGCTCGAGCTGACGGAAGATCATGTCTATAACGGTACGACAGCATCACTGGCTAATCTTGCGCGTTTAAGAATGCATGGTGTTGGTTTATCCATTGATGATTTTGGCACAGGCTACGCCTCTCTAAGTCAGCTTTCGAAATTACCCTTTACAGAACTTAAAGTAGATCAAAGCTTTGTCCGTGATCTCTCCACCAATTATAAAAACCAGCAACTCACCAACATGTGCTTATTGCTAGCGCAATCCTTAGGCTTGCATTGTGTTGTCGAAGGTGTGGAGGACGAAGATACTTGGCAATATTTACGTCATTTAGGCGTGGATACTTGTCAAGGTTATTATTCGGCGATGCCGATGCCGATTGGCGATCTCGCTGAACTGTATAGCAAAAATGTCAGCAAGCAGCTAAGCCACCAAAGTATTGAAGATGGTGTGTATTGCTTATTAGTTGGAGAAAATTCGACTAGCGCTAATGCCCTAAGAAAAATGTTGATGAGAGAAAAGCGCGTTACGCAGGTGGTCGTTGCCAGTGATCTCGCTTGCGCTGTAAAGAGATTGCGTGATTTACCTTTTAATTTAGTGGTTGTGGATAGCTACTGCAGTAAAGACGCTAGTTTGCAGTTGCATCAGCATATTGAATCGATGAATTTTAAGGGAAGACTTATTTTTCTCAATGAATATCATGAAGCAATATCTGCAGAACTTGCACATGCGCGCCACATTGTGAAATCAGCTGCATTGACTGACACCATTCAGAGCATAATGGGGGAGGTCGGGCGAACAGTTAATTTTCAACCTAGTTTTCGACTCAATGAAAGACTATCCAGCAGAGAGTTGAGTGTGGCAAATTTGTTGATTCAAGGTTTGACCAATAAGCAGATAGCTAATCAACTGGATATTAATCAGAAAACAGTCAGTACTTACAAAGCGAGAATTCAAAGTAAATTGGGCATTCGTTCAGCCATGGAGCTGATTCGTTACATTGAGCTCGATCATCTTAGTGCCAGTTTGAGCATCGCGTAAACTGAATGTCGATTTGCGTAAGTATTAGATTACACTTTTCGGTGAAAGTGTTTATTTATTATTACCAATCAACACGTTGTTAATTTATTGTTAATCGATTTTAGTGACACTCTTCACGGATTTTATTTTCAGATGGCAGGATTATCCCTTTAAGTTAGATCTAACGTAACTAAGATGTTAAAAAAAGGCTGATTTTCCAGTGAAACGTGCTGAAAATGTACTCAACACTAGATGATTTAGCACTATGGTCTGACCAGATGGCGCTTGGTAACTTTAATTCACTGAGTTTGAGTTAATTGTTGGGCTATTTATCTATTCCATTAGGTAAACCATGGAATTATGCATTTTTTTGCTACGATTTTATGGCAAATTACTTCAATGGTTGCTAATGTGTGCCGCTATCCTTAGGAGTTTTTAGATTTTTCTGCTTAGTTTTTGCGCTAAATAAATCTAAAGTTCTAGCGATGCTAGAGAGCTCTCAAGGAAGTCATGGATGCAAAAATAAAAACTTGGAGTTTATGCATGTATAAAAATAAAATCACCCAAGCCCTTCTTCTAGGGGCGGGTATGGCAGTGGCTGCCACTTCTACTTTTTCTATCGCGGCTGATGTTCCAGCCGGAACCAAATTGGCCAAAGTTCAGGAAATCGTTCGTGGTAACGGTACTGAAGTCGCCACACTCGATCCTCACAAATCCCAAGGTGTTCCTGAGTCGCACGTAATTCGTGACTTATTGGAAGGGCTTGTAAACCAAGACGCGGATGGTAAAACCATTCCTGGTGTCGCAGAAAGCTGGGAAACCGCAGACAACAAAACCTTTATTTTCCATTTGCGCAAAAATGCAAAATGGTCAAATGGTGATCCTGTCACGGCTGGTGATTTTGTTTTCAGCTTCCAGCGCGCCGTCGACCCTGTAACGGCTTCTCCTTACTCTTGGTATATGGAATATACCAAGATGAAAAATGCAAAAGAGATTATTGCAGGAACGAAAGACAAAAGTGAACTTGGCGTTAAAGCTAAAGATGACCATACACTCGTTGTTGAACTTGAAGATGCTGTGCCTTATTTCGTCATGATGATGGGCCACACAACCGTGAAACCAGTCCATAAAGCGACGGTTGAAAAGTTTGGTGACCAATGGACCAAGCCTGAGCATTTTGTTGGCAACGGTGCCTACGTTGTTGATCAATGGGTTGTCAATGAGCGTTTAGTATTAAAACGTAACGAGCAATATTGGGACAATGACAAAACAGTCATTAACAAAGTCACCTTCTTGCCCATAGAAAACCAAGTATCAGAAATGAACCGTTTCCTAGCAGGCGAAATCGATATCTCTTATGAATTACCCACCGAGCACTTCAAGCGTCTGAAGAAAGAACACCCGGAATCAGTATCGATTCAGGGTAACTTGTGTACTTATTACTATCTGTTCAATACCAAAAAGGCACCATTTGACGACGTTCGCGTGCGTAAAGCGATTTCTTACGCTATCGACCGTAACATTGTGAGTGATGCGATTTTAGGTCAAGGCCAAAAACCAGCTTATTTCTTAACACCTGAAATTACTGCAGGCTTTAATCCTCAAATGCCAGCATATGGCAAGATGACGCAAAAAGAGCGCGATGCAGAAGCGGCAAAATTGTTGGCTGAAGCGGGCTTTAATAAAGACAACCCTCTGAAATTCAGCCTTCTCTACAATACATCGGAAAACCACAAGAAAATCGCTGTAGCACTGGGTTCTATGTGGAAAAAAACGCTCGGTATTAATGTCGTATTAGAGAACCAAGAGTGGAAAACCTATCTAGATTCTAAAGATCAAGGTAACTTTGAAGTGGCACGTGCTGGTTGGTGTGGTGACTATAATGAAGCGTCTTCATTCTTGACCTTGATGGTGAGCAATAACACCACGGGTGGTTTGCACTACCAAAGCGCTGAATACGATGCAATTATTGATAAAGCGTTAAAATCAACCTCTGAAGAGGAGCGCACTAAGCTATATCTGGATGCTGAAAAACTATTAACCAAAGATATGCCGATTGCCCCTATCTATCAGTATGTTAAATCTCGTTTATTATCTCCTAATGTAGGCGGCTTCCCGATGAATAACGCGGAAGAGAAGATCTACTCAAAAGATCTTTATATCACAGCAAAGTAAGTCCACTTACGCTGATAAAAATATAACGACTTAGACACTGCATGTAGCTATCTTCAGATAGTAATTTACATGCAGCGTCTTTCTAATTTTCATTGTCACAGACTGAAAGAGTGAGTTTATGCTTAAATTCATCGCAAAAAGGATATTGGAAGCGATACCAACCATGTTGGTGTTGATCACGGTATCTTTCTTTCTCATGCGTTTCGCTCCTGGTAATCCATTCTCAAGCGAACGTCCTTTACCACCGGAAGTGATGGCCAACATTGAAGCCAAATATGGCTTAGACAAACCCGTGTCTGAGCAATACTTCACCTACTTGACCAATATTTTGCAAGGTGATTTTGGCCCATCATTCAAATACCAAGATTATACGGTGAATGAATTGATCGCCGTTGCCTTGCCTGTCTCGGCAAAAGTCGGCTTTATCGCTTTTATTTTTACCGTTATCGCGGGTGTTTCCATTGGTACGATTGCCGCACTAAAACATAACACTTGGATTGACTACACCATCATGTCGACGGCAATGATTGGCGTGGTGATGCCGTCGTTTGTTCTCGCCCCAGCTTTAATTTATCTCTTCTCCTTGCATTGGAAAATATTCCCAGCTGGTGGTTGGTTAGATGGAAGTTTCCAATATTTAGTACTGCCAGTGCTGGGTATGTCGATGCTCTATATTGCCACCTTTGCCCGTATCACCCGTGGCTCAATGATAGAAACACTCAACAGTAACTTTATTCGCACGGCACGTGCGAAAGGGTTGAGTTATCCCTATATCGTTGTTAACCATGCTTTGAAGCCTGCTTTACTGCCTGTTGTGTCGTACATGGGGCCTGCGTTTGTCGGTATTATTACCGGGTCTGTAGTGATTGAAACGATTTTCGGTCTACCGGGTATCGGTAAGCTGTTTGTTAACGCTGCATTTAACCGCGATTACTCATTGGTGATGGGTGTAACCATTTTAATTGGTTTCCTATTTATTCTTTTCAACGCCATTGTTGATATTTTGCTTGCGGTCATTGACCCGAAAATTCGCTACTAACAGGGACGTATGGTTATGTTAACGAAAAGAGAAAACCTAGCCGCGGTTGAGAAGTTTTCTGAAAACTTAGAAATAGCTGGCCGCAGCTTATGGCAAGATGCGCGAATTCGCTTTATGCGTAACAGAGCGGCAATGGTCAGCTTGTGTATTCTGACGATGATGACCCTTGCGGTGATCGTACTACCGATGATGGCCCCGTATACCTATGACAATACGGACTGGTATTCAATGCACGTTGGGCCCAATGCGGATCATTGGTTCGGCACCGATAGCCTTGGGCGTGATTTGTATGTGCGTACCTTAGTTGGTGGGCGAATTTCGTTGATGGTTGGCGTAATGGGCGCGTTGGTTGCTGTTCTGATCGGCACACTTTATGGTGCGGCGTCGGGCTTCATTGGCGGTAAAGTAGACCGCATTATGATGCGTATTTTGGAGATTCTATACGCTGTTCCTTTCATGTTCCTTGTTATTGTGTTGGTCACGTTTTTTGGCCGCAATATCGTGCTTATCTTCGTCGCTATCGGTGCAATTGCATGGCTTGATATGGCGCGAATTGTGCGTGGCCAAACCTTGAGCCTACGCAGCAAAGAGTTTATTGAAGCGGCGCATGTGTGTGGCGTCAGCAACTGGAAAATTATTACACGTCATATTGTGCCAAACGTGTTGGGTATTGTAGCGGTCTATTCGACGCTGTTGATCCCAAGTATGATTTTGACAGAGTCATTTTTATCTTTCCTTGGTCTTGGTGTTCAAGAGCCGATGACAAGCTGGGGAGCACTTCTACAAGAAGGTTCACAAACAATGGAAGTCGCTATTTGGCAACTTGCTTTCCCAGCCGCGTTCATGGTGGTCACCCTGTTTTGCTTTAACTATGTTGGTGATGGTCTGCGCGATGCGCTTGATCCTAAAGACCGATAATTAAAAGATTAAGGAAGCAATAATGAGCTTATTAGATGTCAAAGATCTGCGGGTCGAATTTACCACTCAAGATGGTATTGTTACCGCTGTCAACGATTTAACTTTTTCACTGGAGCAAGGCGAAACCCTCGGTATCGTAGGGGAGTCTGGCTCTGGTAAATCGCAAACCGTGTTCGCTATTATGGGCCTACTTGCCAAAAACGGTATTATCACGGGTAGCGCAAAATTTGAAGGGAAAGAGATCCTCAATTTGCCAGAAAAAGCCTTGAACAAAGTGCGCGCTGAACAAATTGCGATGATCTTCCAAGACCCAATGACGTCACTGAATCCTTATATGAAGGTCAGCGATCAGTTGATGGAAGTGCTGATGCTGCACAAAGGAATGAGCAAGTCGGCTGCGTTTGAAGAGTCGGTACGTATGCTAGAGGCGGTTAAAATCCCCGAAGCGCGTAAGCGAATTACCATGTATCCGCATGAGTTTTCTGGCGGTATGCGTCAACGCGTTATGATTGCAATGGCGTTGTTATGCCGGCCTAAGTTACTGATTGCCGATGAGCCCACCACCGCATTGGACGTAACGGTGCAAGCCCAAATTATGGATTTGTTAAATGAACTCAAAAGCGAATTCAATACCGCCATTATCATGATCACCCATGATCTGGGTGTGGTTGCAGGTTCATGTGACAAAGTATTGGTAATGTATGCTGGGCGTACGATGGAATATGGCTCTGTGGATGAGATTTTCTACAACCCGAGTCACCCTTACGCTGAAGGTTTATTAAAAGCCATTCCTCGTTTGGATACGGAAGGTGAAATATTACCAACAATTCCTGGAAACCCACCTAACTTGCTACGATTGCCACCGGGTTGCCCTTATCAAGAGCGCTGCCACCGAGTGACAGAACGCTGTAAACGTGAAGCACCTATTTTATTGCCATTTGCCGATGGTCGCCAACGTGCCTGTTTTTCTGATTGGGAGGCTTGGGTTAAATGAGCGAACAAAAACCATTATTACTGGATGTAAAGAACCTCAAAGTTCACTTCAACATTGCCTCTAAATCCGCGTGGCCATGGTCTAAAACATCCAACCTAAAAGCCGTAGATGGCGTCAATGTGCGCCTATATGAGGGTGAAACTCTCGGCGTAGTAGGTGAATCAGGTTGCGGAAAGTCTACTTTTGCGCGAGCGATCATTGGTTTAGTCGAAGCCACCGAGGGTGAAGTAGTGTGGCTAGGAAATGATTTGACGAAAATGCATGAGGTTGAGCGTCGCAAAACCCGTAAGCAAATTCAGATGATTTTCCAAGACCCACTGGCGTCATTGAACCCAAGAATGTCGGTTGGCGATATTATTGCAGAGCCACTTCAAACCTTCTATCCAGAACTTTCGAAGCAAGAAGTAAAGGATCGTGTAAAAGAGATGATGACAAAAGTCGGTTTATTGCCGAACGTCATTAACCGCTATCCCCATGAATTCTCTGGTGGTCAGTGTCAACGTATTGGTATTGCCCGTGCGCTCATTTTAAAACCGAAAATGATCATCTGTGATGAGCCAGTTTCTGCTTTGGATGTTTCAATCCAAGCGCAGGTGGTTAACCTGCTCAAAGAGCTGCAAAATGAGCTTGGTTTAAGTTTGGTTTTTATTGCCCATGATTTATCGGTAGTGAAACACATCTCTGATCGTGTACTCGTGATGTATTTAGGCAATGCGGTCGAGCTTGGCACCTCTGAGGCGTTGTTTGCGAATCCATCACACCCTTACACCAAAGCTTTGATGTCGGCTGTGCCAATTCCAGATCCAAAACTGGAGCGTGCTAAGAAAATTCAGATGCTAGAAGGGGATTTACCCTCGCCAATCAACCCGCCTTCTGGATGTGTTTTCCGTACCCGCTGTCCTCAAGCGACGGAAATTTGCGCACAGCAAAAACCGCAGATTAAAGGTAGTGATGAACATGCTGTGTCTTGTTTGCATGTCGAACTCTAAATTTAGCCTGTGACAGGCTTAAGCGCGACGCATTTCTGGGTCGCGCTTTTTTTATCTGTGCGCTTAGCGGGGTAAATCGCACTGTTCAAAATTTCTGAATAACAAGGACAACTTCCTCCGGTTTTACCATTTTCTATCCTACTTATAATAAAAAAGTCATCGGAATGAGGAGTGGAGATCATGGGAAAATTAGTTGAAGGCGTCTGGCACGATGTTTGGTATGACACCAAAAGCAGCGCTGGGCGTTTTGTTCGCGAAGACGCAGGATTCAGACACTGGGTCGACAGCCAGCCAGACGCACGATTTCAACCAGAATCGGACCGTTATCATCTGTATGTCTCTTTGGCATGCCCTTGGGCTCACCGTACATTGATTTTTCGCCAGCTTAAATCACTCACCGAACACATTGATGTTACGGTCGTTTGCCCTGACATGCTAAGTGAAGGCTGGTCTTTTGGTATTCCTGAACCACTGTTCGGCTATACCAAACTCCACCAAATCTACACCAAAGCAAAGGTAGATTATTCAGGGCGAGTAACTGTACCTGTGCTGTGGGATAAGAAGACCAATACCATTGTTAGCAATGAATCTTCTGAGATTATTCGCATGTTTAACAGTGCATTTAATGAGTTAACGGGTAACCAGCACGACTACTATCCGCAAGCACTCAGCAAAGCTATCGATGAATGGAATGCGTATATCTACCCCAATATTAATAATGGCGTCTATCGATGTGGGTTTGCGACCACGCAAGAGGCCTATGACGATGCTTATGATGCACTCTTTACGGCATTAGATAAGGTCAACAATCATTTAGCGACGTATCGCTACTTGGTCGGTAACCAGATCACCGAGGCGGATTGGCGTTTATTCACTACACTTATCCGTTTTGATGCTGTTTACGTCGGGCATTTTAAATGCAATAAACAGCGTATCGCCGATTATGAGAACTTAAGCGGTTACTTAAAAGAGCTTTACCAAATCGACGGTATCAAACAAACGACCGATTTTTACCACATCAAACGCCACTATTATTTCAGCCATATCGGTATTAACCCAACGCAAGTGGTACCTAAGGGGCCGGATCTTGATCTTGATACGCCCCATGAGCGCGGTTTTATTGGGTTATAACGAGGGTGGAAGTGTGCTATAAAAAAGGCTCTTATGTGATACATAAGAGCCTTTTAATCAGCAAGTTAAGCTAAGAATTTTATTTTGTTTCTTGGCTTGCTTGAATCGCCGTCAACGCGATTGTGTAAACAATGTCGTCAACCAACGCACCGCGAGACAAATCGTTTACTGGTTTACGCATGCCTTGCAGCATTGGACCGATAGAAACAAGGTCTGCTGAGCGTTGTACTGCTTTGTAAGTTGTATTACCTGTGTTTAGGTCAGGGAAGACAAATACCGTTGCTTTACCAGCGACTGGAGAGTTTGGTGCTTTAGAAGCCGCCACGTTTTCCATGATTGCAGCATCGTATTGCAGAGGACCGTCGATAATAAGATCTGGACGTTTCTCTTGAGCAATGCGCGTCGCTTCACGCACTTTATCTACATCAGCACCTTTACCTGATTCACCTGTCGAGTAGGAAATCATCGCCACGCGCGGGTCAATGCCGAATGCCGCCGCAGAATCGGCCGATTGAATCGCAATTTCAGCAAGCTGTTCAGCATTTGGATCTGGGTTGATGGCGCAGTCGCCGTATACCAACACTTGATCAGGCAATAGCATGAAGAAGATAGAGGATACAATCGAGGCATTTGGCGCGGTCTTAATGATTTGGAATGGAGGAACAATGGTGTTGGCTGTGGTATGAACCGCACCAGAAACCAAACCGTCAACTTCATCCGCTTCAAGCATCATTGTGCCAAGGAATACTGAATCTTGCAGTTTTTCACGAGCCACAACTTCTGTCATGCCTTTTGAACCACGCAGCTCAACCAAGCGAGCAACGTAGTTTTCGCGCACTGAGTCAGCATCGATAATTTCAACGCCAGTACCTAACTCAACACCTTGCTGCGCAGCAACGCGGCGGATTTCATCAGGGTTACCAAGTAGAACACAAGTCGCAATACCGCGCTCAGCACAAATAGAGACCGCTTTCACTGTGCGTGGTTCATCCCCTTCAGGAAGCACAATACGTTTACCTGCACGACGAGCATACTCAGTTAACTGGTAACGGAATGCTGGCGGGCTAAGGCGACGAATACCTTGCGTGCCCTCAGTGAGCGAATTAATCCAAGGGCCATCGATGTGGCTAGCAACATGATCGCTGATGAACTCGATACGTTCTTTATCGTCAGCTGGAACTTCTAGGCTAAAGCTTTGCAGGTTGAGTGACGTTTGCCAAGTGTTACCTTGCGCTTTAAAAATAGGCAATCCGCTTTCAAAGGCTGGTTTACATAGGTTCACAATCTCTTGTGGCATATCGTAACCGCCAGTCAGCAGTACCGCACCAATTTCAACGCCATTCATTGCAGCCAGAGAGGCGGCAACAATCACGTCAGGACGATCGGCCGATGTCACTAAGAGTGATCCTGGCTTAAAGTGCTCAATCATGTGTGGCAAAGAACGCGCACAGAAAGTGATGCTCTTAATACGGCGAGACTTAATTTCACCTTCATTAATAATTTCAGCTTTCAGGTGTTTGGCCATATCAATAGCACGAGTCGCGATAAGATCGATACTCCAAGGCACGCAACCTAACACACGAATTGGGCTAGTGTTAAAGATCTGCATCACTTCTAAATTGGCTTGTTTCGCGCTATCTGCATCATCAAAAATTTCTGATAAGTCAGGGCGAGTACGGCCTGCTTCATCAACAGGGGCATTAAGCTTGTTGATAATCACACCTGAAATGTTTTTATTTTTTGTTCCACCAAAGTTTGAGCACGCAACTTCAATACGCTCTTTCAACTGAGTTGGGTTGTCCGTTCCCGGAGTCGCGACAAACACAATTTCTGCGCCCAGTGTTTTGGCAATTTCTGCGTTCACTTGGTTCGCGAATGGGTGTTTGCGTGTTGGCACAAGGCCTTCAATCAGCGTTACTTCAGAATCTTTATTGATGTGGTTGTAACGCTCAACGACGGTTTCAAGCAACACATCCATCTTTTCGCTACCGATCAACGTTTCTGCCGCTGACATCATCATCGGTTCTGCAATGCTGATGTCGCTGTTGCGACCGATAATCGTTGAAGTGAGATCAGGTTGATCGCCACCCGAGCGAGGTTGTGCAATAGGCTTATAAAAAGAAACGCTAACACCTTTACGCTCCATGGCGCGAAGGACACCCATGCTCACGCTGGTAAGACCAACACCAGCGCTGATAGGGATAAGCATAATAGTACGGGACATGAGTAGAGTACCTCAAACTATTGAAATCAATCTAACCGAAACTAGATTGAAAAAGGAACAAAGCCCAACATGACCTTCTTCGGAAATAAGCCTGCTGACCTAAATCGCTAGAAACTAAGGGTTGAGCCCCGGTAAAAAACTGGCTAACTCAGAGAGTTAGCCAGAAAGTCAATTAAAGGCCTGCCAGACGAGCAGTATCTTCAGCAATCACTAGCTCTTCATTGGTCGAGATAACCATAGCTGGAATACGGCTGTTTGCCGTTGTGATCACACCTTCGCCGCCAAAACGTGCTTTTAGGTTTGCTGCGCTGTCGACTTCGATACCGAAGATAGCCAAACGATTTAGTACCATTTCACGGATAGGGCCTGAGTTCTCACCGATACCACCAGTGAAGACGATAGCGTCTAGGCGACCGTCAAGGCTTGCTGTGTAGCCAGCCACGTATTTTGCTAGGCGGTGGCAGAACACGTCCATTGCACGAGTCGCTTCTTCTTTCTCACCGTAGTTATCTTCAACAAAACGGCAATCCGAAGTCACTTGAGTTAAGCCTTGTAGGCCAGACTCTTTGGTTAGCATAGTGTTGATTTGATCAACAGAGTAACCGAGTGCATCGTGCAGGTGGAAGATGATTGCAGGGTCGATGTCACCACAACGTGTGCCCATCACCAAACCTTCAAGCGGCGTTAGGCCCATTGAAGTATCAACTGATTGGCCGTTTTTGATCGCACAAACAGAAGCACCATTGCCTAGGTGACAGTTGATGATGTTAACTTCTTCAACTGGCTTGTTGAGTAGGCCTGCAACTTCACGAGTGATGAATAAGTGTGAAGTACCATGCATGCCATAACGACGGATACCATGCTCTTTGTATAGATTGTACGGAAGAGCGTATAGGAAAGACTCTTCAGGCATAGTTTGATGGAACGCAGTATCAAACACAGCTACGTTTTGAAGCTCAGGGAAGTTTTTCTTAGCGGCTTCGATACCGATGATGTGTGCTGGGTTATGAAGCGGTGCAAAGGTTGCAGCGTCTTGAATACCTTTCAGTACATCATCAGAGATAAGTGCAGATTGAGTGAACTGCTCACCACCGTGTACGATACGGTGACCGATAGCGCCAAGGTTAGCTTTAAGCTCTGGCTTAGAAGCAAGAATAGTTTCAACCATAAACGCGAGTGCTTCTTCGTGCGCTGCACCTTCGCCTAGTTGCGCTTCGTGTTTACCGTCAAGTTTCCACTTGATACGTGCTTCAGGAAGGTGAAGACATTCAGCAAGACCTGATAGGTGCTCAGCACCTGTTTCTGCATCGACAACAGCAAATTTAAGAGAAGAACTACCGCAGTTTAAAACTAAAACTAGCTTAGACATGTGTGACTACCTGTAATAATCGGTTAGGATAAAAATCATTCACAAGAATAGTAGAACCGTTGTGGAGCGCTACTAATCTTGGTCAATAAAACTTGAATTTCCGTATAATGAGACGGGGCTTTTAACGTAAAGTCGTCGATGCATTCCTTGCAGATTTCATCTCGGGGTTGCCTAAATTGTAAATAACGGCAACAATGAGATTGAGGGCTCGCAAAGAATAGCGATAATGGGCCAATATAACAAAAAAAAATTGAAATAATATTAACTTCTATCAATTTTTTACTAGATTAGTTGAATCATTAAACTATTTTTTAGTTGAATGGGCAGCATCGAGAGTGAGGGCGCGCTATGAATAACAAAGTTGGAATCGTTCACAGCCTGAAAGATGGTCAGAAATATATGGATGTTTGGCCTGTGCGCAAAGAGCTAGGCCTCATTTTTCCTGAGCAACGGATCATTAAAGCCACGCGTTTTGGCGTTAAGGCTATGCCAGCTATCGCCGCAATCAGTGTACTGACACAGATGGTTTTTGAAAATACACAGGCGATGCCCCAAGCAGTGGTAGTGGCACTTTTTGCCATAAGCTTACCGCTACAAGGTATGTGGTGGCTGGGAAACCGCGCCAATACCCAACTTCCACCTTCGCTTGCTGGGTGGTACCGAGAGCTGTACCAGAAGATTGTCGATACTGGTTTTGCTTTAGAGCCAATCAAAGCGAAGCCGAGATACAAAGAGCTGGCTGCTATCCTCAACCGAGCATTCCGTCAGTTAGATGACGCCGCGTTAGAACGCTGGTTCTAGCCACCCAGTTAGCATGTAAATAAAAGGCAAAGAGGACTTCCGCAGTGAACTCCTCTTTGTTATTCAACTTTCGCCTTATTCTTAGCTCTCTTTTTGTTACTTTACTGTTAAACCTCACTTCCCTTTAGCCTGAGTTACTGGTAATAATGTTGTCAGCGACGCTCAGTGCGCGTACATAAAAATATTAAAAACACAACATCCAACATGTATACCCAAACAATATGAAGTTGTAAGCAATCTGCAATGGGATGAATCCTAATGTGGCACAGGTTAACTGTGTTTAACGGGATGAGCGCATTTGCTAGCACTGCTACCGCTTTAAGTAGGAAGGGTATAATGCTTAAATCAAGGAGTTAAGATGAAAGCAGGCAAAGCCATTGTTACCGCCGTTTTTGCAGGAGCAGTATTACTCTCTTCCACAAGCATCATGGCCAAAACAGCGAAAGTCGCCGTATCGCAAATTGTTGAGCACCCAGCTTTAGACGCAACCAGACAAGGTTTACTTGATGGTTTAAAAGCAAAAGGTTATGAACAAGGCAAAAATCTAGATTTTGATTTTAAAACCGCGCAAGGCAACCCAGCCATTGCTGTTCAAATTGCGCGCCAATTTGTCGGGGAAAATCCTGATGTGTTAGTCGGCATCGCAACCCCCACGGCGCAAGCGCTCGTCTCTGCAACCAAAACTATTCCTGTCGTGTTCACGGCGGTGACCGATCCTGTCGGTGCTAAATTGGTAAAAAAACTTGAGCAACCGGGTAAGAACGTGACCGGGCTTTCTGATCTGTCGCCAGTTGAACAGCACGTTGAGCTGATCAAAGAGATCATGCCAAACGTGAAATCTATCGGCGTAGTGTATAACCCCGGTGAGGCCAATGCAGTGAGCTTGATGGAACTGCTTAAATCGAGCACTCAAAAACATGGCATTAAACTTATTGAAGCGACAGCCTTAAAAAGCGCAGACGTACAAACTGCGACACAGGCGATTGCCTCAAAATCAGACATTATCTATGCCTTGATTGATAATACCGTCGCCAGTGCGATTGAAGGGATGATTGTTTCGGCAAACCAAGCTAAGACCCCAGTATTTGGCGCAGCAACCTCTTATGTTGAACGCGGAGCGATTGCTAGCCTTGGCTTTGATTATTACCAAATTGGCGTACAAACCGCGGACTATGTTGTCGCTATCTTGGAAGGCCAAGCACCGGGTAAACTGGATGTTAAAGTGGCCAAAGGGTCTGATTTAATGATCAACAAAACCGCAGCGGAAAAACTGGGCGTAACTATTCCTCAGTCAGTACTTGATCGTGCTACGAGCGTAAAATAAAGACCATTCAGAGCTAGAGCGAAGGCTTTAGCTCTGTTTAAGCAGAGAAAGGAGTTGTTATGTCTGCTTTTGCTTTTTTTGGCGCTCTAGAGATAGGGCTGCTGTACGGATTAGTGGCATTGGGTGTTTACCTCACTTTCCGTGTCCTTGATTTCCCCGATTTAAGCGTTGACGGCAGCTTCCCGATGGGCGCTGCGGTGGCCGCAACGGCGATTGTGGCAGGTATTAACCCTTGGGTCGCTACAGGAATGGCAATACTTGCGGGTGCCTTTACCGGTTGGGTGACTGCATTTCTTGCGGTTCGCTGCGGTATTTTGCATCTATTGGCGTCGATTCTTACCATGATTGCCGCCTTCTCCATCAATATTCGTATTATGGGACGCCCCAATATTGCTCTGCTTGGGGAGGAGACCATTCTTACGCCCTTTGAAGCCATGGGTGACTCGGTTTACATTCGCCCGCTGGTCGTGGGTGTATTGGTCTTGATTTCGGCCTGGTTTGTGGTGCGATTATTAAACAGTGACTTTGGACTTGGACTGCGTGCTACGGGCGTTAATGCCCGTATGGTGAGAGCACAAGGCGGAAGCACCTCGTTTTATACCTATTTTGCTCTTGCGTTATCGAATGGTTTTGTCGGTTTTGCTGGGGCACTGTTTGCGCAAACCAACAGTTTTGCTGATGTAACTTCGGGCGTAGGGACGATTGTCGTTGGCCTTGCTGCTGTGATCTTGGGGCAGACGTTGATCCCTAGGCGCCGGATCTGGGTTGCAGTGCTGGCGGTCATCGTCGGTTCAGTGCTGTACCGTTTAGCGGTCGCCTTTGCTTTGAGCTCGGGCATGTTCGGTTTGCAGGCGTCTGATCTCAACTTAGTTACTGCTGTGCTGGTGGCCATTGCACTGATTGCGCCAAAAATGAAAAGGAACTTCAAAGCAAAAAAGGGTAATTCTCCTGCTCAGAAGTCGGTTGTTGCTAAGCAGGATAAAGCGTCAGGAGAAACATTATGATTCGTTTAGAAGATATTCAAGTCACGTTTAACCCTGGCACAATTTTAGAAAATAGAGCGTTAAGAGGTGTTCACCTCGAAGTACCTGAACATCAATTTTTAACTGTGATTGGCTCAAATGGTGCAGGGAAATCGACCTTATTAGGCGCTGTAACGGGCGAAACGCCCATGATGGCAGGCAAAGTACTCATCGATGAAGTCGATGTCACGCGCCAGAGCGTGGATCAGCGTGCACGTTTATGCGCTCGCGTGTTCCAAGACCCACTTGCCGGTACATGTGGCGATTTAACCATTGAAGAGAATATGGCTTTAGCCTACATGCGCGGCAAGCGCCGAGGGTGGGGGCTGTCACTTTCTTCATCACGTCGCAAGTTGTTTCAAGAGCGAATCGCTATCCTTGGTTTGGGATTAGAAGATCGTTTAGGCGATAACATCGGCCTACTGTCTGGTGGGCAGCGTCAAGCGGTTAGCTTAGTGATGGCAACTTTATCTGACAGTAAATTGTTACTGCTTGATGAGCACACTGCGGCTCTGGACCCTAGAATGGCGGCCTTTATCATTGATTTGACCAAAACAATCGTCAAAGAATTTAACTTGACGGTGATGATGGTAACGCACTCGATGAAAGATGCCTTAGCGTGTGGTGATCGCACAGTGATGCTTCACCAAGGTGAAATTGTTCTTGATGTGTCTGGTGAGCAGCGTGCCAATATGAAAGTGCCTGATCTACTGGAAATGTTTTCGAAAGTTCGAGGCGAAGAGCTGGCAGATGATAGCCTTCTACTCAGTTAATGGTTTTATTTCGTTATCACAGAGGGTTAGTTATCACAGTGGTTGACTAAGCAGCAACAGGCTTTCTCGGCGTGATGTTGAGAAAGCCTGAAGAAAACGCATTACAATGTGTTTTGTAACCGATCACGGTAACGCTGAATGTGCTCCACGATAGGTTCCGATTTGGTGAAGGTCCTGATTTCGCGAAATAGCTCGTTAGCTTGAGGATATTCTTGACGCAAGTAGGTAAACCATTGCTTGACTCGGTTGGGATAGTAAAAGCCTTTATCGCCTCTAATTTCAAATTGCGAATAGCGCAGGAGCAGATCAACCACTTCATGCCAAGGCATCACTTTATGGTTATGTTTGACCACATTGCCTAAATTGGGAACGTTGAATGCGCCTCGACAAACCATCAATGACTCTACGCCCGTCGCTTTAATACAGGCTTGACCATCGTCATAGTTCCAAATTTCGCCATTAGCGATCAGAGGCAGAGACGTCTTCTGGCGTATCTGATTAATGTAATCCCACTTAATTTCACTGGCGCGATAACCGCCCGCTTTTGTTCGGGCATGAACTGTGAGCTCGTTTGCTCCAGCTTGTTCAATCGCATCGACAATTTCAAAGCAGTCGTTAGGGTCTTCCCAACCTAAGCGGATTTTAGCCGAAACAGGGATCGCTTTCGGTACCGCATCTCGGCATGATTTTACCACTTGATAAATCAATTCCGGATGTTGTAACAGCGCCGCACCGCCTTTGTGTTTGTTGACCGTTTTCGCTGGGCAACCAAAATTCAAGTCAATGCCGTGCGCGCCTAATTCAGCAACTCGTGCGGCATTTTCTGCCATCCAATGTGGCTCTTGGCCGAGCAGTTGAACGTGCACGGGAACACCTGCTTGTGTTTTTGAGCCTGTTTTCAGTTCAGGACAAAGGCGATAAAAAACGTGGTCAGGCAATAATTGGTCAACGACACGCACAAATTCAGTCACGCACAGATCGTAATCATTCATCTGGGTGAGCAGTTCACGCATCAAGTGGTCTAGCACACCCTCCATTGGGCCCAAAATTACACGCATCATCATTTCGCCTTAAAAATTCGAGGCGAGATTGTAGTGGTTACCGAATCAAAAGTCACTAAATGCAAGAGTTGGTATATAATCCTTGGTCAACCATTTTAACTGTACAGATTTTCATGACCTACTCATTGCTCTCTCTTCCTCAATCAGCTCCTCAATCCGCTCATTTTTTTGAAGGGGCTATTTTGGCATCCAATTTCGCCACTAAGCCGTTAGAACCCACAACTTGGTTAGAACCTTTAGTGGGGGAGCAAGTCAAAGCACTTGAACCAGCGGTGATGGCGCAAATTAATCTGCAATATAACTTGCTCAAACGTAGCGAATATTCGGCGTTAGCCTTGCTAGATAATGCGACTCAGTGGGCTGATTTTGCTGAAGGGTTTATGAGCGTCTGGCCAGTCGTTGAACCGCAATGGTTAGAGACTCAAATTGGTGATGGCAGCCTGCGCATGCTGCAAGCTTTGTTGACCACCTTCATGTTAGCCATCGATGAAACACAAACACGGCAGCAGATGAGCGAAGCGGGTTTTGCAACACCACCCAGTTTGAGTGATTTTGCTGAGCAGTTGGATGTCATGATCACTGAAGTGGCGTTAATGGCTGATGAATTAATGCTCGGCATGAAAACGCAGCGGGTTAACCCATTTAAAGAGATTGGACGCAATGATCCTTGTCCGTGCGCCAGTGGCAAAAAATTCAAACAGTGCTGTGGCCAGTAAAGTACGCCGCCTGAGGTTTAATCTCAACAAAACGCTGACAAACCCAAGCCAATAAGCCCTTATAAACGAGCTGTTCTTATAAGCGAATGCTTCTTAAAAGAATGGGGTCTTATCAATAGACGTTATAGAAAACGTTATAGACAAAAAATTGTTATCCATGGAGTGTGGTAATCATGAAAAGAGTGTTAGCCCTGTTGCTGTGTAGTTTTTCTGTCGCTGTTTTGGCTGCGCCAAAAGAGGAGTTGAGCCAACGCCTCGCGCTGAACGCTGGTTTTAGCGCTACCTTTGCCCAGCAAGTGATCAGCCCTGAAGGTGATATTGTGATGGAAGGTCAGGGGAAAGTTGATATTGTTCGGCCAAGCCTTTTCCGTTGGCAAACGACCGCTCCTGATGAAAACTTACTGGTGTCTGATGGTAAAACCTTGTGGTATTACAGCCCATTTATCGAACAAGTGAGTATTTATAATCAAGAACAAGCGACGGAACAAACTCCTTTTGTGTTGCTGACTCGTAATCGCGCCAGTGATTGGGATCACTACAAGGTTGCACAAAACGGTGATGATTTCACCCTAACGCCAACCGCGGTAGATTCAAACCAAGGGCAGTTTCAGATAGCGATTGATGAGAAAGGGATCGTGAAAGGTTTTAACGTGATTGAACAAGATGGGCAGAAGAGTCTGTTTACGTTTAGCGATGTACAACTAACACCGGCCGCCAAAGCGCGTTTCACGTTCCAGATCCCGCAAGGTGTCGAGGTTGATGATCAACGTAATTGAGATAGGGACTAAGGCGTGAGTAACTATAGTGTGGGTAACTACAGCAGTGTGGGTAACTACAGCTTAGATTTTTCGGGTGATGAAGATTTCCGTCCGTTGGCCGCGAGAATGCGCCCTCAGACGGTTGAGCAGTATATTGGCCAGCAGCACATTTTAGGTGTGGGTAAACCCTTGCGGCGTGCATTAGAGGCTGGTCATATTCATTCGATGATCTTGTGGGGGCCGCCCGGTACGGGTAAAACGACCTTGGCTGAAGTGGCGGCGAATTACGCCAATGCAGAGGTTGAACGTGTTTCTGCGGTGACTTCTGGCGTTAAAGAGATCCGTGCTGCCATTGAAAAAGCACGCGAAAATAAAATGGCGGGTCGACGTACTATTTTGTTTGTAGACGAAGTGCATCGTTTTAATAAATCTCAACAAGATGCTTTTTTGCCACACATTGAAGATGGCACTGTGACTTTCATTGGTGCCACGACAGAGAATCCCTCTTTTGAACTCAACAACGCTTTGCTATCTCGTGCTCGGGTGTACAAATTAACTTCGCTGGCTAGCGATGAAATTTTGCTGGCGCTCAATCAAGCAATCAACGATGCCGATCGCGGTTTAGGTAAAGTCGCAGCGCAGTTTATGGATAACGTGCTCGAACGTTTGGCTGAATTGGTCAATGGTGATGCGCGCATGTCACTCAATTATCTTGAGCTGCTGTACGACATGGCCGAAGAGAATGCGCAAGGTGAAAAGCTCATTACGCTCAAACTGTTGGCCGAAGTGGCAGGCGAAAAAGTGTCGCGCTTTGATAATAAAGGCGATATTTGGTACGACCTTATCTCTGCGGTGCATAAATCGATTCGAGGTTCCAACCCCGATGCGGCGCTGTATTGGTCGGCCAGAATGATCGCAGCAGGTTGCAATCCACTTTATATCGCTCGTCGTTTATTGGCGATAGCTTCGGAAGATGTTGGCAACGCCGACCCAAGAGGCATGCAGGTGGCGCTCGCTGCTTGGGACTGTTTTACCCGCGTTGGTCCTGCGGAAGGTGAACGTGCTATTGCACAAGCGATTGTCTATTTAGCGTGCGCGCCCAAAAGTAATGCCGTGTATAGCGCGTGGAAGCAAGCCTTAGCTGATGCGCATAATTTGCCAGAGTATGAGGTGCCGCCTCATTTGCGTAATGCACCAACCAGTTTGATGAAAGATCTTGGTTATGGAGCACAATATCGCTATGCCCACGATGAACCGGGAGCTTACGCGGCTGGCGAAAGTTATTTGCCGCCTGAAATGAGCGATACACGCTACTACCAGCCAACAAATCGAGGTTTAGAAACCAAAATTGGTGAAAAGTTAGATTACTTGGCTAGTTTAGATGCAAAAAGCCCACAAAAGCGCTATGAAAAATAGTCTCTTTTCGTTATCTTTGTCGGGTTCAATTTTCTCTACGCGTCGCTCTTATTAGAAAGGGATGCAGGCGCGTTTTTCATAACTAAAAGCATAGGATTAGCAATGCTGGATTCTAAATTACTTCGCACTGAGCTGGATGAAACAGCTGCAAAATTAGCGCGTCGCGGTTTCAAACTCGACGTTGAGACAATTCGTCAACTTGAAGAACAACGTAAGTCCATTCAAGTAGAAGTTGAAAATTTACAATCCTCGCGCAACTCCATCTCCAAAGAAATTGGCCAAAAAATGGCCGCCGGCGACAAAGCGGGCGCAGAAGCAGTCAAGCTACAAATCGGCTCTCTAGGCAGTGACTTAGACGCGAAAAAAGCGCAGTTGAATGACATCCAAGCACAATTGGATGCGATTACTATGTCTGTACCCAACGTACCAGATGAATCGGTTCCTGATGGTAAAGATGAAAATGACAACGTAGAAGTTTCTCGTTGGGGCGAACCCAAAACTTACGATTTTGAGCTCAGAGATCACGTTGATCTTGGTGAAATGGCCGGTGGTTTAGATTTTGCTAGTGCGACTAAAATTACTGGCGCTCGCTTTATCGTGATGAAAGGCCAATTTGCTCGTCTGCACCGTGCGATTGCTCAGTTCATGCTGGACTTGCACACACAAGAACATGGTTATACAGAAATGTATGTCCCTTATCTTGTCAACGCTGACAGCCTGTTTGGTACTGGTCAGCTACCTAAATTTGGTCAAGACCTATTCCATACTGAGCCACTAACTGAAAAAGTGAATGATGAAGAGCCACGTAAACTGTCTCTTATCCCAACGGCTGAAGTACCGGTAACGAACTTGGTGCGTGACACCATTTCTGACGAAGCCGATCTGCCATTGAAAATGACAGCTCATACACCTTGTTTCCGTTCTGAGGCGGGATCGTATGGTCGCGATACACGTGGTCTTATCCGTATGCACCAATTTGATAAAGTCGAATTGGTTCAGATTACGCGCCCAGAAGATTCAATGGCGGCGCTGGAAGAGTTAACCGGTCATGCGGAAAAAGTGCTGAAATTGCTTGAACTGCCGTACCGTAAAGTGGTGTTGTGTGCAGGTGACATGGGCTTTGGCTCTCGCAAAACTTACGATCTAGAAGTGTGGGTTCCTGCGCAAGGCACATACCGTGAGATCTCCTCTTGCTCAAACATGTGGGATTTCCAAGCGCGTCGTATGCAAGCCCGTTTCCGTCGCAAAGGCGGCAATAAACCTGAGCTTGTACACACGCTGAACGGTTCAGGCCTTGCTGTGGGCCGTACTATGGTAGCCATTTTGGAAAACAACCAACAAGCCGATGGCCGTATTGCCGTTCCTAGCGTACTGCAACCATACATGGGTGGCGCAACGCACATCGGTTAATCATGATGTCTTAAACACAGTAAAAAAACCGACTTGCGAGTCGGTTTTTTTATGCATCAATATTCTATGTCGGTTCTATTTAAGCCCCATCGATTTGAAAGCATTGCGAATTTTGCAATGCCACCGCTACAGCGTTGATCAGTTTTTCAATGTCATCTACTTGGCTAATAAACGGTGGCATCACATAGATTAAACAGCCAAAAGGACGGATCCAGACCCCTTGCTCAACAAATAGCGCTTGAATGACTTCCATATTGACAGGGCGATGCGTTTCAATCACGCCGATAGCGCCCAGCCAGCGCGTCTCTTTTACCATCTCAAAACGGTTAAGCATGGGCAGTAAATGAGCAAATTGCGCTTCAATACGCTGGGTTTGCTGTTGCCAATCGCCCTGTTCGATGAGATCTAAGCTAGCGCAGGCGACGGCGCACGCTAATGGATTAGCCATAAAGGTTGGCCCATGCATAAAGCAGCCCGCTTCGCCAGCACAAACCGTATCGGCGACTTGCTTGGTCGCCAGTGTGGCCGAAAGCGTCATATAGCCACCCGTTAAGGCCTTGCCGACACATAAAATATCAGGCGCGATATTAGCGTGCTCGCAGGCGAAGAGCTTTCCAGTACGGCCAAATCCAGTTGCAATCTCATCGGCAATCAGTAGCAAACCATATTGATCGCAAAGTGCGCGCACGCCTTTTAAAAACTGAGGATGATAGATACGCATACCGCCAGCACCTTGCACAATTGGTTCTAAAATCACCGCCGCAAGCTCTTGATGAGCGTGCATTATTTTATCTCGAAAATCATCGAGATCGCGTTCATCCCACTCATCCCAAAAACCGCAAGTTGGCGAATCGGCAAAAATATGCTGCGGCAAAAAACCTTTGTAGAGCGAATGCATTGAATTATCTGGATCAGTGACTGACATCGCGGCAAACGTATCGCCGTGATAGCCATGGCGTAAGGTGAGAAATTTCGCTCGCGGTTGACCTTTTGCATGCCAGTATTGCAGCGCCATTTTTAAACTGACCTCCACGGCGACGGAGCCAGAATCGGCTAAAAATACGTGCTCAAGATTGCTTGGCGCTAATGCCAGTAATTTTTTACAAAGCGTAATGGCGGGTTGATGTGTGATACCGCCAAACATCACGTGTGACATTTTATCAATTTGCTGATGCGCAGCGTAATTAAGGTGTGGATGGTTATAACCATGAATAGTTGCCCACCAAGAGGACATTCCATCAATCAAGCGTCGCCCATCTTCCAAATAAAGATGGACACCTTGAGCGTGAGTGACGGGATAACAAGTCAATGGCGTCAGCGTTGAAGTGTAGGGATGCCAGATATGTTGGCGGTCGAAGAGTAAATCCATGATCAGTCCATATTGCTGAGTTTGATTAAATATTAATCAAACGTAAACTTGTGTTCTCTTTGGTTGTTGACAGTTTATCGCTTGTCAGTAGACTAGCCAAGCAACAAAATAATAAAACTGAATAAGGAAGAGATGTGGAAGTTCGTCATAACTGGACCGTTGCTGAGGTGAACGCACTGGTCGAAAAGCCGTTTATGGATCTACTGTTTGAAGCGCAGCAAGTACATCGTCAATACCATCCCAAAAATTATGTTCAGGTCAGTACGTTACTTTCTATTAAGACGGGGGCGTGTCCTGAAGATTGTAAATATTGCCCGCAGAGTGCGCATTACCGGACTGATGTTGATAAAGAACGGTTGATGGAAGTCGAGCGGGTGTTAGACGCGGCGCAAAAAGCGAAGCGCTCTGGGTCGACCCGCTTTTGCATGGGAGCGGCGTGGAAAAACCCGAAAGCGCGTGATATGCCTCTCTTGAAAGAGATGATCAGTGGCGTGAAAGAGATGGGCTTGGAAACGTGTATGACGTTGGGCATGCTAACGCCTGATCAAGCAAGCGAGTTGGCCAGTGCAGGGCTTGATTACTACAACCACAACCTAGATACCTCACCTGAATACTATGGCAACATTATCACCACCCGAACCTATCAAGATCGCCTTGATACCTTATCGCACGTGCGCGATGCAGGAATGAAGATCTGCTCTGGGGGAATTATCGGTATGGGAGAGAGCGCTAATGACCGCGCTGGCCTGTTGGTGGAATTAGCGAACTTACCAACCCATCCTGAAAGTGTACCGATTAATATGCTGGTCAAAGTGAAAGGCACACCGTTAGAGCAAGCCGAAGATGTCGAAGCGTTTGATTTTATTCGTCTGATTGCCGTTGCTCGCATCATGATGCCACAATCGGCGGTGCGTTTATCGGCTGGACGTGAAAATATGAATGAGCAGATGCAAGCGCTGTGCTTTATGGCAGGTGCAAACTCCATTTTCTACGGTTGCAAGTTGCTAACGACTCCTAATCCTGATGAAGATAGCGATATGCAGTTATTTAAAAAACTGGGTATCAATAGCCAACAAGTGAGCCAAAAACCGGATGAAATTGCAGAAAGTGAGTTGCTTGAACGTGTCGTAAAACGGGTGGCAGCTCGTCCTACTAAAGATGATCTTTTCTACGATGCCAGCGTTTAATTCACGTATTTCAGCGGCGCTCAGTGCTCGTCGCGATCTTGGGCTTTCTCGCTCTCTTATCGAGCTTGAGGGGGGTAACCAGGTTCGATTGTGCAAAGATGGCCGCCAGTATCTTAACTTTTCCAGTAACGATTACCTTGGCCTTGCGCACGACTCAGAATTGATTGCCGCTTGGCAGCAAGGGCTGAGTATGTATGGTTGCGGTAGTGGCGCGTCTCCTTTGGTCACAGGCTTTAGCTCAGCCCATCGCAACCTTGAAGCTAACTTGTGTGAGTGGCTAGGTTATGAGCGAGCCATTTTGTTTGGATCGGGGTTTAGTGCCAATCAGGCACTGTTGTTTAGCCTGCTCAATAAAGACGATTTGCTACTGCAAGATAAACTTAACCACGCCTCTTTGATGGAAGCAGGAATGCTTTGCGCAGCCAGTATGAAGCGTTTTCGGCACAACGATGTCACTCATCTTAAGCAACAGCTTAACAGCGATAGTCATACGTTAGTGGTGACTGAAGGGGTCTTTAGCATGGATGGTGATTGTGCACCGCTGTGCGAAATCACGGATGCACTGCAAGGTGAAGCGTGGTTGGCAGTCGATGATGCACATGGCATCGGTGTTTTGGGCGAGGGTGGGGCAGGCAGTTGCAGCGCGGCAGGAATAAAACCACAGCTCTTAGTGGTGACCTTTGGCAAAGCCTTGGGGTTATCGGGTGCAGCTATCTTATGCAATCAAGAGGTGGGTGACTTTCTTACGCAGTTTGCTCGTCACCACGTCTATTCTACAGCCATGCCGCCAGCGCAAGCTTATGCAGTAACTCATGCTATTTCAATGGTCACTCAGCAGCCGTGGCGCAGAGAAAAACTAACTGAGCTGCAAGCTTATTACGCTGAATCCATGCAAGGTTTCGATGGCTATGTTGAAACGCTAACGCCAATCAAACCCTACCTTGTTGGTGAGGCGCAAACAGCATTGAATATCGCCGATCAATTGCGACATAGCGGGTGTTGGTTGACCGCGATTCGCCCACCAACGGTGGCTCAAGGCCGTGCCCGATTGCGTATCACTCTAACCGCCAATCACACTATTGCTGACATAGAGCAACTAACCACACAACTGCAACGTGCGCTAGAGGAGAGCTGAATATGTCACAAACTCATGCCATAGAGATAAATACGCTGCATGACAAAGCCGCCATTGCCCACTCTTTTAGCCGCGCGGCAAAGCATTATGATGTACATGCCGCTTTTCAACGTGACGTAGGGCAACGTTTATTGGACAAAATGCCGCGCAATCTAGTAGGGAAAAGAGTGCTCGATCTTGGTTGTGGTACGGGCTATTTTTCAGAGCAACTGCGGCGTAGAGGGGCGTATGTGGTATGTGCTGACCTCTCCAGTGAGATGCTAGTACAAGCTAAAATACGTTGTGGTGATGTTGGCGTCACCTATTATCAAGCCGATGCTGAGGCGCTTCCTTTCGCCAACGCCTCTTTTGATTACGTTTTTTCTAGCTTAGCGCTGCAGTGGTGTGATGACCTTGTTCTACCACTGCGACAAATTCACCGCGTATTGAAACCACAAGGGACGGCTTATTTTTCGACATTATTGGACGGTTCGCTGTTTGAACTGAAACAAGCGTGGACAAAAATTGATACACATCAACACGTCAATGATTTCATCACACTCAATCAGGTAAAAATTGCGTTAGCGCAATCTCACTGTTACCACCATCAACTAGACTTGCCTTCGATCACAGTTTGGTATGACAAAGCTTTTTCCTTGATGAGAGATCTTAAAGGAATTGGTGCAAATCACGTAAGTGGACGCTCACAAGGGTTAACAAGCCGCAAGGCTCTAATGCAAATTGAGCAGGCATACCAAGCATTTCAAAACCATCAAGGTCTTCTACCTGCAACTTATCAGGTTTGTTTAGGGGTTATACATCGATGATTGATGCATTTTTTATTGCGGGTACGGACACCGACGTTGGAAAAACGGTCGCTTCAAAAGCGATTCTACAAGCATTAGCCGCCAAGGATTTGGTGACTATTGGCTACAAACCCGTTGCCGCTGGTAGCGAAAAAACGGAATTTGGCTTACGCAACTCAGATGCATTACATCTGATGAAAGCGGCAACCAAAGAGATGCCCTATGGTGATGTGAATCCATATTCTTTAGCGCTCCCTACATCACCACATATCGCCGCAAAACATGAACAGGTCGAGATTGATTATGGCGTACTCAGTAGCAAATTAGCTAAGCATAAAGCGAATGCTGACATTGTGTTGATCGAAGGTGCTGGTGGTTGGCGCGTTCCGATCTCTGATACGGACTGCTTGTCTACTTGGGTTAAACAAGAACAGCTACCAGTGGTATTAGTGGTAGGGATTAAACTAGGTTGCTTAAGCCATGCAATTTTAACAGCGGAAAGTATTATTGCCGACGGGTTGAAGATTGTTGGCTGGGTAGCCAACCGAGTGAACCCAGGAACTGAGCATTACGCTGAAATTATTGCAATGTTGGAATCGCGCATTCCAGCGCCTAAGCTTGGTGAAATACCCTATGTGCCAACGGTAAAACGGCAACAAATTGGTAAGTATATTAATGTTGATCCGCTGCTTGCGTCAGAGTAAGCGATGTGAATCAGCCCAAAGGCATCTCTTAGCGAGATGCCTTTTTTGATCAAGCAGGTTATTACCGCAGCTTATTGACGTGGGTTTTCGTGAACTGAGCTAAAACAACAAAAGCGAGCACCAGCAAGTTAGCAGCATAGATGACCACTAGCCACTGTGGCATGGAAAGCGTTAAAAATTGCCATACCACTTTCGAACAGTCACCGTAAGCTTCGAACATCCAAGGTGCCCATTGATTGAGTGGTGCCCAGCTTGGGAAAGTGACAAATAAATCACAAGTGGCAAAAGGAGAAGGGTTGAATTGGTAATCCACATGTTGCAGAGCTAAGGTCAAACCTTTATAAGCACTGGATCCCCAAGCAACGAGTCCAATCCAACGAACAATCGGATTATTGGGTGCGATTAAGCCAAGCAGAGCTGCTCCGCCAATTCCTAGCATCGCCACACGTTCATAAATGCACATCACACACGGTGCGAGCATCATGATGTGCTGAAAAAAAAGCGCACAAGCCTCAAAAAAAACCACAAAAAGAAGTAATAAAAACCAAGATTTTCTCGATTGAGAGAACAGTTTCAGAGTAGAAAAAAAAGTCACATTCAATACCTGTAAAGAATAAAAAGCCCTGATAGTTCAGAGCTTTTTAACTTAGATAAGTTTCATTATCAACCGAATATTTTAATGCCCGGCAGAGATGGCTTGAACTGCTTTGGCTGAATGGTGCGTAATCCACCCTAAGTCATAAAAATGCGCAGTCATGGGTTCAACTAAGAAGACAATGCCAAACAGGCCAACTAATGCCAATACAATCGTGTAGGGCAGAGCCATGATGACCATTTTGCCATAAGAAAGGCGGATCAATGGTGCAAGTGCTGATGTTAATAAGAATAAGAAAGCGGCTTGGCCGTTTGGTGTTGCTACTGACGGTAAGTTCGTACCTGTGTTAATTGCGACAGCCAATAAATCGAATTGGTCACGCGTGATAACACCTTCTAGTAGCGCTGTTTTGACTTCATTAATATAGACAGTGCCAACGAAAACGTTATCCGAAACCATCGACAAAAGCCCGTTAGCCACATAGAAGAGAGCAAGCTGAGCCCCTTTATCTTCAACATTCAACACAGCATCGATAACTGGCTTAAAGAGTTGTTGATCGATAATTACGGCTACGATGGAGAAGAATACCGCCAGCAGCGCCGTAAAGGGTAGGGCCTCTTCAAATGCTTTGCCTAGCGAATGTTCTTCTATCACACCAGTAAATGCTGTCGCCAAAATAATAACTGAAAGACCAATCAATCCAACTGCCGCTAAGTGCAGTGCCAATCCAACAATCAGCCAGACAGCAATAGCGCCTTGGATCCAAAGTTTTGCGACGTCTTGATTGGTTCGATTTTTGCGCTCAGCCGTGTCAAAATCGACCAGAATTTGACGAACGTTAGCGGGTAATTCTGCGCCGTAACCAAATAGCTTCAGCTTTTCAACCAATACACAGGTCAAAATACCACAGAGAAAAACAGGTACGGTTACCGGAGACATACGGATGATAAACTCGCCAAAAAACCAACCTGCTTGATCGGCGATGATCAAGTTTTGTGGTTCACCAACCATGGTCATCACCCCGCCTAAAGCGGTACCTACGCCAGCATGCATCAGTAGTGAGCGCAAAAACGCACGATAGTTTTCTAGGTCATCACGTGTTAGTTCTGAGATATGCTCATCTTGAGTATGGTCATGAGCGGAGCTTGTCCCTTGTCCCGATGCCACTTTGTGATAAATCGAGTAAAACCCGACGGCGACACTGATGACCACAGCAATAACTGTTAAAGCATCCAAAAATGCAGACAGGAAAGCAGCTGTAATGCAAAAGGCGACCGAAAGCATCGCTTTTGAACGAATACCAAGCAGTATTTTGGTGAAGATGAACAGCAATAGCTGTTTCATGAAATAGATACCAGCCACCATAAACACCAGTAGCAGCAGAACTTCGATGTTATTCACAAGCTCATGTTTTACTTGCTCTGCACTGGTCATCCCAATGGCGATAGCTTCGATAGCCAGTAAGCCACCAGGTTGCAGGGGATAGCATTTAAGCGCCATCGCTAGGGTGAAAATGAATTCAACCACAAGTAGCCAACCAGCAATAAATGGGTCGACCAAAAAGAAAACAATCGGGTTGATAATGAGAAAAGCAATAATGGCAACTTTGTACCAGTCAGGGGCTTTACCAAGAAAGTTCTTGAGAAAAGCGCTTCCGAGGGACATCGGCATGGGTAGTTCTCTTACTGTTGAGATGATAGACGCTGTCAGCTTATCTTTAATTCATTATGTGAAGTGGCCAAATAGAACGTGTTAAACACGAAAACAGTATCTATCGGCAATGTTCTAGCGAAACAACAAGCCGTTTAGGGATTATGGTTTTACCAAGACACTCCTTGAGTGAGACAAGCAATCCTTACTTCGACCGTCACTCTACTCCGCAAGCTTTTTTAGTCAATAATAATCAGGTTATTGATAAAACACTTACCGATATTTTGGTCAAAAACGCGATCAAAGTTGGGTAAGCATAGCATAAGAGTTGTGAAAAATTCACGCCGAGCCGTATTTTGAAGTGGAGTTAAGGTAATAGGCATCTAAATGACTAAAAAGAGCGAATTTTGCAAGCTTAAATTGATTATTTTAAGTTTATTAATGTGAGTTATATCTCTTTATTTTTTCTACTCTTATGAGTTCTTCCTTTTGAAGAACTGCTAAAAATTACCATTTCATTGACTCGGTATTGTTCATAAACAAGATGATTAAATTAGAGTTTAAGCTCTATTTTGTTTGTGATAACTTCGCGGATGGTTTGTTTCCGATAACGTTCAACTAGTGGTATGATGAGTCCCATTCGACCCAAATAAATAGAAAACTGGATAAGTACTTAATGGTCATTAAGGCAAAAAGCCCAGCAGGTTTTGCTGAAAAATACATAATTGAGAGCATTTGGAATGGTCGCTTTGCACCGGGTTCTATCTTACCTGCAGAGCGCGAACTTTCAGAATTAATTGGTGTAACACGTACAACGCTTCGAGAAGTATTACAACGCTTAGCCCGTGATGGTTGGTTGACTATACAGCATGGTAAGCCAACAAAAGTAAACCAATTTATGGAAACTTCCGGTTTACACATATTAGATACATTAATGACGCTCGATGCTGAAAATGCTACCAGTATTGTGGAAGACTTACTTGCGGCTCGGACAAATATTAGCCCCATATTTATGCGTTATGCATTTAAAGTGAACAAAGAGCCTGCCGAGCGCACTATTACTAATGTTATCGAAAGCTGTGAAGCACTATTAAGTGCTAAATCTTGGGATTCTTTTATGGAGTTATCTCCTTATGCACAGAAAATCCAACAGCATATTAAAGATGATGGTGAGAAAGACGAATATAAACGTCAGCAAATATTGATTGCGAAAACCTTTAACTTTTACGATTACATGTTATTTCAGCGTTTAGCGTTTCACTCAGGAAATCAAATTTATGGTTTGATTTTTAATGGGCTAAAGAAATTATATGACCGAGTCGGCAGCTATTATTTCTCTAATCCAGAAGCACGCGAGTTAGCCTTGCAGTTTTACCGTGAATTATTAGCAGTATGTGAAAGTGGCAATCGTGAGCAGTTGCCGATTGTGATCCGTCATTACGGTATTGACAGCGCTCACATATGGAATCAAATGAAAACAACGTTACCGACAAATTTTACAGAAGATGATCATTAGAAAATTCGTTTTACTGTAAAAAAAGCCCGTATGAAACGGGCTTTTTTTGTAGGTTAGATATCTTCGTTACCACCCGCTTCTTTAAACCAAGCGGCTAAATGTAATTTTAAATCTTTCAGTTCGTCTGGGCCGATTAAGGCTAACCCTAAATCTTCTGCACGAGTAATGTCATTATGGCGGAGTGGGCGAAAGCTCACGAGCATAGCGCGAGCTTGTAGGCCACCAAGCAAATCACGTAATGATTCTAGCTTATAAAGTGTATCATCGCCGTCATCACGCATACCTTTCGTTTTACATTCAATAATATGCAGTTTGTTATTCACCACTGTAGCGACATCGAGTTCATTTCTGACTTCTCGCTCACCTAATTGACGGTAGACTTGAACATTCAAAGAGCGATCTTGAATGGTTGGCATATCATCTTGGATCTGTCTTATTGTACTGTGCACTAATGTTTCTAACCATTCTCCATTGGAAAATCGGCGCGCATCTTCGTTGGCGAAGGTTAAAATGCCATTTTGATAGGTGGCGATTTGTGCTTCGACCAGATCGGTCAACAGAATATGAAGTTCACGATAGCCTTGTTGTTTTTCTGAAAGTGCAACATCTAGCCGCTGCTCTTTGCGGCACGTCGTCGCTAAATAGTTTAATGTGGCTAAACCAGGACCAAGTTCTAATGCATTACTTGCCCAGCGCTCGCCGAGTTCGTAAAGTTTTTGGTCAAGTTGTGGCGGAATATGATGCTCACTAAATTCACCCCGTGCACCAAAAATGGTTAAGTAATCTGAAATGGTAATGTGGTCTTGCACTTGGGTATTATTTTGACCATCGGGATAAAGCCAACACAGCTGATCACTGTTCGGTTCGACGACAAAAATAGGCCATTGATAGCTACGGAACACCTCATAAACGGATAATAAACGATGTCTCAAACCACAACTTGCGTTCAGCTTGACTTCGTCGTATCTGGCTTTCAAATCTTCCGCTAAAAACTGGATAGCTTGTTTGATTGCTGAGGTATTGGAACCCGATGGGATTTCAAAAAACTCAGAAGTGATGTCGCGCTGACTCAATACCGAGTGTAAACGTAAATACATTGATTTTTGGTCTTGCTCACCGATGAAGACAATGTGCGAACTTACCGTTCGATTATCAAGCAGGGGAGTAACCAAGCGAATAGGGTCTTGGTCGATAATGCCAACATGAACAGCCATAGATCATCCTCATGTTTGGCTTGCAAAGAGTAGGAGGTAGATAATAATGCGCAAGCCGATAGTTATCATATAACGATGTGGCATCAAAAAAACAAGGGCGACTTTAGATTAAAAGCCGCCCTTGAGACATAATTTACATGTAACTTACAAATGGGGTTGAGTTTGTTAACGGTCACTCATAATGTAAAACGATGGACTAATTCATTCTGCTGATTAGCAAGCTGAGTTAGGTTGGCGCTTGCCTGTGCAATTTGAGACATGGCTTGATAGCTACCATCTGCGATTAAATTAATATCCTCGATACTGCGTGCAATGTCACCGGTTGTTTCACTTTGCTCGGCGGCCGCCTGTGTAATATGAGTACTCATCTGACTGATTTCTAGAATTAACGCTTGGATCTCTTCCATTGCGCTATTCGCCGTTGATGCTTGCTCGACAGAAAGTTCCATATCAGTCATGCAGCTTTCAATAACAGTACTGGCAGAAGATGAGCTGGATTGCAAGTTGCTGATCATACTTTCAATTTCAGACGTCGAATCCGTTGTGCGTTTTGCCAAAACACGAACTTCGTCAGCTACGACTGCAAACCCGCGCCCTTGCTCTCCAGCACGAGCAGCTTCAATCGCGGCATTGAGCGCCAGTAAGTTGGTTTGTTCTGCAATGTTACGAATCACATCCAAGATAGAACCAATTTGGCTGCTCATTTTTTGCAGTTCACCGACAGCATCAACCGATTGATTTAAGCGAGTCTCCAATTGATTAATAGTAGTGATATTGTCACTCATAATTTTACGGCCCGATTCAGAAGCCGATTCAACTTTCTGCACCATCTCTAGCGAACTTTGAGCACTTTGCGCTACTTCTTGTACTGAATGAGCCATTTCCGTCATTGCGGTTGCCACGCTCGCGGTTTGCTCACGTTGGGTGCTGAGTTGTGACTGTGCTTTTGAAGAGGTGGTTTGGTTATGGTTAGCTGTGTTGGTTAAATTTTCAGAAGCATCATTCAACTGCACCAAAATATGGTGCAAATTATCTGCTAGCGAATTGATGTGGCCACTTAAGCGACTAAACTCGTTGTTGTAACGAATTTCAATGCGCTGTGTCATATCTCCTTTTGTCAGCCCTTCTAGCGTTTTGAGTATACGATTTAACGGCTCACGAACACTTTGCGCAATGTGGTAACCAATACCCGTAGCCACTAGTACAACCGCAATACCAATCACGATCGCTTTAATAACTCCTTGCTTATAGACTTCCCCGGCTTCTCGCAGAGAGGCATTTAAACCGTCGGTCGCAGTATCGTTAAAAGAGTCTAAAATCGTCATTGCTTTATCGACCTCGATAGCCAAATTCGCAATGTTTTCATAAAGGGCTGTTTTCGCTAGTAAGTAACTATTGTGTTGATCAAGCACACCACCCTTTTGCCCAATATCTTGAGAGAATTTTTGGACGAGATCGTCAAATGTTTTTTTCAGTTCAGGTAATTGGGTCGATAAGCCTCGGTAAGCGTAGTTGAGGTGCGTGACCGCTTTTTTATTCATGGTGACGGCCTTGTCAACAAAGGCGACATCCGAACTGGCCAAAGCGTCTGAAGTGATTAATTCCGCATCTTTCAATTTAATGAAATAACTTTTCGCCATGACTTTAACTGAAATACTATTTTGCCCATCGACAAAATCTTTCATTCCGGTGCTTAAATCGGCATGAAGTCTTTGAAATTCACGAGTTGATTTTTGCACTTGAGCTTGCGCCTCAAACATCGCCTGATAATTATTCATGGCTTGTTCTGCTTCTGAAAAGTAGCGGAGTTCCATCTGTTTAAGTTGGCTTATCCGCTCTTCAAGAGAGGGGTTCATTGCACTTGCTTGTTGGAGCTGGTTTAGCACGTCAGCAAAATCTTGTTTTGCTTTAGCAAATTCTGAACGCATCACATTCATGCGATCTTGGTTTTGTGTCGTCAAAAAGTCCTTAAAAGATTTATCGGCAGAAAGCAGTTGAACACTTGTTTTGTTTGACAAAGAAACGAGCGGTAAGGCGGTGGTTGATACACTTTCGAAATTAGAATGAATTTGATTCATTCCTCCCATCATAATGGCGGTCGTTACTGCAAACATGATGATGATCAGTGTGAAACCAGCGTACATTCGCCTAATCACTGAACCCTTCATAATCCTCTCCCTAGAAAAATAGTGTTTTGTTTTAAAAAATAACAAAATAATGAGTATTGTATTGAATGTGAGACGTACATTTTATGACGGGCCTGGCAAAACGCATTTTTTATATTAGTGTTCTGTCATTTATGCTACGCGTACGGTGTTTTTTATTGAGCTTTTGACAGGGTTCACGCATACTCAAATCCAACTACACACCTATTATATTCAGTAGCATTAAGGTCAAATTAGTGTCGGTTCTATCGGTTGTCGATATGTTGTCGTGGGCCACTTAGGTATTAGCCTTGAACCACTTATCTCGATCTAATGTACTTTGATGTGACTGCGTAGGCCTATTTACTAGTGGAGTATTTCATGGCTGAAGAAACCATTTTTAGCAAAATTATCCGTAAAGAAATTCCTGCAGATATCCTCTATCAAGATGATTTAGTTACCGCCTTTCGGGACATTAACCCTAGAGCGCCTAGCCATATTCTTATCATTCCCAATGCGTTTATTCCGACGACCAACGATGTTGAACCTGAGCATGAAGCGGCTATGGGACGTATGTTTACAGTGGCAAAAAAAATCGCTCAACAAGAAGGTATTGCACAAGATGGCTATCGCTTGATAGTGAATTGTAACGCTCATGGTGGCCAAGAGGTTTACCACATTCATATGCACTTGGTTGGTGGTCGCCCGTTGGGTCCGCTTTTGATGAGCTAATGCATGGGTCGCCCAGTCACTATTGGGCGCTCGATTGATACGGTTAGAGTTAAATATGGAGTATTGAGTGAAGCGTTACGTGCGACATATTACGGTTTTTTTATCGCCTTTTTTTCTCAATGCCTGTGCTAATTTTTCTGCGGGGAACTTGTTTAGTCATTACAGTGCTCAAAATGGCGCTGTCTATCAGTCAGTTAAATCTGGGCAGTATCAAGATGCGGAGAATGAACTTGCGGAATTTGTCGCGGGTGACATTCTGGACAATCTGGAAAAAGGGCGAGTCCATTTTCTTAACCAGAATTATGTAGACAGTAAGCGTAGTTTCGAATTGAGTGATTCTGCGGTTAAAATTCAACAAGATAAGGCATTGATTTCACTAAGTGATACGGCGACAAGTGTCGGTGCGTTGGCTGTGAATGATAACTTGATGGAATACGTTCCTGCGGATTATGAACTCGGTTTTTTACATCTTTATCTCGGTTTGAATTATTTACAACAGAATGATTTGGATGGAGCTCTGGTTGAGGTTCGGCGAGCGAATCAGGTACAAGAGCAAGCAAGGCAGGCTAGAGAAGCGGAACTTGAAAAGGCGCAAAAAGAGCTAAAATCACAAGGTGTGACACCAAACTTAGGCAGCGTACTAGCAAACTACCCTGATGCAGGAAAAGCTTTGCAGGCGGTGCAGAATGGTTACCTTTTTTACCTTTCTGCTTTGCTTTATGAAGCCTCTGGTGATCTTAATAGTGCCTATGTCGACTACCGACGCGCTTTGGCCGTCACTCCCGATAATATTGAGGTTATAGAGGGGACATTACGCGTTGCGAAACGATTAGGGATGAGAGAAGACCTAATCCAATTAGAGAAACGCTACGGGAAATCTCATTCACTGACTGCTTCTCAAGGTCGTGTGCTTATAATAGAAGAGCAGAGTGTGGTGAAAGCCTTAGATAGCTGGCGTCAATCTTTACCCTTGTATGACAGCAGAGGAAATGGCGCATTGTATTCTCTCGCCTTACCTTATTATCCGAATACACCCGTTGAATCATTTTCATCACTGACGATGAATGACAAAGTACTCACTTCTCATTTTCTGACGGATGTGAATTTAATGGCAAGTCGAAACTTGTCTGAGAAAATGCCCTCTATAGTAATAAGGCAAGTGTTGAGAGTGCTGGCGAAAGATCAATTGCGCAAAGAAGCGGCCAAAGATGACAATGTTGGTAATTTAGTCTTCAACGTTTGGAATCTGCTGACAGAGCAGCCCGATACGCGCAGTTGGCTAACGCTGCCAGGGTTGGTGCAAACGGCCAGTCTGCAAGTCAATGCAGGCGAGCAACGAATAAAGGTGGGAGAGCAAGAATATCAGTTTTCTGTACCGGAAAAAGGCACCACTTTGGTGTGGGTTTCTCGTCAGGGACGTCATTCAACCATCTGGCATAAACAACTAGGAAGATTGTAATGAAAAAGTGGATATTGGGACTGTTAGTCACATTCTCATTGATTGGATGTGCTGAAAATACCGCAGGATTAAGAGTTGATGGCGCTTCGCAAAAAGTGCTATTTGGCGACAATGTATTAGGTAATCGCTTGGTTGTTGAAGACATTGCAACTAACCAAGTGGATGGTCATACGAGGGGACTTGTGCGTTTAGTGAGTCATTACCAAGGTGACCAAATTATCGAGTACCGTTTTTCTTGGTATGACGATGATGGGCTTGAAGTCAATAACAGACAAAGTCCTTGGAAACAAAAGATAATCAGTGGGATGGAGACGGTGTCGTTGTCGGAGATTTCTGTCAATCCAAATGGAAAACAGTTTCGCGTACAGATCCGTGGGTCAAATAATTAAATTGGGAAAGTAAGGAACCAATATGAACAAAAGTATTATCGCATTGCTAGGGCTCGCTGTCATTTTGGGCGGCTGTTCAAATAAAGTCAGCTACGGAGATGCACAATCCGTTGAAACGACGACAGTTGATTTTGGTTCAACAGATTTACAAAAAATCGCGGGGGAAATGGTTGATAGCATGATGATGTCAGGTTCGGTAGCAGCGATTACCCGTGATTCTCGTCCTATCGTGTTTGTTGAGCGAATCAAAAATAAAACCAGTGAGCACATTGATACTGAATCTATCACTGATACCATCAGTACTAAGATGTTGAATTCAGGTAAGTTCCGCTTCGTCGACATGGGTCGTGTTGAAGCCGTGCGCGAACAGCTCAATTTCCAAAATAATGATGAGTTGGTCAACCAAAGTACCGCCATTCAGTTTGGCAAAATGGTTGGCGCACAATATATGCTGTATGGCAACTTGTCGAGTATTGTGAAAAACGCAAGCAGTGATAAAGATGTATATTACAAAATGACGATGCGTTTAATGGATCTTCAAAGCGGCCTTATTGAATGGGCAGATGAAACCGAAATTCGTAAACAGCAGTCAAAAAGTTTACTCGGTTTTTAATCACAAAATTGAGTAATTGAGAGAAGAGGTCCTTATGGCGAGAATGTCTTGGCGTGAAGCTTGTCAGCTTGATCGTACCTTAACGTCGCTAGAAGGATTCTTCTCTACTCCCCCTGACTACGCACAAACGCTGACAGGGGGGTTAACAAACCGATGTTGGAAAATTGTCACGGAGGAACGCAGCTTTGTTTGGCGGCCTAATACTCCGATCACTCAAGCCTTTTCCATTTCGCGTTTTCAAGAATATCAAATTCTCTCTGCTATCGAATCTTCTCACTTAGGCCCCAAGCCACTTTCCATTAATGATCAAGGATTATTGGTTGAATGGATTGATGGCCAATCCCTTACTGGTGGTTTACCTTTCGATTCTCTATTAAAAACACAGATAAAGATCCATAATCTCAGTACAGCACGCATTCCAGTTGCCCCTTTCAGTTTTATCGCTCGGGTTGATCATTATTGGCTACAGCTCAAAGCTGAGTATAAAAGTGAGGACTTGTCGGCTTTATATCAACGTTGGCGCACCGCACCTAACCTTGCTGATGTTGGTCAGACTTTGTGTCACTTTGATTTGGCTGGCTACAATATGGTTAAAACCGATGAAGGTAACCGCGTGATTGATTGGGAATACGCCTCAATTGCCGACCCCCGGCTCGACCTGGCTTTAAGCATTGATGTTGCAGAAGAAAAACCATTAGAGGCGGTCTACCGTTATTGTCAATTGCGTGAGATTGTGGGGGTCGATGATTGGGTCGAAGGAGTGGTGGCTTGGCATCCAAGAGCAACAATGATGGCCATGTTATGGTATTTGTTAGCACATCAATTATGGGGTGATGACTATTATCGTCAACAAGCCGAACATCTAAAACGCACATTATGTAGCTAGGATCACTGTTTCGTCGTTTTGTTGCAGTAAATTAAGGTTAAAGTCTTTGAAACCACAATCTTCGTGGTAGATTAAAAACCTCAAGGAGTGGGGAGTTATTATGATTATTTATCTGCACGGTTTTGATTCAACAAGCCCAGGAAACCATGAAAAAGTACTGCAATTGCAATTTATTGACAGCGATGTCCGTTTTATTAACTACAGTACACAGCACCCAAAACACGATATGCAGCATCTTCTAAAAGAAGTGCATAAAGTGATTGAGTTGTCTGATGACCCACATCCGATTATTTGTGGTGTAGGCCTCGGCGGCTTCTGGTCTGAGCGGATTGGATTCTTATGCGGAATTAAGCAAGTGGTGTTTAATCCCAACTTGCATCCGGAAACGAACATGACTGGACGCATCGACCGCCCTGAAGAGTATGAAGATATTGCGACTAAGTGTGTTGAGCAATACAGGGTAAAAAATAAAGGACGCTGTTTAGTGATTTTATCTAAAGAAGATGAAATTCATGACAACAGCAAAACAGCAGCAGAGCTCGAAAACTACTACGATATCATTTGGGATGAAACCCAGAACCATAAGTTCAAGAAAATCTCACAGCATTTGCAAGCGATGAAGGTATTTAAAGAATCAAATTAAGCATCCAGCATACATAGTTTCGACTGAACGACTCACAATTGTGAGTCGTTTTTTTATGGCCCAACACCCCTATATCTCGTAGTGAAATAGAGGAATTCTTTGGTTGCACCATGAGTTTTGCTCTATATAATGATTAAATTATAAATATTTTGATAAATATCAAAAAAAATTGAGAGCAAGTCTTAAATTTGCCTAATTTGTGTGTAGTTACATGCATTTATCCTAATGAAACGTGCTGCGAAGATAGCTTCATTTGCTGAACAAGATTTATCTGAAGCAAGCGCATTACTGAGAATTCCTTCAGTGTGAGATTTCACACTGAATCATGTTTATTTCTTTTTGAGGATTATTGTTGTGACACGAATTATCGTAGTCGGTGGTGGCGCGGGTGGTTTAGAGCTCGCGACTAAACTTGGTCGCACTCTTGGCCGTAAAAATCGCGCAGAAATCACATTAGTGGATCGTAAAGCAAGCCACTTATGGAAACCGTTATTGCATGAAGTGGCAACGGGTTCATTAGATGAAGGAGTGGATGCGCTAAGCTATCGCGCTCACGCAAAAAATCATCGTTTTGATTTCCAAATGGGTAGTCTTGCTGATATCGATCGTGAACGCAAAGTGATTGTTCTTAGTGAATTGCAAGATGAGCATGGTGAATTGTTAATGCCAAGTCGTGAGCTTGAATATGACATTTTGGTGTTGGCAATCGGTTCAACGTCTAACGACTTCAATACTCCAGGAGTTCGTGAGCATTGTATCTTCCTTGATAGCCCTGAACAGGCAAATCGTTTTCGTACTGAAATGAATAATGAGTTTCTAAAACTTCATGCGAAAAATGGTAACGGTACAGTTGATATTGCGATTGTTGGCGCAGGTGCAACGGGTGTTGAATTATCTGCAGAGCTACATAATGCAGTAAAAGAGCTGCGGACTTATGGTTTTGGCGATCTTGATTCAAGCAAACTGAATGTCAACCTTGTGGAAGCGGGTGAGCGTATTCTACCCGCTCTTCCACCTCGCATTTCTAGTGCTGCACACAGCGAATTAACGAAATTAGGTGTCAACGTTCGTACTGCGACTATGGTCACGCGAGCAGATAAGGATGGCCTAACAACTAAAGATGGCGAAAAGATTCCCGCTCAGATCATGGTGTGGGCTGCTGGCATCAAAGCACCGGATTTTATGAAAGAGATTGCTGGTTTGGAAACAAACCGCATTAATCAGTTAGTGGTAAAAAACACCTTACAAACCACAAGAGATGACGATATTTTTGTGATCGGTGATTTAGCACAATGTACACAAGCTGATGGTTCATTTGTGCCACCTCGTGCACAAGCAGCGCACCAAATGGCAAGCCAAGCGTTCAAGAATATTGTTGCTAAGCTTAACGGGCGTGAGCTCAAACCGTATGTTTATAAAGATCACGGTTCGTTGGTTTCATTAAGTCGTTTTTCTACCGTTGGTAGCTTAATGGGTAATTTAACCAAAGGCTCGATGATGGTTGAAGGTCGTATTGCGCGAGTCGTGTACATTTCTTTGTATCGCATGCACCAAATGGCGCTACACGGTATGTTCAAAACAGGGTTGATGATGTTAGTTGGCCGTATTAATCGTGTGTTGCGTCCAAACTTAAAGCTTCACTAATATTCCCAGCGTACTAGCCATAAAAAACCTCGCCTTTGTTAAAAGGCGAGGTTTTTTGTTGTCACCCACCACCACCGCCTTGGGCGATAGTGGTGGTTATATCAAATTCAAGTTATTTAATGGTACTTGAGCGATAAGTGTTATGTGTTAGCCAACTAGGCTGAGCATTGGTTGGTACTGAGCCATCTTGGTTAATGTTTGAGAAATGGAATGAATGTTGGTTCCAAATTCTCGTTGCATTTTTCCATGGTTTATCAGCATCGGCTGATTCATAAACATAGACGCCGTGGTTGATTGCGCTTTCTTTTGCATAATCATTTGCGACCACAATAAGCGATGCATTGTTGTTGCCTTCGAGATCCGCCACAACAGGATATTCCCACAAGGTGTTCGACGAGTTAGCAATCGTTGCTAATACTGCTCCCGTGCGCCCATCAAGAATACGGACTCTCAGAAGATCTTGTACGATAACTTCATCAATGCCATCACCAGTGAAATCGTAAGCCGAGACACCAATTTTACCGCTGTTATAGTCATCATTTGCTACAGACCAAACTTTGCTACCTTGTGCATTATACATATCAACAGCATGATAACCCGCATAGACAATACCAGTGTTCAGGTAACTATCATTAATGCTTTCCCCAACAACAAACTGAACTGCATTAACGTGTTTTTTGAAGGTAAAGATAGGTTTTGGTTTGCTCCAAACATTTAAGCCTACCAATTGGGTATTGCTTGGGACTGTGTATCGTTCAGTGGTTGCTTTGCTCTTCATGACGGGAACAGCATAAGGAATCGTTTTAGTTTTCCAAACAGGAGCTAGGTAAGAAACTGTTTTGGTATGCCAGCCAAAGAACCAGTAAGAAACTTGTTTTGTTCTCCACTCCAATCCAAGATATGGAACTTCTTTGGTTCGCCACTCTAATGCTGGGTATTTAAAGGCTGAGTCTTTTGAACCTAACGTTATTTTCGAACCATCATTGAGAGTGAATTCCATCTCGAGTACGCCATATGTCCACCACGTTTTATATTTGCCGTAGGTTACATCGATAGAGCGGACTTTGCTTGCATCAATAGTATGCAGTGAACCGCCTTGACCACCCACCATATTACTTGCTGTTGATCCAATAGCGTCAATCAGATCTCCTGAGCGGATTTTAAGTTGGTTGTCATCTGCTATTTTAACTGGATGGCTGTGATGTAAATGGGTATATCCATAAACAGGGGACTTAGCTATTTCATTGGTAGAGCTTGTTGCTGTATTACCAAGGAAGTTAGAGATAGCTTGTACACCACCACCTGGGTTTTCAAGGTTATTAACCTCCCACTTTACTGAGCCGTCATGCTCTAAAACTGCAAATACACTGTTTTGTGCTGTTGCTTTAGTGGCTGGTACTGATACAACAATTTCTGGTTTATTGTCGCTATCTAGGTTGGCAACGGAAGAAAACCAAACCGTATCATTCGCTTGATATTGCCAAGTAAATGAGCCGTCACTTTTGTAAAGAGCGCCGTTTGAAAATATTTCTTGAACACCATCGCCATCCGCATCAAAGCTGATCGATGATGGAGCCCACTCCAAACTAAATAGCAAACCAGTATCGTAGTTATAAACACCATCGGCAGAGATGATCTCAATTGACCCATCATTGTTTAAATCAGAGATCGAGATTGTACCGACTGACCGTCCACCTGTGACATGCTTTAAAATTTGCTTTTTAATATTCCCTTCATTATCTAGGATAGTAATGTAAGGGCTTGATGCACTGGTAATAACAATATCAACAACACCATTACCATCAAGGTCTGCAACAGCAGGAGAGTAGCGAGCATCGGCTATGATGCCACCGTTATCGTATGACCAAAGCTCAGAACCATCAATACCACTTAATGCCCTAACTAGTCCACCTTGTGTATATTTGTTATTTTCAAACGTCACAACAATGATATCAGCAATATCATTCTCGTCGATTTTGCCATCGCCATTATCATCATTTAGCTGGGCAATAACAGGAGCCGCCATGACTTGATTTGATTCTGGTTTAAACGAGCTACTTTCCCAAGACCACTTTAATTGGGTGTTTATCTCACTAGGGTTTGATGCGGTTGCAATAGTGCTGACTGCAATACTGCTTATTGACAGTAGCCCGACCGCACATAACGAAAATTTAGAAGTCATTAGGTAACATCTCTCTCAGTATGTTTGTGTAAATTCCGATTTAAATTGATGTTGTTAACCTGTGCTGCACTTTAACGATAGGTCTTACGGTAAATAAGTTGAACATGGCACAACACGAGATGGAGGGATTATCAAGACTTAATAAGAGAGATTCAATCTAACATGGCTCTCATAAATGAGAGGTCTTAAAAATGAAACACTCACTAATAAAATACATTGTCAGTTTAACTTTTAGAAGATCACGTACCCAAACCATGGAGCGGCCTGTAGGTGGGTTATGTTATTGGTTTTGATAAGAATAGTTAACAACAGAATAGCTCTAACCTTTAAGGATATGAAATCAGTGAGCTAAACTGTATGAGAGATGAATAAAAGAAGAAACGCCCAGGCAGGGCGCTTTGTTAGGCTTTATTCTGCAACGCGGCGAACTTGGATGATCATTCCCATTAATGGATGGTCTAGATAGTGGGTTTCGTTGCTGCGCATACGGCGTTTTTGGTCCATCCGATAGCTCTTTAAAAACTCTTCCTTTTCCACTGTTGGGGAGATAGCTTCTAGGTTCCCCAGTTGAACCTCGGCATTTTGCTCTTCAGGTGTAATATCTAACTCCAATGGTTTACTTTGGAGCACGATTTCTCGCACACTCGGGGCTTTAAGGTCGAGCGTGGTTTCAGCATAAAGATAGTGCTGCACATAGATTTGTAATTTACCGTCGAGTTCGTAAAGGGGACTCGCGATGTTTTGTTCTAGCACACCGTTTACTGGCGATTCTTCTAGTACGGCTACTTTTTCACTGCCGTCAGTATTGAATTTAGCGGAGTAATCTTTACCCGCCTGAATATGGAAAATCGGCGCGGAAGCTCTGCCTTGATCGCCTTGACGCCAAGCCGTATGCAATAGCACTTCAAAGCCGGCGTGGTTTTTCAGTTTTTGTGCTTGGTCGTTAAGTTGGTAGTCGGAAAAAGGCAGCATTTTCACGCCTTTTTCTTGGCGATAGTTTAAGTCACTAAAACTGCCCGCGCGTTGAATATTGATTTCAGGCAATGAGTTAGGCCACGACTCACTGACCTTCTCTGCATCAATTGCACGCTTAAAAATGATCACTTCTATGTCAAATTGCCGTTGTGCCAGACTTGGCATCGAAATAAGCAAAAGTAGGAGTGGGATCAGTTTTTTCATTATGGCTCCATCATTTTTTGTGCGTAATTTATGCTCTAGGCATCAGGTTTTGTTGGAATTCGCTGAGCATACTCGACACAAATTGAATTCGTTCACGTCTATCAGCTAATGGTACAGCAAACTTAAACTTAGTTGGCCCTTCCATTGCAAATTTTTTCGGTTGTGATTGCAGAAGTCTAACCAAAAAGACGGGGTTAATGTCAGCATCTGGATAGAACTCAATGTAGCCGCCTTTTTCATGCGCTTCGATTTTCTTCACTTTTATATGTGCAGCATCAATTTTGACTTCAGCAACGCCGAGTAAGTTATTTGCAGCATCAGGTAATTTACCAAAGCGATCAATCAACTCGACTTTGAGCTCGGCGAGCTCATCTCGGCTAGCGACACTCGCTATCTGTTTATACATGGAGAGGCGAGTATTTACATCAGGAATGTAATCATCGGGTAATAGCGCTGGCAAACGCATTTCTACTTCGGTTTGTTCACGAAGCAAATCGTCAAGAGAAGGTTCTCTGCCATTTTTTAATGCTTCAACCGCTTGCTCTAGCATCTCCATATAGAGAGTAAAACCAATCGATTGGATCTGACCGCTCTGTTCATCGCCCAATAATTCACCCGCTCCACGGATTTCTAAATCGTGCGTTGCTAGAGTAAAACCGGCCCCAAGATCTTCAAGAGATGCAATCGCTTCTAAACGTTTCACGGCATCTTTAGTGATGGCTTTAGGATGTGGAGTGAGTAAGTAAGCATAAGCTTGATGGTGAGAACGTCCTACTCGGCCACGAAGTTGGTGTAGCTGCGCTAAGCCCAGGTTATCTGCTCGGTCCATAATGATGGTGTTCGCGGTCGGGACATCAATCCCTGTCTCGATGATGGTTGTGCAAACCAATACATTGAATCGTTGGTGATAAAAGTCGTTCATCACTTTTTCCAGCTCACGTTCACGCATTTGTCCATGGGCGACGGTAATTCGAGCTTCAGGGACCAGCTTTTCTAAATCGGCGGCCACTTTGTCGATAGTTTCTACTTGGTTATGTAGAAAATAAACCTGTCCACCGCGCATGATTTCACGTAATACGGCCTCTCGAATCGTATTGTCATCATGTTGGCGTACAAAGGTTTTGATGGCTAATCGTCGTGCGGGTGGTGTGGCGATAATCGATAGATCGCGCATTCCGCTCATCGCCATGTTTAATGTGCGCGGAATCGGTGTTGCCGTTAGCGTGAGAATATCCACATCAGCACGCATCGCTTTCACTTTTTCTTTTTGGCGAACGCCAAAACGGTGTTCTTCATCAACGATCAAAAGACCAAGATCGCTAAATTTTAGCTCGCTGGAAAGCAGTTTATGCGTGCCAACCAAAATGTCGACTTTGCCGTCAGCGACATCTTGTAGAATCTGCTTTTGCTCTTTCGCTGATTTGAAGCGTGATAAAACTTCGACACGGATCGGCAGGTTAGCGAATCGGTCTCGAAAGTTCTCAAAATGCTGCTGTGCGAGTAAGGTTGTCGGCACTAATACGGCCACTTGTTTATTGTTGTCGGTGCAAACAAAGGCGGCGCGCATGGCGACTTCTGTTTTGCCAAATCCAACGTCACCACACACTAATCGGTCCATCGCTTTTTTCTGACACATGTCCGATAGCACGGCGTTGATAGCTGTATTTTGATCATCGGTTTCTTCAAATGGGAAACCTGCTTTAAAGGTCGCGTATTGGCCACGATCCAGAGCGAACTTATAGCCTGGTTTGAGCTCTCGCTTGGCGTAAACATCCAGCAGCTCTGCAGCAACATCGCGGACTTTTTCGGCCGCTTTTCGTCGTGCCTTGGTCCATGCTTCACCCCCGAGTTTATGCAATGGTGCGCTTTCTTCCGCGCCGCCAGAGTAACGACTAATGAGATTCAATGAAGCGACAGGGACATAAAGTTTGGCTTCGTTTTGATACTCAAGGGTGACGTATTCGGTCATCATGCCACCCGCTTCAAGCGTCTGTAACCCGAGATAACGGCCGATACCATGATCAATATGAACAACGGGTTGCCCTGGTTTGAGTTCAGCTAAGTTACGAATGACAGCGTCACTATTGGTGACTTTACGGTCTTTCTTACGGCGAAGAATGACACGGTCACCGAGTAAATCACTTTCGCAGATGAACGCTAAGTTGGCATTGTTATCGATAAAGCCGTGCTCAGATGCCCCTAATACGAGACATTGTTTTTCTTTTGCTTGGCACGCTTGCTGGAAGGTTTCTTTTTCGATAGGGCGCAGTTTTACGCGTTGCAATAGCTCTAGTAATGCTTCGCGACGGCCTTCTGATTCGACGGAAAAAATGATTTTCCCAGTGAAACTTTCACTAAATTGCCGGATGGCGGCTAAAGGCTCTTTATTTTGATGCATGACCGCCAAGTCGGGTAATGCACTGACCGCTAAATTGATCCGCCCTTGCTTTTCTGAAATCGGTTCTACACTGAGTTGGAGCTGAGCCACGTTTTTGAAAAGACTGAAAAGCTCATCTTTTTTAAGCCACAATTCATGAGGCGGCAGTAACGGGCGAAGAGGGTCAACTTTACGCTGCTGGTAACGATATTCGACGTCGGTTAAAAACTGGTCAATCGCTGTTTCGATATTTCCTACGATAATTAGTTGGCTTTCTGGCGCGATATAATCGAACAAGGTTTCGGTGTGTTCAAAAAATAGTGGTTGCCAGTATTCAATACCGGCTGGCCAAATCCCCTTTGAGACTTGCATATAGACTGATTCTGGTTCGCGACGCGCTTCAAATCGTTGACGCCAGCGGGTGCGAAAATCTTCAATTGCACTTTCTGTGGTGGGAAATTCATGAGCAGGTAGCAAGCGTATCTCACTGATCTCTTCAATTGAGCGTTGATTCTCAGGATCGAAGGTGCGTATGGTGTCGATTTCATCATCAAAAAAATCAATGCGATAAGGATCGCTGCTGCCCATTGGAAATAAATCAAGAATCGAACCTCGGCTGGCGTACTCGCCTGGGCCAAACACTTGATCAACATGACGATAGCCCGATTGTTCCAGCTGAAGACGCAGTTTATCTAAGGAAAACTGATCGCCAGTTTTAACCATCAGCGTATGCTGTAGCAGAAATTCTCGCGGCGTCTGACGCTGCAATATGGTGCTCACAGGCACAATGGTAATGCCTGTTTTCAAGCTCGGTAATTGATACAGGCGCGCGATGCGATCAGAAATGATCTCTTGATGAGGCGAAAAACTATCATAAGGCAAAGTTTCCCAATCAGGAAACAGCGCCACTTCGGCGTCACTAAACTGCTCAATTTCGTGCTGCAGCTTTAAGGCGGTTTGTGGATCAGGTACAGCCAGTAAAGTGTGGCTATTATGCTGGTTGGCCAGCTCTGCAATTGCCAACGCAAGGCTTGCACCACGTAGGTTACCAATGTGTTTTTTGTCGCCCGCGCCAGCAGGTTTAATCAGAGTCAGTAAAGAGTGTGTAGTCATGAGAACGCTTATGGTTTATTTCGGTCTAAAGAGCGTTGACGCAGCAATTTTTGCTGCTGGTACAGTGCGGCTTTAATCAAGAGATCTTGGTCAGTATCTCGCAGTAAATCGTATTTCATCGTGATGAGATAGTGTTGCTCGTCCGCTTGGCAATCAATCACCGAACTATAGCAATAAATAGCGGCTGCAGGGTGGTCCAAAAACAGTTTACAGCGGGCTTGGGTACCAATCTCTAGTGCGTTTGGATAACGAAGAGAGAAGCGACTGGCACCAAATGTGCTGGTGATGAAGCGTGAATGTGGCTCATCTTGCTGTGACAGCATAAAGGTTAGCAACAAATTCAGTTTCGAATTTTGAGTATCAAGTAACTGAACGACGTGCTTGAAATCACTATTTTTCAGTTCTAGTCGTGCACTTTCGGTGAGTGCATCCAACTGGCTAAACTCACTGGCCACAATAAATGGGGCAGGAATCTCCGCTTCAAATATTGATTGGGAAGGTAGCATAAATGTGCTGTCTAAAAGTTCAATATTGGTTGTCAGTCCATAGTGAACCGTAAAAAATTCTTGCTCGGTCATAAAGGCATCCTTCTCATCGCTTTGTTGATTATCGTCATACCGGCGAACTAATCAAGGTATGTCCTTGTTATCGAGTCTATTTAACCGATTTTTGGCAAATTAAAGCTACAACCTTCCACCGTTTCTCGTTACAGTACTGAGCATCACTTTTAGGCGGTTTTTCTTATGTTTCATCCTATTTCGGCGTTCATCGGCTTGCGTTATTTACGTGGGCGATCCGGTGATAGATTCAGTCGATTTGTCTCTTATATGTCTACGGCGGGAATAACCATTGGCGTGATGTCACTGGTGACGGTGCTTTCGGTCATGAATGGTTTTGAATCCCAGCTCAAAAATAGAATTCTAGGTGTGTTGCCTCAGGCTGTAGTTTCGCAAAATGGCGATCGCACTTTGCTCACGCAAGATGTGCCTCAATTCATTAGCCAGCTCTCTAGCGCCAGAGCGGCTGAACCGATTGTACGCAGTGAAGCGGTTGTTCAAAGCTCATCGCAACTGGCCGCAGGTTTGTTGATGGGAATTGAACCGAATCAACATGATCCGATTGCGGCGCACTTGATTGCGGGTCAAGTGAGTGCGCTCAAGCCGGGCGAATATCAACTCTTCCTTGGCCATTCATTGGCGCGGGCGCTCAACGTGACAATTGGCGATAAAGTGCGTTTGATGGTCACTTCAGCTAGCCAATTTACCCCCTTAGGTCGTATTCCTGCGCAGCGTAATTTTACTGTCGCAGGTATCTTCAATACGGGGTCTGATGTGGATGGACAGCTGATGCTGACGCACATCAAAGATGCAGCGCGATTGCTTCGTTTACCACCAAATACTGTGTCGGGATGGCGGCTCTTTTTTGATGATCCTTTTGTGGTTGCAGACCTAGCTAGCGCACCTTTGCCTGAGGGATGGCAATGGAGTGACTGGCGAGATCAGCGTGGCGAGTTGTTCCAAGCTGTTCGCATGGAAAAAAATATGATGGGTTTGATGCTTGGGTTGATTGTTGGCGTGGCGGCTTTCAATATCATTTCCGCGTTGATCATGGTGGTGATGGAAAAACAAGCTGAGGTCGCGATTTTGAAAACGCAAGGCATGACAGATCAACAAGTACTGGCCATTTTTATGGTTCAAGGCGCGAGTAGTGGAGTGATTGGTTCGCTTGTCGGTGGTGTGTTAGGCGTATTGCTGGCGGATAACCTCAATGGATTATTAGAAAGCATGGGGGTTGCGCTGTTCTCTGTGGGGGGAACGCTGCCTGTAGTGATTAACCCCATGCAAATTATGTTGGTGGTGATAGCAGCCATCACGCTCAGCTTATTCGCGACACTGTTTCCTTCCTACCGCGCGTCATCCGTAAAACCTGCCGAGGCTTTAAGATATGAATAACCTTTTACAATGCCATAACGTATGCAAAACCTACCAAGAAGGGGAGCTACGGACTCAAGTGCTAAAAGGCGTCAGTTTTGGCATTCAAGCGGGGGAGTTAGTCTCAATTATTGGGACTTCTGGATCTGGGAAAAGTACGTTATTGCACATTCTGGGTGCACTGGATGAGGCAACCGAAGGTTCAGTATCGTTTTTAGGTCAGGATTTATCGAGCTTAAGCTCCAATAAACAAGCGAACATTCGCAATCAACATTTGGGTTTTGTGTACCAGTTCCACCATTTATTAGCCGATTTCACCGCTCTTGAGAATGTGGCCATGCCGTTGCTTATTGGTGGCCAAAAAGTATCGCGTGCTAAACAGGCCGCGCAAGCACTGTTAGAAAAAGTGGGGTTGGGACATCGTTTATCTCATCGACCCTCTGAGCTCTCTGGTGGAGAGCGGCAGCGGGTAGCGATTGCGCGAGCGCTTGTCAATCAACCCGATTTGGTGTTAGCCGATGAGCCTACGGGCAACCTTGATCACAAAACGGCGCTGGCGATTTATGATTTGATGCGTCAAATGAATCAAGAGTTTGGCACGGCATTTTTAGTGGTAACGCATGATAGCGAACTTGCTGCAAAAATGGACAGACAGATGCACATGCAAGATGGTTTGCTGATTAATGTGGAGGCACCGTAGATGTTCACCTCGCTCTCTTTAGTGATTGGTCGGCGTTTTAGCCTGGCAAAGCAGCGTAATAAAATGGTGTCGTTTATCTCGCTCTCTTCCATTATCGGTATCGCTGTGGGCGTTGCGGTGATCATCGTGGGTTTGTCGGCGATGAATGGTTTTGAGAGAGAGCTGCAGAACCGCGTGTTATCTGTCATTGCACACGGAGAGTTTGAAGGGGTTCAACAACCCATCGCGAACTGGTCGTCATTAGTCAAGCAAGCCGTGCAGCATCCAAAAGTGGAAGCGGCCGCTCCTTATGTAAAATTGACGGCATTAGCGGAGAAAGGCGCGCAACTGAAAGCGATTGAGGTGCGTGGAATTGATCCGCAAATGGAGCGCGCCGTGTCGCGTTTATCTCAATTTGTCTCTTCCGATGCATGGCAAGGTTTTGTCGCAGGTCAGCAACAGGTCATTTTAGGAAAAGGAGTGGCGGATAAATTGGGCGCGGCAGTCGGTGACTATGTCACTTTGATGATCCCCTCTGCGAATGAGAGCGCTAAAGTTCAAGCGCCAAAGCGCGTGCGCGTCAAGGTCTCAGGGCTTTTGGAACTCAATGGCCAAATTGACCACAGCCTTGCGTTAGTGCCATTGGCAGATGCACAAGCTTACGCCAAATTAGGAGAGCGAGTGACGGGCGTTGCTATCAAGGTCTCAGAGGTATTAAATGCAACTCAAATTGTAAGAGAGGTCGGCAATACGCTTGATCAATACGTCTATCTACGCAGTTGGCAGCAAAAATTTGGCTTTTTGTACCGTGATATTCAGCTGGTCAGAACCATTATGTATTTGGTGATGGTGCTGGTGATTGGTGTGGCGAGCTTCAACATCGTTTCAACACTTATGATGGCGGTCAAAGATCGTGCGGCTGAAATCGCCATTTTGCGCACTATGGGCGCGACCGATGGATTAGTAAAACGAATTTTTGTCTGGCAGGGTGTTTTCTCTGGTGTATTAGGCAGTGTGATAGGTGGCGTGTTAGGTGTGTTGATTGCGTGGAATTTAACAGCGTTAATCAAAGGATTAGAACGGTTAGTCGGCCATCAGTTTTTGTCTGGTGATATCTATTTTGTCGACTTTTTGCCATCACAAGTGAACCTATCGGATGTGGTGCTTGTCTCTTCGACGGCGATTGTGTTGAGCCTATTAGCTACTTGGTATCCGGCCTCTAGGGCCAGTCAACTGAATCCGGCGTCTGTGCTTAGCGCTAAATAATCTCAACTCGGATTCTTTTCGTGCATCAGCATTGAGCTATTTTTAGCAAACAAAAAGGACCATTTGGTCCTTTTTCAACATCATGCGACATCGTTTTACATGCTCAGTTGTATAGCCAGTCTCAATCTCTTGAAGCTTTTATCTCGTTTGGCGCTTTTGCCAGCTTCTTACGACAGAATAGCGCCATAAACCGTGAATGCCGAAGTAGCCGATTATGGCGGAGATCACTCCACACATCATGCAACCCAAAAGGAATGGCGGACCAATGGTACTCATTTGTTGCATGATAAAATGCCAAGAGAGTTCAAAGTGAAATGGTTGTGGTGGTGTTTGCATTACCCATGCGCCAAGCTTGTAGGCGAAGTAGAACAGCACTGGCATGGTGATGGGGTTGCTAATCCAAACCAAGGCTACAGAGAGCGGTAAATTGACGCCGCACATAATGGCAAGGCCAGCGGACATGATCATTTGACTCGGAAGTGGAACAAAAGCCATGAACAAACCTACGGCGAAGGCGCCCGCTGCTGAGCGGCGGTTCAAACACCATAAATTGGGGTTGTACAGCACATTGCCAAAAATTTTCAATGCCTTCTGACGCTTAATCACTTCATGGTTAGGCATAAAACGTTTGATGAACTTTCTTGGCATCGTGACATGACTCTCTTATCTAATTACTGGACCCTAGCTTCGTTTTCGCTAACCGCCATTTCTGCTTCTTATTGGCCTTGGATGCCAGATTGGAAATGGATTATGCCTCTATTCGCCATTCTTATACTCTCTGTCGGTTATAGAAAACTGCGCTTTCTCTCAGGAGTAACAATGGCTTTAATGGTCATTGTGATCAGCGGGAACTTATTACGTGAGCAGTCCAACACTATTTTTCAGACAGGTTCGGATATTACCATAAACGGACAGGTTAACAGCTTTTTTAGACAAATTACTCATGGTTATGAAGGAACAATTTCGATTCGATCAATCAATGGTCAAACCTTAGGCATTTTTTTGCGGCCCAAGGTGCGATTAATTGCTCCTTTACCGTTGAAGTATGGTGACGTGGCTGAATTCTCCATCACAGTAAAACCTATCTTTGGTCGGTTAAATGAGACCGGGTTTGATGCAGAGGCGTACTCTTTGAGCCAAGGTATTGTGGCTCGTGCAACGGTTAATAATGGACAGTCTTATCGCATTGAATCATTACCAGAATGGCGAGCACAATGGTACCAGAAGATCAAAACCTGGCTCGCTGATGATCCCAATCTTGGTATTTTAATGGCGCTTACGTTTGGTGAGCGCAGTGATATTTCAACGGCACAGTGGAAAGCATTACGAGACAGTGGGCTGATTCATTTGGTTGCCATTTCTGGTCTGCACATTGGCATCGCGTTTGGTTTTGGTTATAGCCTTGGGCTCGTATTGATGCGTTTGCATCATCGCATGGGGTGGTCGCCATTCGTCGTAGGAAGCTTGTGCGCACTAGGCTATGCTTGGTTGGCTGGCTTTACCTTGCCCACTCAACGCGCGCTCATCATGTGTTTGCTCAATGTGGCGATGATTGTCCTCAATGTCCGTATCAATACTTTGCAGCGACTGCTTATGACGTTATCGGCGGTGCTGCTTATCGATCCTTTTGCTGCGTTATCCAGTAGCTTTTGGATGTCCTTTATTGCTGTCTCGGTTGTGTTCTACCAACTTTCTCTACCTCAAACTCAGCGATTTTTTTTATGGCGTTTATTGACGATGCAGATTGGGTTAGTGCTGTGTATGCTTCCGGTAACCGCTTATTTTTTCGGTGGGGTCAGTACCAGTGCGGCGCTCTATAACTTAGTGTTTATTCCTTGGTTCAGTTTTGTGGTGGTTCCGGCGATCTTTGTTGCTTTAGTCTGTACGGTTTTGACTTTTGATGGCGCACCTATGGTGTGGCATTGGGTGGCCAAATTACTCATTCCAGTTGATTGGTCAATACATTATTCAAGCCTCAGTTGGTTTCCTATTTCTGGGGCTGTTTTGGCTCTGTTGAGCAGTGCTCTGTTGCTGTTTGTGTTTTCACCGTTGATCTCGCGTTTTGCACTGGCGGTTTACAGCATCATTGTGATGGTTTCTTGGCTCACCATTCCGATAAAAACAGGTTGGCGGATTGATGTGTTAGATGTTGGGCATGGGTTGGCGGTGTTGATCGAAAAAGAAGGACGCTACGTGCTTTATGATACTGGTGCAAGTTGGCAAGGCGGTGATCACATCCAGGCAACAGTTGCCCCCGTGTTAAACAAACGGGGAGCTACGCAATTAGACGGGTTGATTTTGAGTCACTTGGATAACGACCATGCAGGTGGAAGAGCGGAAGTTGAGCGTGTTTGGCAGCCCAAATGGAAACGTGCTAGTCAAACGATAGCGGGTTACCAACCTTGTATTGCTGGTGAACAATGGCAGTGGCAACAACTCTCTTTTGATGTTATCTGGCCACCAAAAACCGTAGCGCGTGCTTACAATCCTCACTCTTGTGTGATTCGAATCTTTGACCAAAATACCGGTTTTTCAGTGCTTTTACCCGGGGATGTGGATGCCATGAGTGAGTGGTTACTTGCGCGAACAGAGCAATCCTTACAAAGTCATATCCTGCTTGTACCACACCACGGTAGTAGGACATCTTCTACTGTTGCTTTGATTAGTAAGGTGAATCCTGAGGTCGCTATTGCCTCGCTCGCCAAAGGCGGACGCTGGCAATTACCTTCCGCACAGGTTGTTCAACGCTACCAACAACATGGAGCAAACTGGTTGGATACGGGTGAAGCAGGGCAAATTAGCGTTATTTTTGGCATGCAGAATTATCAAGTTAGCAGCTTGCGTATCTCTCGCTCTCAGGCTTGGTATAGGCAGATGCTCCGTAACGAGGTAGAATGAGCGCAATATTTTCTTAAAAACAAAGCATTTCTATGTCACTCAATACTGACGAAACCACTTGGCAAACCTTCAAACGCCTGTGGACCTATATCCGCCTATATAAATCTGGCCTAGCAGTTGCGGTTGTCGCATTGATTATTAATGCGGTCTCTGACACCTATATGGTGTCGTTACTTAAGCCTCTTCTAGATGAAGGATTTGGTAATGCGGAATCCGATTTTTTGCGAGTGCTGCCTTTTATTATTTTAGGGATGATGGCGCTGCGTGGTTTAAGTGGCTTTGTCTCCTCGTACTGCTTGAGCTGGGTTTCTGGCAATGTCGTGATGTTGATGCGTCGAAAAATCTTCAATCAATTCATGCACATGCCTGTCAGTTTTTTTGATAGAGAATCAACGGGTGGTCTGTTATCACGTATCACCTATGATTCAGAGCAAGTGGCTGGGGCGACCAGTCGTGCATTGGTCAGCATTGTTCGCGAAGGTGCGAGTATCATCGGCCTATTGACCTTGATGTTTTGGAATAGCTGGCAGTTATCTTTGGTATTAATCGTGGTTGCACCAGTGGTTGCGATGGGGATTGGTATTGTCTCTAAACGTTTTCGCAAGATCTCAAAAGGGATGCAGACCACCATGGGTGATGTGACCTCTTCAGCAGAGCAGATGCTAAAAGGGCACAAAGTCGTACTGAGTTATGGTGGACAAGACGTAGAGCGTAAACGTTTTGACCATGTCAGCAATCAAATGCGTCAACAAACAATGAAGCTGGTTGCGGCGCAGTCCACTGCTGACCCTATTATTCAAATGATTGCTTCTTTAGCACTTGTCACTGTGCTGTTTTTAGCCAGCGTTGATTCTATTCGTGCCGAATTAACACCAGGTACTTTTACGGTGGTATTCTCGGCAATGTTTGGCTTGATGCGACCACTGAAAGCGTTAACGAGTGTTACCTCCGATTTCCAACGTGGTATGGCGGCCAGCCAAACATTATTTGAGCTGATTGATTTAGAAACCGAGCGCGACACTGGCCAGTTTGAAGCCGAAAAAGTACGTGGTGACGTTAGAGTTCAGGATGTGACCTTTACTTATCAAGGTAAAGAAAAACCAGCGCTGTCTCATGTGAGCTTTGAGATCCCTCAAGGTAAAACGGTCGCGCTTGTTGGGCGTTCCGGCTCAGGGAAAAGTACTATCGCGAGCCTCTTGACTCGTTTTTATGATGTCGATTCAGGTGCTATCTATCTAGATGATCATGATATTCGCGATTATAAACTGAAGAACTTGCGCACCCACTTTGCGCTGGTTTCGCAAAATGTTCACCTCTTCAACGATACCATTGCCAATAATATTGCTTACGCGGCAGAAAATGAGTATACGCGTGAGCAAATTGAGCACGCGGCTAGGCTTGCTCATGCCATGGAGTTTATCAATAACATGCCTGATGGCTTGGATACCATGATTGGTGAGAATGGAGCCAGTTTATCGGGTGGTCAACGTCAACGAGTAGCGATTGCTCGAGCGTTATTACGTGATGCACCCGTACTTATCCTAGATGAGGCGACTTCTGCGTTGGATACAGAATCTGAGAGAGCGATTCAATCAGCACTTGAAGAGCTACAAAAGAATAAAACGGTATTGGTCATTGCGCACCGCTTGTCGACGATTGAAGAAGCCGATGAAATTCTAGTGGTCGATGAGGGTGAAATTATCGAACGTGGTCATCATGCTCAGTTAATTGCACAGGATGGGGCGTATGCCCAACTACATCGAATTCAATTTGGTGACTAATCAGTGATTGAAAAAATCTGGTTCGGACATCACCCAGCGTGTTTTTTGTTGTGGCCACTATTGTGGCCACTGAGTGTCTTGTTTCGGTTGGTCAGTCAAGCACGTAAGCGAGCATTCCAAGCGAACAAAAAAGAGCGCTATAAGGCTCCCGTTCCTGTGGTGGTGGTGGGTAATATTACTGCGGGTGGTAATGGTAAAACACCGTTGGTTGTATGGTTAGTGGAAGCTTTACAAGAACAAGGCTTCAAACCAGGAGTTGTTTCGCGTGGGTATGGTGGTAAGGCTCCGGTTTATCCATTAGTGCTGCAAAGTGATACGCCAACCGCTCACTGCGGTGACGAACCTAAATTGATTCACCAGCGCACGGGGGCTCCGGTTGCTGTTGCACCAAAGCGCTCACAAGCAGTGCAAGCCCTGCTTCCGTTGGGTGTTGATGTGATCATCACTGACGATGGCCTTCAGCACTATGCATTGGAGCGTGATCTCGAATTTGCAGTCGTGGACGGCGTTCGTCGCTTCGGTAATGAGCAGTTCATGCCTTTAGGTCCGTTAAGAGAGCCACTCTCTCGGTTATCGGAAGTTGATTTTATTGTGACTAATGGCGGTCAAGCTCAATATGGCGAATTGGCTATGCACCTTTCACCTAGCTTAGCCGTTAACTTAGTGACAGGTCAGCAAGCGCCAGTGAGCCAGTTACCTGCATTAGTGGCTTTTGCTGGCATTGGTTATCCCACGCGCTTTTTCAATACATTAGAAGCTTTAGGTGCAAAGACGGTATTGACCCAAGGTTTTGCTGATCACCGAGAGTATCAATATTCAGAATTAGAGGCGCTTGCGCAACATGGAGCAAACGTCATCATGACAGAAAAAGACGCAGTGAAATGTGCGGCCTTTGCACAAGAAAACTGGTGGTATCTTCCCGTTTCTGCGCAATTTAGTTCGCCAGATGAAAGGCGTATTTTGGATAAAATAAAAGAGGTAATGGAGTCATATGGATCACCGTCTGCTTGAAATTGTAGCTTGCCCTGTATGTAAAAGTAAGTTGACTTATGATAAAGAAAATCAAGAGCTTATTTGTAAGTTAGATCGTTTGGCCTACCCAATAAAAGAAGGGATTCCTGTGTTGCTTGAGCCAGAAGCGCGCAGCATGACGATGGATGAGGGACGATAATGGCTTTCACCGTTGTTATCCCTGCTCGTTATCAGTCAACTCGCTTACCTGGCAAACCTTTGGCCGATATCGGCGGTAAACCCATGATTCAGTGGGTTTATGAGCAAGCGTTACAATCGGGAGCTGAGCAGGTCGTTATTGCTACTGATGATGCTCGTGTTGAAGCGGCTGTCCATGCGTTTGGTGGCAATGTTTGTATGACATCATCACATCACGAGTCCGGTACTGAGCGTTTAGCCGAAGTGGTGAAATTAATGGGCATTGCCGATCACCACATTATTGTTAACGTACAAGGTGACGAGCCACTCATTCCACCGAGCATCATCAAGCAGGTCGCTAACAATTTAGCCAACAGTAGCGCGCCGATGGCGACTTTAGCGGTTGAAATTACTGATCAAGCTGAAGTGTTTAACCCTAACGCGGTTAAAGTGGTAACAGATCAAGAGGGTTACGCGCTGTATTTCAGCCGTGCGACAATTCCTTGGGATAGAGACAATTTTGCAGCTGGTGGTCAAACGGTGATTCAGCCATTGCTACGCCATATTGGTATTTACGCTTATCGGGCTGGTTTCATCAATACTTATATCAACTGGCAACCCAGTGTACTTGAGAAAATTGAGTGTTTAGAGCAGCTTCGAGTACTGTGGTATGGTGAAAAAATTCACGTTGCCGTTGCTAAAGAAGCACCACCTGCAGGGGTAGATACACCAGAAGATTTAGAGTTAGTGAGAGCGATAGTAAGCCAACGTTAGCTAAAAAAGGAGCAATTATGCTCCTTTTTATCACTGAGTTAATCACGGTTTTATGCGTGCCATGACCTGATCTTTTACGATGAAGTGATGATAAAGAGCCGCTGCGATATGACCACCGATAACAGTCAATACAATCACCTGCATTACTTCACTGTGTAAAGTTCTCCCTATGTTATAAAGCCAATCACTCTTACCTATCAATGAGGGAATAGCATCGCCTGCCAGAGTTAATGTCCGACCTTTTCCTGCAAAACGAAGATAACCACTGATTGGAACAAGCAATGTAAGGAGGTAAAGGGCAGCATGCGCTCCATATAGCAGCTTCTGCATAAGGTCACTTTCATACACTGGCGCTGGTGCTGTTGTGCTTAGTTTTACGGCTAAACGAATCATCGATAATCCAAAAACAGCGACTCCAAACCATGCATGTAAGTTCAGCCATAACACTCGCATTTCGCTACCTTTATCGGAGAATGAACGAAATGAATCGCTTAAAAACAGCAATACGAACAGTAATGCTATAACCCAGTGTATAGCGATGATGATTTTGTTGTGCTTCATTAGTTAAATACCCTTATAAATATTGGTGATTTTATTTAAGCAAATATTTAATGAATGAAATGTGAACAAAGCTGTAAGGATGTATTACAAATATTTTTTAATAAAAAATGCGCAACGAATGAGGTCGCGCATTATGAAGTCGATATTTAAGGTAACGACTTGTACTTATGTGTCACGTTCGCCGTGTGGTGGGCAAGTCGCTAAAATTTCACGTCGGCCACTCTCTTTGACTTCCTCTAAAATGACATCAAACCCCCATAAACGGTAAAGGTGTTTTAGTACCTCATGACAGCTTTGATCTAAAGGAATTCTATCGTGTGGAACGTGTTGAAGCGTCAGTGAACGATCACCACGGACATCCACGTTATAAACTTGAATATTCGGTTCTAAATTACTGAGATTGTACTGTGCCGCAAGCTTTTCACGGATGGCGTGATAGCCAATATCATCGTGAATGGCACTAACTTCAATAAAATTCTTGCGATCGTCATCCACAATGGCAAACAGCTTGAAATCGCGCATTACTTTAGGTGAAAGATACTGGCTAATGAAGCTCTCGTCCTTAAAGTTGTGCATAGCAAAATGAAGCGCATCTAACCATTCTGTGCCAGCAAGCTCAGGAAACCATTCCCTGTCTTCATCGGTTGGCTCTTCACAAATACGTTTAATATCTCGGAACATAGCAAAGCCAAGTGCATATGGATTGATGCCACTAAAATAGGGGCTGTTGTAAGAAGGTTGTGCGACGACACTGGTGTGGCTGTGTAGAAACTCAAGAATGAATTTCTCAGAAACAAAACCTTCATCATAAAGGTGATTCAAGATAGTGTAGTGCCAGAATGTGGCCCAGCCTTCATTCATCACTTGCGTCTGTTTTTGTGGGTAAAAATATTGGCTTATTTTCCTCACAATACGAACGATCTCCCGTTGCCATGGCTCAAGCAGTGGCGCATGTTTCTCAATGAAATAAAGAATGTTTTCTTGTGGCTCACTTGGAAAACGAACTTTAAGATCTTCTTCTTTGGTTTTTGCTTTGGGCACGGTGCGCCACAGTTCATTAACTTGTGATTGTAGATAAGCTTCGCGCTCTTCTTGACGTGCTTTTTCTTCTGCTATCGATATTTTTTCAGGTCGTTTATAGCGGTCAACACCATAATTCATTAACGCGTGGCATGAGTCGAGCAGCGATTCGACTTCGGGTACGCCATATTTTTCTTCGCATTCTGAAATGTAGTTTTTGGCAAACAAGAGATAGTCAATGATAGAGCTCGCATCCGTCCAAGTTTGGAAAAGGTAGTTGCCTTTGAAAAACGAGTTGTGACCATAGCAAGCGTGCGCCATCACTAAGGCTTGCATAGTGACGGTGTTTTCTTCCATTAAATAGGCAATGCATGGGTCTGAGTTAATAACGATCTCATACGCGAGCCCCATTTGGCCATGTTTGTAACCTTGTTCCGTTTGAATAAATTTTTTGCCAAATGACCAGTGGCTGTAATTAATCGGCATGCCAATGCTGGAGTAGGCATCCATCATCTGCTCGGAGGTAATAACTTCAATTTGATTAGGGTAAGTATCGAGACGATAAAACTCAGCTACCCGGCGTATTTCAGTATGGTATTTCTCCAAAAGCTCAAACGTCCAGTCAGGCCCGTCTGGTAACAATTTGCTCTTGCGTTTTGAAGTACCTTTCGCTTTTGTTGTCATTAGTATGCCTCCCTAAGCTGTTTCCTTTTGGAATAGCTCCCTAAATACAGGGAATATGTCATCCACGGTGCGAATGTTTTTAATCGCAAAATTGCCAAATGAGGGTTGTAATTTTTCGTACTCGTGCCACAAGGTTTGGTGTGAGCGACGAGTGATTTCAATATAAGCGTAATACTGGCAATATGGCAGAAGCTTATTGGTGAGGAGTTCTTTACAACGAGGCGAATCATCAGCCCAGTTATCACCATCGGATGCTTGAGCTGCGTAGATGTTCCATTCGCCGAGTGGGTAGCGTTGTTCAATGATTTCATGCATTAATTTCAGTGCGCTAGAAACAATCGTGCCGCCGGTCTCTTGAGAGTAGAAGAACTCGTGCTCATCCACCTCTTTGGCTTGCGTATGGTGACGAATAAACACCACTTCGACATTTTCATAAGTGCGAGTTAAAAATAGATACAGCAACACGTAAAAACGTTTGGCAATATCTTTAGTCGCTTGATCCATTGAACCCGACACATCCATTAAGCAGAACATAACAGCTTGGCTCGATGGAATGGGGCGCTTTTCAAAGTTTTTGAAACGCAGGTCAAACGTATCAATAAACGGCACACTTTCAATTTTTTTACGCAACGCTTCGATTTCTTGCTTAAGTCGCTTCTCTTCTAATACTTGAGCGGGCTCTCTATTTTGAATGCGCAGTAACTCTTCTTCTAATTCCCCCATTAAACGACGTTTTCCCGCGGTCATTGCGGTGCGGCGAGCCAGTGATTGTTGCAAAGAGCGAACTACAGCAATGTTCGACGGTACACCTGCCGTTTTGAAACCCGCGCGATGAGTTTTCCATTCTGTAATCTTATTGATTTGATTTTTTTCTAGATTAGGCAATTCCAGATCTTCAAACAGTAGATCAAGATATTCATCTTTAGAGATTTGGAAAATAAATTCATCTTGGCCTTCGCCATTAGCACTCGCATCACCTTGTCCTGAACCATTGCCTTGTCCGCCACCTTTAGGTCTCTCAATTTTATCACCAGTAATAAACTGGTCATTACCTGGGTGAACCCGTTCTTTCAGGCCGCCTTTTCCTTGATGAAACACGGGTTCTTTGATGTCGTGATTTGGGATCGACACATCTTCGCCAGACTCAGTGTTGGTGATGGAGCGACGATTCACTGCGTCTGCCACAGATTCTTTGATCTGCTCTTTATGACGGCGTAAAAAGCGTTGTCTATTGACCGCGCTTTTGTTTTTACCGTTCAATCTTCTATCGATAAATTGCGCCATGAGTATCCCCTTGAAAACGTCACCTTTACGTTAGCCATTGTTCGTATGGCTAACGCATGTACAGGTTTTGGTTTGCTTGAAGTTAAGAAGATTTACGGACGCGTAAATACCACTCAGACAACAGCCTTACTTGTTTTTCTGTATAACCTTTCTCCATCATACGAGCGACAAAATCGTCGTGTTTTTTCTGATCATCCGATGAGGTTTTGGCATTAAAAGAGATAACAGGAAGTAGCTCTTCGGTATTTGAGAACATTTTTTTCTCAATGACGGTACGCAGTTTTTCGTAACTGGTCCAAACCGGATTTTGTCCATTGTTGTGCGCTTTCGCACGCAGTACAAAATTGACGATTTCATTTCGGAAATCTTTCGGGTTACTAATGCCTGCTGTTTTCTCGATTTTTTCTAACTCGTTATTGAGCGATGAACGATCGAAAAGTTGGCCAGTTTCAGGATCACGATACTCTTGGTCTTGGATCCAGAAATCAGCATAAGTAACGTAGCGGTCAAAAATATTTTGACCGTATTCAGAATAAGATTCCAAATAAGCCGTTTGAATCTCTTTACCAATGAACTCGACATAACGAGGCACTAAGTAGCCTTTTAAAAACTCCATATATCGTTCAGCGATTTCTTGAGGGAACTGCTCGCGTTCAACTTGCTGTTCGATGACATAGAACAGATGAACGGGGTTAGCCGCAACTTCCGTTTGGTCAAAGTTGAATACGCGCGACAGTATTTTAAAGGCAAAGCGAGTCGATAAACCGGACATACCTTCGTCAACACCTGCGTAGTCACGATACTCTTGATAGCTTTTTGCTTTTGGATCGGTATCTTTTAGCGTTTCACCATCGTAGACGCGCATTTTGGAGAATAGTGACGAGTTTTCCGGCACTTTTAGGCGCGAGAGGATACTAAATTGACCAAGTAATTCTAGTGTGCTTGGTGAGCATGGCGCTTTGGATAGTTCACTGTGTTCAAGCAGTTTTTGGTAAATTTTCACTTCTTCCGAGACGCGTAAACAGTAAGGGACTTTAACGATATAAACCCGGTCCAAAAACGCTTCGTTGTTTTTGTTGTTACGGAATGTCTGCCACTCTGATTCGTTTGAGTGCGCTAAAATCATGCCATCAAAGGGTAGGGCGGATAACCCTTCTGTTCCGTTGAAGTTTCCTTCTTGCGTGGCGGTTAAGAGTGGGTGAAGCACCTTAATTGGCGCTTTGAACATCTCAACAAACTCCATTAACCCTTGGTTGGCTTTACAGAGTGCACCGGAATAGCTATATGCATCGGGGTCATCTTGCGAGAAATGCTCGAGTTTTCGAATATCCACTTTCCCAACCAGTGACGAAATGTCTTGGTTGTTTTCATCACCGGGCTCTGTTTTTGCGACGGCAATTTGATCGAGAATTGAAGGTCGTACTTTGACCACTTTGAATTTGGAAATATCGCCACCAAACTCGTGTAAGCGTTTGGCCGCCCAAGGTGATGTAATTGAGCGTAAATAGCGTTTTTCTATCCCATATTCCTGCTTGAGGATTTCGCCATCTTCAACCACATCAAACAGACAAAATGGGTGGTCATTGACTGGGCTACGAACGCCATTTGCAGACAAAACATAAATAGGCATTTGTTGCATTAAAGCTTTGAGTTTCTCCGCCAGTGAAGATTTACCGCCACCAACTGGACCGAGTAGATAGAGAATTTGTTTTCTTTCTTCTAAACCTTGGGCAGCGTGTTTGAGGTAGGAAACAATCTGTTCTATGGCTTCTTCCATGCCATAGAAATCCTCAAAAGTTTTATAACGAGAAATCACCCGGTTAGAGAAAATACGACTCAATCGGGGGTGTTTTGCTGTGTCTATCAGCTCAGGCTCACCAATCGCCATTAACAGCCGCTCTGCTGCATTGGCATAAGCACTTTTATCTTCTTTACACAGAGCTAAAAACTCTTGCAGTGATAGCTCTTCATCCTTGGCGGCTTCATAGCGTGCCTGAAAGTGGTCAAAAATACTCATAGTGAATTCCCCTCTGAAAACTGTCTAACTGACAACACCGCTTAAAAACACAAATTAATAACAATTTAAGACTAGTCCGAGTTTGACAATTTTGCTTAACAATTATGTGTTTATTTAAATTTCGTGACAGTAATAACGTCGATCAGGTTGAACTATTTAGTGTATGAATATCAAGAGTTCGAGGGATAAGTTGGTGTTGGAGTTAACAACTACGAGGGGGAATGTAAAAAAGACGCAGTGTCTGCGTCTTTTCATCTTTCGTCAGCCTACCTTGCTAGGTATTAAAATTTAGGCATTAAAAATTTGTGTAAATTCTGCGGTTGACAAATGGTATTGGCGAGGACAATTACGCCAAGCCGTTAACATGCGACGATATTTATCTGACATTGGCATTTGGCTGTTGAAGTGGTGATCGGCTTTATCAAATTGTGGGTAAAGCCCTTCAGACTCAACCAAGAAACGCACGTAATGAACGTGTTGTGACTCTTTAGCGATATCAAACCCTAAAAAGTGCAGGCGGCGCTGATCCACATTTGGGCTTTCTGCATCGGAGAGCATTTTGTGTGATTCTTGCATAGCGTGATACATCTCCATGATGTCGATCACTTCGCGGCACTCCGCTTCGGTCAAGCAGCCAAATTCTTTGTTGAGCTCTCGCATTTGCAGTTCATAACCACGTTCTACAATAGTTTGTAACCGCTTGTATTTTTTTGCGTTGTTGGGATCCATCTGTGACATTAAAAAATACTGATTAGATAGAATCAGTCGTTGAGCGTTGGTCATTTCCATGGAGGTAGCCTCACTAAATTTTATGTTCTATTTGATGGCATAAGGTTAACAGCAATTATCGACAATGAAACATGATCTCAACACGGATTTAATATGGAAAGCATAAAATGTGTGCAATTCTTGTTACTTTTTGTGTAAGTGGTTATAGATATAATCTTTGTCGGAAAAGACACGCAACCATTCTGGCTTAAATACGGATAGTATCGCTAACGCCATACCATTGAGCAGCCCTTCTGGGAAAGCGAGTAAAGGAACAAAAATTAGGTAATTATCGCGGATGACTTGCCAGTCATGTTGCCCAAGAAGCAATTGATAAGCGGTATTAATGGCCAAATGCAGGCTACCCGTCAGGCCGCCATTTAAAAAACCAGCCACAAAAATAAACACAAAAATATTGCGCGGTAGATAATGATAACTCAAAGCAAACAAAGCATAACTAACTAGGATTGGCAGTAGCGATGATAGCAGTAAGTATTCGGGGATGTTAAAGAAGGCCAGTTTACCGACCGCCGCCAGTGCGAATGTAACAGGAATAGTTATAACAAATGCGCAGCGCCAGCCAAACATCATCGTGAGGGTTGTTAAACCGAGAAAATGGATAGGCAATCCTTCGGTCACTCCGGCTTGAGCTAACCACAAAAGAAAAAGCGCAAAAGAGGCAAAATAGGTGAGATGCTGAAAGGATTTCTCGGCCTTAAACTTTGTCCAAAATGAGTATTTAAAATCGCGAAGGGTCGTTAACCCAATAAGTAGCAGGAGCAATAGCACCGCAAGTTGTTCCAGCTGCATGGCTAGCCTCTCTATAAAAATACCAGCATTATGCTGGCATTTTTATAGTTATTAAATCAAGCAATCAATATTTTATGTTTGAGTGATACTGAGCTAAGATCCCAACGATTTTGTCCATGGTCTCTTTTGACGGCGGATTCACACCTTCTAATGGGTATTCTAGCCCCATTGCTTCCCATTTATGAGCGCCCAATTTGTGATAAGGCAGCAGCTCTACTTTCTCGATGTTATCCATATCTTTAATAAAATCACCAAGCATATGAGCCGCTTCTTCGTCATCAGTGTAGCCAGGAACAATCACATAACGGATCCACGTTTTTTTACCTATGGTGTGTAAGTAGCGCGCGAAATCTAAGGTTCGCTTATTCGACACACCAATAAAATCATGGTGGATCTCATCTTTCATGTGTTTGATGTCTAACATCACTAAATCAGTGGCATCGAGTACTTCATCAATCACGTCTGTGTGTTTGCGAATATAACCGTTGGTATCTAAGCAGGTGTGAATGCCCTCAGCTTGCGCTGCGCGGAATAAATCACGAACAAATTCAGGTTGAAGCATAGCTTCACCGCCTGAACAGGTAATTCCGCCGCCAGAGGCTTTCATAAAATGGCGATAAGATTTTGCTTCGGTAATGATTTCTTCAACAGTCACTTCCTTGCCTTCATGGGTGTCCCATGTGTCACGATTATGACAATACATACAACGCATTAGGCAGCCTTGCATAAAAACAATGAAGCGAATTCCAGGGCCATCTACCGTGCCACAAGACTCAAAAGAATGAATACGACCAGTTGTTGACATCAGTTCATCTCGAATAGGTTATTTGCCCGTTATTTTATTACAAATGGTAGGGATTAAGTAGGGTTAATGTGCAATTGCCGCCGCATATCCTAAACCATATGTTGTGGCTCAAAATGAATGCCATGAAATTCTGCACATTGACTACACTGTATAGAAATAAGAACTCGTTGAATGCGATAGGGTTTAAATAAGGAATAGTTCATGGATGTACAGTTTTCTCAAAAGCAAAAAATCAGTCTATTTTTAGTTATCCTTTGTGTTGGTTTTTTAGGTTTAGGGATTTATACCGCAAAGAGCTTGATGGGAATGGATGAACAGTATCGCTCCAGTGGCGAAGTGGCATCCGGTTCTGTGGCGATATTTACTACTCAAGCAAATTTGTTGTCGCTTGCATCAGAGCTAAACAACATGCAAGGCAATCAGGTTAACTCGATTTTGAATAAATTGGATCAGTTGATGGAAGAGGTGAATGCTAATGTTGCTTTCCTGCAAAAGACCAATTTTGCTCAAGAAGGGGAAGTGTTGCTCAAGGCGGCCAAACAATTTGACCAATTTTTGCGTCCTTGGTTGCAAGTGAAATCAGAAGTGGGTTTCAACGTTAACGAAGGTAAGCTGGGCGAGCTGAAAACGTTGGCCACCACGATAGAGAAAAAGATAGATGAGACGGGGATGGTTACAATCAACTCGGATTTTCAAGCCATGGTTAAGGCGCAGCAAAATTATTTATTAGAACCCACGGAGCAAAACTTAAAACTGTTTAATCGTGCTATGGCCAGTTTCGTCAATATGTCTGATTCTTATTCGATGTTGGATCTGTATGAAAAAGAGATACAACAATTTAAACAGGCTTTTTTACGTGTGAGTGAACTGTCTCAGCAATTACAAGTGATGGAGAAACAAAGAGGCGATACAGAGGCGCAAGTTAAGTCGGTGATTCAAGATATTTCAACCAAGCTTTCCGCGTTGAGTGAGCAATATCAGTTGGCCGCAAAAACGACCGCATCGCAAACACAGTGGTCTGTATTGGCGGCCTGTGCGTTACTTGCCATATTGACCATTGCTATTTTCCTTACCTTTAGTTTTTCTCTTTCTCGTTCTTTGTCGCAAACAATTCACGTGTTGAACAATATCTCGCGTGGCGATTTGTCACGCCGTATGCCGATGACGAATAACGAAAAGGACGAATTCAATCAACTGGCATTGGCCATTAACCAAAGCTGTGAAAATTTAGGGAAATTGGTGAGTGGTGTGCAGAAAAGCAGTGAAGCCTTGTCTGGTGATGCCGCGTCACTGAATGTTGGATTAGACACTTTGGTGACAAATCAATCTGACGTTTTGGGACAAACGCAATTATTGGCATCGGCCACAGAAGAGGTCAGCGTGACGACCCAAGAAGTCTCCAACTCATTGGAGTTTGTTGCGGAACTCAGCAAATCTTCTATGCAAAGCGCAGAAGAGGGAGGAAAAGTGATTTCCGTTGCTATTACGTCACTGGTTGAGGTTGGTAAAATCCTAAGCTCGGCCGCAGGCCACATTCATCAACTTGAACAAGCTTCTGCAAAAGTAGACTCGGTGATGGACATCATTAATGGTATTGCCGAGCAGACTAACTTATTGGCACTCAATGCCGCAATTGAAGCGGCGAGAGCGGGAGAGCAAGGTCGTGGCTTTGCTGTTGTCGCTGATGAAGTTCGAAGTTTAGCAGTAAGAACGGTCAATGCCGTGGCCGAAATTTCCGGCACGATTGATACTATGCAAAAGGAAAGTGCGGAAGTAATCACTTATATTGCGCAATCTGAGCAGTCTATGCAGAGTGGGCAAGAGAAAGGTAATGAGGCGATACAGGCCATCGCGCAAATTATCAAAAAAGCAGATGAAGCGGCGAATAAAACAGAAGCCATTTTTGCATCGATTCGAGATTTGGCGACGACTAGCCATTCAATGGCAGATAATATGATACAAATATCTCGAGCCATGAAAGCCTTGGAAGAGAACAATGAACAGTTAAGAGCAACCAGCCAGATTGTGGATAAACGCTCTAGCAGCCTAAGTGTAGACTGCCAAAGTTTCACCATATAATTTCAGTTTGCTAAACGTTAGAAAAAAGCAAAAAGAGAAATATTACCGACACCGTGAATGGAGTTTTTGTCTTCCTTATACTCAGGTGTGTTTGCGGTGAACGTTAAACTCGCACCGACTTGTTGAATATACCAAGCCGCACCAATTACAGCGGTCGCTTGAAGATTTTCCAAGTTAACTTGGTAATATTCAGCGGGGTGATCTAGTCCGTTTAAAGGCCTATCTCCTTCGATGGTAATGTCATTGAAGCGATAGCGTCCTTCTACACCTCCGAAGAGAAACCATCCAGTATCCGAGGCACCAATCATCCCTGCCGAGAAAGGGTTTTCTGCACTGATTTGAGCACTGCCAAAGTTACCCGCAAGATCGGTCCCCCAACGCATCATAAAACCTGTGGAGAGATCACTGCGAAAGTTACCTACATTGACCTCTGAAACGTTGGAAAGCTCAACGTCAGTTCCTGCATAGCTGCGGTATCGTGTCAGATTAAAGTGAGATAGATAACCCACGCTGCCGACGATTTTTTCCTCTACTTGGTAGGCCCAACCATTGGGTTCGTCAGATTTAGTTATGCTGTGCACTAACTTTTGCGCTTTCTCAGAAAGCGCAGCATCTCCGGTGGTTCCAATGGTTAAATTTGCCCGCGTGGCTTGTTGGGGATGCAAACTAATATAGTTAAGCTCGGTGTGTAAATACCCAGCGTAAGGTCGTTCATTCGGCTCTGGTTTGGTAAGAGAAATCTCCGAAGGAGTCCACATTTTGTGGCCAATGCTGATTTCCCATTTGTCCAATGGGGCCGCTCCCCAAACCGAAAGGCTAAGTGGTTTAGCCCACCAATATGGAGCAATCGCCCCTGAGGTGTAGCTTAAAAATAAACCATTGGTGTAGTCGCGATCTACGCCAAATACGCCATCGTTATCGAGGTTAAAAGCAACCGTTGCGTGTTGAGAGGCCAGCGCAGAAGCACTGAGTAACGTCAATGGAAGAATGTGAAATAGCTTCATACGAACACTGCAGAGTATAGACAAACCCTAATCATATAGGAAAGATGCGCTATTCAGTTGATAAATAGGCAATTGAATCAAAATAAATGTGGTAAGCGTAACATTTGTGGTCGATGCATTACGCATTTTTGATTTCTGAGTATAAAAAAGCCCCACTCATCGAGCAGGGCTTAACTATTTTGCTAGTAATTTAACTGAAATTATAGAGATTCAGTGAAAGTACGTGCAATAACGTCAGCTTGTTGTTCAGCAGTCAGTGAGTTAAAACGCACAGCATAGCCAGATACACGAATGGTCAGCTGAGGGTATTTCTCAGGGTGTTTAACCGCATCTTCTAAAGTTTCGCGATTAAGCACGTTCACGTTTAGGTGTTGGCCACCCTCAATGCCTGCTTCATGGTGGAAGTAACCATCCATCAGGCCAGCAAGGTTGGCACGTTGACTTGCTTCTTCTTTGCCTAACGCATTTGGAACGATAGAGAAAGTATAAGAAATACCATCTTGCGCATCAGCAAACGGTAGTTTCGCTACTGAAGTCAATGATGCTACTGCACCTTTTTCGTCACGGCCATGCATTGGGTTTGCACCCGGTGCGAAAGGCATACCAGCACGGCGACCATCAGGTGTGTTACCTGTTTTCTTACCATATACCACGTTTGAAGTGATAGTCAGGATAGACTGAGTTGGAATTGCATCACGGTACATCTTAAGTTTACGGATTTTGCCCATAAACGTAGAAACAAGTTGGCATGCGATGTCATCAACGCGGGCGTCATTGTTACCAAATTTAGGATAATCACCTTCGATTTCGAAATCGATCGCTAGGCCATCTTCGTCACGAATTGGCTTAACTTTTGCGTATTTTATTGCTGATAGAGAGTCAGCAGCAACAGACAGGCCAGCAATACCACATGCCATTGTACGTTTAACGTCACGATCATGCAGTGCCATTAGCGCGGCTTCATAGCTGTATTTGTCGTGCATGTAGTGAATGCTGTTTAGTGCGGTCACATATTGCTTCGCCAACCAATCCATGAAGTGGTCCATTTTTGCCCATAGTTCGTCATAGTCAAGATACTCACCTGCGATCTTGTCCATTTTAGGACCAACTTGGATTTTCAACTTCTCATCAATACCACCATTGATGGTGTAAAGCATGGTTTTAGCAAGGTTTGCACGCGCTCCGAAGAACTGCATTTGTTTGCCTACAACCATTGGCGATACACAACATGCGATAGCATAGTCGTCAGAGTTCATGTCTGGACGCATTAAATCATCGTTTTCGTACTGGATAGATGAAGTATCGATAGATACTTTTGCACAGAAACGTTTAAAGCCGTCAGGTAGCTGCTCAGACCAAAGTACAGTGATGTTTGGCTCTGGAGAAGGACCCATAGTGTATAGGCTGTTTAGGAAACGGAAGTTAGAACGCGTAACGAGTGTACGACCATCAAGACCCATACCACCCATTGATTCTGTTGCCCAAATTGGGTCGCCAGAGAATAGTTCATCGTATTCAGGAGTACGTAGGAAACGAACCATACGCAGCTTCATTACGAAGTGGTCGATCATTTCTTGAGCTTGTACTTCAGTGATTTTACCCGCTTCTAGATCACGTTGGATGAAGATATCTAGGAAAGTCGAAGTACGACCTAGCGACATTGCCGCACCGTTTTGTGATTTAACAGCAGCTAGGTAGCCGAAGTAAGTCCACTGGATAGCTTCTTGTGCAGTTTCTGCTGGGCGAGAGATGTCAAAACCGTATTTTTCAGCCATTTTTTTCATTTGGCCAAGTGCGCGGTGTTGCTCTGCAATTTCTTCACGAAGTTGCATCGTTGCCGTTAGATCTTCGCCGTTCTCAAAACGCTCTTGTAGAGAAGTGAATTGAGCAAGCTTATCCTTCATTAGGAAATCAATACCGTAAAGTGCTACGCGACGGTAGTCACCAATGATACGGCCACGACCATAAGCATCAGGAAGGCCCGTCAGAACACCAGACTTACGACACGCTAGAATATCAGGAGTGTAGATATCGAAAACGCCAGCGTTGTGAGTTTTACGGTATTCTGAGTAGATTTTTGAAATCATAGGGTCAAGAGTTCTACCGTATGCTTTGCAAGAACCTTCAACCATACGCACACCACCGTTAGGGATGATAGCGCGCTTAAGTGGTTTCTCAGTTTGTAGACCAACGATAGTTTCAAGATCTTTTTCGATGTAGCCTGCATCGTGAGCAGTGATGGTAGAAATAACGTCAGTATCGAAATCGACAGGGGCCTTAGTCGCGTTTTCCTGTTTGATACCTTCCATTACTTTAGCCCAAAGCTTGTTTGTCGCTTCAGTACCTTCAGAAACTAGGAAAGATTCGTCACCTTCATACGGCGTATAGTTCTTTTGAATAAAATCACGAACGTTAACTTCGTTTTGCCACTCACCTGCAACAAAACTTTCCCAAGCTTTAGCAAATTGCTCTGCCATGACATACCTACCTTTTTAGTAGAAAAAACACGTACCGTCTTCACCGTTGAGCCAGTTATCCTCGAAAGGAGCAGTACACTCTATTAATACAATATCTATATTCACACTATTCAATTATCTGAATATAGATATTGTGCTTTTAAGCCTTGAATGCAAGATTAGACTAAAATTTTTTTGCAAACCTTAAACTAAATCAATAAAAGTTAAATTTTTCAAATAAAGTTTGGGTAGTGCGAGCACTACCCAAATTTGTATTAGTCCAAGCTCATTATAGCCAAGCTTTTAAACCGTATTGGTTTTCAAGCATACCAACCGCAAGCATAGCAATTAAACAGATGATCAGCACACCACCTGGAATGATGATTTTGTCGATAAAAGACAGCTTTGATGCACGTTCTTTGTCGCCAATTAGGCCATTGTTATCGAGTAGCATGGTCAATGCCCACGCTAGAACAGGGTTCACCACAGCGCTACCAAAGATACAAATGCCCGCTGCTTGTGAATCTTTTGTGTTTCTTACCATTTGCATACCCGCTTCTAGTAAAGGAAGAAATACCCCTACTAATAGAGCAATACGCATCACTGGCGGCCAAACCGCTACGTCCATTGGGAAGCCAAGGATAGCAATAGTCATGACCAATAAACCTAAGATGATGGCACCACCAGGAATTGGGCGTTTAGCAATCGCCGCTGGGATCATATACGTTCCCCATGACGATGTGATATTACCACCACCAAGTGCTGTACCTACCATTTGACGAATTGAACACATGGTCATAGTGTCATCAACATCCATCAGTACTTTTTCAGTTCTCTTCGGATAGTTCAATTCTTGGAAAATTCGGTGACCAAGGAAATCTGGTGACCACATCGCAACGGCCAAAATAGCAAAGGGCAATGAGGCGATAAAGTGTTCTACTGTTGGCAAACCAAGCATCCAACCTTCAGTGGTTGAGCCCCACCAGTAAACAGGATTAAGGTTAGGTAAGCCCATTTGAGTTTCAAATTGAAGATCAAAGCCAGTACCGAATAAAAGCGCAATCGCAAGCCCAGTCATTGCACAGACAGGAATTGCTAACCAACGCATGTTGATTTTTGCAAGAAATGCATACAGCACAATATTGACACCTAAAACCACTAGGCCAACGTAACCTAAGCTGCCTGCGGCGACATCGGCCGATTGCAAACTGGTAGCCCAAGTTTGGATAGAACCAATTTGGCTCATTGTTCCGGTAAAGCCGAGGAAGATAAGCAACCCGCCTGCGGTTCCCTCGGAGGTTAGATTGACCAGTTTCGAGCCTCCTTTAAAGTAACTTAAGAGAAGACCAAAAACGCCAAGCAAAATTGCCAATGCCAAAGGGTGTGCACCGGCTAATGCGATTGAGCCGATAAGAGGGATCATTGGGCCATGGTTGCCAGCTAAGTTGGCTTTTGGGTTTAAGAAACCAGAGGCAATAACACAGAAGAAGAGGGCAGGAAATAACATCTCTACACGTGCAACTTCAATCGCGAAGTCTTTACCTAGATGAATGTGATCCCATGCTTGGGTTAGGCCATCAGCCCAAGACATCATTACCGCTGAGTACATGGCGATGATGCCGATTGTGCCCGCGATGGCTGGTACAAAATCTTCAAGTTCAAAACGGAAGTCACGACCAGGTAAGTTCAAACCAAAGCGACGGGGCTTCATGATTTGCAGTTCGTGGTCTAGGTAATCTGAACGGCTTGCAAACTCAGATGCTGGACGATGCAGCTCTTTATAGCTTTTCGTCTCGATTTCTGAGCGCTCATTGTTGACTACGTCTGGCATAGATTCCTCATATTTTTAAAAGTTAGTAATTCGTACTGAATCCTAGTAATCCGCGAAGAAGCGGTAATGTTTTTAATTGAATATGTAGCACATCTCATATGTGCTTGCATAACAACAACTAAAAAAGAGAGTGTGGTCATTTATACAACCTTATCTTTGCTCGCGAGTTTAGCTTGCTTATCCTTTAGGGTGATTGATCTTGATCACTTTAAGAATAAATGTGAAAGAAAACTACAGCAGCCTAATGAAAACGGGGGGTTGAGCCGTTACTTGCTTGAAATAAGTTTTCACATTGTGATGTTTGTAAAAGAGTTTCAATGATATTAATGACCTTAAATATCCTATGAATCTAGGTGTACTTTATACATAAATAGGTTGTCTATCTTTAAGTAAATGTTAACAAAATGAGTTAACTGTTAATTGCTTGATGTGCCATTTATATGCGCCATATGGAGAAGTATTGGCTAAAATGTGAATTTTTAATCAGATAAAATAACTAAATATCCTTATTTTCCAGGTTAATAATTTGTTGCATGTTTTCGGTGTGAATGCTAGTTTGTATCAAAAATGGGAGTTGGAATACTCTGCAGTAGCAAATACAGGGAGTTAAGCGCATGACTGATGTACCGGCGCTGAATATTAAAGAGCTGCACAAAACCTTTGGTCAAAACGAAGTACTAAAAGGAATCTCGCTAGAAGCTCGTAAGGGTGATGTGATCTCCATTATTGGTTCTTCTGGCTCGGGAAAAAGTACCTTTCTTAGATGCATCAATTTACTTGAAACACCAACCTCTGGTGATATTTGGGTCAATGGTGAACTCATTCAAATGAAAAAAAATCGGCAAGGTGAAGCTTCACCTGTGAGTGAAAAGCAGGTGCAACGAATTCGCTCACGCCTTGCTATGGTATTTCAGGGATTTAACCTTTGGTCGCACATGACGGTGTTAGAAAACGTTATTGAAGCACCAATTCATGTGTTAGGAGTACCGAAAGCACGAGCCATCGAGAGTGCTGAGGTGCTGCTAAAAAAAGTCGGCCTGTATGAACGTAAAGACTATTATCCTGGTCACCTTTCTGGTGGGCAACAACAACGTGCGGCGATTGCTAGAGCGTTGGCCGTGGAGCCAGAAGTCATGCTGTTTGATGAGCCCACTTCTGCACTTGATCCTGAATTGGTGGGTGAAGTGTTGGGTGTTATGAGAGACTTGGCAGAAGAAGGCCGTACTATGCTGGTAGTGACTCATGAAATGGCCTTTGCTCGCGATGTTTCAAACCATGTGATGTTCTTGCACCAAGGTTTAGTGGAAGAGCAAGGAGATCCAGCCATCCTGTTCACCCAACCTAAATCTGAACGGTTAAAACAATTTATATCCTCTATTTATTAATGTGTTCATTATGTTGTGGTATTCGCCACGGCATAAATATTAAGCAAAACCAACATAAACATAGCATGATAAATAAGTAAGACCTCAATCACAGGAGTATGGAAATGAAAAAGTGGTTATTAGTTGCAGCCGTTGCTGCTAGTGCAATGACTGGTATGGCCCAAGCGAAAGAATGGAAGACGGTTCGTTTTGGTATAGAAGGGGCTTATCCTCCTTTTAGCTGGACAGAGGCTGATGGATCTCTCAAAGGCTTTGATGTTGATATGGCCAATGCGTTGTGCAAGGAGATGAAAGTGGAATGTAAAATCGTTCCACAAGACTGGGATGGCATTATCCCATCACTGCTTGCACGTAAATATGACGCGATTATTGCAGCTATGTCGATTACCGACGAGCGCAAGAAAAAAGTCGATTTCACTGGTAAGTACGCATTAATTCCCAATAAATTTATCGCCAAGAAGGGAGCCGCGTTGGATTTTTCTAAAGAAGGTCTAAAAGGGGTGAAAATTGGTGTACAACGTGCAACAACGCACGATAAGTATCTTACTGATAATTATGGCGATGCAGTTGAAATTGTCCGTTATGGTTCATTTGATGAAGCCTATCTTGACCTAGCCAATGGTCGTATTGCGGCAGTATTGGGTGATGCCTCTGCATTGGAAGAGGGTGTGCTTAACAAAGCGGGCGGCGAAGCGTATGAGTTCGTCGGCCCATCATTAACCGATCCGAAATGGTTTGGCGATGGTTTTGGTATTGCGGTTCGTAAACAAGACAAAGATCTCACTCAAAAACTTGATATGGCGATTAAATCTCTTCGTCAACAAGGGATTTACCAAGAAATTGCGACCAAATACTTTAATTACGATGTATACGGTGAATAAGCTGTAACATCATATCTTACCCATATAATTAGAAGGTGAGAGTGGGCCGAGCATATGAATATGTTTATCGATCACTCTGTCATTAGGGCTGGTTAGCTCAGTTGACTCCACCTTCTCAATTATGATGGGAATCCATTGATTCTTAACGGCTGGATCCTAGTTCCAGAAGTACTCAGCCGTTAAATTCTCCAGGGACTAGGGATGAATTATGTTGGACCTACACGGATATGAAGCCTCAATTTTGAAGGGAGCGGTGCTGACCATTGAAGTTGCCGTGCTCTCTTTATTACTTGCCATGTTACTTGGCATGCTAGGTGCGCTAGCCAAGCTTGCACCTTACCGTTGGGCAAGAGCCATTGCCACTCTTTATACGACCATCATTCGCGGTATTCCAGACCTTGTGTTAATGATGCTTATTTTCTTTGGCGGTCAAATATTGTTGAATAATAGCCTTTATTCAATCAACGAATGGCTAAACAATTGGTTTATGGCAAGTGACCCGAGCCATGAATGGACCGCTTATCTCCCCGATTATATTGATGTTAGCCCTTTCATTGCTGGGATACTAACCATAGGTTTCATTTTCGGTGCCTATATGGCTGAAACCTTTCGTGGCGCTATTATGGCGGTTGATAAAGGAGAGATGGAAGCGGCGAAAGCGTATGGTATGAGTTCTACCTTAGCATTTAGACGCATTTTGCTTCCTCAAATGGTTCGTCATGCATTGCCAGGGTTTGGTAACAACTGGTTGGTATTGCTCAAAACGACGGCACTTGTTTCCATTATTGGATTAGAAGATATGGTCAGAGTCAGCTCACTCGCGGCGGGTTCGACAAAAATGCCATTCACCTTTTATATGGCTGTCTCAGTGATCTTCCTTTTCTTTACCAGTGTATCAACCGGTCTTCTCAAATTGGTTGAGCGCAAGTTCAGCATTCACACGAGGTAAATATGGATTTTTCCCTTATTGCTCAAAGCCTACCAATTTATTTTAGTGGGCTATGGACAACGGTTTGGCTGGTGGGGTTGTCGTTAATCATCGGTTTGAGCCTTGCCATCCCCTTAGCGATTGCTAGGAATAGCCACAACTATTTTATTCGTACTCCAGCATGGGCTTATACCTACTTTTTTCGTGGTACACCGTTATTAGTCCAGCTTTATCTCATCTACTATGGAATGGATCAATTTTTCCCGGTGAAAGATACCTTGTGGGAAAACGCTTGGTTTTGCGCGTTGGTTGCTTTTGTTCTCAATACGTCCGCCTACACGGCTGAAATTATTCGCGGTGCGATCAATGGGTTGCCTAAAGGGGAAGTTGAAGCGGCGAAGGCATACGGAATGAGTACTTGGAAAACGTATCGACGAATTATTCTACCGAGTGCGTTAAGGCGCGCACTGCCCGCTTATAGTAATGAAGTTATCTTCATGCTTCACGGTTCTGCGGTTGCTGGTATTGTTACCATTATGGATTTAACGGGAGCTGCGCGTTTAGTGAACTCTCGTTATTATGCTCCATTCGAGTCATTTTTAACCGCAGGTTTGTTCTATATGGGCTTGACCTTCATTATTTTGTTCTGCTTTAAACAGGCTGAAAAACGCTTCTTAGCTTATTTGCGCCCATTAAGCTGAAGGGCTGCGAGTAGCAATTTGTTGTACCGAGTTTGTTTCTATAATCAAGGCATAGATTAAAATAAGAAGCGCGCTGAATGCGCGCTTCTTATTGGCACGTTACTTTCTGTTCCTACAAAGAAAAACTGGACCAAATTGGCGCGTGATCAGAAGGTTTTTCTATTCCTCGAAGTTCATAGTCGATGCCGACTTCTTGGCATTTTTTTGCTAGGTTCGGGGTCGCTAAAATGACGTCGATTCGTAGCCCGCGGTTATCATCAAAGCCGCGTGAGCGATAATCAAACCACGAAAATTGATCATTTACATCCGGATTTAACTGACGGAATGTGTCAACAAAACCCCAGTCCATTAAAGTTTGTAACCATTCGCGCTCTTCAGGTTGGAAAGAGCATTTTCCCGTTTGCAACCAGCGTTTTCTATTGGCTTCACCAATCCCAATATCCAAGTCGATAGGGCTGATGTTAATGTCTCCCATCACAATTATTTGTTCGTCAGGGGAATGATGTGACGTTAAGTAACCCATTAGATCTTTATAAAACTGACGCTTATAGGGATATTTTGTTTCATGGGAAATATTCTCCCCTTGAGGAAAATAGCCGTTGAGTATGGTTGTTTTTTGGCCGTTGTCATCTTCAAAAGTGGCCATAATCATGCGTTTTTGATGATCTTCATTATCGCTAGGAAAGCCTTTCTGTACTGAAATGGGTTCCTTCTTACACAACATGGCGACGCCATAATGCGCTTTTTGACCATGGAAATAGACGTGGTAGCCCATGGCTTCAACATCCTCAAGAGGAAAAGCGTCATCGTGTACTTTGATTTCTTGAAGTCCAATGACATCAGGTTGATGCTTATCAATAATCGCTTGCAGTTGATGAAGGCGAGCTCTCAAACCGTTGATGTTAAAACTGATGACTTTCATAAGGGATCCTTAAGATGAGTTGTGCGCAAGATGTTACCATTTCAAGGCGCAAGGACAAGACGAAAAGCGAATCAATTCTAATACGTAAATTTTTTGAATAGTCAGAAAGGATATTTTTATTAACATTTATGTAAACTTACGATTGATCTCTCAAGTCAATATGCTCTAATTAAAGTCGTCACCATTTCGTCTGAAAACCCTATTAGCGCAGCATAAGGATGTAGTATGCGAACACTTTCGGTTCAATGGAAAATAACCCTTTTAGCCGGCCTTTGCCTGTTAATTACGTCATTGTCTCTCATTGGTTTTTCTGTTTATAACGCAGTGAATAACCAACAAGCAATAAAACAACAAAGTTCAGATTCTGTGATCAATAAATCGCAGCAGTTATTAGAAACTCGGGCGCTGCTCAATGCCACCGAAGTATCTGAATATCTCAGTGAAGCCATGTATCGGGCTCAGATGCTTGCTGATACGGCCTTGTTTTTCAAATCAAATACCGAAGAAAATTTTGGTGAAAGCGAAGCGTTAAGGACATCTTTAGATGAAATGGTTCGCAAGACGGTAGTCAATTATCCCAATGTTCAGGGGGCTTATCTCGTCTTTAAGCCAAATTTGCTCGATAGCGAGGATGACAACTACCAGAATGCTGACTATGTAGGCTCAAATGAAATAGGTCGATTCGCTGCATACTGGATAACGTCCTCCAATGGTGAAAATGTGGTGGCAAATGTATTAAGTGAAGTGGCATTGAAGGATGAAGGAAACAGTGAGCGTTTCGCCTGCCCGTTAACAACAGCTAGTGCATGTATCTCATCGCCTAAAATCGTGATTCAAGACAATGAAACGTTTCTTACTTCTTCTCTCTCTGTGCCCATTTTGATTGATGGCGTTGCGATTGGCTTTTTTGGCATCGATTTAAAACTTAGCCCACTGGTAGCGATTGCACTGAGTTCAGATCAAAGTCTATTTGGTGGTAGTGGTAAGGTCTTTATTGTCAGCTTAAATAACACGCTTATTGCGACTGATGAGCGTGAATTAACCTTAGGCGCGCCACTGGCTGATTCAGTCTTGACTACAAAGGAGATTGCCAATCTTCTAGCCGAGGGTAAAGTCCATTCTCAATGGAATTCAGATCGGCAGTGGTTGTCTGTCTTTGCTCCCATTCAGGTGGCGAACCAGACTTGGGGCGTGGTTTTTGAAATGCCGACATCGAGTGTGCTAGCTGATGCCAATCAACTGGATCAAATCATTACTCAACAGGTAGAGAATGGCGTTAGAGCGGAGCTATTAGTCGGCGCATTGCTAGTCTTTTTAGGGCTCGCAATCATTGCGTTAGCTGCAACCCAAATTGTGAAACCTATTCGAGCGGTCGTGGAGCGGTTACAAGATATTGCTTCTGGCGAAGGGGATTTAACTCAGCGGCTTGTCATCAGTAGTCATGATGAAATCGGTGATTTGGCACGCGGCTTTAACCAGTTTTTAGACAAATTACAGGCTATCATTCAGCAGATCGTAGAAAGTGCGAACCAAGTAGCTCAAACGACTGAACAGGCACGGCAGTCTGCCGTACAAACGCGTAGCCGTAGTGAGTCTCAATTTAAAGAGATGGATATGGTGGCGACTGCCTCTGAAGAAATGACACAAACAGCAAGTCTCGTTGTGCAAAATGCCGAGGCTGCGGTGCAAGCCGCTTCACAAGCTAATCACTCCGCACTGACTGGGCAGGATGTCATCCGTGCCTCTGAAGCTGAGATGCATAAGCTGGTGGTGCGAATGAGTGATGCGGTGCCTGTTGTTGAAGAGTTGGCTCAAAACAATATCAATATTACCGAAATTTTAACGGTCATTGAGGGAATTTCACAGCAAACCAATTTGCTCGCATTAAATGCGGCTATAGAAGCGGCTCGGGCCGGAGATCAAGGGCGAGGGTTTGCTGTTGTCGCCGATGAGGTACGTAATTTGGCCCAGCGGACTCAGAACTCTGTGGGTGAAATACGCAAAGTGATAGAAAAAGTCCAACAAGGTACTGAGGGCGTAGTTGAGGTGATCCAGCAAGGAAACGCGTTAGCAAATGGAACTGCGATGCAAGTCCAAAAGGCCGTTGCTGAATTAGAAATAGTGTTTGAATCCATCTCAGCAATTAACGATATGAATAGTCAGATTGTGAAAGCGGCCCAAGAACAGCAAGCCGTCTCTGGTGAAGTCAACCTCAACCTATCCAATATTCGTGATCTTAGCGCGCAGATATTGATACTGGTCGGTGAATCAGAATCGGTTGGTGCTCAGATAAGCCAACTCTCGGCTAAGCAGCAACAGTTGGTTGGGCAATTTAAAGTCTAACGGCTGAAAGAGTAAGAAGTAGATGTTTGCTTCTTACTCTCTCGCAGTATCATCCAGTTTACGCAATAAATCCTGCTGTACGATTTTCAGCGCTTCAAGTGCGGTGTGTGGTTCAATCTGATTGGTTTCTAATAAGTAGATGAGATCGACAGCGAGCTTTATCTCTTCAGACGCACCGTCTAGCGGTACAGTAGGATCATTCATTTTATTGGTTTTTCTCCCTGAACGTAATTTGTTTTTCGATCTTAGCCTTAGCTTCTTGGCAACGCTTGAGCCGTTGCTCTACCGTTAATAACGCTTTTTGTGCTTGCTGCTGACTAACGGCAGAAGTTTGCTTGAGTCCTAGCTCTTTTTCTCTCACCATATCCATCAGCCTCCGCTCCCATTCTTGGTGCTGGGCCAGCTCTTGATATAACGCGTTGATCGGTTTGCGATAATAGCTGCGATGCTTGGGCTCACTTTTTCTGATCGATACTGTCGATATTTCGCGTTGGATTGCCGCAATTTGTGCAAGCAGTCGATCGGTTAGATATTGAGCTCGTTGACTGGTTAGCCGTTTGCTCTCTTGTTCGCGCACGATGGAATCAAAGGTCGCTTTTGCTTCCATAACACAAGGGATTAATAAGTGCGCTTTACAGTGGAACAGGCGCTCATCAAACAGAGCCTGATGGTGTTCACCACGAGTTCGGTCAACACTGGCGGCTTGTTGCTTCAACTCTTCAATTAAGGACTTCAATTGAGAAAAATGGTTCATAAGCCTGCAAACCACGCATCATAAGTCAGCTTAATTGCAAGCACACTGACCACACTCACAAACACCGGACGAATAAATTTAGCGCCGAAACGAATCGCTGAATGTGCGCCAACAAAAGCTCCAACCATCAAACAAACTCCCATAGTCAGTCCCAACACCCAGTCAATATGCCCCAAAATGGTAAAGGTAACCAATGACGTTACATTACTGGTAAAATTCATCGCTTTAGCAAGGCCAGAGGCCAATAAAATGTTGAGTCGGTATAACGCCATCGAACTGACTGTCCAAAATGCGCCAGTCCCTGGCCCTGCCAGTCCGTCATAAAATCCAAGTATCAAGCCTTGCGCATACTGCTTTTTGTGAAGTACAGGGCTGGGGGGCGGGCTGACATTCTGGTGTGCATGTGGTGTTTTATGCCATATCGTATAGATAGCGGCAGCTAGAATAATAAGCGGCAGCACTTTTTGTAGCCAATCGGTGCTGATCGCATCGACAGCAAAAGTACCTATGGTTGCGCCAATCAAGGTGGCAATGAAAGCTCTGACCCAGCAACTTGGTTGAAACAGCTTCTTCTGATAGTAGGTTAATGCGGCAGTTGATGAGGCAAATGTTGCTGCCAGCTTATTCGTTCCTAGTGCGATGTGCGGCGGAAGACCGATTGATAATAACGCGGGTACAGTAAGCATGCCACCGCCGCCAGCGACGGCATCGATAAAGCCAGCAATAAAAGCAACAAGCGCCAACACAATCAAAGTGGTTGGCTCAACAAATTCCATGAATAAAATCGGCCCTGAGTAATGAGATGAAAGGGCGCAGCGTTAAGCCCCTAGCTAATATTCTATTGTTCTTTTAAATGGAGGAAGCGAGTCCAATAATGATTTTCCGTAGCGTTTTGAAACGATTCGGCGATCGAGAATCACGACTCTACCAGAATCACGCTCTTTGCGCAGCAATCTCCCGACGGCTTGGATCAGCTTTTTGCTGGCTTCAGGAACGGTTATCTGAATAAAAGAGTTTCCGCCTCGCTTCTCTATGTATTCGGCGTGAGCTTGCTCAACTGGAGAGGTTGGTACGGCAAACGGAATTTTTGTGATCACCAGATTCTCCAAAAGTTCTCCTGGTAAGTCTAGCCCTTCCGAAAAGCTACTGGTGCCAAACATTACGCTCGTTTTACCACACTGCACTAGCATTTTATGTTTATTTAGAATTTCTGTGCGTGATATTTCACCTTGGACTTGCAGCGCCCAGCCTCGTTTAACAAAATCTGTCGATATTTTTTCAGCCACTTCGCGCATTTGCCAGTAAGAAGCAAACAGCACTAAATTAGCTTTGTTTGGCTGAATAAACTCAGCGAGCCGCTCTACCAGATAATCAGTATACTCTTTCGCTTGCGGTTCAAAACGCATGGCTGGAATGAGTAACTCGGCCTGATTTTGATAATCAAACGGTGAAGCGAGTGCTAGGAAACGTGTGCCATCTTCTGCCTTTTCACTGATCCCTGCTTGCGAGCAAAAGTAGCTGAATGAGTTAAGAGCTCGCATCGTCGCGGAGACTAAGATTGCGCCTATACAGCGGCTCCAGATCTGTTGATCAAGTTGCCAACCAATTTCTAGCGGTGAAACGTTAACAATGAAATCACCTTCACGTTCAGGGTGAATTTCAAGCCAACGTGCCAAAGGGGCTCCTTTCTCTCGCTTGGGCTCCGCCATCAGCAACCATACTTGGGCAAGGTTCTCTAAACGCTGAATATAAAAGCCTAATTCAGTCAGTGCTGGTTCTGCCAACCGAGCGGCGAGTTCGCCTTCCTTAACTCGCTCAGCAATCAAGTCCGTAATTTTAGCGACGGATTGATTGGCTTTTTGAGAGAGCCGCTTCAGGGTTTTAGACTCTTCTTCAAGCCATTGTGGCAGTTCTCCATGCTCAAAACGGTATCGCTTTTCTTCAAATTGTTCGGGTACAAACTGCTTTGTCAGTTGGCTCAAGCTTGGGATAAGTTGTTGCAGTGTGTCTTGCAGTTCGTTACGAAAACGTGCCACTCGTTTTTCTTCGGCTAAGCTTGAAAACTTGGTTACGGATTGATTGAGTTTTTCTAACCAACTAGCTGCGCCTTTCAAGCTTGCTGACGCTGAAGCGTGATCACGTGCTACATGAGGTAAGTGGTGTGCTTCATCAAAAATGTAAATGGTGTTTTCGGGCTCAGGCAGAATGACACCACCGCCAAGGTCAGCATCCGCCATGACCAAGCTGTGGTTGGCAATAATGACATCGGCTTTATCCAGTTCCGAACGCGCCTTTTGAAAAGGACAATCTCTGTGGCCAGCAAAGCTACCATTACAACTATGCTTATCACTAACAATCAGTTGCCATAACTCATCTTTAATCGCTTTTGGACACGAGTCGCGATCACCGTTCCATTTTCCTTGAGCCAGTTTTTCATACATGGTGGTGAATAATTCAACGTCTTTTTTTTGTGGCTTTGATTCGAACAGGGCAATTTGTGAGCCATCTACTCCACACGCAGCCGCGAGTTTTTCGGTGCAACAGTATCGTTGACGTCCTTTGGCAAGGATAAAAGAGAATTGACGATCAGTGATGCGTCTAAATAAAGGCAAATCTTTGCTGATCAGCTGTTCTTGAAGTGCCACTGTGGCTGTCGAAACAACAACCTTTCTATTATTCAACACTGCAACAGGAACCGCTGCCATTAAATAGGAGAGTGATTTCCCTATTCCTGTACCCGCTTCAGCAATCAAGATTCGGTTGGACTTGTGATATGAACCGCACAATGTTTTTGCAATCTCAGCAACAAGATAATTTTGTCCTCGACGAGGAATGAAGTTTTCGAGCTGAAATTGCAGGTTTTGATAACTATCCCGAATGGATTTTTGGATTTTTGTTGTAAGCATACACAGACCTAAATAGCAGAGTGCCGAGTCTAGCACAGTTCACTAAAGGATACGCAGTTCACGAAATCGTATGCTTTTAGATCAAATCTAGATCTTGTTCACAAAAAAAAACTGAACCTTCAGGAACTTATGTTTAATTCTCATTGTGGAAAATATAAAACTGCCTATTCGGTTAAATGATGACCTCAATATCTATTTTATCTTTCAAAAATAAATTTTATTGGTGTTTAATTCTGATGTTTCATGATTGTTAGTTTTTAGATTGAGTGATGTTTTTGCTTGGAAGTCGCCCGTAATTTTATGAAAACATCATGTAACTATATGTTTTTAATTGTTTTTACCTTTATTTTTGTTTATTTTTTAGGATATTTGACATGCAGGATAATCTTTTGCAATCTAATCCTTGAGATTTAATGGCGGCAACGAACCGAGTTTAAATTTGGAAGTTGCCAGCAAAAACAAAGGGAACCGGATAAGGAATTCCCATACATAAGAAAAGGCAGTGGATTAATTATGAAAAAGACTCTATTAGCACTAGCAGTGCTTGCGGCAGCGAGCTCAGTTAACGCAGCAGAAATTTACTCTAACGATAGCACTTCAGTTGGCCTTAAAGGCGAAATTGATGCTTACCTAATTCAGAAAGAAAAAACAGCTTCTGATGTTAAAACAAAAGAATCTGCTGATTTCTCTACTTGGGCAAAAATCCAACTAGATGCTTCTCATAAGCTTTCTAATGGCCTAACCACTTTTGGTTCTTTCGAATTTGAAGGTGACGGTTCTGCTGGGGTAGTAGTCGACGACCTATATGTCGGTGTGAAAGGCGATATCTGGGGTGTGGCTGTTGGTGAAACTGGTGATTTCGCAGAATCTTTTGATGCAATTCAAAAAACCGATATTGCTAACGAAGGCAACTACATCGGTCTAGATCGTCCTTACGAAAGCAAAACAGAAGGTCTTGCACTGAAAGTGACTCCTGTTGGTGGCCTAACCTTAGTTGCGGATGTATATACTAATAACACTGACAAACTAGATAACTCTTACGGCCTATCAGCTAACTATGCGATGGAGATGTTCTCTGTTGGTGCTTCATTCAACAGTAGCGAAGTGGCAAAAGACTACGATGCAAGTTCATTCGGTGTATCTGCTTCTGTGGATGTTGCTGGTTTCTTCTTCGCGGCAACTTATCTAAGTACTGAAGGTTTAAGTACGCTTGGTGCGGTAGATACACAAAGTGTATCTCTAGCTGATAAAGATAAAAAAGTACTTGCTGCTTTAGAAGGCGATGTATGGAACTTGGCGGCGTCTTACAAAGTTGATGATCTTCGCCTATATACAACTTACGCATACGGTGATTTCGATAAGCTAGTAAGCTTCAGTGATGTAAACAACAAAACTAAGCTGGATGCTCAAGTTACAGACTTGGTTGTTGGCGTAGACTATGCCGTATCTAGTAACGTGCTAGTTTTTGTTGAATATGAAACAGCGAAAGCTAAGAAAGATTTTGCTGGTAACAAATACCAAGATATTACTCTAGGTGTTTACTACACGTTCTAATCCGAGTAATTTGATGAAAAAAGCCGACGCTTAGCGTTGGCTTTTTTCATATAGGAGTTGTAAAAGTGAAAATGGTAAAGAACGTTATTGTAAGTTTATTGATGTTAGTGAGTTTTTCTTCATTATCTCAATCGCTTGATTTGCAAAGAGGCATTACTTTGGAAGTGCTGAATGAAGCGCTATTCACGGATGAAGAAAAACCAATATTTATTGATGGTGAAAACCAACTGATTCTCACCTTTGCTGGTCGCTTAAAGAAAGTGGCTAAGCCAGAGTATTTCTCGTCTCTCCCTTATGTCATTCGAACAGAGATTAAAGCTGGAGATAAGCTATCTGTGGAGCTGGTTTCGGGTCGATACGAAGTTATTCAGGAGAAGCAGTTTAAGAGTGAGCCGATTTTTGTTTTGAAGAAAAACGGAGTCGAAGTCACAGATAGTAAACAATATCGCCTTGAGCCAGAAAATGGTTCGCTGATGCCTTATTCAGATATTCGTTCTTTGACAATTAAGCAAAACCGCAAAGAGGGTGTCATTTTTGAATCTGGAAAGTTTCATCATTTGACCGACGAATTAAAATCGTTGGGCACTTCAGCTCAATCGACAAAATACACTGAATCGGAAGCGGCCTTACAGCTAAAAATTTGGTTTAGTAAAGCTTCAAAAGAAGAAAGACGAGAGTTTTTGGATTGGGTTGTTCAAGGTCTTTATACTGAATAGGTTATTCCGTACTACACCATAATTCCAGAATCCAAAGTCACATAGCTGTGTGTGACTTTGAATCTCTTACCCACAACACTTCTTAAATTTCTTGCCGCTACCGCAATGACATGGGTCATTTCGTCCTAGTTTCGTTGGTGTGTTCTCCTGTGGAAATTCACCGTCAATGTAGAACCAGATACCATTTTCTCGTATAAATCGTGAACGTTCTTGCAGACAAAATTGCTGTTGATTCTGTGTGTAATAGGCTTTGAAATGAACGAAGCCTTCATTTTCGTTGTTGCGGATAATTGCGGAGATGACGTCTAGCCCACACCATTGACTGTTGATTGATTCTTCAATCGCGTCGCGTTGCTGTGGTGCATTGCAACTCGGATGATAGGTATTGATGACAAAATCAACCAAGCCCAGAACATGGGCACTATAGCGAGCTCTCATCAGTTGTTCTGGATAGATGGCTAAAGCTGAATCACTGTGGATTGGTTCACAACAGTGTTGGTAATCTAAATGGCTACCACAATAGCATTGGTTCATAAATCCTCTCAAATTGCCCATGCAGATAAGGCGGGGAAGTTTAAGGAGATCTAAACTCGATGTCTACTCAGGAGTGGACACCCAGTAAATCGGCTGTCCATTTCACAGCTTCGTTGTAACACTCTTTCACCACGGGTTCTTCGATACTTAATGCATGAGCAATTTTCTCAACCTTTTGCCAGTCAGCCTGTTCATAAGCTCGAGTTAATTCAAGTACCAGACCTAACTCTCCTTTCCCCTCTATTAGTGCAAGTTTAACGTATTCGTCGATAGGCATCTCTTCCATGATACTTTCTAAAGGTTGATCAAGTAGGCTATCGAGTAGCGAAAACATTCCTGTCAGGAAGGCCGAACCGGGTTCAACGTTCATTTTTGCTTTCACACCGATCAGTTCGCAATATCTTGCCCTTTGAATGGATAAGCCATACAAATAATCCGGTTTAGATTCTTGCGTCGAAGCAATCGCAACCAAGGAGATGAACTTTCTCAATCGTTGTTCACCGAGATAGATCAGCGCTTGTTTAAATGAATGGATCTTTGAACTGACTGTCGCGGATGAGTTAACAAAGGTTAACAGTTTATAAGACAGGGTCAGGTCGGTGGCGACAAGCTCCTCAATGGCTTTGTAATCGAGGTTAGATTTGGCTATTTCTTTGAACAGTTGCACCACAGTAAGAAATGCAGGCTCTAACGCTTTGCGTTGTAACATCTCTGGTTTGCTAAAAAAGTAGCCTTGAAAATAGGTAAAGCCCGCTTTTTTAGCTTGCTTAAACTCTTCATAGGTTTCTACTTTCTCAGCAAGGAACTCAATTTTCGTTGCGCCAAGTTTTTGAATAAAGCGAGCGGCCTTTTCAAGGGAAACAACACGGATGTCAAATTTGATAATTGACACATAGGGGAAGAAGACGAGCCAGCCTGAACTGGGTACAAAGTCATCAAGCGCAATTCGGTAACCAAGCTTCGCCATCTTTTTAATTGCTTCTAATAACTCTAAAGTTGGTTTGCAATCTTCCAATACCTCAACGACCAAATTTTGCGCAGGAAAAAGCGTAGGCACGAGGTTAATCAGGCTTTGATAAGGAAAATTGACAAACCCTAAATGCTTACCCAGCGTATTGTAATGAGTGGATAAAAAATGATCAGAGAGTAACCGGCTCGTTGCTAAGTCTGGGTCTATATCTGGAAAGGTGTTCTTAGGACCGTCTCGAAATAGCAGCTCGTAGCCGATAGTTTTTCGGTCACGATCGAGTATGGGTTGTCTGGCGATATAGGAGTATTTCAAGGCAAGACTCTTATCTAATTATTGATATTATTGATTATACTTATTATAGCTTAACTTTTGATTCGACCGCTTAAACCAATAGTACCAGAGTGCGACTTGGCGTCAGTTTTTAGAACTAAAAGGTCGAGTTTGCAGTTCGTAACCATCATTAGCATAGACTAAGACTGAGCCTTGGGTGTACCAGTCACCCAAAACAATTCGCGTTGCGGTGCCATGAAGTTGATTTCTGTGATGAATCTCTGGTCGATGAGTATGGCCATGAATCATTAAATCGACCCCATACTGGGTCAGAACTCTATCCACTTCACTTTGTGTGACATCCATAATATCCATAGATTTCATTTGTTTATCATTATGGATGCCCGACTGTACTTTACCCACAATACGAACCTTTACAAAAAATGGTAGCCGATTAAATACCCATTGTAGCCAAGGCTGGTGAACCTTCTTGCGATAGGCTTGATACTTTATATCGTCAATACAGAGTGTGTCGCCATGCAACACCACGGCTTTTTTTCCGTAAAGATCAATTACTTGTTCTTCTTGGAGAAGAGTGATTCCGGTTTCTTTCGCAAATCGTTTGCCAAGCAAGAAGTCGCGGTTTCCTTGAGTAAAATAGCAAGCAACCCCTTTGCGAGTCAGTTGCTTAAATTCCGATTTTATTTGGTTGGCGAAAGGTGAATTATCATCGTCACCTATCCAAAATTCGAAAAGATCGCCAAGCACGTACAGTGCATCGGCATGAATGGCTTCTTCGCGCATGAAACGGATAAAACACTCAGTGATATCTGGTCGAGAAGGGCTTAGGTGTAAATCAGAAATAAATAGTGTATGCATAATAAAAATAAGGAGCGCATAGCGCTCCTTTTACCGTTACTCTTCGATGGTTGTGCCAGAAATGAACACTTCTTCTAGTGGAACATCTTGATGCATGCCCATAGAGCCTGTGCTCACTGCTTTTATTTTGTTCACAATATCCATACCTTCGATCACTTCAGCGAACACGCAGTAGCCCCAGCCATCTCGGCTTTCTGAACGAAAATCTAGGAATGTGTTGTTGTTCACGTTGATGAAAAACTGAGAACTTGCAGAGTGTGGATCCATAGTGCGCGCCATGGCAAGAGTACCGATCTTATTGCTTAGACCATTGTTGGCTTCGTTTTTAATCGTTGCGCGAGTTGTTTTTTCTTTTAGGCCAGAGGTCATGCCGCCGCCTTGAATCATGAATCCATCGATAACGCGGTGGAACAGAGTGTTATCGTAAAAACCGTCACGGCAGTACTGTAGAAAGTTTGCGCTTGTTTCTGGTGCTTTTTCTTCATTAAGTTGAATTTTAATATCACCAAAATTCGTGTGAAGGATGATCATGATAGTTACCTTTATCTATTTTTCGTTGAGGCCCGGATTTTAACTGAACTTTGGACACATTCAAATCAACAAATGTCTTTAGGGGCCGTATTATTGCGAGAGAATAAGGATGACCAAGCTAGGCTAGAGTTGTTATACTGTGAAGCCATTTTAGTTCAAACAGTTATTAGATAGAGATCATGCTGAAAATATATAACTCAATCACTAGACAAAAAGAAGAATTCAAACCAATTCATGCCAACAAAGTGGGTATGTATGTCTGTGGAGTCACCATTTATGATCTCTGTCATATTGGCCATGGTCGCACCTTCGTTTCTTTTGATGTGATTTCTCGCTACTTGCGCTACTTAGGCTATGACCTTACATTTGTGCGTAACATCACTGATATTGATGACAAAATCATTAAACGTGCTGCCGAAAATGGTGAATCTTGCGATTCGCTAACCGAGCGCTTAATCGCAGACATGCATGCAGATTTCGATGCATTGAATATGAAACGTCCAGATGTCGAGCCTCGTGCAACCGCTTATATCCAAGAAATCATAGGCTTGGTGCAACGACTGATTGAACGCGGTTTTGCTTACGTTGCTTCTAATGGTGATGTGATGTTTGAGGTCAGCAAATTTGACGAATACGGCAAGTTATCCAAACAAGATCTCGATCAGCTTCAAGCGGGCGCTCGTGTTGATGTTGATCTTGCTAAGCGTAGCCCACTTGATTTTGTGTTGTGGAAAATGTCGAAGCCGGGCGAGCCCACTTGGGAATCCCCATGGGGAGAAGGACGCCCAGGCTGGCATATCGAATGTTCGGCGATGAATTCAGCGATTTTGGGTAACCACTTTGATATTCATGGTGGAGGCTCTGATTTGCAGTTTCCTCACCATGAAAATGAAATTGCTCAATCGTGCTGCGCACATGACACTCCCTATGTGAACACATGGATGCACAGTGGCATGGTGATGGTGGATAGAGAAAAAATGTCTAAATCATTAGGGAATTTTTTCACAATCCGCGATGTACTTGCTCATTATGATGCGGAAACGGTGCGCTATTTCTTGATGTCGGGCCATTATCGCAGCCAATTAAATTACAGCGAAGATAACCTAAAACAAGCGCGAGCCTCGCTAGAGCGTCTATACACTGCGTTGAGAGGGTTGGATTTAACCGTTCCAGTTGCAGGCGGTGAAGAGTATGTCAGCCGCTTTACGATAGCGATGAATGATGACTTTAATACGCCAGAGGCTTATTCCGTCTTGTTTGATATGGCACGTGATATCAACAAGCTGAAGACAGAAAATCTTCAGCAAGCCAGCGCTCTTGGCGCACTTATGCGTGAGCTTGCCGATGTGATTGGCATTTTGCATCAAGATCCAGAAGCGTTTCTTAAAGGGGACACTAATGGCGACGAACAAGTGGCTGAGATTGAAGCTTTGATCAAACTGCGTAATGACTCACGTGCAGCAAAAGATTGGGCTAATGCTGACGTAGCACGCGATAAGTTGAACGAGCTCGGCATCATTTTAGAAGATGGACCAAGTGGGACTACTTGGCGTCGTAAATAATCAGGCAGTTAACTTGTCGATGATGGGCTTGAACTTTATTGGTTAAGCCCATTTTGTTTTTCGTCCACGATTAAGGTTTTCATGTCAATTATTTTAGGTATAGATCCCGGCTCGCGAATCACAGGTTATGGTGTGATCAGGCAGCATGGACGATATTTGTACTATCTTGGTAGTGGATGTATTCGTACCTCCGAAAAAGAGTTACCAGGGCGGCTCAAGCAAATTTACGCTGGCGTGACGGAAATCATCACACAGTTTCAGCCTGATGTTTTTGCCATCGAGCAAGTATTTATGGCAAAGAATGCGGACTCAGCACTCAAGCTCGGACAAGCAAGGGGCAGTGCTATTGTGGCGGCGGTGAATGCGGATCTTCCAGTGTATGAATATGCCGCTCGACTGGTTAAACAATCTGTAGTTGGTACGGGTAGTGCTGATAAAGCGCAGGTACAACATATGGTCCAGCAAATGCTCAAATTATCGGCTAAGCCACAAGCGGATGCCGCTGATGCTCTGGGTGTGGCAATTTGTCATGCGAATACCAATAAAACCTTGATCGCGTTAGCTGGGCGGGCAAGCAGTGCTAAAAAAGGCCGATATCGCTGAAAAACCGATCTCGAGCGAGGTGGTATTTTTCTACTGGCTATACATCCAGTTATTTATTATCATCCGAGTCAAATAACCTCATTTCTCTAAGGAATTTCCTGTGATTGGACGTCTTCGCGGCATTCTGATTGAAAAGCAACCTCCAGAGCTATTGATTGAAGTCGCTGGCATTGGTTATGAAGTCCAAATGCCAATGAGTTGCTTCTATGAACTCCCTAAATTGGGCGAAGAAGCGGTCATTTATACCCATTTTGTGGTCCGAGAAGATGCGCAGCTTTTATATGGTTTCAACACGGTAAAAGAGCGAGCTTTATTTCGTGAAGTGATTAAAGCGAATGGCGTCGGGCCAAAATTAGGCTTGGGTATTTTGTCCGGAATGACGGCCGGTCAATTTGTTTCATGCGTTGAGCGTGAAGATATCTCCACATTAGTTAAGCTTCCTGGCGTGGGTAAAAAAACCGCTGAACGTTTGGTTGTTGAGATGAAAGATAGGCTGAAAGGTTGGGGAGCCGGTGACCTCTTCACTCCCGCTACTGACGCTGCACCAGTCGATAACAATTCCTTGGAAGCGCTCACGAGCAATGCGGAAGAAGAAGCGATCAGTGCGTTACTTTCTTTGGGTTATAAGCCTCAACAAGCTTCTAAAGTAGTGGCACAAGTAATGAAAGCTGACATGACCAGCGAAGCGCTGATTAAAGAAGCCTTGAGAGCAATGGTATGATTGAAGCTGATCGCTTAATTGCCCCTGATAGTCCTATTTTTAAAGATGAAGATATTATTGATCGCGCGATTCGTCCCAAAAAATTAGCGGACTATCGTGGCCAAGATCATGTACGCAATCAAATGGAAATCTTCATTAAAGCGGCACAAATGCGCAGCGAACCACTCGACCATCTCCTGATTTTTGGCCCTCCAGGGCTTGGAAAAACAACATTAGCCAATATCGTTGCCAATGAGATGGAAGTGAATATCCGCACAACTTCTGGTCCGGTATTGGAAAAAGCAGGCGATTTGGCGGCATTACTGACTAACCTTGAAGAGAACGACGTTCTTTTTATTGACGAAATTCATCGCTTAAGTCCGGTGGTTGAAGAAATTCTTTATCCCGCAATGGAAGATTACCAGCTCGATATAATGATTGGCGAAGGTCCAGCCGCTCGGTCCATTAAAATCGATTTACCCCCTTTTACGCTGATTGGGGCAACAACTCGCGCTGGCTCGTTAACCTCACCCTTGCGTGATCGCTTTGGTATTGTACAGCGCCTTGAGTATTACAAAATTGATGATCTACAGTACATAGTGCAAAGAAGCGCGGACTGTTTAGGATTGTCGATGGAAGCGGATGGTGCACTTGAAGTGGCTAGGAGAGCAAGGGGAACGCCTCGGATTGCCAACCGTTTATTGCGCCGAGTTCGAGATTACGCTGAAGTGAAAGGCAACGGGCACATATGTATAGAGACTGCAGATAAAGCGCTAAACATGTTGGATGTTGATAGCCAAGGTTTCGACTATATGGATAGAAAGCTATTACTAGCGATTATGGACAAATTTGGCGGTGGCCCTGTTGGTCTCGATAACCTAGCTGCTGCAATCGGCGAAGAAAAAGATACCATTGAAGATGTGTTAGAACCCTTTCTTATCCAACAAGGTTATTTACAACGGACACCAAGAGGACGAATGGCGACCGATCGCGCCTATCTTCACTTCGGAATTGAAAAATAAGTTTACACCTCATCGTCATTTTTAGGTGGTAAGCACAAAGTGTGAACTACATCTTATTTATGATAATTTCCTTATCACTAAAGAGTTAATGATGTGAAGTGTATTGTTAACTCTCTGTGTGATTCGTTGTATTAATTTCTATCCCTTTCACTAAATACTCACAACAATTTCATTCTTCCTTTGATGTGGATCATTTTGTTCTTTTTTTGTTCAGATTTGCCGCGTGAAAATTGATGTAAATCAAGGCTTTTTTCTCCCATAAATCTTTTGAAACAACCTGCATTTAGAAGTAGTATTAGTCCCAGCTATATTAGCTGATGCTTAACAATTAACTAACCATAACGGTACATGCTTGCAACAAAATTCTGATATTTTTCAACATTTGATGAGGTTATATCACTGATGAATTTTGAGGAATTTTAACCCGTTTAGCATGTCAAAAGTGTCATTCAGCCGGCACAAAGGAGTTACCATGATTGACGTCGTTGATCTATCGCGGTTGCAGTTTGCACTGACAGCGATGTATCACTTCCTGTTCGTTCCATTGACTCTAGGTATGGCTTTTCTTTTAGCCATCATGGAATCTTTGTATGTAATGACTGATAAGCAAATCTATAAGGACATGACAAAGTTCTGGGGTAAGCTTTTTGGTATTAACTTTGCCCTTGGGGTGGCCACTGGCCTCACTATGGAGTTCCAGTTCGGTACAAACTGGTCATACTATTCCCACTATGTAGGTGACATTTTTGGCGCCCCTCTTGCGATTGAAGCACTTGTAGCCTTCTTTTTAGAATCAACCTTTGTCGGTTTGTTCTTCTTTGGTTGGGATAGACTATCAAAACGCCAGCATTTGGGCGTGACTTGGTTGGTTGCTCTGGGGTCCAATTTCTCGGCACTTTGGATCTTGATTGCGAATGGTTGGATGCAAAACCCAGTTGGCGCAGAATTCAATTTTGAAACTATGCGTATGGAAATGGTCAGCTTTGCTGAAGTCGTTTTCAACCCAGTTGCTCAAGTGAAATTTGTGCATACCGTCGCTTCTGGTTACACCACTGGCGCGATGTTCATTCTTGGTATTAGCTCATATTACTTGCTGAAAGGTCGAGACGTTGCGTTTGCACGCCGCTCATTCGCTATCGCTGCATCATTCGGCATGGCCGCTATTTTGTCCGTGATTGTGCTTGGTGATGAATCAGGATATGAAGTGGGTGAAGTTCAAAAGGTGAAGCTGGCTGCGATTGAAGCCGAGTGGCACACGGAACCTGCACCGGCTGCATTTACACTGTTTGGTTTGCCTAACCAAGACGCCATGCACACCGATTATGCAGTAAAAATTCCGTACGTGATGGGTATTATCGCTACACGTTCACTGGATACCGAAGTCACAGGGTTACGCGATCTACGCGATCAACACGTTGACCGAATTCGTAACGGTATGTATGCCTATGAACTGTTAGAGAAATTACGTGCAGGCGAAAAATCGCCAGCAAACATTGCCGCTTTTGAAGAAGTGAAAGGCGATTTGGGCTACGGCTTATTGCTAAAACGTTATACCGATAAAGTGAGCGATGCAACGGAAGAGCAAATTCAAGCCGCCGCCGATGATTCAATTCCAACCGTATGGCCACTATTTTGGTCATTCCGTCTGATGGTCGGTGTTGGTTTTGTGATGCTATTTGTCTTTGGTGCAGCATTTATTCAAACTTGTCGTCAGAAAATTGAGCAAAAACAATGGGTACTTAAAGCCGCCTTGTTCAGTATTCCTCTACCGTGGATTGCAATTGAAGCAGGTTGGTTTGTTGCTGAATATGGCCGTCAACCATGGGCTGTTGGTGAAATATTGCCAACCAATGTTGCCGCTTCTGCGCTAACTCTGGGCGAATTATGGACCTCATTGTTTGCGATTCTTGCACTGTACACTGTGTTCTTGATTGCTGAAGTTTACCTGATGGTTAAATTTGCTCGTAAAGGGCCTAGCAGCCTGAAAACTGGTCGTTATCACTTTGAGCAAAACGCAAACTCTGTTGAAGACAAAGTTAGCCGTCAAGTCGAAGCATAAGGCAGGGAGATAGAATAATGTTTGATTACGAAATCTTGCGACTAATTTGGTGGGTGCTGATCGGCGTACTGCTGGTTGGTTTTGCAATCACAGATGGTTTTGACATGGGCGTTGGTGCTCTTGTTCCCGTCATTGGTAAGAATGACAGTGAGCGTCGTGTCATGATCAACTCTATTGCCCCACACTGGGATGGTAACCAAGTTTGGCTTATCACGGCAGGTGGTGCACTGTTTGCGGCTTGGCCGTTAGTCTATGCGACATCATTTTCCGGATTTTATTTGGCTATGATTGTTACATTGGCTGCATTATGGCTTCGTCCGATTGGTTTGGATTACCGTTCAAAAATTGAAGATCCAAAGTGGCGTAATACTTGGGATATCTGTATTTCAATTAGTGGCTTTGTACCACCAGTCATCTTTGGTGTTGCCTTTGGCAACTTACTACAAGGCGTGCCATTCCAACTCAGTGATTTCATGATGCCAACGTATCACGGTTCATTTTTTGGTCTGTTGAACCCATTTGCTCTGCTTTGCGGCTTAGTCAGCTTGTTTATGATTATTTTACAAGGCGCCGCTTGGCTACAGATGAAAACCACCGATGAGCTGCATGCACGCGCTCGTGGCGTCGCTCAACTAATGGGCTTGTTGGTTGCTGTTACTTTCGTCGCTGCAGGGTTTTGGATCCAAAACATCGATGGTTACGTGATTACCAGCGTCATTGATACACATGCTGCATCAAACCCACTCAATAAAGAAGTGATACGTGAGGCGGGGGCGTGGATGGCTAATTTCAACGCTTACCCATTACTATGGATCGCACCAGCTTTGGGTGTTGCCATGCCACTACTTGCTGTGTTGGCGTCGCGTTTTGAAAAAGGTGGTCTCGCATTCTTGGCTTCTAGCTTAGCCAATGCAGGTGTGATTTTCACCGCTGGTTTTGCGATGTTCCCATTTATCATGCCTTCAAGCTTAGTACCAAGTAACAGCTTGACCATGTGGGACTCAACATCGAGTGAATTGACGTTGAACTTAATGACAGTGGTCGCTTTTGTAATGGTACCTATCATTCTTGGTTACACCACTTGGACTTACTACAAGATGTTTGGTCGTCTTGATAGCAAGTTTATTGAAGAAAACAAAAACTCACTTTACTAAGGAGCATAGATATGTGGTATTTCGCATGGATTCTAGGTGTGCTTTTAGCGTGTGCATTTGGCATCATCAACGCTCTTTGGTTAGAGCATTCTGAAATGATGGACAAAGACAGTGAGTAAACTTGCAATGCAAGTCACTGAGTACCATAAACTGGTTGATAAGACTCTGCTCAGAGTCTTATCGCTCTTGCTTGGTTTTTATCATATCGCCATGATTATGTGGGATCCCGAGCTGTATTCTCAGAGCATTGGTGGTTTTAACGCGGTTATTTCACCACTCATGATATGGGCGCTGTGTGCAAGTATGGTTTTTGGTGTTGGCTTTAGACCACGCAAATGGTTTTGGCAATTATTGTTTAGCCCCTACATTTCATTATCGATCTTAATTTACCTAACGATTATTCGACTAGTTTGATATTTACTGTGTATGAATAACCTGTCGAAGGTTGATTAACGACCCACATTAGTGCTGCCTCTTTGAGACAGCACTAATTTTTTGTTTCAAGTTTTGTAAAAGTCCACTCAATGCTTGTACTAACGTCAATGAGTTGCGTTATAGTATCCGCCTAAATCTGTATATGTGTTGGAACCTTTGTGCAAAATACAGCCTCAGCCTTTCATTGGCCTGTAACGATTTACTATGAAGATACGGATGCTGGTGGTGTCGTCTATCACTCAAACTATCTTAAATTCTTTGAACGAGCCCGAACTGAAATGTTACGCGCAGTTGGAGTGTCTCAGCAGACGCTTTTGCAGCAGAACATTGGTTTTGTGGTCAGGCACGTTGACATCGATTTTCTACAAGCTGCACGTTTAGACGATATGCTGACGATAAATACTGTGATTTCGGCATTGAAAAAAGCCTCACTGATCTTCTGTCAAGAGCTCGTCAATCCTGAAGGTAAAGTATTGTGTAAAGCAATAGTTAAGGTAGCATGCATCGACAATCAGAACATGAGGCCAAAAGCGATGCCTCAATCAATAATTTTGGAGTTAACCCATAGTGACTGCTGATATCTCAATTCTCGATCTGTTTTTGCAAGCCAGCTTATTGGTCAAGATGGTGATGCTAATCCTTTTGGGGATGTCTATCGTTTCGTGGGCGATGATCATCAAACGTAGTAAAGTCCTTTCCCAAGCAGAAAAGAACGCCAATGCTTTCGAAGACAAATTTTGGTCTGGTACTGACTTATCTGTTATTTATCAAGATGTCAAAAAGCGTAAAGATGAACTTTTGGGTACAGAAGAGATTTTTTACTCTGGCTTTACCGAATTTGCACGTTTACGCAAGACTAACGCCACTTCACCTGATTTCATCATGGAAGGGACGGGACGTGCGATGCGAGTTGCTGTCGCAAGGGAAGTGGACGAGTTAGAGACCAGTCTGCCATTTCTAGCGACCGTGGGTTCTATCAGTCCATACATTGGATTATTTGGTACGGTATGGGGAATCATGCACTCATTTATTGCGTTAGGTGCGGTGAAGCAAGCGACGTTAGCAATGGTGGCTCCTGGTATTGCAGAGGCGCTGATTGCGACCGCCATGGGTTTATTTGCGGCTATTCCTGCGGTGATGGCTTACAACAGGTTGAGCAATAAAGTCAGCAAATTAGAGCATAATTACGCCACCTTTTCTGAAGAATTTCATAGCATTCTTCACCGCCAAGCGATGGCTGGTAGGGAATAGACGATGGTGGGTTACCAGCGTAAAAAGCGCAAGTTGACAGCTGAGATTAACGTTGTCCCTTATATCGATGTTATGCTCGTGTTGCTGATTATTTTTATGGTGACATCACCGTTTGTCACTCAAGGCGTTGACGTCGAGCTTCCTAAAACAACCACTTCAAAGTCAGCGGCTGAGCTGAAAGGTGATAGTGATAGTAGTTTTATCATCGTGGAAATAGATAAAGAAGGTCGTCTCGGGTTGAGCGTAAATAATGAGGAAGTCGAGCGGGGTCTTTCGCTGCAAGATGTCATCATTAGAGTCAAAGCTGAATTGTCGTTGAAACCGGATTCACCGGTTGCGGTTGGCGGTGATGCTGCAACGCCTTATGCAGAAGTGATACTGGTTCTGGATGAATTGAATCGTGCGGGCATTTCAAAAGTAGGTCTGCTAACCGAAATTAAAGGATAGTTTGTACTGTTCATGAAAGATCATAAATCCAAAAAAAGCGATTACAAAAAGCCCATCATTATCTCGGCTGTTTTGCATATAGTGTTGATCATTGCTTTGTTATGGGGTTCGGATTTTAGCCTAACTAAGCCCGAGCCTGCAGGGCAGATGGTTCAAGCTGTGGTGATTGATCCACAATTGGTACAAAAACAGGCCCAGCAAATTCGTAACCAGCGTGAAGCTGCTGCCAAAAAAGAGCAGGATCGGCTGGATAAGTTACGCCGCGAAAGTGAGCAGTTGGAAAAAAACCGCAAGGCGGAAGAAGAGAATATTCGCCAACTAAAAGAACAACAAGCTCAGGAAGCGAAAGCGGCCAGAGAAGCTGAAAAGCAACGTGCCGAAAAAGAACAAGAGCGTAAAGTGGCAGAAGAACGAGCTCGTAAAGAAAGAGAGCGAGCGGTAAAAGCGGAAACGGAACGTAAGATAAAAGAAGAAGCGGTAAAAAAAGCAGAACAGGAGCGCATCGCTAAAGAGGCTGAAATTGCGAAAGCGGAAAAAGAACGCATTGCCCGTGAAAAAGAGGCAGAACAAGCTAAAGAGAAAGCTCGTAAAGAGCGAGAAGCAGCAGAGCGAGCCGAGAAAGAGCGAATAGCCAAAGAACAAGAGGCGAAGAAAGCGGCCGAAAATGCAAAAAAAGAGAAAGCACGTCTAGAGAGATTGGAGCGTGAACGCAAAGAACAAGAAGCGGCGCTGAATAACATTTTTTCTGGGTTAGAAACAGAAGCAGAGCAAAATAGCTCAGCTCGTTCCCAATTTGTAATGAACGAAGCTCAGCGGTATGGAGCAATCTATACGCAGCTCATTCAACAAAATTTGCTGATTGAAGACAGTTTTAAAAGTAAACAGTGCAAAGTGAACCTACGGCTCATTCCAACGGGAACTGGAGCAATAGTCGGTAATCTAAGCATTATTGATGGTGACTCAAGGTTATGCGCGGCGACAAAACGTGCTGTGGCGCAGGTGGGGACGTTTCCGCTGCCCAAAGATGATCTTGATGTAGTCAATCAATTGAAAAACATTAATTTAACTGTAGAACCAAATTAAAAGGAAAAGCTTGTGTTAAAGCGATTGATGTTAGGATGCTTACTTGTCATCGCAAGTAGTGTACAGCTCGCCAACGCCGCATTGGAGCTTGTGATCACCGACGGCATTAATTCAGCAAGGCCGATTGCTATCGTACCGTTTAAGTGGGAAGGCAAAACAAAATTACCGCAGGATGTCTCTGCGGTGATCGCGTCAGATTTGCAACGTAGTGGTAAATTCAGCCCGATTGCGACCAGCAAAATGCCACAAACGCCTTACAATGAAACCGATGTGAAGTTTGATGCTTGGACCAGTATTGGTGTTGATGCTTTGCTCACTGGTAGCATTACGCAAAATGCAGAAGGTAACTATGTCATCAACTACCAATTGGTAGATGTAGTGCGTGGTCAACTGACACAAGGCCAAAGCAAAGCATTAAGTAACGATGGACAGTTGGTGCTTTCTAAAGATCATGTTTTATTCAATAAAGTTGCCACCGTACCAGCAAACCGAATGCGTGAGTATGCGCATCGAATTTCAGATTTGGTCTATCAAGAACTCACGGGTGATAAGGGTGCGTTTCTCACTCGTATTGCCTACGTGGTGGTCAACGACGATGAACAATATCCTTACCAGCTAAGGGTTGCTGACTATGACGGTTACAATGAACGTTTAGTACTTCGTTCAAAACAGCCTTTGATGTCACCGACTTGGTCACCTGATGGTAAGCAACTGGCGTATGTGAGCTTCCAAAACGGCCAAGCGGAAATATTCATCATGAATATTTATACTGGCGAAAGAGAGAAAATGACCTCGTACCCACGTCATAATGGGGCACCAAGGTTCTCACCAGATGGGAAAACTCTCGCCTTGGTGTTGTCTAAAACGGGCAGCTTACAGGTTTATACTCTGGACTTGGCAACCAAGAAGCTGAAACAAATAACGAGTGGCAGATCAAATAATACAGAACCGTTCTGGCATCCTGATGGTAAATCGCTAATATTTACTTCGGATCGGGGTGGTAAACCACAGATATATCAAGTAAATTTATCAGACGGTTCTACCAATCGTCTGACATGGCAAGGCAGCCAGAATTTAGGTGGACAAATAACGCCTGATGGTCGATTCCTTGTCATGGTAAACCGAAGTAATTCGGGTTTTAATCTGGCGAAACAAGATTTGGAAACTGGTTCAGTGCAAATTCTAACAAAGACTTTGCTCGATGAGTCTCCAAGTATTGCACCCAATGGTGGTATGGTCATATACAGTTCTATTTATAACAAAGCGAATGTACTTTCGATGGTGTCTATAGATGGGCGTTTCAAAGCTAGATTACCGGCAACAAATGGTCGCGTTAGGGCTCCTGCGTGGTCTCCGTTTTTATAGCAAGTAAGTATCAAAAAGTAAGGAAAAAAAATGCAACTTAATAAAGTTCTTAAAGGGCTACTGATTGCGCTACCAGTACTTGCAGTAACTGCATGTAGTTCAAGCGATGAAGCGACAAACGCTTCTGGTACTCAAACTAACCAGTCTACTTCAGGTTCAGCAAACAGCGTTGATACAACTGTAGTTTCTCCAATTGATGCGAATGGCCAACTCTCTGAACAAGAGCTAAAGGAACAAGCTCTTCGTGAAACTCAAACCATTTATTTCGCATTTGATAACGCGACAATTGCTGGTGATTACGAAGATATGCTTGCTGCACACGCAGCTTACCTAAGCAAAAATTCAGCAATGAAAGTTACCATCGAAGGCCATGCTGACGAACGTGGTACGCCTGAATATAACATCGCGCTAGGTGAGCGTCGTGCACAAGCTGTAGCGAAATATCTACAAGCGCTAGGTGTACAAGCTGACCAAATCTCGATCGTTAGCTATGGCGAAGAGAAGCCACTTCTTCTTGGTCAATCTGAAGAAGTGTATGCGAAGAACCGCCGCGCGGTTCTCGTATACTAATCGAGGAATCGCCTCATGTTCAGTAACTTAAAGCGAATTGTAACGCTTACGTTACTGGCAAGTGCAGCGGGTCAAGTACTCGCTGCACCAGCTCCAGTATCCGATCTTAGCAATAGCTCTTCAGCAAGCACATCTCGTGCTCAACAATCATCATCTGAATCTAATGTACAACGTCTTGAACGTCTGCTTGAAAACCGTAATAGCGTTCAACTCAAAATGCAGCAGCAGCTCGATGATATGGCACTTGAAATCAGCGAACTACGTGGCCAGTTAGAGCGTAATAGCTACGATATGCAGCAAATGTTGCAGCGTCAGCGTGAACTCTTTATCGAGTTAGATCGCGTACGTGGCGAAATGAAGAATACAACCGCAAGTTCGTCACAGCCGACAACGGACACTGATATTGCAGGAACGTTTAGCAGCAATGTTGATGAACAAACTGCCTATCAGAATGCGGTTGATTTGATCCTGAAGAAAAGGGATTACAGTGGTGCTATTGCAGCGTTTCAACAGTTTCAAAAAGATTATCCAGATTCTAATTTTGCGTCTAATGCCCATTATTGGTTAGGGCAGCTCTATTTTGCGAAAAAGCAGGATAAAGAAGCGACGCAAAGTTTTGCCGCCGTGCTCACTTACAGTGACTCCAATAAACGTGCTGATGCGCTGGTTAAGTTAGGTGATATTGCCAAGCGCAATAATAATACTGCGCAAGCAAATAAGTATTATCAGCAAGTTGTGGATGAATACCCTACAAGTGCGTCTGCCAAGGTTGCTAAAGAGAATTTGAATTGATAACAATTTGAGTTAATAAAAAAGAGGCCTTGCGGCCTCTTTTTTCGACGGCCCTATTTTATGAATCGCTTTTGATCCTTCGTTAGGTGCGGTGTACAATGCTCGGATTCTTGGAAGTTGCGTAGAGCAAGAGCAATGAGCCACATATTAGATACGATTGAAACTATTTATCCATTTCCGCCAAAGCCCATTCCACTAACGGTTGAGCAAAAACAAGCCTATACAGCAAGTATCAAACAACTCTTAAAAGAAAAAGATGCTGTATTAATTGCGCATTACTATACCGATCCTGAAATTCAAGCTCTCGCTGAAGAAACCGGCGGTTTTGTTGGTGATTCATTAGAGATGGCCAAGTTTGGTAATCGCCATCCTGCCAGTACATTGATCATCGCTGGTGTGCGATTTATGGGCGAATCAGCAAAAATCTTAACCCCTGAAAAACGCATTTTAATGCCAACCTTAAAAGCAGAATGCTCTTTGGATCTGGGGTGTCCTGCCGATAAATTCACAGAATTTTGTGATGCACACCCAGATCATACCGTTGTTGTGTATGCAAACACATCGGCGGCGGTCAAAGCTCGTGCCGATTGGGTGGTTACATCGAGCATTGCACTTGATATTGTTGAGCACTTAGATGCGGAAGATAAACCCATAATTTGGGGGCCAGATCGCCATTTAGGCTCATACATCGAGAAAAAAACGGGTGCAAAGATGTTGCTCTGGCAAGGTGAATGCGTAGTTCACGACGAGTTCTCAGCCGATGCATTGCGTAAGATGAAAGCACTGTATCCTGATGCAGCCATCCTTGTACATCCAGAATCACCAGCCAGTGTGGTAGAACTTGCGGATGCTGTAGGCTCTACAAGCCAGTTGATTAAGGCAGCAAAATCCTTACCTCAACAGAAAATGATTGTGGCGACCGATAAAGGCATCTTTTTTAAGATGCAGCAGTTAGTCCCTGAGAAAGAATTGATTGAAGCACCGACGGCAGGGGCCGGGGCAACATGCCGAAGCTGCGCGCATTGTCCTTGGATGGCGATGAATGGTCTTCGAGCGATTGAGTCAGCTCTTATGGAAGGCGGTAAAGATCACGAAATTTTCGTCGATGAAGCCGTGAGAGTGAAATCACTCATCCCATTAAACCGTATGTTGGATTTTGCTGAACAGTTAAATTTGCAAGTCAAAGGGAATGCCTAATTCCTTTCGGCGGTAGTGGATGAAAAAAGGCTCTTATTCAGAGCCTTTTTTATCGCAAGCAAATTGATTTGAAATTAACGTTATTCGAAAACAAAACTATTCAAAAACAAAGTTATTGCTCTAGTGCCAACTGAGCGCCGCGTTGCGTTAAGCCACACAACATCACAGGTATGGCCTGATAGATTTCTTCAAACTGGTCGAGTCCTTGCATACCTTGTTGGGAAAGTGTTGCCAAGGACGTCTCCGGATCATAAAGCATACTCAGCGAAAGGAGCACGCCCCCAAGTAGCGCATTGTCTTGGCTATCTTCAGGCATTAACGTTTCCCAATCATCACGCGTAAGTTGCCAACCTTGAAGAAAACCTTCACAAAAATCACGGACATGTTCAGTCACTATTTCTTGTTCATCGAGTGAGCAACCTGCAGGCCAGCTCCATTGATTTTCGAGCAAAGCAGGGCGATAGTCATTCCACATTTCAACGATCAGTTGGAAATAGGTTTCTAGCTGTTTGCCTTCGCTAAATGGCGCGATCTCTTCTCCCCCCCATAGAAAAGGGAGCCATTCCTCTGGCGGGAGCAAGTTAGGCGCTGACGCCATGGATGCGACAAAACCTTGAGTTTTGGCCTCATTAAGCAATTTATCTTCTAGTTCGGGTTGGGTAAGGAGTTCTTGTAAATTCACAGCAGATCCCATCAGTTGCCGAGTGTATTTGCAGCCATTTTAACGTTAAAGCGATACAATGTGCGAATTTTGCTGATAATTTGTTGGCTTTAGTGAGGTTTTACAACAATCAACATATTGCTCGCTGAGATTGTTCACTATAATTTGCACAAAAGAAAAAATTGAAAGGATTTATGAGAGCACCTATTTCATTGAAGAAGAAGAGCATTATCGCCCTTTCTTTTTATCTCTGCTTTTTTATTGCGATCACAGGTACCGTTACTTATTGGGTTGTCGAAGCGCCACTACGAGCTGAATTAAAACAGAATTTAGATCTTCGTGCAGAAGTGTTATCAGCCCAAATTCGCGAACCTCTCAACCGTTCTATTGGTGTGCTCCAAAGCATTGTGAGCCTTGGGCAAGCTGCAACCAACCAAGCTGAGCAAGACAGAATGCTCTCTTCGCTGTTCACTATACTTGATGATGTTGTCGTCAGTGGTGGGTTATGGCCGAAACCCTACAGCATTAATGCATCGCAGCGATACAGTAGCCTATTTTATAATCGAGCCGCTGACGGTCAAGTCGACAAATTGCATTCTTGGAACAATCAAGAAGCGCATGGTTACGATAACGAAGAGTGGTACAACGCAGTAAAAGAGAAGCCTGTCGGTAGTGTGGTATGGTCAGAAGTCTATGTTGATGCCTATACGCACGTTCAGATGATCACGGCTTCATCGCCCTATTACGTTAACGGTGAATTTGCTGGAGTAGCAACAGTCGATCTGTCATTGGCGGGGTTAGCCACATTTATTGCCAGTCAAGCGGAGCTTTATAACCTTGGCGTATCCTTAAGTGATTCGGGGGGATCCCTGATCACTGAACATAATTTTATAATACGTGAAGAAGCTAACGTAAGTCATTTCGGTTTTGGTGATTTTGAATGGCGAGTTGATGTTATTAATGCCCATCGGTTAGTGAATGACGAAGTGTTTGATCTGGTGATGAATGTCGAACGGAGTATCATTCCAATCCTTTTAGTTTGCGTTATGATCGGTTATTACTTGATCAATCAATATGTGATTAAACCGATTACCATAATCGCCAAAAAAGTGAGTGATTCTAAGCAGGGCGGTATTATTGATATGCCGTATCGAAGCCAAGATGAGATCCGCCAGCTTATCGATTCATTTAACCAAAAAACCGTTTATCTTGAAGCGGAAAAAGTGAAAGCTCAAGCTTCCACTCAAGCCAAAAGTGCCTTCTTAGCAACCCTGTCACACGAAATCAGAACTCCAATGAATGGTGTTTTAGGAACCGCGCAAATCTTATTGAAAACAGAGCTTTCCCCAGAACAGAGGCAACACCTTAATAGTCTGTATGAGTCTGGCGAGCACATGATGGTGCTGCTTAACGAAATTCTCGATTTCTCCAAGATTGAACAAGGGCGATTAGAACTTGATAACACCCGTTTCCCCTTGGATTCACTGATTGGTAGTATTAACAGTGTTTACCATACCTTATGCAATGAAAAAGGACTGCAGTTTAGGATTTACAGCGATATTGTTCACGATCGCTGGTATTACTCAGATAAAGCACGATTGAGACAGATTCTGTTTAATTTACTTAATAATGCGGTCAAGTTTACCTCTCACGGCTTTGTCGAAGTGACTCTAAAAGAGCAGCAGATGGAAGATAAACGGTATCTTTCTATTCGGATACGGGATTCGGGGATAGGTATAGCAAAAGAGGCTCAGGAAAAAATATTCCGCCCATTTGAACAAGCTGAATCATCGACGACAAGGCGTTTTGGTGGAACGGGGTTGGGCTTAGCGATTGTAAAACAAATTGTAGAGCTAATGGATGGGACAGTTACGGTAACCAGTGAGTTAGGAATTGGTACCAGTTTTCACGTTATGCTAGCGATAGAAACAACGACGCCCGGGACCATTGAAGTCAAGCCACGTCGCAAGCTTAATTACCAAGGACTGAAAGCTCTCATTGTGGAAGATAACCGGACCAACTCTATCATCATCGAAACCTTTATGAAGAATAAAGGGTTTACATGCGATTGTGTTGAGAATGGTGAATTGGCAATTCAAGCGGTTGTTGGCGGGAATTATGACCTGATATTGATGGATAACCATATGCCCGTAATGGATGGCGTAGAAGCGGTGTCTGCGATTCGGATCTTAGTTGGGGAGCAACGTAATGTGCTCATTTTTGGTTGTACTGCTGATGTTTTCAAAGAAACTCGTGAGCGAATGTTGTCGGCCGGCGCTGATTATATTGTCACCAAACCCATTGATGACAATGAATTAGATGATGCTCTTTTCCAATTTGTCGAAAAACTGTATCAATATCATCCAGAGTCCTCTATGCCGCTAAAGATAGGCTCAGCAGAGGAATCATTGGTGACGTTTTATATGGCAGTAGAAGATCAAAACATAGAACTTGCATTAGCCATGATTCAACGTTTGATACAGCAGTTGCCGGAGATTGAAAATACTCATATTCATCAAGTGTTAATCGATACCCAAACAAGCTTAGAAAAACACCAGTTACCTACACAGCAGCAAGTCGATTTGCTAACGGTGTTGCTTTCCGATTTTTGTAATTAAATAACCATTTTGAGATTTAGTAAGAATGCGTTGTAACAGGAATTTAAAGAATAGCGTTAGATTCTAGTTTCCGATTCAAAATTGGTTATAAATTTACCTAAGTTAATTAAAATTGGTCACTAAATCTACAAAATATGTGTTCTAATTCCCTCATTATCTAGCTTGTTGTTATTTTCTAGGTATCTGTATTGCTGATTGGCATATTTAATAGTTATATCTATTGTGTAGAGGGAAGTAATGAAAGCTCGTGGCCCATTTTGTATTCGTCATGCTGCGGCGGACACATTTGCAATGGTTGTTTTTTGTTTTATATCAGGCATGATCATTGAAATTTTCATCTCTGGAATGACCTTCGAACAGTCGCTAGCATCACGTACACTGTCTATCCCAGTTAATATCGCAATAGCATGGCCTTATGGCGTATTTCGTGACTTTATTCTGCGCCAGGGACGTCAATGGTCTGAGACTGGCTTAATGAAGAATGTCTCGGATTTGGTTGCTTACGTTCTATTTCAATCTCCGGTCTATGCCGCCATTCTATGGGCTGTAGGCGCATCTACAGAGCAGATCATAACCGCAGTATCAAGCAATGCCATTGTGTCGTGTGGAATGGGCGTTCTCTATGGCTATTTTTTAGATATGTGCCGCCGTTGGTTCCGTGTCCCTGGTTATCATCGTAGCGCCTAACCGTGACACTCACTGAAGAAAGGCTTGTATTGAATTTCATCAAATAAGTCAATAAGTAGTCAAACGAACCAAAGTGGTGGGCTTTTTTATTATTTTGGCTTGACCTAATCCTATAGAATCATTAAATTAGCGCCTCGTTAGCCAAATGCGCTAACCACAATATAATTTGGTGAGTTGTCCGAGTGGCTTAAGGAGCACGCCTGGAAAGTGTGTATACGGCAACGTATCGAGAGTTCGAATCTCTTGCTCACCGCCATATTCTTAACCGTAGACGATCGTCTACGGTTTTTTTGTGCGTAAAATACCATGTTAACTCAAGCTTAACTCACTGTTTAATCTAAACAATCTCAATGCATCCCCTGCTAAAAGTTATTAAATAGCCATTCACTCAAAAATAATTCCAATTCAGAGCTAAACTGTCATATATAAAACTAATTTCACTTATTGGCTATGGTTACGAAAAAGCACAAAGCTCAGACCTTTCATAAAGTTGCAGTGGCTATTGTTGTATTGGTAGTCACTATTGCTATTTTTAATAGGCAACTTGGTCATTTTTATGATGCTAGCCGTGTTGAAGAGCGTAAAGCAGTAAGAATAGCGGTTTCGCAAACGCCACTCTCTTCCTCCTTTATTATTGCCGAAAGTTTGGGTTTTTTTGAACAACAAGGGGTCAATGTCGAACTAGTGCCCTGTTCTGGAGGTGTGGCCTGTTCTCAAGCTTTGTTTAGTGGGAATGTAGACTATGCGACTGCCTCTGAGTCGGTGGTTATGTTTAAGCTTTTCCAGCGTAATGATTTTGCACTATTAACCAGTTTTGTTGAGTCAGATAACGATTTAAAGCTGCTCACGTTAGAGCGATTAGGCATTGTTAACCTGAGTGACTTGGAAGGTAAAAAAGTAGGCATCGTTAAGGCGAGTGCCAGTGAGTTTTACTTTGATTCATTGTTGATTGCCAGTGACCTGAAAGAGATGGCTGTTGAAAAAGTCTATTTACCACCAGAAGCGCTAAATGACTCATTATTCTCCTCACAAGTTGATGCTATTTCTGTTTGGGAACCTTACGGTTATAAAACTGAAACCTCTGCACCATCCGATGTATTGAACCTTGGGCTATCTGGTATTTATCATTTGTCGTTTAATTTACTTTCGATGAAAGCAACCGTCGAAGAGGCGCATGACGAGATAGTGGCAATATTACGCGCATTAAAAGAGGCTAATGAATGGATTAACCTCAATCCTGAACAATCGAGAGAGGTGATCGCACAGGCCTTAAATATTCCGTTACCCCAACTCGAGTGGTCTTGGAATGATTATGTATTTCGTTTGTCGTTAGGTAATGCACTTTTATCTAACTTACAGCTTCAAGCAAGATGGGCGATTGAGGCTGGTATGGTTACGGGCGACAAGCCGGATTTTCGGACAGTGCTTGCTTCCAAGCCGATCGAGGAAGTGCTACGTACTAAGGTATCGATAAAATGATCAGTTCGATTGTACGTAAATTGACATTATTGTTCGCATCCACGGCATTTCTAATCCTTTTGATCACTTTTTCTCTGTGGGGCTTACTTAAAGAACAAGAGCAAACAAAAAAAGATCTAGAAGATATTATGCAGATCCAATTGAGTGTGGATTTGTTGCGTAGCCAACTTTGGATTTTCCTGCAGTATTCTGATGTATCAAGTTTGGACCAGGTTGATATTGCTCAGCAAAGCCTCTCCAAGAGACTGCTTAATCATAAGATGATGGGCAAACATATCGAAAACTTACAACGTATGAATACTAGCCTTGCCGTCTTACTGCAACAAGAAAAAAAGCTTACTCATCAAGATGCTGAAGCAAAAAGCAACTCTTTAATCAGCGCGAAAGGGCTGTTACATTCACGTTACAATATGCTCGTGCAAAATATGACTGAAGAGTTGTTTTACTTACAAAAATCAGTCTTAGCAAAAAGCATTGAGAGTCAACAAATGACCTTGATGGTGAGTGCACTGAAAATATTATTTTTTTCAATCTTAGTGAGTGGCATTGCCTGGTTGATTTTGAAACGTTTCAAAAGGGGGTTTGCGTCAATTAAACAAGGTATCCTAGCTTTGACGTATGGTGACCTTGAAAGCAAGATTGAGCCAGTTAATCTGGATATTGAATTTGTAGCTTTGGCTGACTTTTTTAACCATATGAAGGTATCACTAAAAACGACAACCGTGACAAAAGATGAATTGCAATTAGAGGTTGAGCGACAAACCTCAGAGTTAAAAATTCAAAAAGATCAGCTTCAGTTTCTATCTGAACATGATTCGTTGACGGGGCTACTTAATCGGCGAGCGTTTGAAAAATTGTTGGATAACGCCATCGTAAAAGCCAATAGGACTAAGGTGAAGTTAGCGCTGCTCTTCATTGATTTGGACAATTTCAAAACCATCAACGACACTCAAGGCCACTGCGCGGGAGATGAAATTTTAAAGCAAATCGCGATTCGCTTAGAGGCCAGTATCCGCCAATCTGATTTTTCGGCAAGGCTTGGAGGCGATGAATTTGTAGTGTGCCTCGATCTGATTGATGAGTACGATTTTGTCGCAGAGAAAGTCAAACAAATTATCAAATGCTTAGGGCTGCCCATTGAGTTTGAAGGGCAAAGCCTAACCGTTGGTGTTAGTGTCGGTATCAGCTATTTCCCCTTACAAACCAATAGCATGCACCATTTAATGGCCTTGGCTGATGAGGCGATGTATCAAGCGAAAGAGGTGGTTGGTAACACTTATTGTCAAAACATTGATCCCTTAAGGGGAGTTTTTACAGTGGAAGACGTGGTGAGTTAACGCCATTTTTCTGCATAGGAAGCGGCTGGGTCGAGGCTGATGCATGAGTAGATAGCCGCAATCCCTGAATAATACCGTTTATCAATTGAACCTGACTCAGTTTCCTTTTACCCTGTGCTTCTCCCCCCCCCCTTTATTATCGCTAGGAGCATTGTCATGCAGCTTCGTGATCCTCAACTTTTTAAACAACAATGTTATCTCAATGGTCAATGGGTTTGTGCATCCAATTCGCTCACCTCAACCGTTTACAACCCTTATGACGGCACTCTGATTGGAACGGTTCCGCAGCTAGATAATGCGCAAGTTCAACAAGCGATTGAGGGTGCAGAGCTTGCGCAGAAACTGTGGAAAAAACAGCCAGCGGCGGACAAAGCGAGAGTGCTTAGAGCTTGGTATGAATTGATTGTTGAACACAGCGATGATCTGGCACTGATTTTAACCAACGAGCAAGGCAAACCTTTAGCGGAAGCGAAAGGCGAGATCAGCTATGCTGCCAGCTTTGTCGAATGGTATGCCGAAGAGGCAAAACGAGCTTATGGTGAGTTTGTTCCGAGTCATAAAGCGGATGCAAGAATACTGGTATCGAAAGAACCTATTGGTGTGGTTGCTGCGATCACGCCTTGGAATTTCCCTGCGGCTATGGTGACTCGTAAATGTGCTCCAGCGATTGCGGCTGGGTGCGCAGTGGTACTCAAACCAGCACCAGATACGCCTTTTACTGCTCTTGCTTTGGCAGAATTGGCGCATCGTGCTGGGCTTCCCGCTGGCTTATTGCAAGTGGTGACCGGAGAGGCAATCGCAATCGGGCAGCAATTAACCAGCAGCAAAGTGGTACGCAAACTCTCATTTACTGGCTCAACAGGAGTAGGGAAAATATTAATGGCACAGTGCGCGCACAACATCAAAAAGTTGTCGCTCGAGCTGGGTGGTAATGCCCCTTTTATTGTGTTTGATGATGCCGACATTAATGCCGCCGTAGAGGGTGTGATGGTGGCGAAATTTCGTAACGCTGGCCAAACTTGTGTCTGTGCCAATCGAATCTATGTGCAAGAGGGCGTGTACGATAAATTTGTTAAAAAATTGGTTGATAAAGTCAGCAAGCTGATTGTGGGAAATGGGTTGGAATCAGGCGTAACAATGGGGCCTTTAATCAATGATGCGGCGGTGGCTAAAGTCAAATTACATATTGCGGATGCCACCGCGCAAGGCGCTCTAGTGCAATATGGCACTCTGCCTCAAGCCGGTAGCCGCTTGTTTGAGCCTCACGTATTAACAGAGATGACAGAAGAGATGTTGGTGGCTCAAGAAGAAACCTTTGGCCCACTTGCACCTTTGTTTCGTTTCAGTCACGAAGAGGAAGTGATTGAACGTGCAAACCACACGGATTCTGGATTAGCTGCATACTGCTATACGCAGTCACTGGCTCGGGCTTGGCGCTTGAGTGAGGCACTGGAAGTCGGTATTGTTGGTATTAACGAAGGTTTGATATCAACTACAGTCGCACCGTTTGGCGGCATCAAAGAGTCAGGTCTTGGCCGCGAGGGAGCAAAGCAGGGGCTAGACGAATATTTGGAAGTGAAATACACCCTAATGGGAGGCTTAAACTAACCTTCCTCTCACTATTTTTGTTGAGTCAGTAACACCCATCTTAAGGGGCCATTGGTTTCAAAATCATTGGCCTCTTGGCAGATCATATACAGCTCACCGACTTGAATCACTGCACCGATAGAATAAGCTTGGTCCTTATAATAGCAAACACGTTGCAAAGCTTTACCTTCTGTAGCCACCACAACCGGTAGCGAAGCGGTATTGATTACTTTCGTGTAGCCAAAGCTAGGAGCAATCAATAATAACCAAACACAGTACTTCAGCATGGTGTATCTCCTATTTATAGTGAGGTAGTTAATCAAATTGCCGCTGATAGCGGGGCAGCATACTTTCATTGCCCAGTAACCCACCTTGATGAATATAAATCACCGTTTTTTCTGGATGAGCTTCCATCCAAGGTAACAAACATTGCCACATCATAGGGTCATACAACAGATCAAATTCCACATGAGTCTGCTCAAGTAGATTTTGCCACATCCGATAATCGGCTTCGTACAATCGTCCAAAGTGATGCTTTTTCTCTGTAGATATAATCGTAGGGTACTGGCGCTCTTCAAGCTCGTCAAATTGTTGGATGAGGTAGTCATTTCCCCCTACACAAGCACAGGTCAGAACCTCAATGCCGTGCGGTTTTAGATATTTTTGCAGGTAGATCGCAGTGGTTCCTGTCCCGGAGGGCAACGCAACGACGAATTGCGTTTTTGTCTCCATCCTCATCCAGTTGAGAATTTCTAGAGCCAACTGCTTAATGCCCGTTTCGGCCACCTTTGAGCGACCGCCTTCTGGTACGACTAAGCATGAAGCATCAGGCTGACGGATCGTATCAATATACTGCTCGGGGGCCATTATATTGATGGGGCTAACTTCGATGATGTGCGCTCCTAAATCCAGTGCACCACGATAGTTGCCAATCGGCCTTTGTTGTAACCACGTTGGAATGTGGTCTACATAAAACTCAAATTTCCACCCTTTAATGCGCGCAAGAGCTGCCAGAGAATAGAGAGCATTCGATTGCGCCGAACCATAGCTGATTAAAGTGCTGATGCCGGGGAGATCGCTATCCAATAACGCCATAAACTTACGCGCTTTATTTCCTGAAAAATGGCTGTGAAGTTGATCATCACGTTTTAAATAGAAGCGGTTATTGGCAAAAGTATGTTGTGTTATGGGGGTGTCAGACAGTTTCATGATGATTTTCGAGCAGAAAAGGGCCGTAGTATATACTGACCTGAGTAAAAATTGCAGTGTTGGCCGATTTTATCGCTCGTCAGTTACTGCTTTGCCTCTCATGCAGCAAAAAAAAGCCCAGAGCAAAAGGCGCTGGGCGGATACAAATAAACATAGGAGTTAATAAGAAAAAGCAGCATATCGGTAGTTACAGTAAGAAGAAAAATTTGACGGCCTGTAAAATTCTTAATGCTCTGCTAACTACACTTATTGAGACTGAGCATTTCACAATCAGTTCCATCTCAAAGCCATTTTTTTCAATTTATTTTTAAAATATTTATCTTTCATTAGCTTACTTCTATTTTGCTCTTCAGCTCCGATCATTTCGTAAAAATGTGATGTTAATTGCTTGTTAATCAATTGTGTCGATAGTATATTTCAAACACCTGTTTGATACGAGTGATTGAAATGGCACCAAGAAGTAGTACCAAAGAAAAAATCCTAGATGTTGCAGAAGGATTGTTTGCTGAACATGGCTTCAACGATACATCGTTACGAGCTATCACCAGCAAAGCTGGAGTAAATCTAGCCTCGGTTAACTACCATTTTGGTGATAAGAAAACGTTAGTGCGTGCAGTGTTGAATCGTTATTTAGAAGCATTTATGCCAGCCGTTCAACAAGCACTACAGGAGTTAAACTTCCAAGATGAATATCAAATGTCGGAAGTGTTTGAGTCATTGCGTACACCATTACGTGCGTTGAATGATGTTAGGCCCAACGGTACCAGCCGTTTTATGTTGTTGATTGGTCGCGGCTATACCGATGTGCAAGGTCATTTGCGTTGGTTTATCACCACACGCTACAGCGATGTATTGTCACTGTTTACTCAGTCAGTGATGAAGGCGAACCCAAAACTGACGCCTGAAACTCTATTCTGGCGTTTGCACTTCACGTTAGGCACGTGTGTTTTTACCATGGCGTCGAGCCAAGCATTGGCTGAGATTGCCGAAAGTGATTTTGGCAACCAAGTGGATGCCAAAACCGTCGTCGACTTACTTATTCCTTATTTAGCCGCCGGCGTTGCGGCTGATTAACCCAATTAAATCTATTATAAGAAGTAACAATCCAAGCGAACAAAAGGATCTGATCATGAGCTCTCTACGAAGAAAATGGATAAGCGACCCCGCCTTTAAACTGTTTAAGCAAGTTTTGCCTCCGTTATCGGAGACAGAAAAAGAGGCGATGGAAGCGGGCAGCGTTTGGTGGGATGGTGAACTGTTTTCAGGTCGTCCAGACTTTACCAAGCTGCATCATTACCCAAAACCAACCTTGTCAGATGAAGAGCAATCTTTCATTGATAATGAGTTGGAAACGCTGCTGTCCATGTTAGATGACCATAAAATCGTGAAAGAAGATCGCGACTTGCCAGCGGAAGTGTGGACGTTTCTGCGTAAAGAGCGTTTTTTCTCTTTGATTATTTCAAAGGCCTACGGTGGTCGTGAATTTTCCGCACTCGCCAACTCCACCATAGTGTCACGGATTGCGACGCGCAGTATCAGTACCGCTGTTACAGTGATGGTGCCAAACTCGCTTGGCCCGGGAGAGCTCCTCTCTCACTACGGTACACAACAACAGAAAGACTACTGGCTTCCTCGCTTAGCTGACGGTACTGATATCCCTTGTTTTGCGCTGACCGGGCCAGAAGCAGGCTCCGATGCTGGCGGCATTCCTGATCAAGGCGTGGTGTGTTACGGCAAGCACGAGGGCAAAGAAGTCCTTGGGATTAAACTCAGTTGGAATAAGCGTTATATCACGCTGGCTCCGGTTGCAACTGTGCTAGGCCTAGCTTTCAAACTCAGTGATCCTGAAAAACTTCTAGGCGATAAGCTCGATATCGGTATTACCTGCGCGTTGATCCCTGCTAATCACAAAGGCGTGGAAATTGGCGAGCGACATGATCCACTCGGCCTTGCGTTTATGAACGGCCCAACGCGTGGTCAAGATGTTTTCATCCCGATGGATTGGCTCATCGGTGGTGCTGACTATGCGGGTAAAGGCTGGCGCATGCTGGTGGAATGTTTGTCGGCAGGGCGTGGTATTTCATTGCCCGCACTTGGTACGGCGATTGGTCACTTAACTTCGCGCACGACAGGTGCATACGCTTATGTGCGCAAGCAATTTGGCATGTCGATTGGTAAATTTGAAGGGGTAGCTGAAGCATTGGGCCGTATCGGTGGCTTAACTTATTTGCTTGAAGCGACACGAACCTTAACCACAACCTCGCTCGATTTGAAAGAAAAGCCGGGCATAGTGACTGCCATTGCCAAATATCATATGACAGAAATTGCGCGCACAATTTTAAATGATTCGATGGATATTCACTCTGGTCGAGCGATTCAAGATGGGCCAATGAACTACCTCGGAACACATTATCTCGGTATCCCGGTCGCAATAACGGTTGAAGGGGCCAATATCCTGACTCGCAATTTGATGATCTTTGGCCAAGGTGCCACTCGTTGTCATCCTTATGTTTTGAAAGAGATGGAAGCGGCGGCTAATCCTGATACAGAGCAAGGCGCGAAAGATTTCGATAAGCTGTTGTTTAAGCACATTAGCCACGCGACCAAAAATACCTTTGGGGCACTCGGTGCTGCATTAACGGGTTCGCGCTTTGTCAAAGCGCAAATGAGCGGCCCAACAAAAGCGTATTACCAACAGTTAACGCGCATTAGCCGAGCACTTGCCGTGAGTGCCGATTTCGCTATGTTGACGTTAGGTGGCGATCTTAAACGTAAAGAGATGATCTCAGCGCGTTTAGGTGATGGTTTGAGTTATCTGTACATGGCTTCAGCGACCTTGAAAAAGTATGAAGATGAAGGCCGCCAACAAACCGATTTAGATTACGTGCACTACGCGGTGCAATATTGTTTGTACCACGCGGCTAAATCTTTGCAAGAGGCGTACAGCAACTTCCCCAACAAAGTGGTTGGGCGCTTACTTAAAGTGTTGGTCTTCCCTTTGGGCAACCATTATGACAAACCTAGCGATGAGCTGTCGGTCAAACTGGCGGAAAGCTTAATGACTCCTGGAGCACATCGAGATCGTCTCACTCATCTTTGCTACATTGGGCCAGAGGAAGACGATAGCGTTGGCTTGATGGAAAAAGCGTTTTTGGCGATGTACGGTATCAGTGCACTTGAGCGCAAGCTGTTCCGCGCAGCCAAAGAGGGTAAAATTGCGCGTAAAGGTGCTCTGACTGAGCGATTAGCTCAAGCCTTAAGCGAAAATGTGTTGACTCAAACTGAAGTAGACCAAATTTTGGCCGCAGACAAACTGCGTTATAAAGCGATTCAAGTTGATCACTTTAGCCATGACTTGAGCGAGGTGATGACCAATAAGCCGGGAAAGCCAAAGCTTAATCATGTCGCCTAGTCGCGAATATCGTCACTAAAAGTGTGACCATATATCAGGGCATCCTAGTCGGGTGCCCTGATTTTTTGAGCCACGAGAGATCCAACCACTTGCAATTTCTGCCTGTTTTTAAAGAAATAGGGTGAGATCTTCGAGCGAAACTTTTATCCTAGCGGAGATTTTTGAAGGAAGTTGAATATGATCATCAAACCTAAAATTCGTGGATTTATCTGTACGACAACGCACCCTGTGGGTTGTGAAGCTAATGTAAAAGAACAAATTGCTTACACCAAAGCACAAGGCCCTATCAAAAATGCACCGAAACGTGTACTTGTTGTAGGCTCATCCAGTGGCTACGGCCTTTCGTCTCGTATTACCGCCGCTTTTGGTGGAGGTGCTGCGACCATCGGTGTTTTCTTTGAAAAACCGGGCACGGATAAAAAACCAGGCACCGCCGGTTTTTATAACGCAGCCGCGTTTGACAAGCTTGCTCACGAGGCGGGTTTGTATGCTAAAAGCCTAAATGGTGATGCATTTTCTCACCAAGCAAAACAGAAAGCGATCGAGCTAATCAAACAAGACTTAGGTCAAATTGATATGGTGGTTTACTCGCTTGCTTCACCAGTGCGTAAGTTACCTGAAACTGGCGAACTGATTCGCTCATCATTGAAACCGATTGGCCAAACATACACCGCGACAGCGGTTGATACCAATAAAGACATCATCATTGAAGCCAGTGTTGAACCTGCAACTGAGCAGGAAATTGCAGACACGGTAACGGTTATGGGTGGTCAAGATTGGGAGCTGTGGATCCATGCACTTGCTGAAGCTGGCGTATTGGCTCAAGGGTGTAAAACCGTGGCTTATAGCTATATCGGTACTGAGCTAACTTGGCCAATCTATTGGGATGGTGCGCTAGGTAAAGCGAAGATGGATTTAGACCGCGCCGCATCGGCACTGAATGAACAGCTTTCTGTACTAGGTGGTACGGCTAATGTGGCCGTTCTTAAATCGGTTGTTACTCAAGCCAGTTCAGCTATTCCTGTTATGCCTCTTTACATCGCAATGGTGTTTAAGAAAATGCGTGAGCAAGGTGTACATGAAGGATGTATTGAACAGATCTATCGCATGTTTAGCCAACGTCTTTATAAAGAAGACGGTAGTGCGCCGGAAGTAGATGAGCAAAATCGTCTGCGTCTGGATGACTGGGAACTGCGTGAAGATATTCAAAAGCATTGCCGTGAGCTTTGGCCACAGATCACTACTGAAAACCTAAAAGAGCTGACGGATTACGTTGAATACAAAGAAGAATTCTTGAAGTTATTCGGTTTTGGTGTTGATGGCGTTGATTACGAAGCCGATGTCGATACTGAAGTGGCATTCGATGTAATTGATATCTAATCCATTGGTGTCACAGTGACACAATAAGATGTTCTAATCTCAAAGGTCTAGCCACAGTGCTAGGCCTTTGCCGTTATGGAGGGTAATACAGCATTATTCACCCTCAACAGCATTTTCTCGATCAATGAAACGGTTGCTGTTTCCCTGCAACAAAAAATACATCACAGTGGTGCTCGGCCGCTAATTGCTTGAGTAGGTGTTGGTTGATAGGCTCAATAGTATTTGACGCGATTATCGCACTGGCATTTCCGGAGCGGATAGCTTTAATCACAATCTCTAATTCCGATAACGTTTGAGAGGGTTTCATGTGGATCACTCTGTCGCAATGTATATTGAAAGAAGCAAACTGTTCATACTGTGGTCGAGGACATTCAGAGGTGAATAAGATCCACTGCTGTTGGTGCTGGGATAGCTTAGCAAGCTTTGACATCATGGCTTGTTCAATCGTATTGACTGAGCGATGGGCATTAGCCAAAGGGTACTGAGCTGATAGTTGAGAAGCGAAATTTACTTGAAGCATAATACTGTCCTTTCATACATGCTGTATGTGTATACAGTATTTGAGTTGTAGATACTGATCAAGTTTTTTTTGCTGAATTTATCAGCATAACCAAGCTTGAATTCGTTAGATTTTGTTTTAATTTATTGATTAATAACTATTTTTAGCGAACAATCAAATTGTTCAAAGATAAAGCGCTGTTGTCTGTTTTGTGATCAATGTAAGTATCCTAGTAACAGTGTCTCGTCACTAATTAGATAAGTTATCATAGTCGCTGAAATGGTTGTGCTTTAAAACAGGCAGTAAAAAAGCGCCGTGTTGGCGCTTTTTCATGTATAGCTATTGATGCCTAATGTGACAGTGACTGTCGATCTCGAAATGCTTGCTCTGCAATATTAAACTGCCTGACATCCATGCGCGCAAACTCATTGCAACTTTCACATGAGTGATGCGATTTCCCATCAATATATTCGTGTTTTATTAATAGCTTTGGTTGTTTACACCAATCGCAAATACCTTCAATCGTAAACATGCTTTCTCCCCACCTAGAAGATTTAGGTGTAATTTTCGCGGCGTATTATCCCATATAAAAGAGAATTAAGTTAACTATTTGTTACTTTAAGTGAGATGGAGATCGATTGCGTTGTCTATCTTTAGCGAGTGTTTTAATCGCGAGCGGTAATATTTCGCATTAAAAATAACATTTACTTAACGTGAGGCAGGATGATTTTTAACGCACCATTGAGTCGTTTCATTTCTTCTTGTGAGCCTTGAAGATCTGGATGGTATATTTTGCACAGTTGCTTGTAGCGAAGCTTGATGCTTTTTTCATCGGGAAGTTCACTGGGTTTAAAGCCAAATAATGCACAGGCTAATAGTAATTTTTGATCCTGAGATTGAGCCACATGATTGTTTTGCAGTCTTTTGATCTCTTTGAATAAGCTTTCAAGCTGCCTTTTTTGCTGCTTGATCATAAAGGCCTGCGATTCGATTTCTTGTTGGTGTTGACTATTTTTATCGTGTTGTTGGGTCTTACGTTTTCGGCTCCAGAAGCGGAAAAGATAGATAAGCATCAAAAGGAATAACATCAGCAACAACAGAGATAAGTAATCCGTCATGATAGAGCTTGTCGAGTCGAGCTCAACGGGTGCAGTGCTGACCACCATGTCAGCTTCATCGCTGCTGTCAAAAGCGCTGTCTAATTGGCTGATGGAGGAGACTTGCTTTGCACGTTGTTGATTGAATTTTTCTTGCAATACACGGGCATAACCCTCTTCGGCTTTGCTACTCTTACTTGCCGCAATGCGATACCACATTTCTGACAATTCTAACGCTGAGGGTGGCGAAGGGAGTGTTTCGTACGTTCTAGCGAGTTGTAATTGAGCATTCACATCGCCGCTAGTGGCTAAGTCTGTCAGCCAAAATAGAGCTTGAGGGATGTCTTTTGGGGTTCCTTGTCCCTTTAAATAGAGATTGGCTAGCCTAGATTTGGCTAAGGTGTGTCCATTCTGCGCCGCTTGCTGAAACCAATAAAACGCATTGTTTAGGTTAACAGCAACTTTGTCCCCTTGCTGATAAGCCAGCGCCAATTGATATTGTGCATTTGAGTTTTGTTGCTGAGCTTGGGCAGTTAGCTCAGCAACAGGAGAAGCCAGTATTAATGAGGAGAAAAACAGGCACAAACTAAGGACAACTCTCAAATTTTCACCATGTTTTGTGGGGCTAATTTCTGTTCAAATAGTAGCGCATTTCTATCGAATGCACAGAGCAGAATAGCGCATTAATGGTTATCTAAGACGTTTTGGAGCAGGTGCGCCATCAATCGGTCGGTTTACAGATACTTTACGGCCTTTTTTTAACCCAGTTTCGTAATCCGCGGTAATATTTTTCATGGCATCACGCAGCTGCTGCTTGAAGGTTTCACGGTCAATATTTTGAAACTCTTTATCAATGTAATTATTGATTTTGTTATTGGATTCATCATCGGCGGTGATCACTGGAAGCTTCTCTAATGCCCCTTCAATCCAACCCGAAACGAATGAATTGACGCGCCGTGTGACTTCCATGCTGGAAGTGCCACTGCCCGCGAAACTATTTCGAAATTGGCCTGTGTGCTCGTTCATTTCTCGGTAAATGATATCAAAAGCGAATGCGGCAAAAATAGCGCGATCGGCCTCACCAATAAACTCAACACGTTTGAGTCCTTTATGATTGAGTAGCACCGCTTCTACACCAAACTTAGTATTGATACCGCGGATCACTCGTAGTAGTGATGAGGTGATGGATGCGGGTAGTAAATGGGTTGATTGGGTTTTGCCCATCTTGATAAATTCGATGTCATCTTTATCAAGCCCATACTTCAGCATCAGGCTATGCGCCATCTTGATGGCATTGGCCGCTTCATTCACATTCGCGGAATTACCAAGTTCAAGACATTTAGCGATCTTCTTTAGAGCTTTCTGTTTATCCATTAATTCGCAAATACAATTCTACAACTTCAGAAAAGTCCGACATTTTAGCGGTTTTATGCGGGAAGTGAAAGCGAAGTGGAGAATCGCTGCCCAAAATCAGGCAGCGAGTCGAGAGGAGGTTGGTGGTTTAAATACCAAGTTCATCCAATAGGTCTGTAGTCAAATCATCATCACTGTTGTTTTGCTTGTCGTTTTTTGCTTTGGCAGACAGTTTTTGCTGAGTCGCTTCTAAAATTGAATCAGGGCTTTCATCTTCTTGAACTTCAAACTCTTCAAGTTGGATGAATTCGGTTTTATCCATTGCCAGTTCAAGATAGAAAATATTATTACTTTCTGTCGAGAAGGTAACTCGGCGTGCTTGTGGACGATCTAAATTAGTATCCACCGACAAAATTACCTGTTTGTTGAGTGACAGCATCTTCGGTTGGTTTTGGGTAATGTTGGTTTGCAGTTCTTTGCGGATTTTATTTGTGAAGTCGCCTACGAGTTGATTCATCAATTCGCCCAGTACATCGCCCACCTCGTCAGAAGTGTGCAGCACGGCCAGCTCTTCTTCTGGCATTCCCATGTTGCGCATATAACTGGTGTAAATTTCCAGCGCAGCCTTGGCCGTAAAGTTGATAACAACGAGCCCAGAGAAGCCACCATCAAACAAAACGAAACAGCCGAAATCTGGCTTTAGTGACGTTTTGTTGATTTTTTGTACCATCGCTGAGTAAGCAATGTTGGTCGCCGTTGCAGAACTGAGCACTCCTGACACTGATTGACAAAGCTTAAGCAAAATATCTTCAGTGGTAACAATCTTGTTTTTTTTCATTCTGATATCCGTAATGTGCATTGCAGTTTAAAAGCGGTATTTAACTCTCTATATCAATATATAAAGCATAAAGCGTTAATTAACTATATATAGCTAAAATGTTGTGTACAGGAAAAATGTCGTACTGATGACTTTTTAGAGAGATTCATTCTTGCATTGAGATTCTGATTTGATCACCTTTTTAAATGTTGTAAAGTGACGAAATTCAAAGATTAATATCAAAATAACCATTAACCCACAGCTGATTGGATCAGCGCAGTAGGGGCAGGAAGCAAATGTTACCAAGACTTCATCACCAAACGGACGTCGATCCCGTCGTTTTGAGCTTTTTACAACAACTCGAAAACGAGGGGTTTAGCGGCGATATCGAATCACAATACTCTAGCCGACTTGCTGTTGCGACTGATAACAGTGTCTATCAGCAATTGCCTCAAGCCGTTGTGCATCCCAAATCAACTCATGACGTAGCACTTATTGGTAAGATTAGCTCAAAACCAGAGTTTGAGAGAGTCACTTTTTCACCGCGCGGTGGTGGCACTGGTACCAATGGCCAGTCGTTAACCAAAGGTATTGTGGTTGATTTATCTCGTCACATGAACCAAGTGCTTGAAATTAATGCTGATGAAGGTTGGGTAAGAGTACAAGCTGGTGTGGTGAAAGACCAATTAAATGATGCGGTCAGACCATTAGGTTATTTTTTCTCACCGGATCTTTCGACCAGTAACCGAGCCACACTTGGTGGCATGATCAATACCGATGCGTCAGGGCAGGGCTCTTTAAAATATGGCAAAACGTCGGATCATGTCTTGTCTCTGCAAGCCGTTTTTGCCGATGGCTCGGTACTTGAATCGGATCTCTCATTAGGCTTGCCTGAAAGTGGTACTTTTGCTGCAAACGCTTTGCAAGTGACCGAAGCGGTATGCCGTGGCAAGCGCGAACAAATTGTGGCGAAATTTCCACCTCTTAACCGCTTTCTGACGGGCTACGATCTTAAAAATGCGCTTGATGAAGAAGGTGATCACTTTAATCTCACTCGGGTACTTTGTGGCGCAGAAGGCTCTTTGGTCTTCATCACAGAAGCAACCTTGAATCTGACGCCTATCCCCCAAGCTCGCACCTTAGTCAATGTGAAGTACAACAGCTTTGATTCGGCATTGCGTAATGCCCCTTTAATGGTAGCGGCCAATGCGTTATCGGTTGAAACCGTCGATTCCAAAGTATTAAATTTAGCTAAGCAAGATATTGTTTGGCATAGCGTCAGCGAGTTATTAGCGGATGTTCCGGGCAAAGAGATGCAAGGCATCAATATGGTCGAATACGCAGGCCAAAGCGAGCAAGAGGTCGCCGAGCAGGTCGCTTCATTGACGCAGCGTCTTGAGCAGATGCTTGAGCAAGAACAAGCGGGCATCATTGGCTATCAAGTGTGCAGTGATTTGGCGAGCATTAACCTGATTTACAACATGCGCAAAAAAGCGGTGGGGTTATTAGGGGCGGCCAAAGGGAAGGCTAAACCCGTTGCTTTTGCTGAAGATACTTGTGTTCCTCCTCAACACTTGGCTGATTTTATTAGCGAATTCCGTACCTTGCTGGATAGTAAAAATCTCAGTTATGGCATGTTTGGCCACGTGGATGCCGGCGTGCTGCATGTGCGTCCTGCTTTGGATTTGTGTGACCCACAGCAAGAGCTTCTGATGCATGAAGTGTCTGATGAGGTAGTCAAGCTGGTGGCAAAATATGGCGGTTTAATGTGGGGCGAACATGGCAAAGGTTATCGCTCCGAATATGGCCCCGCGTTTTTTGGTGAGGAGCTATTTACTGAATTACGACGCGTTAAAGCCGCCTTTGACCCGCACAATAAAATGAACCCCGGCAAAATATGTACGCCACTTGAGACCAATTTTGAATTGGTCAAAGTCACGGACACCAAACGCGGCTATTTTGATCGCCAAATCGATGTGAAGGTCCGTGACAGTTTCAAGCAGGCGATGGAGTGTAATGGTAACGGTTTATGCTTTAACTATGACACCAGTTCGCCGATGTGCCCGTCGATGAAAGTCACGGCGGATCGTCGTCACTCACCGAAAGGCCGTGCCGGTTTGGTGCGTGAATGGTTACGCCAACTTACCGAGCAGGGTGTGGATATTCTCGACCTAGAGAAGCAAGTGTTGGAGTCAAACCCAACCATCAAAACCATGATTGATCGCGTGCGTAACTCTTTCAATAAATCGCGCGAGTACGATTTTTCACATGAAGTGTATGAAGCGATGAACGGCTGCTTGGCGTGTAAAGCGTGTGCCAGCCAATGCCCAATCAAAGTCGATGTGCCGAGTTTTCGCTCTCGTTTTTTAAATATCTACTACTCACGTTATCAGCGTCCGGCTAAGGATTATCTCGTCTCGAATATTGAAACGCTTTTGCCGGTCATGGCAAAGGCTCCGCAAGTGGTGAACGGGGTGTTGGCTCAGAAATGGGTACAAAGCCTCACCGCTTCAACCGTTGGTTACGTTGATGCGCCCTTGCTTTCGGTACCGACGTTGGCAAAGCGTGTCGCAGGCCAAGTGGTGAAATTCGATATGCAGCGCCTCGCTGGGCTGTCACAGCAAGATCGCGCTGAACATGTGATTATCGTTCAAGACCCATTCACCAGTTATTACGATGCTGAGGTGGTTGAAGATTTCGTACAATTGCTGATCAAATTAGGCAAAAATCCGATACTGTTGCCATTCAAACCCAATGGTAAAGCGCAGCATATCAAAGGATTTTTAAAGCAATTCACAGCCACTGCGAAAAACACCGCTGCGTTTTTGTCGCAGGTAGCGGATCTCAACATTCCGATGGTCGGTGTCGATCCAGCGTTAGTGCTTTGCTACCGTGATGAGTACAACGAAATTCTTGGCGATAAGCGTGGTGAGTTTGATGTGCTGACCGTTCATGAGTGGCTGTTGCCACGTTTGTCGGAGTTTAACCATCACCAAAACCACAGTGACGCGCCTTGGTATCTGTTTGCTCATTGCACGGAAAAGACCAAACTACCGAATGCAGAAAAAGAGTGGGGTGCGATATTTAGCCATTTTGGTTCTCAGTTAAAAACGGTGCCAGTTGGTTGTTGTGGCATGGCTGGAACCTTTGGCCACGAACAGGATAAGCTGGAGATGTCGAAAGATATTTATGGTTTAAGCTGGAAGCCAAGTTTAGAAAAACTGCCCAAAGAGCGTTGCTTGATCACAGGGTATTCCTGCCGTAGTCAAGTGAAACGATTTGAACAGGTAAAACCAAAGCATCCGTTACAAGCTTTACTGGCATTGTTTTAAACCCTAAGCCCAGACCTTACTGGGCTTTTTACTATACTGTCGATATTGGTTTGGAGCGAAGCACAGTCAGGTGGAGCAGCATGGAAAAATTTGAACTGAAAATACCCCCAGTGGCGATATTTATTGTGGCGCTACTGTTGATGCATCGTATCTCATACAGTTTTGAGTTTGCAAGCCTCGCTTTACCTCTGCCTCGAGTGGTCTTTGCGATTTGCTTTGTTTTATCTGGCATCGTTGGTTTACTGGGGATTTACGAATTTCGTCGCAAGAAAACTACGGTCAATCCAACCAAACCAGAAACGACATCGTGTATTGTGGATAGCGGTATCTACCGCTATTCGCGTAATCCGATGTATCTGGGGCTCTTTTTCCTGTTGTTTGGCGTGGCTTATTGGCAACACAATGGGTTGAGCCTCGTGGTCGCATTTTTATTTGTGTGGTTTATGAATCGTTTTCAGATTTATCCAGAAGAGCGAGTGCTGGAAGCGCGTTTTGGCGAAGAGTATGTCGATTACAAGCAGCGTGTCAGACGCTGGATATAGTTGAATGTCGTAAGGCATCCGAAATCAAAAGCCCCGCAAGAATAGCGGGGCGGCAATCTATACAACGAACATGGTTCTATACAACAAATATGGTTCTAGATAATGAGCAAAAGAGCTCAAATCATAGTAAAAAGAATACGGTTAGGCTGCTTTTGAAAATTGAGCTAAAAACATCTCTTTACGTTCATTGAAGCGATTAACTAAGTCATCGACTGCTTCTTGGTCATAAGGTTTCAGGCCACTGGCTACCATGCGCTTTACCCCTTTCCCTACGATTTGACCGTTTTCTTTAAAGGCAAAGTTAAGCGTGACAATGCCACGTTTACCGTCAACATCAAACGTCGCACCAGAAAACTCAACTTCAGGTGAAGTGAGGTCTAAACGTTCAAATTCCACTTCCATGCTTTCATAGATGACTAATGGGCGCTGGCAGTTAATCATCATCTGCGCTTCTTCCATCAATGGCACCATGATGTGCGGGAAGTTCATACCAGAAAACTGCACATAGTTCGTCACAACGTGTTCGATAAATGCGGTGTTGTGGCTTACTTGGCCTTCACGGCTCATGTGTAGATACTCTTTGCCGGCAGTATCGACAAGAGCGCTCTCTTTCATACACTTATTTTCAATGTGCAGTGCAATGCCATCGCTGACCATGCCTGAAAAATCAAAACGCATCTTTTGGCTAATGCCTTCTTTTTGCAGCAATACTGCAAAGAGCAAATCGCCCGGAACACAGAAACGCTTGCTGTCTTCGTCGTGGATTGGGTTGAAATCTCCCGCCACTTTTTTAGCAAAGTGACTCGCTTGTTGGCGAGTGAACTGGAATTTTTGATCTTGATGAGAGAAATAAGATGTAAGAGACATAATGTACGCTGTATAGCCAAAACTGACGCGATTATAAGTCAACTCCACTCGATGAATGGTCCAATCAGTAAAAAGAGCCTCACAGAGAGCGAGGCTCAATAGCGTAACATTATAAGCTAGGGAGAAGATTTTCCGGCATGAGCGAGTTATGTACCGCCAGTTCTAACAAGGTATTGGCTTGTTCAATGTCTGGCGAGAAGTAGCGATCCTTATCGTAAAACGAAACTTTTTTACGCAGGATTTGTTTCGCTTGTTCGACCAATGCGGAGGATTTATTGGGCGCTCTGAAATCGAGCCCCTGCGCGGCAGAAAGATACTCGACCGCTAAAATACCACGCGTGTTTTCGCTCATATCACGCAGACGACGACCAGCAAACGTTGCCATCGACACGTGATCTTCTTGGTTGGCCGAAGTAGGTAAGCTGTCAACAGAAGCCGGATGGGCGAGCGTTTTATTTTCACTGGCTAGCGCTGCCGCCGTCACTTGCGCAATCATAAAGCCAGAGTTAACGCCACCGTTGTCCACTAAAAATGGCGGGAGCTTGCTGAGCGCGCTGTCAATCAAGAGCGCCATGCGTCGTTCTGACAAACTACCTATTTCGGCAATCGCTAGCGCCAAATTATCCGCTGCCATTGCGACGGGCTCTGCGTGGAAATTGCCGCCAGAGATGATGTCGCCATCGTCTGCAAACACCAGAGGGTTGTCAGAAACGGCATTGGCTTCCACTTCTAGCGTTTCAGCCGAATTGCGAATTTGCTGTAAGCACGCGCCCATCACTTGTGGTTGGCAACGCAGTGAATACGGATCTTGCACTTTTTCACATGCGGTGTGGGATTCACCAATCTCGCTGCGGCTGTCAAGTACATGGCGATAAGCGCTGGCGGCATCCATTTGCGCGCGATGGCCGCGAACGCGATGAATGCGCGGATCAAACGGGCGGCGACTGCCCAGCGCCGCTTCGACCGACATTGAACCACATACAATGGCGGAGGCAAATAAGTCTTCTGCGGCAAATAACCCCTCTAGGGCAAATGCGGTAGAGGCTTGTGTGCCATTGAGTAGCGCGAGCCCCTCTTTTGGCGCTAAAGTAATAGGAGTTAGCCCTGCGATTTTCAACGCGTCCAGTCCAGAGATAATTTCGCCGTTGTGGCGAGCTTGCCCTTCGCCGAGCAGCACCGTACTCATGTGTGCTAAAGGCGCTAAATCACCCGATGCGCCAACCGATCCCTTTTGTGGAACACAGGGGTAGACTTGGTGATTAACTAACGCCATCAAGGCGTTGATCACCTCAAGTCGAATACCAGAATACCCACGGGAAAGACTATTAATTTTGAGTACCATCATCAAGCGAACGGTTTCATCCGCCATGAATTTACCAATACCCGCAGCGTGTGAAAGCACGATGCTGCGCTGCAAGGTTTCTAAATCTTCAGGGGCAATTTTAGTATTGGCAAGTAGGCCAAACCCCGTATTGATACCATAAACAGTACGATTTTCGGCAATCACTTGTTCAACGACTTGTGTGCTTGCTTCAATACCCGCTATCGCGCTGGAGTCGAGTGATACGGTGACCGGCTTTCGGCTTACTTGACGCAGTGCTTTTAAGCTCAATTGGCCCGGTTTAATAACAAGATTTAACATGTTTTTTTGTCCTTACTTCAGTTGCGCGAGTTCATGGTTGAGCATTGGCAGGTCGAGCTTTTGTTCTTTAGCACAGCGTTTCGCAATGTCATAACCTGCATCAGCATGGCGCATGACACCTGTGGCTGGGTCGTTATGTAAAACACGCGCAATGCGTTGCGCTGCGTCATCTGAACCATCACAGCAGATCACCATGCCAGAGTGCTGAGAAAAGCCCATACCTACGCCACCGCCGTGGTGGAGTGACACCCAAGTTGCGCCACCGGCTGTATTGAGCAGTGCGTTGAGCAGCGGCCAATCGGAAACAGCGTCTGAGCCATCTAGCATACCTTCAGTTTCACGGTTTGGGCTTGCTACCGAGCCGGAATCTAAATGGTCGCGACCAATCACGACTGGCGCTTTTAACTCGCCACTTTTCACCATCGCGTTAAAGGCTTGGCCTAAACGTTCGCGATCTTTCAAACCCACCCAACAGATGCGAGCTGGTAGGCCTTGGAATTGAATGCGTTCGCGCGCCATGTCTAGCCAGTTATGTAGATGGGGGTTATCAGGGATTAACTCTTTCACTTTTTGATCGGTTTTATAAATGTCTTCGGGATCGCCAGACAGGGCGACCCAGCGAAAAGGTCCAATCCCCTCACAAAATAGCGGGCGAATGTAGGCTGGCACGAATCCTGGGAAGTCAAAAGCGTTTGCCACTCCTTCTTCGAGAGCCATTTGGCGGATATTGTTGCCGTAGTCGAGTGTGGCAGCGCCGCGTTTTTGCAGCGTTAACATCGCTTGAACTTGGACCGCCATCGATGCTTTGGCCGCCTTGACCACTTGGCTTTCATCTTGAGTGCGCATTTGAGCGGCGTGTTCCATGCTCCAATTTAAGGGTAAATAACCATTGAGTGGGTCATGGGCCGAGGTTTGGTCTGTCACCACGTCGGGGGTGATATTACGCTCAACTAGCTGTGGAAAAATATCGGCGGCATTACCTAACAAACCGACAGAAATCGGTGTCTCCGAGCTATCGATCATCGCCAAGGCTTCATCTAAACTGGTGGCTTTTTTATCGACATAACCAGTGCGTAAGCGGTAGTCGATGCGCGATTCATCACACTCGACCGCAATCATGGAAAACCCAGCCATGGTTGCCGCTAATGGCTGAGCGCCGCCCATGCCACCTAAGCCGCCAGTCAACACCCAGCGGCCTTTTGCGCTACCAGCAAAATGCTGTTTAGCGATGGCGACGAAGGTTTCGTAAGTACCTTGTACAATGCCTTGTGAGCCGATGTAGATCCATGAGCCAGCCGTCATTTGACCGTACATCATCAAACCTTGCTTATCGAGCTCATTAAAGTGCTCCCAGTTGGCCCAATGTGGTACAAGGTTTGAGTTGGCAATTAGCACACGTGGTGCATTTTTGTGCGTCGGGAAAACACCGACAGGTTTGCCTGATTGAACCAAGAGCGTTTGATCCTCTTCAAGGCGTTCAAGCACTTCAACAATTTTATCAAAGCACGGCCAATTTCGGGCCGCGCGGCCAATGCCACCATACACCACAAGTGCATGTGGGTGCTCTGCAACGTCTGGGTCAAGGTTGTTCATGAGCATGCGCAGTGGCGCTTCGGTTAACCACGATTTGGCTCGAAGTGTTGTACCGTGAGGGGCGCGAATGGTGCGCGTGGTATCAAGACGTTGCTCTTGAGTATGGGGTTGCGTCATGTTGAGACTCCTTGTGTTTCACAATGTGGCGCTATTGTTGTTATGGTGCCAGTATCGGGTTAAGTGAGGTGTAGCGATTAATCGTCGGTCATGGCATTGGCGATATCCCAACACAGCCTTGCCGCGAGACGAGCAGTTTGATTGTCTTGGTCAAATTGTGGGTTGTATTCGGCAATGTCGGCAATTAACAGCTTATTTTTGTGGTAGAAAATTTTGTCAAAATAAGGGGCAAGCGCTTCATAACTTACGCCACGTGCCGCTGGGGCGCTGACTCCCGGCGCCGTTGCAGCTGGAAAGACATCTAAGTCAATTGTCAAATAGAGATAGTCACACTGGTCAATGAAGTGTTGCAGTTCACGCAGATGATCAATCGGGCTCAGTGCTGAAAACTGATTATCTTGCATATACCAAACGCCCAGTTCATCGGCTCGTTGAAACAGTGCAGTCGTATTACTTGCTCGGCTCACACCTAAGCAAGCGTAATGAAATGGCCATTGATTTTGCTTGCACCATTGATGAATTTGATTGAAAGGAGTGCCCGAGCTAGGTCGCACCGAAGCGATCTCTGACTCAAAAGCACGCAAATCGAAATGTGCGTCAAAATTGATGATCCCAATTCGTGGTTGGCTGATGGCTTGTTGACTCAGATATCGCGCTGCGCCTTGAAACGTAGCCCAAGCGACTTCATGACCGCCACCCAGTACGATAACCGGCGTTTGTTTAAGCGTATGGGCAATCACATCAGCGCACTGTTGCTGAGCCAGCTCAAGCTCATCATCAATACAACGAATATTGCCCAGATCAAAAAAGCGAGAGTGCTTATGCCAAGCCATGTTGGCCAGCGCTTGGCGAATGGCATCGGGAGCCTGTTTTGCGCCAATGCGCCCTTTGTTGCGTGCCACCCCTGCATCGCATTCAAAACCGATAATGGCAATGGCTTTCTCATCTTGGCTTGGTTGAATGGGAAGCGTATTGACGGTGCAACGTTGAGTTTGATGGTGAACGCGTGTACCTAACTCGCCATCTTCGGCATCGTCACGGCCTTGCCACTCGAAGCTGTGCTGAGTGTTGCTAAAAATAGGGTTATTCATAGGTAAATGCTCCGTCAACTACTCGTGCATGCAAACGCGGTACGCCCACTTGATAACTTAAATCGGCTGGGTGGCTAATATTCCAAATGGCGAGATCGGCATCATAGCCAGTGGCAATTTTGCCGCGAGAATCAGCAAAACCTAACGCTTGCGCAGCATGTTGAGTCACACCTCGTAAGGCTTCTTGGGGGGTTAAGCCAAACAGTGTGCACGCCATATTCATCATAAGAGTGAGGTCAGCAAACGGCGATGTACCGGGGTTGAAATCACTTGCGATGGCCATTGGAATATGATGCTGACGCAGTAAATCAATCGGTGGGAGTTGGGTTTCACGTAAGAAATAAAAAGCACCGGGCAGTAAGGTTGCCACGGTATTGGAACGGGCGAGTGCAAACACACCTTGCTCATCTAAATATTCGATATGATCGGCAGACAAACCTTGGTAATGGGCGGTTAAAGCGCTTCCCCCTAGGTTTGATAATTGCTCGGTATGACCTTTCACTTGCAGCCCATGCGCAATTGCGGCTTGGAACACTTTTTCTGTTTGTGCCAGCGTAAAACCAATCGATTCACAAAACACATCGACGCTCGAAGCGAGTTTTTGTTCGGCCACCAGCGGGATGATTTCCTGACAAATATGCTCAACATAATCGTCTGATCGGTGTTGATATTCTGGTGGAATGGCGTGAGCGGCGAGCAGTGTTGTGACGACTTTAATGCGGCGATGATCCTCAAGGTGCTTAGCCGCTTTGAGCATTTTTATCTCATCATGGAGCGTTAAACCGTAGCCCGATTTGATCTCAACGGATGTGACACCGGAACGCAGCAACCCCTCTAACCTTGGTAGTGCCAACTCAACCAATTGGTCAATGGATGCGGTGCGGGTGGCGTGGACGGTTGATAAAATACCGCCACCTTGCTTGGCGATCGCTGGGTAGGGAACGCCTTGCAAGCGCATTTCAAACTCATTGGCGCGGTTACCGGCATAGATAAGGTGAGTATGGCAATCTATCAACCCCGGAGTGATAAGCTTGCCTTGGCAATCTATGACTTTGTGTTCTGGCGCGGCGGCGATGGGAATGTGGCTATCAAGGCTGGCGTCAATTTTGCCCGCTTTTATCACCACAGTTTTAGGAGAGCTAGGCTGATAGCCAAGCTCTCCTTGTTCCATGCTGACGATACGCGCGTTGGTCAGTATTAGATCCATCTTTATTGTCACCGTTATCGCTTAGTGCGCTACTGATTTAAATGTATATACAAATAAATAAGGCAAAAGCGCAGGCGGTGCAAGATGAATGTTGCAAAAGTGTGATCGAATGTTGAAATGTGTAGCGTTAATCGAGCATCACTTTAGAGGTTAATTTGTATTTCGAGCCCGGGTGATAAAGCAGTGCAGAGCTGACTAACTTATCGCCACTCCAGGTACGGCGATTAAGTAGTAAACAGGGTTCATTGACGGCCAACTGCAACAATTGTTTGATGTGATGCTCGGCAATAATGGCTTCAACAGTGTGCTCAATGGCACTTAATGGGCAGTTTTGTGAAAGATATTGATTGGGCGTCATGAACGAAAAGTTTTGTTCAAGATAGTGGGGCGCGTAGCGGCTATTGACCCAACGCACTTCCAGTTGTATCGGAGTATCATTAGCAAAGTGAATGATTTCACTATAAAAAACAGAAGATCCTAGCATGACACCGAGTTTGATAGCGACACTTTCATCTGCTGTTAACGCAAGTTGCTTTAAGACTTTACTGCGATATTGCTTCCCTCGGCTAGCGACCTCGTCAGCAATATTACGAATATCAAGTAGCGGTGATTCCGCTTTGTCTTCTACCGCGCAAACAAAAGTACCTAGCCTTGGTCGGCGTTGCAGTTTTCCATCAGCTACCAGATCCCGTATCGCTTTATTCACCGTCATCCGACTCACATTAAATTGCTCAGTCAGTTCTAGCTCGGTGCTTATGCGTTGGCCGACAGGCCAGTGTCCGGATTCAATGTTATCTAAAATAAATTGTTTTATTTGTCTATAAAGTGGTGAGCTTGACATGGGCATGATGAGTTTTATTTGAATATACAAATAATTAACGAAGTCGCTGGGAAATGCAATATTTAGATAAGGCTTTGCGATCATCATCGGCCAAAACTGTGAATTGGTGAAGCAGCTATCGACGACAAAGGGTCAGTGTCACGGTAAGATGGCGTCGTAACTTGTGGTTTAAATAATAAAGAGAAAATGCGATGACAGCTCCAACAGAAATGACTTTTTTCGCTCGTTTTGAAGCGGATATTTTGGCGAAAAAGAAAGTGATCACCATTCGTGATGAGAGCGAAAAGCACTACCAAGTTGGCTCTATTGTCGAGGTGAGTACGTTGGAAGAGGGACGAAAGTTCTGCCGCTTGTTAATCAATAAGGTTGAACCGATCCTATTTAGCGAATTAAGCCACTACCATGCAGAGCAAGAAAATATGTCACTCACGACACTGAAAGAGGTGATTCAAGACATTTATCCCAATATTGAACAGTTGTATGTAATTCACTATCAACTGGTTGAAGAGAAAGCTCTGGAAAAAGATCACGCTTAAAAATAATAACGCCAATCAATCACGATTGGCGTTATTGCTGTTTGCCTCAAGACAGTGTCACGACGATTTCATTATAAAACGCAGCAACAGTAATGAGGTTAGTCACGCTTCCACAGAATGTGGCAGAACTTTTGGTTTGGGTCGCGGCTGACGAGCATTCTTGCAAACACATCGTCTAGTACGTCGTCCTCTTCGTTGACAAGACCGATCAATACTTCCGCGTAAGCTTCCTTATCGACGTCAAAACCCACGTGTTGAACCCAATCATCACCAACGTCAACCAGTTCAGCCGCGCCACGGTCTTCAAATTGTGCCGTAAACAGGATGACATCAACAGGTTCTAGATTATCGGGTGCCATTTCAAGAAAGATGTCGTAAGCCGCATCAATGGCATCGTCGTAAGAAATCAAATCAGACATTATTATGCTCGGCTCATGTATTTGCGTTCAGCGGTGTTGATAATAATACGGTCGCCAGTTGCGACATATTCAGGAACCTGCACAACAAGGCCAGTGCTTAAACGTGCTGGTTTTGAACGCGCAGAAGCTGAAGCACCTTTGATGGAAGGATCAGTCTCTTCAATCACAAGCTCAACAGATGAAGGGACATCTAGTGCTACCGCAACACCGTCAACGACAACCACATACATACCTTGGATTTCTTCAGTGATGAACAGTAGCTCATCTTCGATATCCGCCTGTTTAAACGTAAATTGAGTGTAATCTTCGTTATCCATGAAGATGTACTCATCACCATCAACATAAGAAAACGAAACCGCACGGCGGTTCATGTCAACGGTGTCGACAAAGTCATCGGCTTTTAAACGCTCATCAACGCGAGCGCCAGTGTTCAAATCAGTACAACGTAGTTTGTAGATTTTAGAACCACCGCGGCCACCAGGAGTGGTCACTTCGATGTCTTTAATCAATAGCGTCTTGCCACCAGAAATAATAGCAAACCCTTTTTTTAATTCATTCGCCTTTGGCATGGAATTTTTCCTTCATACTTAGTTTCGGCGCATTATACCTTGCCGTTTTCGAAAAGGAATATCTTGATTGATTGCTTTGCATAGTAGAACATGACCGCGTGTACTTTTTCTTAAATTAACTAACGCTTTTTGCTATGTATTTATCGGTTATTGACCCAAAACAACCCTTTCAGGCTGAATATCAAGCGGCTATCGATGATCTCATCAAGTTTCTGCGTGCCGGGTTAGGTGACAATCTACATAGTCTTTACCTTTATGGCAGTGTGGCGCGCAGAACTGCGCGTTATGGGCGCTCCAATTTGGATGTAGTGTTGGTCACGCACCGTGATTTCTCCGAGCAACGAGCAACTCTGCTGAATACGATAAAATGGCGATTTCAGAAAAGTTTCCCACATATCACCGAAGTCTCGATCAAAACTGCACTCGTGAGCGAGGTAGCCACTTTAGAGAGCATTTTTACGTGGGGATTTATGTTGCGCCATTGCTGCGTTTGCATCTTGGGTGATGATCTGGCGGAATGCTTTGGCGATTTCGAACCCAGTTGGGAAATAGCCAAACACTGGAATATGGACATCGCAGATTGGGTCTTTTTTTATCGTGATAAAATTGCAAAAACCAGCTCTGAAAGTGAACAGAGCAAGGCGCAAGTAGCCATTGCCAAGAAATTACTGCGCGCCAGTTATTCTTTGATTATGTATCGTGACAAAAATTGGTTTGATGATCCTATCGAATGCGGGCAGCAGTTTTTACGTTATCATCCGGAGAAAAAAATCGACATTGAGAGATTGGGTATTTTGCTCTCTGGACGAGTGATCGCCAAACGCTCAGTGATTGGAATTCTAGACAGTTATGGGCAATGGCTTGCAAAGCAGTATCAAAAAACAGAGTTTCGGATTGGTTAACCGCTGGCTAGGTCGTCGTACTTCTTAAAATAACCCAAGTTGTGGCTGGCTGAGCTGTTCGAAATTCAAGCCAACAAAAGGCAAAATGGCTTCTGCGACTGGCTGCAATTGTTTATCGATATAGTGCTGATAATCGATAGGACTTTTTAAATATTCTTTAGGCTCGGGGCCATTCAGTGTGATGAGGTATTCGATACGACCTCGATTTTGATATTGTAATGGTCGGCCTAACTGCTGGTTTATCGTATCAGCAAGTCGCGCAGCTCTTACTTGTGGCGGTACGTTTTTTTGGTATTCATGCAGCTTGCGACGCAACCGTTTTTGGTACACGAGCTCATGGTCGAGTTGACCGGTTTGAGTTTGCTCAACGATTTCACGAATAAACGCCGCAGGGTCTTCACCATTAAAAATCATCGAATAAAGTTGGTGCTGAAAGCGTTGTGCGAGCGGAGTCCAGTCCGTTCTTGCACTCTCAAGCCCTTTAAAAATTAGCCGCTCGTTTTCGCCTTCACCGATCAATCCCGCATAGCGTTTTTTTGACCCCGTTTCTGAACCTCGGATGGTGGGCATCAGAAACTTTCGGTAGTGGGTTTCGTATTCCAATTCCAGCATCGATTCCAATCGGTACTCTTCACGTAAGTGGGTCGTCCACCATTGATTGATGTGTTCAACCAGTTGTTTTCCTACGCGATCCGCTTGCTGCTGTGAATATTGACCACCTAAAGAGACAAAGGTTGAGTCGGTATCACCATAAATCACTTGATAGCCTTGCGCCTCAATTAACTTTTTAGTTTGCTTCATGATCTCGTGTCCGCGCATGGTAATACTGGACGCCAAGCGAGTATCAAAAAAACGACAACCTGACGATCCAAGCACCCCGTAGAAAGAGTTCATGATGATTTTTATCGCTTGTGAAAAGGCTTTGTTATTGTTCTTTTTCGCCACATCACGCGCAGCCCATAATTTCTCGATCATTTCTGGAAGAAAATGTTTGGTACGGTGAAATTGACCACCACGAAATCCCGTTACCGCTTGGTTATCCTCTTTGCCAATCGGAATTTTTAGCCCTTCAATCAAGCCAAGTGGGTCAATTAAAAATGAACGAATGATCGAGGGATATAAGCTTTTAAAATCAAGAAGTAACACAGAGTTGTAGAGGTTGGGGATGGAGTCCATCACATAGCCTCCGGGGCTTGCGACCCAATTTTCGGAGTGTAAGTTAGGCGCGATGTAACCCGCGCGATGCAATTGAGGTAAATAGAGATTGGTAAAGGCGGCGACAGAACCGCCGACGCGATCTAGCTCTACACCCGTGAGACGGGAACGTTCAATGGCGAAATCCAGCAAATGGGTATGTTCAAAGATTTTATTCACTAACACACAATCTTGCAGGTTGTATTTCGCCAGTGAAGGTTTGTCTTTTTTAAACATACGGTTGATTTCATCCATCCGATCATGGGCGTTGTGAATCGCTTTTCCTTCGCCTAATAGCTCCCTTGATACTGATTCCAATGACCAAGAACGAAATTGGTAAGTGGCTGTTTTTAATGTATCAATTCCATCCAACACTACTCGCCCGGGAATGGTAATAAACCCTTGCTGACTCTGGTTTGAACTACGAAAAAAACTGTGCTGTTTGCCGCGACCAATCGCAAGTCTTAACTTATGCCACTCGGCTCTTTTATGGAGTAAGCGAAAATCAAAATCAATCACGCTCCAGCCAATTACTACATCAGGGTCGAACTCAGTGAACCAATCGATGAGAGCGTTGAGCAATGCGTATTCATCTTTCACCCATTGAATTGGGGTATCGCAAGGTTCGGGCTCACCAATCATGATGACGCGGCTGTCCATTGGGCTATCAAAACCAGTCGAGTAGAGAATGCCTTTTTCAGAACACTCTAAATCCAGCGAAACCACTTTCAGATGAGGAAGATAGTTGCCCGGTCGACATTTCGCCTGTTCTATTTTTGAGTGGGAAAACGTCTGGGTAAGCCGTCCAGTGAATTCAATGCTGCCTTTAAGAAAACGCTCCATAAGAAAGCGGTCGGCAAGCTTAATATCATCTTCTAACGTCAGAATATGATGTTGCTTTAGTAGTGCCGAAAACTCAGCATGCGTTTGAATCGTTTGACAATAACAACCCGCTAGGAGGTTATGTTCAAAATCTTCCAAATCCAATGTTTTTAATTCGATAGAGAGCTGCCGCTCTAACGCTAATTTTTGCGCTTGTGGTACATCTTTCTGTGGTATGAAGAAAACGGGTTTTTCACCACGGATAACCAGTTGGGTTGGACCTTGAGGCGTACTCAACCACAACTCAATATGAGTCGAGCCATGAAGGTCTCTTGCATGGCGAGTAAGTAAAAAACCGTGTTGAATAACCAAGCGTAATAAATCCAAATAGTCGTAACCTTGGGGGAGGGCATCATATCAGAGCTACGAGGTAAATAACGAATTTCAGTGAGGTGAGTAAGCGGGCGATGGAGATGAAATAACCGTTAATTGGTATGGTGTATGCATTTTAACTTTATGATTTGTTTTGGTTTTGTATTATTATGAGGCTGGTTGCATTTTTATGTTTAGGTTCAAATTTGTCAAAAAATCATGTAAAAGTCGTGCGGCATCTCTGTTAATATAATTAAGCTTTTGATTTGTTAATGGATTCTCATTGGATGATTAGCCGAACAAATAAGTACTTGCCAAATTTGGGGTTTGAGCACATATTCAGTGTGAGTAAAAACCAATGTTAAGTTAATTACCCGATTGTGAGTTAATTTCCAATTGTGAGCTAATTAATGTGGGCCGCGATGCTGCTATCCACGATTCAGTGGGTGCAGAGCCAATAGATGAGTGTGGAGATACAAGTTTGATAAGTGTTTTCCTTGTAGATGATCACGAGCTGGTTCGCACAGGGATACGACGTATTATTGAAGACGTCCGTGGAATGAACGTAGTAGGGGAAGCTGACAGCGGTGAAGAAGCAGTAAAATGGTGTCGCAGTAATCATGTCGACGTTGTTTTAATGGATATGAACATGCCTGGTATCGGCGGTTTGGAAGCGACAAAAAAAATTCTGCGCTTTAATCCAGATGTGAAAATCATCGTGTTAACGGTTCATACGGAAAATCCATTTCCGACCAAAGTGATGCAAGCTGGAGCCGCGGGTTATTTAACCAAAGGTGCAGGCCCAGATGAAATGGTCAACGCGATTCGCATTGTGAATAGCGGGCAGCGTTATATCTCGCCTGAAATCGCACAGCAAATGGCATTAAGCCAATTCTCGCCAGCTTCTGACAATCCATTTGCTGATCTCTCGGAAAGAGAGCTGCAAATTATGATGATGATTACCAAAGGGCAAAAAGTGACGGATATTTCCGAGCAACTTAGTCTTAGCCCCAAAACAGTGAATAGCTATCGCTATCGACTGTTTAGTAAGTTAGCGATCAGCGGTGATGTTGAACTGACCCATTTAGCTATTCGACACGGAATGTTAGACACAGAGACGCTTTAGTGACTTCTTTGTTCGACTCGGTCGCTTTTCTTAAAACCGTTACCCATCAGCCCGGCGTTTATCGAATGTATAACGCCGAGGCTGATATCATCTATGTTGGCAAAGCCAAAGACCTCAAAAAACGCCTTTCTAGCTACTTTCGAAAAACAATCGATAGTGAGAAAACGCGCGCGTTAGTCAGCCATATCGATAAAATTGATGTCACCGTTACTCACACAGAAACGGAAGCGTTGATCCTTGAACACAATTACATCAAGCAATATTTGCCTAAATACAATGTGCTGCTGCGGGACGATAAATCTTACCCGTATATTTTTATTAGTGGGCATAAGCACCCTCGTTTGTCGTTGCACCGTGGCGCGAAAAAGCGCAAAGGTGAGTATTTTGGTCCATACCCTGATTCTGGTGCGGTTCGAGAGTCGTTACACCTCATCCAAAAAATATTTCCGGTAAGACAATGTGAAGATACCGTCTATAGCAACCGGACTCGTCCTTGCCTGATGTATCAAATTGGCCGCTGCGCTGCACCTTGTGTGAGTCATATCATCGCGGATGAAGAGTATGCTGAATTGGTTAATTATGTTCGATTGTTTTTGCAAGGCAAAGATAACCAAGTACTTGAAACATTAGTGCAAAAAATGGAACAAGCTAGCCAAGCACTGCAGTTTGAAAATGCCGCTAAATTTAGAGACCAGATCCAAGCCATTAGAAGAGTCCAAGAACAACAGTTTGTTTCTGAAGAGACGATGGATGACATGGATGTATTGGGATTTGCCCAAGAAAATGGCATCGCTTGCATCCATATTTTGATGATCCGCCAAGGTAAAATATTGGGTAGTCGTAGCCATTTTCCTAAAATTCCGGCTAACACGACTCAAGAAGAGGTGTTTGATGGCTTTTTAGGACAGTATTATTTAAGTCACAATGAAGCGCGTACGATCCCAAGTCGAGTGATCTTAAATGCGGGTCTGCTAGAGGATGAAAAGCCGCTGCAAGAAGCATTACAGACCCTGGTCGGGCGTAAAGTTTCTTTCCACATCAGCCCAACAGGTGTGCGTGCTCAATATTTAAAATTGGCTAATACCAATGCATTGAGCGCAATAACGGCTAAAATTAACCATAGAATGACGATCAACCAGCGTTTTAAAGCACTTCAAGCTGTTTTAGGGTTGGATAGCATAGAGCGTATGGAGTGTTTTGATATTTCGCACACCATGGGAGAGAGCACGATCGCCTCATGCGTGGTATTTAACCAAGAAGGGCCTGTTAAACCAGAATACCGCCGTTATAACATCACGGGAATTACTGGTGGGGATGATTACGCTGCAATGGGACAAGTGTTAGATAAGCGGTATTCCAAGCAGCTTGACGTGGAAAAAATCCCCGATGTCATTTTCATTGATGGTGGTAAAGGGCAATTGAATCGAGCTTTGCAGATCATCTCTAGCCATTGGCAAGATTGGCCGAAAAGACCGGTGATGATTGGTATCGCCAAAGGCGTTACCCGCAAACCGGGGCTAGAAACGTTGATTACAACCGATGGCGATGAATTTAACCTGCCAAGTGATGCGCCAGCTTTGCATTTGATTCAGCATATTCGCGATGAAAGTCATAATCACGCCATTGCTGGGCATAGAGCCAAACGAGGTAAAACACGGCGTACCAGTACATTGGAAGGCATAGAAGGGGTTGGGCCTAAACGCCGGCAAGCACTGCTGAAATATATGGGAGGGCTGCAAGAGCTAAAAAGAGCCACTGTTGAAGAAATCGCCAAAGTGCCCGGTATTAGCCATTCTTTAGCTGAAAACATTTATCAAGCATTGAAACAATAAGAAAAATAACGCAACATAACCGCGCAATCGATAAGAGCCTATAAATATGCGTTTGAATATTCCTAATATTTTGTCTTTATTACGACTTTTCCTTATCCCAGTATTTGTCGTTGTTTTCTATCTGCCTTACGGCTGGGGCCCTTTTGCTGCGGCAATGGTGTTTTGGGTAGCGGGTTTTACCGATTGGTTAGATGGTATGCTTGCGCGAAAACTTGGGCAAACCTCTCGCTTTGGTGCTTTTATCGACCCAGTAGCGGATAAAGTGCTCGTTGCGACGGCTCTTATCTTGATCACCGACCATTACCACAGTCTCTGGATAACGATTCCAGCCGTGACAATGATTGCCCGTGAAATCATCATTTCTGCGTTGCGAGAATGGATGGCGGAAATTGGTAAAAGAGCCAGTGTGGCCGTTTCCTGGGTTGGGAAGGTTAAGACGCTCACCCAAATGTTTGCATTGTGGGTACTGATTTGGCGTCATGATGATTGGATGGTGTGGGTCGGCTATGCAGCGTTATACATTGCAACCATTTTGACCTATTGGTCAATGGTTCAATACTTGGCGGCAGCTAAAGACGACCTCCTCAATGCAGAACATCATTAAGAAACGGGCTTAGGCCCGTTTTTTGTTCCTCCAATTTCTACAATCCCTTTCACAACATGCATTATTGCTTCAGTTAAAGCACAGTTATCTCGTGTAAAAGGTGGTGAATTTTGCTATCAAATTAACCAAATCTGTCCTTTTTGAATGCAAAATAGCCAAACGGTTTAAAAACTAAAAAAATAATATTGACTCATCGAATCGAATGCGTAGAATGCATCCCGTACTTGAGAGGAACGGAAGAAACAACCCAACCCCTTGATGTTACAGGGGCGCGTTGGCAGAGGGGCTATGCAGCGGATTGCAAATCCGTGGACCTCGGTTCGACTCCGGGACGCGCCTCCATTGCGACACTAGCTCAGTTGGTAGAGCGCAACCTTGCCAAGGTTGAGGTCACGAGTTCGAACCTCGTGTGTCGCTCCAAATTTTGAGGTGTTGAACTTAAAGTTCAGTATCTAAAGATGGTGTTACTAAATTTTGTAAACAGCATCGCAATGCAGAATTGCGTGCCCTGGTGGTGAAATTGGTAGACACAAGGGATTTAAAATCCCTCGACTTTCGAGTCGTGCCGGTTCAAGTCCGGCCCGGGGCACCATCTTTTTACTGCTTATGCAGTATGCGACACTAGCTCAGTTGGTAGAGCGCAACCTTGCCAAGGTTGAGGTCACGAGTTCGAACCTCGTGTGTCGCTCCAAATTAAAGCCCTAGCAGAAATGCTGGGGCTTTTTCATCTCTGTCTCACAGCCAGTTTACAACCAACGATATCGTTTTAGAGCAACCTTGCCAAGGTTGAGGTCACGCTTTTAGTTCAAAAGAAAGCGAACCTCGTGTGTCGCTCCAAATTAAAGCCCTAGCGGAAATGCTGGGGCTTTTTCATCTCTGTCTCACTGCCAGTTCACAACCAACGATGTCGTTTTAGCGCCACCTTGCCAAGGTTGAGGTCACGCTTTTAGTCCAAAAGAAAGCGAACCTCGCGTGTCGCTCCAAATTAAAGCCCTAGCAGAAATTGGGTAACCCCCCCTACGTTCACTATATTCGTTGACGGTTTCGGACGTGAAATTGAAATATTTTAAGCAAAGCCATCACCATCAAACAGCAGTGCTTCAATTTATGGTCAAATCTCGCATCGTTTTTACTCTCCATCCCCAATTCTAGAATGTTAATAATTTGATAAAGCAACCTTTATCTTGAGTTGTTATTATTTTGTGATGTGAAATTTCGGCCTACTTCACATAATTTTCGTGCCAACATTTAATTTATGGTGTGAATTATTTGCAAAAGCGTGATTTATATAAACTTATCAATAACCCATTCATGGGAACGATTCCTAATGTGACATTGATCTATTTTTACATTGATTCGGTGAATGTAAACTCCATCCCCGTCAGCAACGTTAAGGGAATACATAAGCAGTGGTTGCTGAGCAATAAAGAGATTGAGCTGTTCATGATTACCAAAGTAGCGTGCTACTTCCCCCGGTGAATGTGAGCCTAACTCATTAATTTTATTGAATATATCTCAGGATGAGATTCAAGGTGTCAAGCACCAACATAATGATAATGATGACCATAAGGTCGATGGAGTATAAAAAATGAATTTTGCTACCTCTGGTAAACTTTCTCTTGCCGCAATTCTAATTTCAGCCGCACTACAAGCAAACGCAGGTATCAGTGTTGAAGGTGAACAAGGTGTTTTCTCAATCGGCGGTGATGTTGAGTTCGATATCAACCTTCGTGATAAAAATGCCACTGATAAGCAAGAGCTAAATCAAGACGGTCGTCTTTTGGTTCAAATCGCTGGTGAGCGCAGTGTGAGTGGTGACCGTTATATCAAAGCACAAGCACAGCCTTTACTTAAAACAACGGGTGATGTTGAGCTTGATGATGCGTGGATTGCATTTGGTCAGGCAAATAACTGGGAATTGAGAGTAGGTCGTTATGAAGCATTTGATCTATTCCCTGTTGGTCAAGATACTATGCTTGAATACGCAACAGCAGAACCGTATCGAGCGAATGCGGCTCGTGGTCGTGGCGATAACGGCCAAGTCGGTTTTAGTAAGACAGCGGATAATCTTTACTTTGAACTCTCTACCAAATTTGAGAAGAATGCGACTACAGCGGATAAAAATGCTGTGTTCGTACGCCCAGTTGTTGCGTACCAAATCGTTGACTCAGTTCGTGTTGCAGCTGGTTTAGAAGCCAATCTGACTGCAGATGATAAAGATGCTGCGAATGATTTCCTTGGTTATGGCGCGACAGTTAACTATTCTGCTAACGATCTTTCTATCAACGTGAACTATGCGTTCCGTGATTTCGACAAAACTAAACAAGAAGATACGACCATCGGTGCTAACTTACTGTTTAAAGGCTTTGGTCTAGGTCATGTCTATGGTGATGTTGATAAAGGTACTAGCGAGAAGGTAAATACCACTTATGCTTCTTACCAATTTGCTAATGTGATGGATGTGGAAGATTTCTCTGTTTATCTAGGTACTTACTACTCGAAAGTAGACGACACAGAAAACAAAGATCTAGGCATGCGTATCCGTCTAAAATACTTCTTCTAAGTTTTAAAATTTAAGCATTAAATCTCAACTGCTTTTGATGCCTACCGTTCGGTAGGCATTTTTTGTATAAGCAGATGCGATGATTTACAGCTGTTTAAGCATCCACACATCGCAGCCGTTGTGCTCAGTGCCGTCCATTGGTCGATCCAAATGTATAAATCCGAGCTTTTCATATAACTGAATGGCGGATGTCATACTAGATAACGTATCCAAATAGCAAGATTGATAACCTGCATTTTGAGCAAACGATAGGCATGCTTCACTGAGCATTTTTCCCAGCCCGCAACCGCGACTTTCTGGTAATAAGAAGAGTTTTTTTAGCTCACAGATCCGTTGGCTATGATGAAAGGCTGCAATACCTGCTCCACCGACAATGATGCCATCACGTTTGGCTACCAGATAAAGGCTGCTGCTCTCTTGCGTATAATGTTGACTCATGTTTTCCACTTCAGCATCAGATGGGCCAAAACCCTCACCGATGGCTCCAAATTCAGCACCTACAGATTGGATAATTTTACAAATGTCCGAATCATCTTGTGGTTCGATTGGTGTTATCGTGATGTTCATCGTTTCTTCTTAAAAATAGTCATGTTTTTATTATTGTTTGGGGGGAGGGAGGTAATATCAAGAGAGCGGCAAAAATAATGCCGTTTTTTTGTTCAAGAGCAAGCCTCAGTATCATTTCAATTTGGCTTTAGAGGTGGCTTTCGATACTATGTGCAGCTATCTGAAAAATACAAAAACATCCTATACGGACACTACCTACAGGTAGATGAGGAAACGATGCAACATCTAGAAGAGATTATTGCTAATGCGACCGCAGCGATTAATGCTGCCGATTCGCTAGTCGCACTTGATGAAGTGCGTGTTCAGTACTTGGGTAAAAAAGGTGAGTTAACCACTCAGCTACAGAGCCTAGGTAAATTGCCACCCGAAGAACGCCGCGCTGCAGGTCAAGAGATCAACGTTGCGAAAGAAACAGTGCAACACGCCATTGCTACGCGTAAAGATGCTTTGCAGCGAGCAGAGTTAGAAGCCAAACTAGCGGCTGAAACGATTGACGTTACTTTGCCTGGACGCCGCATTGAAAATGGTGGCTTACACCCAGTGACTCGCACAGTTGAACGCATTGAGCAGTTCTTTGGTGAGCTTGGTTTTCATGTTGAATCTGGCCCTGAAATTGAAGACGCCTTCCACAACTTTGATGCGTTGAATATTGCTGCCGATCACCCAGCACGTACTGATCACGATACCTTCTTCTTTAATCCAGATTTAATGTTGCGTACACACACGTCAGGTGTGCAAATTCGCACTATGGAAAATGGTCAACCGCCGTTTCGTTTTATTGCGCCGGGCCGCGTATATCGTAATGACTACGACCAAACACACACCCCAATGTTCCACCAAGTTGAAGGAATGTTGGTTGATGAGCACGTCAATTTTGCTCAGCTTAAAGGTATTTTGAACGATTTCTTATGTAACTTCTTTGAAGAAGAAGTTGAAGTGCGTTTCCGTCCTTCTTATTTCCCATTTACAGAACCTTCTGCGGAAGTGGATGTGAAGGGTAAAAATGGTAAATGGCTTGAAGTTCTAGGCTGTGGCATGGTTCACCCGAACGTTTTGCGCAGTGTTGGTATTGACCCTGAAAAATATTCTGGCTTTGCATTTGGTATGGGTGTTGAGCGTTTAACGATGCTTCGTTATGGCGTCAACGACCTACGCGCGTTCTTTGAGAACGATCTGCGCTTCCTCAAACAATTCAAGTAATTCAAGGGTAAACACAATGAAATTCAGCGAATCATGGCTTCGTGAGTGGGTTAACCCTGCGGTTACGACTGACGAACTTACACATCAAATTACAATGGCAGGCTTGGAAGTCGATGACGTTCTTGCTGTCGCCGGTGAATTTACTGGCGTCAAAGTGGGTCACGTTGTGGAATGTGGTCAACATCCAGATGCCGACAAACTGCGTGTAACGAAAGTTGACGTGGGTGAGGAAGAACTGCTTGATATCGTTTGTGGTGCAGCAAACTGCCGCCAAGGCTTAAAAGTGGCGGTAGCGACTGTTGGTGCTGTACTGCCCGGCGATTTCAAGATTAAAAAAGCAAAATTACGTGGTCAACCTTCTCACGGCATGCTTTGTTCATTCAGTGAGCTAGGGATTGATGTTGAATCCGCTGGCATTATGGAGCTTGCAGAAGATGCTATCGTTGGTACTGATTTCCGCGAATTCCTAAGCTTAGATGATGTGACTATTGATGTCGATTTGACCGCGAACCGCGCAGATTGCTTTAGTATTCGTGGCCTTGCTCGTGAAGTAGGTGTATTGAACCGCATTGATGTCACTGAGCCATCAGTCACCGCTGTTCCTACTTCAATTGAAGATAAAGTCTCTATTGAAGTGAAAGCACCGGCCGCTTGTCCGCGTTATCTTGGTCGCGTGGTTAAAAACATTAATGTTCAAGCCCAAACACCGCTTTGGATGCAAGAGAAGTTACGCCGTTGTGGTCTACGTTCAATTGATCCAGTGGTTGATATCACTAACTATATCTTGCTTGAACAAGGCCAACCGATGCATGCCTTTGATCTTGCCAAGATCGAAGGCGGTATTGTTGTTCGTATGGCCGAGCAGGATGAAAAACTTACGCTACTCGATGGTACAGAAGCTAAGTTGAATGTTGATACGCTGGTTGTTGCCGATCACAATAAAGCATTAGCCATTGCGGGCATTTTTGGTGGTGAAGGTTCAGGCGTTAGCTCAGAAACCCAAGATGTACTGCTTGAGTGTGCTTTCTTTGCACCAGACCATATCCGCGGTCGTGCTCGTAGCTATGGCCTACATACTGATTCATCCATGCGTTTTGAGCGCGGTGTTGACTACGCGTTGCAAGCCAGTGCGATGGAACGAGCGACTCAGCTGCTGGTTGATATTTGTGGCGGTGAAGTTGCACCTGTGGTTAGTGTTGAGTCTGAAACTGAGTTACCTAAACCAAATCAAGTCACACTTCGTCGCACTAAACTGGACAGTTTGCTTGGTCATCACATTGCGGATGCTGATGTGGTTGAAATCCTAAAACGTTTAGGTATGAGTGTTGAGAGCCGTGCAGACAGTTGGGTTGCTACCGCGCCAACGTGGCGTTTTGATATCGCGATTGAGCAAGACTTGATTGAGGAAATTGGCCGTATTTACGGTTACAACAATATCCCTAATCAAGCTCCCGTTGCAGCATTGAGCATGAATGACCACCAAGAAGCAAACTTGCCACTTAAGCGTGTTCGTCATTTGTTAGTTGACCGTGGTTACCATGAAGCGATCACCTACAGCTTCGTTGAGCCAGAGCAGCAGAAACTGATTGTTCCAGATGTTGAACCACTCATTCTGCCTAATCCTATTTCTGCTGATATGTCAGCGATGCGTTTGGGCTTAATCCAAGGTCTATTAAATACCGTGGTTCATAACCAGAAACGCCAGCAGCCACGCGTTCGTTTGTTTGAATATGGTTTGCGTTTTATTCCTGATGCCTCGGCAGAGAACGGTATGCGCCAAGAGCCTATGCTCGCGGGTGTAATATCCGGTACTCGTGGTGAAGAGCACTGGAACATGGACACCGCAACGGTAGATTTCTTCGATCTAAAAGGTGACTTGGAAGCCATTCTTGATTTAACCGCCAACGGCAAAGCTTACAGTTTTACTTCTGTTGCACACCCAGCGCTGCACCCTGGGCAATCGGCCGCCATCGTTGTCGATGGTGAGATTATTGGGGTGATAGGCACTGTTCATCCAGAGCTTGAGCGTAAGTTTGGCTTGAATGGCCGCACCATCGTATTTGAACTTGAATGGTCAGCTGTGAACACCCGTGTAATTCCAGAAGCTGCATCACTGTCTAAGTTCCCAGCGAACCGCCGTGATATAGCACTGGTTGTTGATGGCGCCATTGCTTCAGGTGATATTGTCGATGCATGTCGTAACGCTGGTGGTGAGCTTCTAAAAGAGGCGAAGCTGTTTGACGTTTATGTAGGCAAAGGGGTTGAAGAGGGCAAGAAGAGTTTAGCGATTGCGTTGATGCTTCAATCGACTGAACGTACTTTAGAAGAAGCAGATATTGCAAGCGCTGTTGAATCGATTGTGGCTTCAGTAGCGGCACAGTTTGGTGCAGCCCTGCGCGACTAATTCAGAAAGTAGCCCAAGTATATTTGAGCAGGTTCAAGTTGGGCCTGCTTTTTTATATGCAATTTAGTGACAAGTTAGTGTTAAACAAGTCTATGATTTAACAGGTTATAAATTTTTTTATCAGAAATCGATATCCATTCAAAATAGTATGAAATTCTGAAAATGTTGACTGTTATGATATAACTAACTAAATTGTCAGTGTTTTTTCTCAATCTTCGACGTCTAATTGTATAAATGCAGCCAGTATATGCGCTTATTTTGATGAAACTATTAATATTGTTGCGAATAAAAAAGTTGGCGAAAATCAGAAGCTTGGCATACACTTTTCAGGTAAAGCCGATATCTTATTGATTGGCTAAGCGAAAATGCTTTGGCGCTGCTTAGAAGCAGCAAGGTTTAACATAGCTTTGAGGGAAGTTTTATGGCGCTCACAAAGGCCGAATTGGCTGAAAACCTGTTTGAAAAGCTTGGATACAGTAAACGGGATGCCAAGGAAACGGTTGAAGTGTTTTTCGAAGAGATTCGCAAGGCGCTTGAAAGTGGCGAACAGGTAAAACTATCTGGTTTTGGTAATTTTGATCTACGAGACAAAAACGAGCGTCCGGGTCGAAACCCAAAAACAGGTGAGGATATTCCTATCTCCGCTCGACGTGTCGTAACGTTCCGCCCAGGGCAGAAATTAAAAGCCCGAGTCGAGAACATTAATGTCGAAAAATAGACCGAGCAATAGACCACGCTATGCGTGGTCTTTTTTTTCTGTTTATGGTGAGTTAAGGGTTCTGAACGTATTAGGCTGCTTGAATATGAGTAGTGATATACGGCTGCCAGGCGTTTTGGTAGAGCTCGATAGATTGGCGACGAAACTGGTTAATTTGCGCCTTTTCAATATCATGTAACGCTCGCTTCTCTAATGCGGCGACACGTTCAAACTTCTGGATCTGTTCATAGAAACGATGCTCGGGGCCATTTTTCACATCGGCAATGGCTTTAAGATGTAATTGTACTTCTGCAATGATGTTGGTTTTAGGAAGTTGAACCAGTAAGTTTAAATCACGATAGCCTGATGCGGCAGGCGATTTAAAGCGGTTCTTTACTTTTACGATACTGGCTTCTCGGCTTAATACCTCATAAGCCTCGACTAAGCTTGGTACATCATTTGCCACCAGGGTTGTTCTGGCTAAATCTGTGATCCTATCAGCTCGCCCACCTAATTCATGTTCTATTTTGTTTAATGCTCGGTCACGTGATTTCACGCCAGAAAAGTGAGCCTCTGTTGATGTCAGTAAAGCAGTACTTCTGCACAATGTTTCAAGTTCACGTTGAGCTTGGTGAGCTTTACTGTAGAGAATTTCAAAATCGTTGTAGGGTTGCAAAGGCTGGTTGTTGGTGGACTGGATGCCATATAAACCGCTTAAACTATGCTTGAACAGTTTAGATGAGAGTTGATTTTTCGATTCACCAACTTTGGCATCACTTTCTGAATTGAACGGAACGGCTGCAAAGGCAGGGGCTCTGCTTAGTACTAAAAGCATCAGTGCCGTAGTACGTAAAAATAGGCTCATTCATTCTCCTTAACTTAGTCTAGGTAAAAGGTGAAACCAAAATAGACCTAAACACGTGATAACCAGAGTCGCTTGCTATGAGATCTTGGGCTAAACAAAGTGAACTCAATAGCTCGTGGAACAATTAATCCATAATTTTGCGCTTTATCACAGGTCTTATCTTCAGACGCCTCGCTAGGCTATCTGTTCAATTTGATGTGTTACCAAGTGTATCTGATGAGGATGAACCAAATATGAACATCTTTATCTGTCTTTATGCTGTTTGTTTAACCCGTTGGGGATTCACTTATTAGTCAGTAGCATGTACTTTGTCTGGCTGTAGATTTTAATCGTAGAGTACGAAGATAATGAAAGATCCCGAGTTTTGGCACAAGAAATGGGCCTCCAACCAAATAGGATTTCACTTAGAAGATGTGAACCCATTGTTGATCGAATATTGGCCTCAACTCTCACCTCAACGAAATGAAAGTGTATTTGTACCATTGTGCGGAAAAAGTGAAGATTTGATATGGCTCGCTTCCCAGCATGAACAGGTTCAGGGTGTAGAGCTGAGTGAAATTGCCGTTCGTTCCTTTTTTGCCGAGCATTTTTATACGCCAACGGTCACTCGCTTAAATGGATCGCATGAACTGTATCAGTTTGATGAACTGATGATTTATACCGGAGATGTCTTTAGTGCGCCGCTAAAAGCGGTTGAGCTTATCTACGATCGAGCGGCGTTAGTTGCGCTGCCCCCTGAAATGAGAGAGGAATACGTTACTCGCTTGCTTTCACTGTTAAAAGAGGGCGGAAGGGTGCTGCTTGTGACGCTGGATTACGTTCAAAGTGAAATGATGGGCCCTCCATTCTGTGTCGCCAAAAATGAAGTTGAGTCGTTATTCACTGACTGCAAAGTGACGTGTCTGTTTCGTGACGATGCTGATGAAAATCACCCTAAGATCAGTCAACGAGGATTAAGCCGTTTTGCTGAAGTCGTGTGGTTAATTGAGAAGTAACAGACTATGCTTAGATCGTTTATTTATACATCTTATATAACAATAAATAGGTAGGTTTTAGGCGTTTGATGAGAGCAAGCCATTACGTCTATATCAGCCGCTCTAATACTAAGGAAAAACTATGGGTTTGTTTAGTCGGAAGCCAAACAGCAATCAACAGTCTAAAAAGAGCAGTGATGAACTGGTGGTTGATTCAATAAAACGCACGATGGCTTATATTGAGTTTGATCCACAAGGACATATTCTGACTGCCAGCTCCTCATTCTTACAAGTGTTGGGTTATTCATTATCGGAAGTGGTGGGCCAGCATCATCGAATGTTCTGTGAAAGTGAATTTGTTAATGCGCCTCAATATAGTCAACTTTGGCAAAATTTAGCGCAAGGTAAACCTCATGCGGGTACGTTTTGCCGTTTAACTAAAAGCCATAATAAAGTCTGGATTGAAGCTACGTACATCCCAGTAAAAGATGAGCAAGGAAAAGTGGTTAAGGTGGTGAAGATTGCCAGTGATGTCACTGCTGCAAAAGAGAAATTGGATAGGCAAGTGGCCGTATTTGAAGCTGTCGATAAGTCAATGGCTGTGATTTCTTTCACTCCTGATGGGACGGTTGTGGAGGCGAATCCAAACTTTCTGTCCTGTGTTGGGTACAAATTACAAGAAATCGTTGGTAAACCACATCGCCTATTCTGTGACGATGAGTTTTATAGAAAGAACCCGAATTTTTGGGCGTCGCTTGCTAGCGGCCATTTTAAAACGGGATTATTTAAACGTTTTACAAAACATGGTGATGAAATTTGGTTAGAAGCGACTTATAACCCCATCTTTAACGAAAAGCATAAAGTGATTGGTGTGACTAAGTTTGCAACTGATGTCACGCAACGAGTACTGCAAGCTCGGGCGATTAAAGATGCAGCAGAAGTGGCGTATCACACCTCACAAGAAACGGTACATATTGCTCAACTCGGGACGGGAACGCTAGCCGAAGCCGCCTCCATTGCTAAAGAGATTGATAACGCGATCACTAAGGCGAATACATCGATGACGCAACTGGCCAACCAGTCGCAGCAAATCACCAAAATTGTAACCACCATTACAGGCATAGCAGAACAGACTAATTTGCTGGCGCTCAATGCCGCTATCGAGGCTGCGCGTGCTGGGGAGTATGGCCGGGGTTTTGCTGTGGTTGCTGATGAGGTGCGCTCATTAGCCTCCAATACCACCAAAGCGACCGATGAAATTGGTAATATTGTTAAGCTCAATAGCGAACTGACCAACAGCTCGACATCGATGATGGGGGCAATTCAAGGCCAAGTCACGGCATGTAATAGCAAACTGGAAGAGACGCAAAAGCTGATTGATGAAATGAGAAAAGCCGCGGACAGTGTGGTTGGCACAGTCAGTGAACTGATTAAAGAGTAAAGCTCTGCAGCGAGTATTGTTGGTGAAGAAAATGAAAGCGAGCCTAGTGGCTCGCTTTGCGTTTTTACAGAATCACTTGCACGCTTTTGGCACATTGAATTGCGTTGTGCAAAGCCTGTTTGAGTTCTTTATCTTTCGCCAGAGCAACCCCAAGCCGACGGCGTCCATCAATGTCTGGTTTACCAAACAGACGAAGTTGAGTGTGTGGGATAGACAGTGCTTCATTTATTCCATCAAATCTAAGGTTAGTGGAGGTGCCTTGACCTAAAATAACCGCAGATGCCGATGGCCCATATTGGGTAATACTGTTGATTGGCATACCCGTGAACGCGCGCACGTGTAACGCAAATTCAGACAGCTCTTGCGAAATGAGGGTGACCATTCCCGTATCATGTGGGCGAGGGGACACTTCATTGAAGATAACATTATCGCCTTTTACAAACAGTTCAACACCAAATAAGCCGTAACCACCGAGTGCATTAACCACTTGTTCTGCTACATATTCAGCAGCTTTAATTGCGTTAGCCGACATCACTTGTGGTTGCCATGATTCGCGATAATCCCCTTCCTCTTGCCGATGGCCAATGGGAGCGCAGAAATGGACACCATCCACTGCTCGAATCGTCAAGAGAGTAATTTCGTAATCGAAATCGATAAAGCCTTCGACGATCACTCTCCCTGCTCCACTGCGGCCACCTTCTTGAGCGTATGCCCAAGCGCGGCTAATATCCTCTTGCGTCTTAATCACACTTTGGCCTTTACCTGATGAACTCATCACAGGCTTAACTACGCAAGGCATACCGACATGTTCAATCGCCAGTACAAAATCATTATAGTCATCAGCAAACTGATAAGGAGAGGTAGGTAAGGCAAGAGTTTCTGCGGCTAAACGGCGGATGCCTTCACGGTTCATCGTCAATTGAGTGGCCGTTGCAGTGGGGACCACGTTTAAGCCTTGCGCTTCCAGTTCAACCAGCTTGTGAGTGGCAATTGCTTCAATTTCTGGCACCACGTAGTCTGGTTTTTCGAGTTCGATAATGGCTTGTAGCGCATCGCCATCTAGCATATCCAATACGTGGCTACGATGCGCCACCTGCATTGCTGGAGCGTTGGCGTAGCGATCACAGGCAATCACTTCTAAACCAAGGCGTTGGCATTCAATTGCCACCTCTTTGCCCAATTCTCCGGAACCAAGCAGTAAAACGCGGGTGGCATTTTCACGTGTAGCAGTACCAAACATAGTGAATCCTTACATTCAAGCAATAGGTAATAGCGAAAACAGCCAAAATCATACTAAAATTAAGAATAAAAGCAAACGTTTGCCTTTGTGATGAGAGACGAGTGATTTTCTGTTCGTGCTGTCGATAGAGTGGTTTGTGTAATACGCAGTAAACGAACTCATACCTGTACAAAAATTAAGGCTGAAATAGCAATTAATGTGCAGTAAACAGCATTCGAGAAACTGCGTTAAGAATATGAAGTAATTTCAGTCTAAAGTTTATGTGGGATTGACTAAGAAAAAGACACCTATGGCTATGAAAACTTTCTTACGTTTACGTTTTATTACTCTACACACGAAAACTGCTCTGTTGTTTTCTGTCGGGTTGGTTGGGATCATTCTTAGCAGCTTATTTATTACTCGCCACTTTTTTTTATATAGCTTGAATGAACTTGAATCAATTGAGATTCATCGAGATAGCAATCAAGCTCAGTCGGTCATTCAAGATCTTTTAGTACAGCAAGAAAAGCGTTCTTATGATTGGGCTTATTGGGATGAAACTTATCAGTTGCTGTTGAATGGCGACACTCAATTTGCTGAGCGCAACTTGTATCCTGATTCCCTCGATACTTTAGGTTTAGACGTTTTGGCTTTCATCACCGAATCCTCGCAATTGGTTGAATACTTATGTCGGGATATTGAACCAGGCACAAACTGTTCGTTAGTGGAACAGTTGATACGCTCACAAGGTGTGAGCGACCATTTAATTCAGATGCATCACACACTTGATGAGGATAAAACTAGCCGCTCTGGCCTCATCCGTGTGGAAAATAGTGTGTGGGTGGTGAGCCTAACTCCGGTGCGTAACAGTGAAGGTACGGCTGATGTTGTGGGGTGGATGCTATGGGGACAGCACTTAACCCGCCGTTTCCCTTCTCAGTATCAGAACCTACTAACCGCTAAAAATGACATTGTAGTTACCGATGCTCCTGTGATTTTACCTGTTAGTCATAATCAAGAAGGTATTGAAAGAGATCAAAATAATATCACGCATTACACCTTACTCAGTGATATGACAGGGCAACCTATTGGTTATCTAAAAACCTGTGCTCAGCGGCTTTACTATCAAAAAGGGAACGAAACTTTTTATTATTTGATTTTGACGATCATCATTGCGGCCGGCTTTGTCGCCGTGGCTACTTTTGCTCTGTTTCGCAGCAAGGTAGCCAAACGGTTTGAGAATTTTGAGCGTGGGATCAATCAGCTGATTGAAGAGAGTGCATTCTCTTCACAATCGAATGATAAACAAGATGAGTTTGAACGAATTACCGAACTTGTCCGTTCACTTGCTGCCTCATCCTCCTTGGCGGAAGATAGGCTTAAAGAGACGTTACAGAAATTTGATGCACTCTATCAAAGCCAAAATCTCGGAATGTTGCTGGTGGTTGATCGCTTCATTGTCGATGTGAACCAAGCCTTGTTGGATATGCTTTCTTATTCTAGAGATGAGTTGGTTGGAAAGGTTTTAGATGAGTTTTGTATTATACAAAATGATGTGGTGTGCAGCAGTGAATTACTCTACCAAAATATAGAACAAGGGATGCGTGAATTTGAGGGACATGTTGTTACAAAGAGTCAGCAGCGTTTAGAGTGTCTTATCGAAGCTACATTGATAGAACAACGTGGGCATCGTTCTATCATGCTATCGATTACTGATATCAGCGAGCAAAAGCAGCAAGAGCAGCTTATTTACGACCTTACCCATTGTGACCCAGTGTCAGGTTTACTTAATCGTCCAACGATGATGAGCCAAGTCCAACCTTTGATTGACAATCCGACCGAATGTGGTGGGTTTTCCGTGCTCTACCTACGGGTTAAAAGACTAAAAGAAATTTCAGAAGTGTACGGACACAGTGCTTACGATATGGCCGTTAAACATTTTTCGGCTACGCTTAGAAACCGTTTCAACAGGTCCATAATGGGACGAATTAGTGAATATGAATTTATGGTGTGTGAGTTGGGTAACGGGGCAACCTCTTTTTTGATTCATAGAGGCACTAAGCTTATCGATAGTTACAAGAGGAAGACTGACATTGGCGGCTTGGAACTCGATTTGAGTGTGGAAGGTGCTGTGATTGATTCACAATTGGCTATCGATTCTTTTGAAACTTTGGTTCAAAGTGGTTTTTATGCCATTCAACAAACAGAGAAAGCTGGAGCCAGCCTGGTTGTTTCAGTGACACAAGAATTGTTTGTTCATGCCCAGAAGTCGTTAGCGATCAATCGAGATCTTATCTCAGCTGTGAAAGATGGTCATATTATTGCTTACTATCAGCCGATTGTTCGTGCAGACAGTGCCGAAATCATTGGCTTTGAAGCTCTAGCTCGCTGGGAACACCCTCAACTTGGTATGGTTTCGCCAGCCGTATTTATCCCTTTGGCTGAGCAACGTAAAGTGATCATTGAATTGGGAGAGCAGATACTAGGCCAAGCCTGCCAATTTATTAACGAACTGCAAACGCGGTCGCAATTTTCGTTGGGTGAACGGCTAAGTATTCACGTCAATCTTTCTAGCCCGCATTTCTACAGTAAAAAATTGGTCGGGTACTTATCAGTATTGATTGAAAAATATCAAATTGAACCGGGACAATTAGTGCTCGAATTGACGGAAAGTATGTTGTTGGGGGCTGAAGAAGAGACGATCAAACGCATGGATGCGATAAAAAAACTCGGTATACAGTTGGCGCTTGATGATTTTGGTACGGGGTATTCCTCGTTTAGTACATTGTGTGATTTTCCATTAGATATAGTGAAGTTAGACCAGTCTTATATTTCCACATTGGAATCCAATGACAAAGCCAAAACCTTGGTGCGCAGTATTATCAATATGTCGCAAGAGCTAGGCTTAACTACCGTGGCTGAAGGGGTTGAAACTGCTTCGCAACTGCGCAAACTCAAAGTCTGGAATATTGATGAGATCCAAGGCTTCTATTTTTACAAGCCGATGAGTAAACAAGAGGTGTTTGATAATTTGTTGGGCGGAAAGGATATGCGGTAAAACCTGCACCATCAAAAGGCAAAAATCCCCATGTGTTGGGGATTTTTCACTAGAGCGCCTAAACCACAAGATAGGAGAGAGGAATGTCTGGGTTAATTACTTCCAAGGTGGCTTGAGTATCGGCTAAATGGCTAATACTGCCATCAGACATCTCAACTAATGCGGCTGCGACAATATTATCAAAGCGTTGGCCATCCATCATTAACTGAACAAGAGCAACTTGCAATGGTGGTAAGCTTGGGTTGAATGCGGCATTTTCAGCATACGCACCGACGTAGGTTTTACCATTCTCAATTTGCAGGACAACACCACTGAGATTGTTGGTATAGGGTGCGTAACTGCGGTTTAGGCCATTAAGAGCTAAGCCAATGAGTGGGTCATCTTCGGTAGTTGTTTTGCCGTGGTTAGCGTCTGCCATTAGACCAGAATCAACACCTAAATCGGCAGGACCAAATGATTCAGGTAGGTACTCTTGCAGTGACTTCTCATCACGCTGTGGTAGCTGAATGGCAAGCGAGTCTGCGGTCGTAAGCTCATTCATAAACTGACGGCAGTGCCCACAAGGGCTGAAGTTGATGGTAATGTCAGCAACGCCTTGTTCACCTTTCATCCACGCATGGCTGATGGCACATTGCTCGGCGTGTACGGTTTGGCCCAATTGCGCACCGGAAAATTCCATATTCGCGCCAAAGTACAAACGGCCCGATAAACCTCTGACGATGGCTCCCACGTAAAAGTTTGAAAGCGGTACATAAGCATAGGCGGCCGCAAAAGGCAGCAGTGCAACGCGCAATTCCGCATCGTCTAAGCCAGAAAGAGAAAGCAGTTGGTTGAACTGTTCTGGTGATAGGGTTGCGTCAAAATCATCGCACAGCAGAATGGGCGACAAAAATTCTGCAACGGGTTTTGGCGTATCAGCTAGCGCCTGTTCAATACGGCTTTTCATAATGAGTCCTTATCTATGTATTGACGAATATTCTAGGCGAAGAATGAAATTTTACTGAGATTTAAGTCACGTAATGCAATGTAACGTAATTTTGGTTTTCACATTTAGAGTGAGGTCACACATGAAATCGATTGCAGTCAGCCTTAGAGTGAGACACGTCTACAATCAAAATCCATGAGTAGACGTATCTTTGATTTCTGTTGGCACTCTATAGCGTGGACAACCACATTGAAAAAGCAAAAAAACTTGGAGCAAGTATCGATGTGATTACGCCGCACACGACTAATGCAAGTGAACTAAATGCTGCGTCACGTGGATCTTTTTCAGCGCAGGTTGCTGTGCCCAGCGCATGAGATACGGTGCCCATGGTTAAGCCTTTAGCAATGGGATGCGTAATGTTGAGAAGGTTATAGATAGGGTAGGCGAGAATCGCGCCAAACAGCCCTACAATGACCACTAAAACGGCGGCAATGGCTGGCTCCCCACCGAGGTTACTGGAAACTTCCATCGCAATCGGTGTGGTAACTGATTTACCCAGTAGGCTGGCGATTAAATGTATATCCGTTTGAAGATAAACAGCAATTAAGCTGGCTGTGAGCATTGACATAGCACTGCCAACCCCACAGGCGAGGGCAATGATGCGCCAATTTGAGCGGATCTGAGGCAGTTGTTCATAGAGAGGATAAGCCAGCGCCACCACAGCCGGTTGCAACAGAAAGCTCAGCCATTGGTTATCAGCATAGTAACTGGCATAAGGAATGTTAAAAAATAGCAAGATAGGAATGATGATCACAAGGCTGAGCAGTAACGGATTCATTATGGCCGTTTTGCATTTTTTACTGATCCAACGTGTCAGGAAAAAGACCGCAATCGTGAGCAATAACCACATCACTTATTCCCCTTTTTCAAAAAACGATCCAACCCTAAACCCAGACAAACTAATACGATCAGCGTACCGCCCACCGCGCTGGCAAGAATCGGGATGGCGTTACTCATCAATAAATCAAAATGCTCGATTAATCCGACACTGATAGGGACAAATAAAATGACCATATAACGGATAAAAAGACTGGCACTGGGTTTTACCCATTCGACAGGCACGAGCCCACTTGCCAATAAACTAAACAGAATTAGCATTCCGATAATACTGCCCGGAATGGTGATGCCAAGCCAATGTTGAAGATTGATACCTGCCATCAGGCAAAGGAAAATCAGCCCCATAGAGACCAAATATTTTGCAATGGTATTCACAATAAAAGTCGGTGCCTTGTTGTGCCTAAACTATTTTCGGAAATGGAATCGCAGCGTGTTGGTTTGAAACCTGACAGCGCGAAAACCTCGTACATTAACTCGCGATGTCTTCCACATAACGGTAAACGGATTTTAAAATAGCCATTTTCTTTTCGTCACTGCTGTGGGTGTGAACTAAGTTCTCTAAATTGAGCATGTACTCTTCAAGGTGGCTTTCGAAATAATCACGACAGTGAGTTGCCCAACGTCTTTGCTCTTCGTCACTTAATGTCAATGGGTAATGGCGAGCGCGGTAGCGAAACAGCAAGGGTTCGATGCGCTTATCGCTAAAACTAATGTCTAATGCGGCGAGATTGACTGGGTCAGCTTGGCGAATGATCTCCATCGCCGCTTTGTCGGCTGGAGAGAAGAAACCGTCGTAGAGTTGAGTATCGACATCGTCACTGTGTTTATATTCTCGCTCAATTGTGTAGAGGCCAATCAGCTTTTCTCTGATCTCTGGGTACTGCTTGATGAGCGCTAAGTGTTCAAGGCACAGGTTTCTATCGACCCCGATATGGTCTGCATTTTCGGCCGTTAATGTTTTGGCCGGCGCAAGGATAGGGCATTTATTGAGATGCACTAATTTGATGGGCACTGGCAATTCATCTTCTGCCAACTCTTCGCGTTTGGTATATAGACGTTGATGCAGTTCTTCGCTGCTTAAATCGATCAGGGGTTGAGGGTTTTTGGCAAGGTCCACCACAATAACCGCATTTTGATTGGTGGGATGCCAAGCAATCGGCACGATCCAACTGGTATATTGGCATTCTCGGCCTAACATACCCGATACGTGCATTAAAGGTGTCATGTTGACGATATCAATCAGATCATTGAGTTTGCGTTTATGGCGCATGTTAAAAAAGTAATCAAACAACTTGGGTTGGGCGGCTTTTACTTTTTTGGCTAGCTCAATGGTGGCGATAACATCGGCCATAGCATCGTGGGCATTCGCGTGTTCGATGCCATTGGCAACTGAGAGATGCTCCAGCTTAAAACTGGTAAAGCCTTCGTCATTTTCGGGCCAGTTGATGCCTTCTGGGCGTAGCGCATGGCAGGCGCGCATCACATCAAGTAAATCCCAGCGTGAATTGCCGTTTTGCCAGCCCCAAGCATACGGATCAATGAAATTACGATAGCAAGTGTAACGCGTTACTTCATCATCAAAACGAATACTGTTGTAACCAAGACTGGTGGTGTTGGGTGTGGCGAGTTGTTGATGGATTTTGGCGATAAATTCAGGCTCTGGCAAGCCTTGGGCCACCGCTTTTTGTGGAGTGATACCCGTAATAAGCGCCGCTTCTGGAGAAGGCAAATAGTCCGCTGGTGGTTGGCAATAGATGACCAGTGGTTCGCCAATAATATTAAAATCCATATCGGTGCGAACGCCCGCAAATTGGCTTGGACGATCTTTCGCAGGGTTGACTCCCCACGTCTCATAGTCGAGGAAAAAGAAAGTAGGCGGGTGCTCTTGTCGCATTCGATAGTATCCAGTCGCTGAAATTTAAGGTTTATTAGACCATTGCCTGTGTGACATAGCAATGTGCGAAGCATGCTCTGATGAGGATTTGAAATGAAAAAGCCGGCGCATTGGCACCGGCTTGGAGAAAAACGAGAACGTTCGATACTTTCTAGGCTTGCTGTTCTTGAACTTGTACCTGTTTACCGTTCAGTAAGCGGCTGGTAATGGTACCTGCCGTCATTGAGCCTGAAACGTTCAACGCGGTGCGGGCCATATCAATCAACGGTTCAATGGAGATAAGCAGTGCTGCAATCGTCACTGGTAGGCCCATCGCTGGTAGCACGATTAAGGCTGCAAAAGTGGCACCGCCACCGACGCCGGCAATACCAAATGAGCTGATTGCGATAATAGCCACTAGCGACAAAATAAAGTGCACGTCCATTGGATTAATACCGACGGTAGGAGCAACCATCACAGCGAGCATGGCTGGGTAAATACCAGCGCAGCCGTTTTGACCAATAGTGGCACCGAATGAAGCCGATAGGTTGGCAATTGCTGGTGGTACGTTCAGCTTAGTGATTTGCGCTTCTACATTCAGAGGAATGGTTGCCGCTGAGCTACGTGAGGTAAACGCGAAGGTCAACACTGGCCAAATTTTCTGAAAATACTCTTTAGGGCTAACGCCTACAAAAGAAACCAAGATACCGTGCACCACAAACATCAATGCAATGGCGACATAAGAGGCGACAATAAAACCGAGCAAACTCAGAATATCGCCCGCACTTGATGTAGCGACAACTTTCGCCATCAACGCCGCAATACCGTAAGGGGTTAGTGCCATCACCATTTTCACGAGGCGCATCACAATCGACTGTATCGCTTCGACAAAGGTGCGGATTGGCGTTTCTAGCTCGGCTTTCTCTGACATTACTTTACGCGCCGCAATACCCGTTAGTACGCCAAAAATAACCACAGCGATGATCGAGGTTGAGCGAGCACCGGTTAAGTCGGCAAAAGGATTGGTCGGAATAAAGCTTAATAACATTTGAGGAATAGTTAAATCACTCACAGTAGCGGCGCGGCTTTCTAGTACAGCAATACGCGCCGTTTCACGGCTGCCTTCAACGAGGCCGTCAGCTGTTAAACCAAAAGCTTGGGTGACAAAAATACCGATCAATGCCGAGACTGCGGTCGTCAGCAGTAAGATAGAAATGGTCAGGCCAGAGATTTTACCGAGCGAGCCACCTTTATCGAGCTTCACAACCGCAGCGATCATCGACACCAGCACCAAAGGCATAATCACCATTTTTAGCAAACCAACATAGCCGTTACCGACGACGTTGACCCAGCCTAATGTTTCCTTGATAGCCACATGTCCTTCACCAAGAACTACTTGTAGAGCAAGGCCAAATGCGCTGCCTAGGATTAACCCAAGTAGCACTAAGCGTGAAAGAGTGTGAGACTTTTTCTGCTGTCCGAAGAGAAAAAACAGAATGCCAATAAATACTGCGAGTGCGGCAATGGCTGCAACTGACATGATGCGACACCTTAAAAGTTGTGTACCCATGATTACGTTGATCGCCGATGAGCGATGTAGTCGATAATGCTAGGTAAAAGGGGAATAAAAGCGATGAAACGCAACCATATCTTTTAACGTAGGTTAATCCAAAGACAAAATCAGCATGATTTAGAACAAATGGTTATCAATCTTTCTATTGTGCTGGTAAATGAACCGATCGGTGAGTTATTTAAGCAAGTCATTGATACTTCTTGAGCAAGGCAAGCATGTCGCTAGAGTGCAAAATATCTATGGCGTGTGGTTGTATCTGAAAGAGGCAATAGAGCATAGCGCTTGCAACATCTTGCGCGGAAATGGGGATAAAATTGCGTAAGCGCCCTAGTAGCAGAGGGTGCAATAGAGTCAGAATCACTCGTACCCATTTTTCATCCGTTCGCTTGTTTTTCCGAATGCCAGTTAGAGGCCCAGGCCTGACGAAGGTCACTTGTTCAAAACCCATTCGGCGAATGGTTTCTTCCATTCTCCCTTTGCATTGTAAGTAATGAGATCGAGAGCGAGCTTTGGCACCTAAGCTCGAAACGATGGCGATGCGCTTGACACCCAATGTCTTCATTGTTTGAGCAACTTGACAAACCAACTCATAGTCTACTTTCTCCAGCCCCTGCTTTGAACCCGCTTGCTTACGGGTAGTCCCTAGTGCGATGAGACCAAGCTGGGGAGGGACAAAACTTTCATCCCAGTGCGTGATTTGCAGCTGCGGATGAATGATTTCTTGCAACTTTGGGTGTTGGATTTCGGTGCTTTTTCTGACTAAAGAATAGATTTGAGAGACGGCTTGCTCTTCTAGCATAATGGCTAAAGCATGCTGCCCAACGAGACCGGAAGCGCCAGCAATAATCATAGTTTTGTGTCGCTTATCCATCGTTTTCTCCTTTTTACCTTGCAGTGATTGTATGCAGTGCTGCTTACTTATGGCAGTGTATTCTTTCGCTTTCATCGTATTCAACCATTTATAAGCACCTATTTTAGAAATAATGCTTTAGTGACATTGCATCTTTATCGCTATTAACTAAATTTTTAGTGTAAGTAACTAAAAGAAATGAGCTGCTGTCAAATACAGAGATAAGGCGTAATAACAATGAAAATAAAATCTAAACTGTTGCTCAGCTTGATTTCGGCGACCATTATCCCTGTTGCTATTGTTTCAACGGTAATGGTGACGAATTTACGTTCACAAGCCGTTAGTGATTTTTTTGAACAAAGTCATGGAGAAATGAGTCAGGTTGATAATGCCATTGCCATCTATTTTTCTGGCATTGAACAAAATGTGAAAATGTTAGCCAACTCACCCGCGTTGCAAAAAGTGGACAGTTCCATTACCCGTTATATCGACAAAATAGCTGAACCGATGACCCCAGATAGCAATGGAATGGTGGAGCGTGGAATTTATGAAGCGCTTTACCTTATGGGTGAGGCGCACAAAGGTTATTCGTACGTTTACATGGGAACCAAAGAGGGCGGATATATACAATGGCCGACGGGTAAGGCGTCAGACAATTATGATCCTAGAGCTCGCCCGTGGTACAAAACGGCGATGTCTAGTCCAGGCGAGATAAAACGCACTCAAGCCTATTATTGGGAGCCTGATGACGCCACGATTGTGAGCAATGTTTTGTCCTTTAATGCTGCTGGTACCCCAAATGCTGGGGTGGTTGCGATTGATGTTTCGCTAAAAACACTGACGGATATCGTGAAGAAGATAAAATTAGGCGAAACCGGATACATTATGATGGTTGAGGATAGCGGTAACGTCTTGGTGGATGCTAAGTACCCAGAGAACAATTTTCAATCCCTTGACTCCTTAGCTGCTGCATACAAAACGATAGGTCAAACATCCTCTGGTTTTATCAATATCGAAATTGGCGGTGTGGAATATATGGCTAATGTCATGAATTCCGAAAAGTTAGGTTGGAAGTTCGTTGGCCTGATTACTACCGAAGAAGTTATGGCAGAAAGCAATAGCTTGATCAAATACATTTTAGCGATTGTTTTTGTGTTGACAGTGATTTTCATCATTGGCGCACTTTTTTTAGCGGGGTTGATCGCCAAGCCGCTTAGTTTAGTTTCAAACGGCTTACAAGAGATAGCTGAAGGTGAAGGTGATTTAACCAAGGAATTGATCATTCGTTCGAACGATGAAACGGGTCAATTGGCTGTGTATTTCAACGCATTTTTGAAAGCCATTCGATTACTTGTACAGCAAATAGGCCATGCAGGAGAACAGATGGGGGAATCGGCGCAAAGAGCGGCAACAATATCGGAAGACTTGTCAGCCGTTTCTCAACGACAGAAACAAGCGGTTGAGATGGTATCAACGGCGTTTAATGAAATGGTGTCTACTGCCAATGAAGTAGCAACGCTATGCGGCTCGGCAGCCCAGGCTGCTGATGACAGTCAGCAATTAGTGAGTCAAGGCCAGCAAAATATCCACACCGCCGTCTCTAGTGTCAATCAGTTAGCCGATTATATTTCAACGTCTTCAACCACGATTCAAGAGTTAGAAAATGATAGCCAAGGTATCACTGCAATTTTAGATACCATTCGTGGAATTGCTGAACAGACCAACCTGTTAGCTTTAAACGCTGCGATTGAAGCGGCTCGTGCAGGGGAGCAGGGAAGAGGTTTTGCTGTTGTTGCGGATGAGGTTCGTGCGCTCGCAAAACGTACGCAAGATTCAACCGAAGAAATCAACGGCTTAGTGGTACGTTTGCAAAATAGGACCAAAGAAGTCGCAGAACAGATGACCGTGAGTTTAAATGCGTCACGGAAAACCGTGACAACGACTGAGTCGGTCAACGATAGCTTTACTGGCATCTATCAGTCAGTATTGTCGATTCACGATATGAATACTCAAATCGCAACGGCTGCCGAAGAGCAGCACCTAGTCGCAGAAGAAATTAATCGTAATATTCATCAAGTACAAGAAGATACTCAGAAAGTTGATGATGTATCGAGCCGAGCTCTACTGAACTCACAAAATCTCGCGAGTTCAGCTGATGATCTGAATAATTTAGTGAGTAAGTTTAAGACCCAGTAATTTCTGGGGAGATTTTTTATACCTAACCCATTTGAAGGAGAGAAAGTTAACCACTGACTTGTTGTTTCCATAAACGTGCGTAAAGTCCTGCACGTGCGAGCAACGCTTCGTGAGTGCCTTGCTCGGCCACTTGCCCATCTTCGATGACAATGATGTTATCGGCATGACGAATCGTCGATAACCGATGTGCAATACTGATCACCGTTCGATCATGGCAAATGGTTTCCATATTGCTCATGATGGCCGCCTCTGACTGATAATCGAGCGCTGAAGTCGCTTCATCAAGCAGTAAGATTTTTGGGTTAACTAACAATGCGCGAGCCAGTGCAATGCGTTGACGTTGCCCGCCAGATAAGTTGGCACCTCTTTCTCCTACTTGTTGTTCAAACCCTTGTGGCAGCGCTTCAATAAAGCTTAACGCACCAGCAAGCTTTGCAACGTTTATCAGCTCGGCATCGCTTGCATCGGGTTTACAAAGACGAATATTGTCGGCAACGCTGCCTGCAAATAGCATGCTTTCTTGCAGAACCACACTCATGCTGCGCCTTAACGAGACCGGATCTGCAATGGCGAGATCCATACCATCGACTAAGACTTGCCCATGCAAAGGTACATAAAGACGCTGTAGCAGTTTCGTTAATGTACTTTTTCCAGATCCGGAAGGCCCAGTAATACCAATAAATTGCCCCGGAGCGATGGTCAACGAGAGATTCGCTAAGACTTCCGGTGCATCGATATGATAACGGAAGCGAACATTTTTAAACTCAATGCCTCCTTGAACAGAAGGGATGGAAGCAAGGCCATCTTTACTATTTTCAGCCGGTTCGTTAAGAATGTCGCCAACGCGACGCAAGGCTACTAAGGTGTGCTGGAAATCTTGCCACACTTGCGCAAGTCGCAAAACGGGTTGAGTAACATGCCCTGCTAGCATATTGAAGGCAACCAATTCACCGGGGGTGAGCTGCCCATTGAGCACTAAGTTGACTCCCCACCAAAGTAAAATGGCAGCGGCTATTTTCTGCACTAAGGCAATCAATTGCCCAGCAATTAAACTGGCTTTTTGGGCTGAAAACGCGCATTCAATTTGTCGACTGAGTATTTGCTGCCACCGTTCTAAAAATCGAGCTTCCGTTGTGGTTGTCTTGATTGTTTCTATACCCGTTATAGATTCAGTCAGGAAGGTGGTTGTCTCTGCTTCTGCGTCATACTCTGTCGTTACCTTGTGACGAACCCAAGGTCCAATACCTAACCACAGCAGAAAATAAATCACTAATGAACCGATAATCAGCCCGGTGAGCGCTGGCGCATAATGAAACATCACACCAATAAAGAGAGTGATAAAAATGAGATCCAAGAGCAGCATTAAGGTTGAGCCCGTCAAAAACTGACGTATTTGCCCCATTTCCCGTACGCGGGCGATGATTTGCCCCGTTTGACGCTGCTTGAAATAACTTAATGGAAGATTAATCAAATGCCGATACAATCGCCCTGATAGTTCTGCATTGACTTGACTAGAAAGATGGCCAAAAACCGTATTGCGCAAATAACTGTAAAGAGGTTCAGCAATAGCCAGCGCAAGCATAGCCAACGCTAAAACGTGCAAACTCGACAAACTTCGCCCCACAAGAACCTTATCAATAACGGTTTCAAAAAGTTTGGGACCAAACAGGGCAAACAGTTGCAGCACAATCGAATACAGAAACACATCACGTAGCTGTTTTGACTGACGAAGTACCGAAGGCATAAACCAGCGGAGGCCAAAAGCGACATCGCTTGGCTCTATACTCTGCTCAATCAGCAATAAGACCTCATAACAAGAGCTTGAAGATCCTTGCGCCAACGGAAACTCGAAATAGCGCTGTTTAATGGGATCGTACAAGGTCCAACCATACTCGTTTAGCGCATGAATGACATGCCACTGCTGACGGATTTTGACCAATGCAGGTAGCGGGATTGGCTCGCTTCCTCTGACGGTGATCATTCGGCTTTTCAGACCAATAGATTGAGCGGCTCGCTGAATGTCGAGAGCACTGAGCTCATTTTCGGCAACGCCTAGTGTATGAATCAGTTGTGATGGCGTGACTTTCTTATCAAACGAAAGGCTGGCAAACGAGAGGGCCGCTAATGCGCCATGGCTTTCTTGATCATGAACCGTTGAGACGGTGTTGGTTAAGGTATCCACTCTATTTTTCTCGCAATGCTTCAGCTTGATATTCTCGGATTGGGCTGAGTAGATAATCGATGATCCGACGTTGGTCGGTTTTAATCTCAGCCACGACAGACATACCGGGCAATAAGGCAACAGAGGTACCATCGACCTCAATTGTATGGTTTAACAATTGCACTTGAGCGGGAAAAACTAACCCAAGTTGCTCATCCATTGTCGAGTCTCTAGAAACGTGGACCAATGTTGCCGATAAGGTGCCGTAACGCGTATAAGGAAAGGCATCAATTTTCAACGTCACGGGTTGGCCAGCATAAATAAAGCCAATGTCTTTATTGAGAATTTTAACTTCGGCGACTTGTACCGAATCGTCAGGCACAATAATCATCAAATTTTGTGCTGGTTGTAAGACTGCCCCAAGGGTGTGAACACTCAATTGCTGTACAGTGCCAGTGACAGGAGAGCGAACCACTTGTAATCCTTCATGTTCACGCACTTTGTCCAGTTCATGTTGCAGCGCTGAGAGTTGTAGGTGTGCTTGCTGACTTTTGTCTTGCCACTCTCTGGCCTTTTGCGCACGCAGCGCTTTTAAACGCTCTTCTAGGTTGAGATATTGTTTTTGCAGCACATGTTGTTGTGATGTTTGCTGGGCTAACGCTCGTTCGGATTCTAATAACTCTTTTTCCTGCTCCAGATACTGCACTTGACCGATCAAACGCTGTTGCTTGAGCTTTTTTTGAGCATCAAGGCGCTGAGTAATATTACTCACTAACTGTTTTAAGCCTCTGATATCGACCTCAAGTGAGGACTGGGAAGCAAGATTGACCTGCATTTCAGCACGCAAGTTTTCCAACACCGATGTGAATTCGTTCTTTTCAGTATCAAAGCTGTCAATGACCTCTTGTTGCGCCGAAGGTGCCAATGCCAAATACAGGGGATGTTGAGCTAGATCAGCCTTACCACGCAAAGCTTGATACTTGAGAAATTCATGGGTTTGATAGCGTATTTGATGACGCAAACGTTCAATATCTTGGCTAACGCCTAACGTGTCCAGAGTCAGTAAGGGCATCCCTTTTTCGACACGTTCGCCGTCTGCTATATGGATTTGTGCTACTCGGCTTTGTTCGTAAGACTGAATCACTTGCGAGCGCCCAGGGACTAACAGCCGCCCGTTTGCGGTAGCTTGGATATCCAATTTCCCCCAATAGGTCCAAAGTAAGGTGAGCAGTAATCCTACACTTAGCGTGATGGCGGTGATGCGAGCAAACGGAGAGGGCGGGCTCTGCTGTAGAGCAAGATGGCCGGGTAAAAACTCAAAGTAGCCGTTCGTTTTCGAGCGCTTAGAGCGAAGCTTCTTTAACTGAGAGATCATGCTCGCTCATCCTCTTGTTTTAATGCTTGTTGCAGTTGCCATAGCTGGAAATATTTGCCTTGCTCTGCGAGAAGTTGTAGATGCGTGCCTTGCTCTGCAATCTCGCCTTTTTCCAGCACGATAATTCGGTCACACTCTCTTACCGTAGAGAGGCGGTGTGCGATGGTAATAACGGTGCGCCCAGCGGCAATTTGCTCCATATTGGTTTGAATGATGGCTTGTGATTCATCATCTAAAGCGCTGGTGGCTTCATCAAGAATCAAAATCTTAGGGTCTGCAAGCAGTGTGCGGGCAATGGCTAAACGTTGTCGTTGCCCGCCTGAAAGTGACTGCCCCCCTTCAGCTAAAATGGTGTCGTAACCCAGTGGCAGTTTTAAAATAAACTCATGAGCGCCCGCTAATTTTGCTGCTTGCACAATCTCATCCAAGTTGGCTTGTGGCTTTGAATGGGCAATGTTGTCACTAACACTTTTACTAAAGAGAAAGTTCTCTTGTGATACCACCCCCAACTGGCGACGCAATTCATGAACACCGATCTGTTTGAGTGAAGTGTTATCGAACATGATTTGGCCTGATTCAGGGCTGTACAGCTTGAGTAAAAGCCGAGCCAAGGTGCTTTTTCCCGACCCCGAGCCACCGACCACACCAATTTTCTCACCCGCTTGGATATTGAGTGAAAGCTGATTGATGGTCAGCGGTAAATCGGGTTGATAACGGAAACTCACTTTACTGAGAGTGATCGCACCTTGCAGTTGTAGGGGATGGCTAGCTTGCTGCTGCTCGGTGGGCAAATTGAGTAGGTCGGAAAGTTTATCGACTGCAATTTGCGCTTGTATAAATTGTCCCCACAGCTCGACGAGCCGGGCAAGAGTTTGTGCAACATGATTGGCTAGCATGTTAAAAGCGATCAGTTGACCTATGGTCATTTGTAACGCGAGCACTTCGGATGCGCCAATCCATAGTAGAAAGACGCTCGCTATTTTTTGTATGAACTGCACTGCGTGGCTAGAGCGGTTATTCCACTGCTGAACCACATAGTTGCTCGATATCATCTGTTCGGTTTGAGTATCCCAACGTCGAATAAAGCGAGGTTCAGTCGCTAAGCTTTTAATGGTATCACTCCCCGCGACGGTTTCAGTTAGAAACGAAGTGTTGTGCGCCATATGGGTAAATTGTTGTTCAATCGCTTGTTGCAGCCTTGGGGTTAGCCACCAAGCCAAAAAGAGATAACACGGCAGTGTGGCCAATACCAATAAGGTTAGCCCGCCAGAAAGTAAGCTCATCACATAGAAAAAGATCACGAGAAAAACGAGATCAATCGTAAGGGTAAACATCGAACCTGTGATGAACTCGCGTATGGTATCGAGCTCTCTTACTCGAGTCACAATCGCCCCAACTTGCCTTGATTTGAAAAACAGCAGCGGCAAACCAAACAGATGGTGAACCAATTTAATGCCAAGCTTAATATCAATGCGGTTAGCGGTATGAGCATATTGATATTCGCGTAAACCGCGTAGCAATACCTCAGCTATTCCAGAAATAACTAAGACGAACACTAAAACATCGAGTGTCGAGTGGGCTTGATGCACTAATACTTTGTCCATCACGACTTGGAAAAATAGCGGTGTAATAAGTGCAATAACTTGCAGTACGAAAGAGAATAAAACAATCTCAGCGATTAAATGTTTATGTTGCGATAATTCAGGTAAGAACCAACGAATATCAAAAGAGGATTGCTTTTTTTTGATATCTAGCGTTTTTCCATTCCAATTCTGTTTTAAATAGCTTGTATCTACTACTTTTGGGGTATCTGAATCACATGGATGAATTAAACATTTATTCTGTTCAACTTTAGCTAAAATAAATGGGTGATTATTTTTGTTAAATAAAATAATCGGTTTCTTTATTTTAGTAATTCCAGTAAAAGACTTCGCTTTATTAGCAGTGACTAAATAATTTCTTCCTTTTAAATCTTTTATTATTGAATCAATTGCATTGGATGGTGTTTCATTAGAGATGTCTAATTTTATCTCACGAATTCCGATCAGCGGTAAGTAGACTGATAAGCAATGTAGCATGGCTTTTTTTTCATTTAAATCAGTCATATATTTGATTCTTCAAGGGCCAGAAAAAGAAAGGGGGCGGATCATATCATTAATATCAATAGATGCTCAAATATTATCTGGTCTGATTAGTTAATTGCGGTTTTTAAAGGTTTTAATTATCAGTTGCTTGTATTCGATAATATTTTGGTTTTGTTAATTTATTCATGACTTAGCGTTATTGTATGGTTGCATGCCATTGAAATGCTGTATAACATTAAAAATCATTTTTGGGTTATCGCTACTTTTTTATAAGTGGCTTTAATCTTTTTTTATTTTCTTTTTAAATTATGAGGTGAGTTATTTATGTCTGAGAAATTCGTTCAAACTGTATCGAGTGTTAATTATAATAAAGGTGTTTTTTCTCTCTATTTTGTTGGACAGAATCAATCCAACATGGCAAACGGTATTATGGCGGAAAGTGATACGGACTTAGAGCTAAAAGAAGTGATTCATATGCCTGCTTCTGGTTTTATGTATATGGTTTCGATGGTTAAGAATATGCTTGAAGATCCTCGTATGAACGAAGAGTTAGAAAAATTAATTGCCGCAGGTTTTCTACCATCACCGAGTGAAGCACCTCAAGAGAGCGAGAGTGGTATTGAGCCTGCTAAAAAACGCGTGACACGCACGAAAAAATAAAAGGTGGCTTAGCGTATGTTGATTCAACATCGCGCGGCGAAACTGGATCGTGCAATGATGCAGAAAATGATGGGTGGGATTCTTCTGCTCAGCCAATATTCTCCTCTGCATCAGCGGTATCTTATCAGTGAATGGCAGCAACGGATTATGCCATCATTTGAGTTAAATCAGTTTTGCTATTACGAAGATGAACAAGGACGTCCAATTGCATTTTGTAATTGGGCGTTTTTGTCTGAGCAAGTGAGAGAGTTGCTATTGTCCGGTGAACGAGAAATCGAAGCCGCTGACTGGCGCTCTGGTGATCATATCTACATTCCTGAAATGCTTGCTCCTTTTGGTCACGGACGTCAAATCGTCAATGACTTACGACAGCGTGTTTTTTTGCCGTGGAAAGGGCAAAAAGTGTGTACTGTCCGCGGCAAAATCGACACGCAAAACGACCGCTGTATCCGTAAGGTACAGTGGTTTTCTATTTAAATAATAATAAGAGCCACAGTCTATGGGAAAACCATTTTGGAGAAGTGTCGAATACTTCTTCACCGGAAATTATTCCGCCGACGATGGAAATAACGACATTGTTGCCATCGGTTTTGGCGGCGAAATTCATGCTTATGGCGGAGATGATCATATTCATCTGGGGTCGATCGGAGCCACGGTATATACCGGTTCAGGTAACGATACGGTATCGGCGGGGGCCGGCTATCTAAAAGTTGAGGACACAACGGGGAACCTGAGCGTTCGAGGCGCTGCGGGTTATGCTGATATCAAGAAAAACGGAGACGGTAATCTCTCATTTTCAGGTGCTGCTGGTGGTGTAGACATTGGTCATGACGGCCAGCATGGCAACATCAGCTACGCAGGTGCTGCGGCTTATAACCACATTAAGCGCCAAGGGTTATCAGGCCATGTTTCTTTCCAAGGTGCTGGTGGCTACAACGCTATCTGGCATGAAACCAATCATGGAAACTTGAATTTCGAAGGTGCAGGTGCGGGCAATAAAATCGATCGTACTTGGTTTAACCAGTATCAAGGATCTCAAGGTGATGTGCGTTTTGTCGGCGCGGGGGTTGCTAACAGTATTAGCTCACGTGTTGAAAGCGGTAACTTGCACTTTAGTGGAGCTGGTGCGGATAACCATTTGGTTCGCAAAGGCAAGGTTGGGGATATTACCCTAGCGGGTGCCGGGGCATCCAACCGAATTGAGCGTACGCACAATGCGAACGATGTGTATACCGAAACACGCGGTAATATTCGCTTCGAAGGTGTGGGTGGTTACAACAGCCTTTACTCTGATGTGGCACATGGTGATATTCACTTCTCGGGCGGCGGTGCTTATAACACCATTACTCGTAAAGGTAGTGGCGGCGACTTTGATGCTCAAGGTATGGAATATGCCAAAGTGGATGAGATCGTTCTCACTGCCGCACAGATGCACGGTTTATCGATTGATAACGGCAACAAGTTTCATTCGGTTAACGCTGTAAAATCAGAGCGAGAGCCAAATACTTATTTGTTCGCTATTGCAGATGGTACTTACACCAAAATCAACAAAATCCGTCTCTATAACGATGCTGAATCCGGCAAACTCAAGTACTACTCAGAGGCATGGTTCAAGCAGGGTAATCACTTAACCGATCTTGCTCATTCCGATGTTTCTTCTTCAGGTGGCTTTGAGTCCAATCCAGTCAACGGTGGTTACACCCTTTCTAATATTGTCATTGAACATCAGCAATCAGTGACTGTTCATGCGGTTGAGAAAAGCCTGACTGAATATGAGTGGGTGACTTACGCCAATGGCGCGGTGGTTGATGCGAAAGAGGTGTCATTGTCGGATGCCAAAATGGGCGGTCATGCGATTTATGCTGATGGCACTAAGGTTGATGTCAAAGCGGTGAAATCAAACCGCAAACCCAACACTTATGTTTACGCTAAAGTGCTTGGGCCTTACACAAAAATTGTAGTGGTTGAGCTGGCTAACGATGCCGAAACCGGTGCGCTGAAATATCAAGCTCGCTCTTGGTATAAAGAAGGTGATCACACTGCCAATATAGCCAACCAAGATATTTCGTCTGCAACTGGGTATAACCCAATGGGTAAAGGGGGCTACTCGCTCAGCGACTTGCATTACAGCGTTAACGCGGTAAGAAGTACCAGCGAAACAGTGGCCGATATCGACGAATACACGGATCAAACCTTATTCAAACCCGTAAGTGATAGCGGCGAAAGCTCTGGCGATGTTCATTTCAATGGTGTCGGTGGCGGTAACGTTATTAAATCCAACGTAACACGCGGTCATGTTTACTTTAACGGTGGCGGTCTTGCCAACGTGATCCTGCATAGCTCTCAGTTCGGTAACACTGAATTTAACGGTGCAGGCGCGGCTAACGTGATTGTCAAAAGTGGCGAAGAAGGGGATCTCACCTTCCGCGGCGTAGGTTTGGCAAACGTATTAGTGCACCAAAGTCAGCAAGGCAAGATGGATGTTTACGCGGGTGGTGCGTTGAACGTGCTGGTTCGTGTCGGTAACGGCGACTATCTGGCTCACTTATTGGCTTACGGCAACATCTCGGTACAGAAAGGCCAAGGCAATAGTCGAGTTACTCTACTGGGCGGCTATAACACGCACACGCAAATCGGTAGTGGTGATGCACTATGGCTAGCGGCTGGCGGTTTCAATGTCATGACGCAAGTCGGTCAAGGCGATGTGGCTTCGGTACTGGCTGGTGGTGCAAACGTACTGACCAAAATGGGTGATGGTGAACTCACGGCGGGCATGCTGGGTGGTGCGAACGTGATTACCCATATCAGCAGTGATGATCAATTATCGAATACCACGGCGGTGGCACTCGGCGGCGCAAATATTCTCACCAAAAAAGGCAAAGGCAACACCCTTGCTGTGATGGGCGGAGGCGCTAACGTACTCACCCATGTCGGTGATGGCACCACAGCGGGCGTAATGGTAGGCGGCGCGAACATTCTAACGAAAGTCGGGAATGGCGATACGACCGGCATTATGCTTGGTGTTGGCAACGTGCTAACGCATGTTGGTGATGGCCAAACCCTTGGTGTAATGGGCGCCGCAGGCAACATCTTCACTAAAGTGGGCGATGGAACATCCATTGCAGTCATGATTGGGGCAGGCAATATCTTTACCCATGTGGGCGAAGGGAATGCTTGGGCACTGATGGGCGGCCTTGGTAACGTCTTTACCAAAGTGGGCAACGGTGATGCTCTCGCGTTAATGGTGGCCGAAGCTAACGCCTTCACCCATATCGGTGATGGTATGTCGGTGGCGCTTATGTTAGCCAAAGGCAACATAGCAACTAAAGTTGGTAATGGAACTACACTTGCGGCTATGGTGGGTAACGCTAATATCTTTACCCATGTAGGTAGCGGCAGCACGTTTGCGGCGATGATTGGCCAAGCCAATATCATGACCAAAGTGGGCGATGATCTCACCGCTGCGCTGATGGTCGGTAAAGCAAACATCTACACGCATGTCGGCGATGGAACTAGCTTAGGAATATTTGCGGGCGAAGTGAACGTGATGACCAAAGTCGGCAACGGCACAACGCTGGCGGCGATGTTCGGTAAAGCGAACATCATGACGCATGTCGGCGATGGTCTAACGGGCGTGTTAGCACTGGGCGAAGCCAATATCGTCACCAAAGTGGGTGATGATTTCATGGGGGTTGTGGCCGCGGCGAAAGCCAACATCGTGACTCATGTCGGTGATGCAACCACCGCGGCTGTAATGGCGGGTAAAGGCAATATCCTCACAAAAGTGGGCGAAGGCACCACGGTAGGTCTGTTGATTTCCGATATCGGCAACGTGATGACCCATGTCGGAGATGGCACGACTATTGGTATTGCCAAGGGCAAGGCAAACATCATTACCAAAGTCGGTGATGGTTTGGGCGTTAACGTGGCTTGGGGTCAAGCCAACGTGTTTACTCATGTCGGTGATGGAGATCGCTATAATTTTGCCAAAGGTGAAGCCAACGTCATCAGCAAAGTGGGCGATGGTCAAGAAGTCTCTGTCGTGCAAGGTCAAGCCAACATCATTACCCATGTGGGTGATGGTGATGATTATACCGGTGCTTGGGGCAAAGCAAACGTTATCAGCAAAGTGGGTAATGGCCGAAATGTTGTGCTAGCCAAAGGTGAAGCCAACATCGTGACTCAAGTGGGTGATGGCGATAGCTTTAACGCACTTTGGAGTAAGGGCAACATCGTCACCAAAGTCGGTGATGGTATGCAGGTGACCGCTGCGAAAGGTAAAGCGAACGTAACGACTCGAGTGGGAGATGGCCTAAACGTCACCGCCGCTTATGGTGATGCCAATATTAACACCGTGGTTGGTGATGGTATTTCGGTCAATGTTGCTTGGGGCCAATACAACGTCAATACCAAAATCGGCGATGGTTTGAACGTCGCGGTCATGAAAGGTAAAGCCAACGCTAATATTCATGTTGGTGATGGTCTAGGGGTTAATGCTTCTTACGCTCAAAACAACGTGGCGATCAAAATCGGTAATGGTGATTTCTACAGTTTGGCGGTCGCGTCGAGCAACACCAGTAGCAACAAGCTCTCCGCCCTGTTTGATAACATCAAGCAAACCGTACTTGGTGTAGGTGGTAGCCAAGCCATCAACTACTTAGTGCAAGGCGATGAAGCATCATCATCCGGCACGCATAAAGGCCGTGGTGCGATTGCGACACCTGAAATTACCAAGCTGGATGGCTTCCAAATGGAGGCGATTGAAGAAGTGGGCTCTGATTTGGGAGACAGCCTAACAGGTAGTGTGACCAAGGTAGACGCACCTGATCTCAATCCAATGCAAAATGCGCTCAGCGTTGACGACTCTTCGGACCAAGTTCAAGGGCCAAATCTCATTGTTAATGGCGATTTTGAGCAGAGTGATTTCGGTTGGAGTTCTACGCATGGTGTCGAAGCTTATGTTTCTGCAAGTTCATATGGTTTGGAGCGGGATGGGCACGGTAACAATGTGTCTGAATTGGCAACAGATCAAAGCACGACTATCTACCAAGATATTCAGAACCTGACGGAAGGCGAGGTCATTGCTGTGAGCTTTGATTTTGCAAAACGTGCAGGCATTTCTAATAACGAAGGCATTGATGTTCTCTGGAACGGCGAAGTGGTTTTCTCATCGTCTGGTGACGAGTCTGCTTGGCAGCAAAAAACCTTAAAACTGACCGCTCATGCTGGCAGTAACCGTATCGAATTCAAAGGCACAGGCCACAATGATGGACTGGGCTACATCCTAGATAATGTGGTGGCGAAATCAGAAACGCCACAGCAAACTAATGCGGTGAGTGAGCACGCAACACAAAATCAAGCGGCGCAGAATGCTCTATCAGATAAAGAGCGCGCAGAAGCGGATCGCCAGCGTCTAGAACAAGAAAAGCAGAAACAGCTTGATGCTGTCGCAGGTTCGCAAAGCCAGTTGGAGTCGACCGACCAACAAGCCTTGGAAAATAATGGTCAAGCGCAGCGTGACGCGGTGAAAGAAGAGTCAGAAGCCGTGACGGCTGAGTTGACCGAACTGGCACAAGGTCTCGATGTGCTTGATGACAAAGCCACGCATACGGGTGAGTCGGGCGACCAATGGCGCAACAATTTTGCCGGTGGCTTGCTTGATGGTGTTCAAACCCAATTGGACAACGCAAAACAGGTTTCTGGTGAGCAGATTGCTGCCACGAAACAGATGCACGCGGACAATCAAAATAAAGTCAAAGATTCGGTTGCACAATCGGAAGCGGGCGTCGCAAAAGGTGAGCAAAACCTGGCGGGTGCAGAGCAAGACATTGCTGATGCTAAAATTGATGCTGAAAAACGTAAAGATGATGCTTTAGCAAAAGGCAACGATGCGAAACAAGCCGAATCTGACGCACACAGCGCAGCAAACGACGCGCAATCGCGTGGTGATCGCGATGCGATGAACGCGGAACATAAAGCCAACCAAGTGCAGAATGATGCGAAAGGGGCTAAGCAAAACGAAAGCGATCGACCTGATCGTCAAGGTGTTGCGGGCAGCGGCCTTGTGGGTCAAGCACATAGCGTCGAAGCCGCTGGTGTTGCGGGCCGCCATATCAACGCTGACAGTCAAACAAACGCTGATGGCCGCTTTAGCGAAGGCTTGAGCGAGCAAGAGCTAGAAGCCTTAGAAGGTGCGACCAATGCAGTCAACCGCCTGCAAATTAACGCAGGAATTCGAGCGAAAAATACGGGTAGTTCTGTCACTTCGATGTTCACTGAGACAAACGCCGACAGCATTGTTGTGCCAACAACAGCCCCTCAGGATTTGGCTCGAAAAGAGATTCGTATTTCAGGGGTGAATCTTGAAGGTCTTGGTGAGGCATCCAGTGATATAGCATTGGGTGGCAACGCCATCGACAACATGTTGCGTGAATCTCTACCATTCTATTCACTTCGTACTGAGCGCAACCTCTTAGTGCAAGAAGGCGAAGAAGGTTTTGAAGTTCGCTCGTGGCCGGGAACCGATGGAAAGAGCAAGACCATTCTGCTTGATAACCCAGAAGATGCAGCTCAACAAAAAGCCATTGAGCGTTTCATTTTGGCCAACTTCGATAATTTTGAACAAATGCCCGATGAGCTCTTTTTGGTGGATAACAAGGTTATCTCACATCATGAGGGTCGCACGCGTGTTTTGGCACAAAAAGAAGAGGGCGCTTGGAAGTACAACACCAAAGCAGAATTGATGTCTGTCACCGAATTACTCGATGCTGCCAGTGTTACAGGGAAGATCCGTGGTGAAAGTTACCAACAAGTAATCGACGCTCTGACTGAGTACCATGCGAGTACGATTGAACACGCAGACTATGAACTGGAATCTGTGGAAAAACTGCTCAACCTACGTAAACAGGTTGAAGGCTACCTACTCGGTCACCCCGATTCTGGCCGCGTTGAGGCTATGAGTTCACTGTTAAACCAAGTGAATGTGCGTTTAGAGGAAGTCTCGGTTCTTGCAGCCTCTGAGCAAAGCATCAAAACTCACGATAGCTTTAGCCGTCTGTATGACCAGCTTGATAACGCCAACTTGAAGGAGAGTAAACATCTGTATCTGGATGGAAATGGCGATTTCGTCACTAAGGGCAAAGGTAATCTTGCCAATATCGATCAGCTAGGCGGTAGCGATGCTGTACTTGACAAAGTAAAAGTAGCCGTAAGTCATGAATATGGTCAAGCTGTTGCCGATACTATCTTCGCTGGGTTTTCTGCAAACGATCTTGCAAAAGATGGTAAAGGTATTGATATCGCTGGGTTAAACAAAGTACACCAAGCGATTGAACAGCACATGTCGCCAGTGAGCGCGACCATGTACATCTGGAAGCCGAGTGATCACAGCACACTAGGTCACGCCGCATTGCAAATTGGCCAAGGTCGCACGCAGCTTGAAGGTCAAGCCGCGGCTGATTTCAACAAGCAGAATTATGTGAGTTGGTGGCCACTAGGTAGCAAGTCATCCAATATCCGTAATATCTTCAACGTTGCAACAAAAAATCAGCCTGATCTTAAATTGCGTTGGAGCGACTTCAGCCAACCAGCTCATCAAAATGACACACTTGAGCATGATATGGTGTCAGAAGAAAACGATGGCTTTGGTTTGAATGACGGCGAAACTAAGCTGAAACGCTTTATCGAAAAACTCAATGCCGCTAAAGGCATTGATGCTTCGTACAAAGACGCTTCTGAAGGTTATGCGAGTGTGCTACTGGGCAACCCGGATATACTTGAAACGACAGGCATTCCAGCACATGTATTCCAACCATTCGTTGAACAGTGGAATGACACCAGTTACGACATGATGGATGTAGCAAACCGTTTTGCGGAAGAGCTACAGAAACAAGCTCAAGCAAGTGGTGATCCTGCCCTAGTGGAAAAACGCATCGCTAATGTGGTTCGTCAGTTTGCTGAAAGAGCGCTAGAGGAGATTAAAGCGTTCAAAGCAAGCGAAGCGGATCAAGGCCGTGTATTCCGCATTAACTTAGAAGGGCTTGATACTGCGGCAATGCAGGCAGAATGGCATCGTCTAAGTAACGACCCGGATGCGCGTTATCAACTGCTCACCAAAAACTGCTCCAGCACAGTCGCTAAAGTGTTGAAAGCGGGTGGGGCAGATAAACTCATTGGTCACACATGGCTGCCTAAGTTTGGTGTTTGGACGCCGACCGAGCTTTTCAACTTTGGTCAAGCGTTACAAGAGGCCCAGTTAGAAATCGTGGCTAAGAAGCAAAGTCATCAAGTAAGCGATGTCCTTGATGCTCTATCAGGCAACGAGAAGCAGAAAGAAACCGTCGCCATCGAAAATGATGGTACGCCACCGCGCGATAAAGAATCTCTGAGCCCATTGACTCGCTTCCTCAATAACGAGTTGTATGGCGATAAAGAAGCTCGCCGTAAGATTGGCGAAATCACGCAAACCCTACTTGACCATGCGGTAGAACAAGGTGAATCGCAGAAAGTCACCTTGAAAGGGGAATCGGGCCGTCTAACGGGGTATTACCATCAGGGAGCGGCTTCAAGCGAAGGTGAAACGAGCGCGACCAGCGGTAAAGTCGTGTTGTTCCTGCACGGTTCTGGTTCTTCTTCTGAAGAACAAGCGAGTGCGATTCGCAGCCACTATCAGAAACAAGGTATCGACATGCTCGCAGTCAACCTGCGTGGCTATGGTGAAAGTGACGGCGGACCAAGTGAAAAAGGCTTGTACCAAGACGCGCGCACCATGTTCAAGTACTTAGTGAATGACAAGGGCATTGACCCGAGCAACATCATCATTCATGGCTACTCAATGGGTGGCCCGATTGCTGCAGATTTAGCACGTTATGCTGTGCAAAATGGTCAAACGGTTTCTGGCTTATTGCTCGACCGTCCTATGCCAAGCATGACCAAAGCCATCACCGCTCATGAAGTGGCGAATCCAGCGGGCATTGTAGGGGCTATCGCGAAAGCGGTTAACGGTCAGTTCTCAGTGGAGAAGAACCTAAAAGGCTTGCCAAAAGAGACGCCGATTCTGCTGCTAACGGACAACGAAGGTTTAGGCGAAGAAGGCGAGAAGCTACGAGCTAAACTCGCGATTGCTGGCTACAACGTCACGGGTGAACAAACCTTCTATGGCCACGAAGCGAGCAACAGCTTGATGGGGCAGTACGCGGATCAAATTGTCTCCGGTCTGTTTAATGCAGAGCAAGCAGCGGTAGAAGCGGGCGAAGTGCTGAAAGGGCTAGAGAAAGACTTTAAACGCTATGGCGACGCGCTGAAACCTGATACGAGCGTACCGGGTAAATCGAAAGACATTCGTACCACTAAAGATTTCCTAAATGGTTACAAAAACGACCATGCGAAGGAGATCGTTGACGGCTTCCGCTCAGATATGAGCATCAAGCAACTGGTGGATCTGTTTGTTAAAGGCAACTGGAGCGCAGAGCAAAAAGGTGCGCTTGCTTGGGAAATCGAAAGTCGTGCACTGAAAGTGACGTTCCAGAACAAGTCTGAGAAGTACAACCGATTGTTCCGTGAGATTGTTTCTGCTGGCGTGGTGGATGCGAAAGCGACTGAACAGCTCGCGCCACAGTTAATGCTGTTGAACCTATCGAATGACGGTTTTGGTGGACGTTGTGATCCACTTTCTAAACTCGTTTTGGTTGCGAAACAGCTGGAAAACGATGGTCAAGTTGGCGTGGCAAGACAACTGCTGGAGAAGATGTACTCTGCGGCAGCGGTGCTGAGCAATCCAACCCTTTACTCAGACAGTGAAAAAGCCAATGCAAGCAAGTTGCTCAGCAGCTTAGCGGCCATTCATGCGAAGAACCCAATGCATGATACGTCGATGAAAGTGTGGCAGGAAAAGCTGGAAGGGAAGCAAGCGCTGACCGTAAACGGTGTGGTTGAGAAAATCACTGATGCATCGGCTAACGGCAAACCTGTGTTGTTGGAACTTGATGCTCCGGGGCATGCGATGGCAGCTTGGGCAAAAGGCTCAGGCGACGATCGTGTTTACGGCTTCTACGATCCAAATGCTGGTATTGTTGAGTTCTCATCAGCAGAGAAGTTTGGCGACTACCTAACGCGTTTCTTCGGCAAGTCCGATCTGAACATGGCTCAAAGCTATAAGCTGGGTAAAAACGACGCAGGTGAAGCAATCTTCAACCGCGTGGTGGTAATGGATGGCAACACGTTAGCAAGCTACAAGCCAACCTTTGGTGATAAGACCACCATGCAGGGGATCCTCGATTTACCTGTGTTTGACGCTACACCGATTAAAAAGCCCGGTGCTTTAGATGTCGATGGCAATGCAAAAGCTGTAGATGATACGAAAGAAGCATTGGCTGGTGGAAAGATACTTCACAACCAAAATGTGAATGACTGGGAACATGTTGTTGTGACTCCGACAGCGGACGGCGGTGAAAGCCGTTTTGATGGTCAAATCATCGTGCAAATGGAGAACGATGATGTCGTTGCAAAAGCCGCTGCGAACCTTGCGGGTAAGCACCCAGAAAGCAGTGTGGTGGTGCAGATCGATTCAGACGGCAACTATCGCGTGGTGTATGGCGATCCGTCAAAGCTGGATGGAAAGCTACGTTGGCAGTTAGTAGGTCATGGTCGAGATGACTCAGAAAGTAACAACACGCGTTTAAGTGGCTACAGTGCTGATGAGCTGGCAGTGAAATTGGCCAAGTTCCAACAGTCGTTTAATCAAGCGGAAAACATCAACAATAAGCCTGATCATATCAGTATTGTTGGTTGTTCTTTGGTGAGTGACGATAAGCAAAAAGGCTTTGGTCATCAGTTTATTAACGCGATGGATGCGAATGGTCTTCGTGTCGATGTCTCTGTACGCAGTTCTGAACTGGCCGTAGACGAGGCAGGGCGTAAACATACCAAGGACGCGAATGGCGATTGGGTCCAAAAAGCAGAAAACAACAAAGTGTCGCTAAGCTGGGACGAGCAAGGTGAAGTTGTTGCCAAGGATGAACGTATTCGCAACGGTATTGCGGAAGGCGACATCGATCTCTCTCGTATTGGTGTCAGCGACGTTGACGAGCCAGCGCGTGGTGCAATCGGTGACAACAATGATGTGTTTGATGCGCCAGAAAAACGCAAAGCGGAGACAGAAACCTCATCTTCTTCTGCAAACAATAAACTCAGCTACTCAGGTAACATTCAAGTCAATGTGGGTGATGGTGAGTTTACGGCAGTGAACTGGGGCACATCGAACGTGGGCATTAAAGTCGGCACGGGTGGCTTTAAGTCGCTGGCCTTTGGTGACAACAATGTCATGGTTCATATTGGTAATGGTGACAGCAAACATAGTGTCGACATCGCTGGTTATCAGGCGCTTGAAGGTGCTCAAATGTTTATGGGTAACCGCAACGTAAGTTTCAATATGGGTCGCAGTAATGACCTTATCGTGATGATGGATAAGTCGATCCCGACACCGCCACTGGTCAATCCATTTGATGGTGCATCACGTATTTCAGGAGTATTACAAAGCATCGCACAATCAGGAAAGGGTGCCGATTGGTTAGCGGCTCAAGAACAGCAGTGGACACTCTCTGGTGCGAAAAAATTTGTTAAAGAGATGTCCGGTCTCGATCAAACCAGCAGTGTTGACTACAACAGTTTGGTTGATTTGGACTCTCAGAATGAGCGCAGCAGCCGCGGCTTGAAGTCTGACGCTGAAGCCACGTTGAATAAAAAGTACAACCAGTGGTTAAGTGGCAATAGTAATCATGATACTGGCAAGATGAGCCGCGCGGATAAGTTCCGTCAAATGAACGAGAAGTTGGCCTTTAACTTCGCGGTCGGTGGCCAAGGAGCCGATATTCAGGTCACCACGGGCAACTGGAACTTTATGTTCGGAGACAACATCCAAGCGATTTTGGATACCAATCTCGGTTCATTGTTTGGCGTGTTAACCCAGCAATTCTCAGCAACGGGAATGGCTCAAACGACCTTTACCTATAATCCGCAAGACTTGCCTCGTCAGCTTAAGAATAAGCTGCTGGGTAAATTTGCTGAAGTCGGTGCAGAGACGACTTTAGGTGATATCTTCGGTGTCAATTACACCGCTGATGGCAAAATAGTCTCTCGTACTGATGAAGCGGTAGATGGCGTTGCCATTTTAAAAGAGATGCTAGAAGTGATTGGCGAGTTTGGTGGTGAGCAGCTCAGCGCATTTACTGACCCAGAAAAATTGCTAGATAGCCTCAAAGCGGGAATCGATATGGGGGCTGATGGTCTTCAATCCTTTGCTGAAAGTCATGGACTGAAAGAGAAAGCACCAGAGGAAAACGATACAGCGCAAGTGACTCTCAATGGCGCGCCTGCGGCAACGGAAAACGTATCAGCCACTGTTGAAGAAACCAAACCAGAGCGCGCATTTGGTTTTAATGCGCTCAATTTGCCCAATTTATTTGCCACCATGTTTAGCAAAGATAAGCAGGCAGAGATGGCATCATTGGTCAGTAATCTGAAGCAGAATCTCACCGCCGATTTGCTCAATATGAAGGATAAAACGTTTGATTTCCTTCGTAACAGTGGGCATTTGCAAGGGGATGGCGATATGAACGTTTCTCTGGGTAATTACAACTTCAACTGGGGCGGTGACGGTAAAGATCTCGGCGCTTATCTAGGCGACAATAATAACTTCTGGGGAGGACGTGGAGACGATGTGTTCTACGCAACGGGAGTCTCCAATATTTTCACCGGCGGTGAAGGCCACGATATGGGCGTTTTAATGGGTCGCGAGAACATGATGTTCGGCGGTGATGGTAATGATACGGCGGTTGTGGCCGGACGCATTAACCACGTCTTTATGGGCGCGGGTGATGATCAATCCTTTGTCTTTGGCGAAGGTGGTGAGATCACCATGGGGGCAGGTAATGACTATGCAGTCACTTCAGGTAACTTCAATCGTGTAGACATGGGAGACGATCAAGACTTTGCTGTAACCATCGGTAATAACAACCAACTTGATCTTGGTGCAGGCAATGACTTTGCGAGAGTCTTTGGCAATCACAACCGAATTGACGCTGGCCAAGGAAACGATGAAGTCAAACTGATGGGTTACCATGCTTCGATTAATGCTGGTGAGGGCGAGGATTACTTAATTGCCGCCGCTATCTCAAAATTCAGCACATTAAACGGTGGTGAAGGTAAGGATGTCATGGTGCTTGGGGGTTACCAAAATACGTTCAAAGGCGGTGCTGGCGTAGACAGTTTTGTGGTCAGTGGTGAGGTGATCGATAACGTGGTTGAAGATATTCGCCAAGGTGAAAATATCATCTTCAACGGTATTGATTGGAACCGTTTATGGTTTGAGCGTAGTGGTTACGATCTGAAAATCTCTATGGCACGCCATACTGATACCTCTTCCGATCAAACGCTATTTGATGCGTTAGGTTGTGTTACTTTCAATGATTATTTTGCAAATAATCGAGCCAAACTTATTATCGGTTTAGGTGAAAAAGACGCTCAAGGCGAGCAGGAATATACCTGTTTGACTGATAATGCGTTAGACAACCTCATTCAAGCCATGAGTTCCTTCGCACCTAAGGTGGGAGAAAGCAACTTTATGGATGGATTAGCTTCTCAGCCTCAGCAAGCGATTATGGCCGCATGGTCGGATGTGAATACCGGGAAGTTTAGCTTGTCGTAATCATGTCTTTCATGGGTTAAAACCAGCCTTTGTGGGCGTGTCTGTTTGACAATAGCGCCCATATAAACCTAAAAACGCCTCCTGATTTTGTAGAAAACAGGGGGTGTTTTTTTAGGCTCAAATAGGCAAAACCTAGCCGATACTAGCGAATACGAGTAAACTCTTCTCTTTTCATGGAAGAGCCCAGAAGCAATGTTAAAACAAGATCATAGCCAAGCAATACAGCAAAGAATCGATCAAAAAACCAAACCGTTGGGAGCGCTGGGCCAACTTGAGTCATTAGCACACCAGCTCGCCTTAATCCAAAGTCAAAATCAGCCTCAGCCCACTCAGCAGATCACCATTCATAAGCCTACCGTACTGGTCTTTGCTGGCGATCACGGCATTGCAGATGAAGGGATTAGCATTGCGCCAAGCGCGGTGACTCAGCAAATGGTGCTTAACTTTCTGGCGGGTGGTGCGGCCATCAACTGTTTTTGTCGCAGCAATCAAGTCGAGATGAAAGTAATAGATTGCGGGATTTTACTCCCTGTAGAAAGCGACAATCCGCACTTTTTTGTGCAGCGCTTAGGTAGCCGAACGGAGAACTTTGCTCGTCAAGCGGCGATGTCTGTAGATCAAGTGAAACAAGGGCTATTGCTAGGCAATCAGGCCGTGCTGCAGGTAATCCGTGCGGGGTCCAATATGGTGATGTTTGGTGAAATGGGCATTGGCAATACCAGTAGCGCTTCTGCGATATTAGCGGCGCTTTCTAAACATTCTGTTGAGCAGTGTGTTGGTTACGGCACTGGCATTTCAACACAGCAATATCAGAAAAAAATACAATTGGTGAAGCAAGGCGTAACACGCTGCCGTGGTTTGGATCCAGAAACGGTCCTTGCGGAAGTAGGCGGCTTTGAAATTGTGCAAATGGTCGGAGCATTTTTAGGCGCTTACCAGCAGCAAACGCCGATTCTGGTGGATGGATTTATCGTCACGGTAGCCGCGTATGTGGCCACACTTATTGAACCGGATTGCCGCGAGTTGATGATTTTTGCTCATCAGTCCCATGAATCGGGCCACCAACGCGTACTTGAGCTGTTAAACGCGACACCACTGCTTAATTTAGGGTTGAGATTGGGTGAGGGAACGGGTGCTGTGTTAGCCGTACCTTTGGCCAAAGCGGCCGCCGAGTTTTATAACACCATGGCCAGTTTTGCCGACGCAGGAGTGACAGTGTAATGCTGCGCGCTTTCGCTTATCAATTAGAGCTGTTCTGGTTGGCGCTGAGTTTCTTCTCGCGCCTTCCTATTCCTAACAATACGCCCTATTGCAGTGAACGAATGAACCGATCTGGGCGCTATTTTTCCTTGGTTGGTCTATTACTCGGCGCGATCTGCGGTGCCATCTACAGTGTGCTGATCCTGATTTTTCCGAACGAGGTGAGCATCGCACTGACGATGGTGGCCAGTTTGCTATTAACAGGGGCGTTTCATGAAGATGGCTTAACCGACATGGCGGACGGTATTGGCGGAGGAATGACGGCTGAGCGCCGTTTGAGCATCATGAAAGATAGCCGCATTGGCACTTATGGTGCGGCTAGTTTAGTGATGGCGCTACTGTGTAAGTTTCTCTTTTTAGAGGCGCTACTTGGTTATGGCAACGTATTGATGGTGTGGGTGCTAGGCTACAGTTTTAGCCGTGCGATAGCGGCATCGTTGATTTTCGATATGCCGTATGTAAGTGATCTCGATAGCAGCAAAAGTAAGCCGCTAGCCAATAAGCAAACCCTTCCAGAGCTCATTTTTCTACTGCTGTGCGGCTTAGCGCCTGCGTTATGGTTTGGTTGGCAGGTAAGCTTAAGTTTGGTATTGGTTGCTGTGGTTTTTCGTGTTTTCTTCAAAGCTTGGTTGATGGCGCGTATTGGTGGCTTCACGGGTGATTGCCTTGGCGCTGCACAACAGATTATGGAACTGCTGATCTATCTGCTGCTTATTGTATTCGCTGGGTTGGGTTATTTGAGCATGGGACTGATTGAATAATGGTGCATTTGATTTTGGGTGGCGCGCGTAGCGGTAAGTCTTGTTTCGCTGAACAGGCCGCAAAGCAAGCACACCAAGCCCTGTTAATGCGGCTGCCGCAGGCTCAGCTTAACTATGTTGCCACCGCGATTGCATTTGATGATGAAATGCAGGCAAGGATTGCCCACCACCAGCAGCAAAGAACGTCGGAATGGCAAGAGCACGAATGCCCTGAACAACTGCCTGAGTTAATTGCCACTTTTTCAGCACATGATGTGGTATTGGTGGACTGCTTAACGCTGTGGCTGAATAACGTTATCTACAACCATGGCCAGCAAGCTCACGAAGCGGAGATAAAAAAGCGAGTCGAGCAACTCTGTTTTGCCGTTGAGCAAACACCCGCCACTTTGGTTATCGTCGCTAACGAAGTGGGCCTTGGCGTGATCCCGATGGGGGAGGTTTCGCGCTTATTTGTCGATAACGCGGGCTGGCTTAACCAAGCGCTAGCCAAGTTAGCAACCCGAGTGAGCTTTATTGCGGCGGGCTTACCGATTGTTTTAAAAGACATCGCTTTAAAAAACATCGCTTTAAAAAACACTGCTCTAAACGACATCGCTTTAAAAGGCTCACAATGATCAATCTCTATTTGATGCGCCACGGTAAAACCGTCGGTCGGCCTGCGCTCAATGGTAAAACAGATGTGCTCGTTGAAGCACATCGGCAAGAGCAGATCGCTCACACTTTGCTGAAATCCCCTTACTCCTTCTCAAACATCATTACTTCGCCGCTACGCCGTTGCCATGATTTAGCGCAGCAACTGGTTTTACAGCAGCCGAAATTGGATTACCAAATTGAGCCTGATTTCCAAGAAATGGATTTTGGTGATGTCGATGGTGTGGCCTTTGATGAACTGCAATCGATGTGGCCAGTAGTGGAAACTTTGTGGACCAATCCGGCCCAACATCAACTACCGAATGCAGAAAACTTGGCCGATTTTCATCAGCGTGTAACTCGTGCTTGGGAGGCTCAGATTAAAGAAATTAAGCAAGACACTTTAATCATCGCTCATGGTGGAACAATCAGAATGATACTTGCCAATGTTCTAGGCACTGATTGGCAAAACCGCCATTGGTATAGTGTGTTGAATATCGACTATCAATCATTAACTCATATCCAAATAGGAAAAGATAACGCTAAGAATGTGAGTGTGAAGAGCATCGGAATTCAAATTTAGCACCGGGTGAGCATGCAGTAGAGTATGGAGTAACTATCAGATTTAATGGTAGAATTCCCGGCAATTAACGCTGGCCTCTGGTTAAGCGTATTTTTGTATAAGGTATTGAGACGATCGTTGATGAGTTAAGTTTACCCTTATCCATCTTGATAAGTGGGATCGCCTCAACATAAATTGCTTCTACAATTCATTAACATACCGCTGTGCAATAAAGGAGTAACGCATGACGAAGTCCCTTTTCCGCCAATCTTTCCTATTTGATAGTTTGGATTTAGACCAAGAAATGGTCACTGGCGAAATCAAAACGGCAGCTGGTATTACGCTTAAAGTGCTCTCGCGTGGAGTGCTCGAAGTGATTCCCGCTCATCTCAACGATGAGAGTAAGCACATCATTATTTCTTGTGGTATTCATGGTGACGAAACTGCGCCAATGGAATTAGTAAATAAGCTGGTGGATGATATTCAGTCAGGTTTTCAAGCGGTCCAACACCGCTGCTTATTTATTGTGGCTCATCCTCAGGCGACGAATCAACATACCCGTTTCGTGCAAGAAAATTTGAACCGTTTATTTGATGATAAAAAGGGCAATACCTCCCTGGAAAGAGAGATTGCACAGCATCTCAAACAGACAGTGAAAGACTTTTTCGAACACACCGCTGAGCAAAACCGGTGGCATCTTGATTTGCACTGTGCGATTCGTCACTCCAAACATTATTCGTTTGCCGTCAGCCCTAAATCCCGCCATCCTGTCCGCAACCGCGCGCTGATGGCATTGATTGAAAGTGCGCATATTGAAGCGGTGCTGCTTTCAAATTCACCCTCGAGTACCTTCAGTTGGTACAGTGCAGAGAATTTTGCCGCGCAAGCTTTAACGCTTGAGCTGGGACAAGTCGCACCTCTTGGTCAAAACAACCTAGAGCGATTAGTCGCGTTTGACTTAGCCATGCGCGATTTGGTAGCCAATGCGACACCTGAACACTTGCCAAGAAAGCCAACCATTTATCGTGTCAGCCGTACCATCGTCCGTTTGCATGACGATTTTGATTTCATGTTTGATGATAACGTCGAAAACTTCACCGCGTTTAAACATGGTGAGGTATTTGGTCATGATGGTGAAAAGCCACTCATGGCGAAAAATGAAGATGAAGCGATCGTATTTCCTAACCGAAAAGTGGCATTAGGCCAGCGCGCCGCGTTAATGGTGTGCAAAGTGGCGACACGCTATGAAGACGATCAATTGGTATACGATTAACCGATGGTACTTTTGGCTTGTTAATCTTTTGACCTGTTAACCTTTTGGTCTGTTGACAAGGTTAACAGGCGATTGCTTTGGTATATCACTTTCTATTTAAATGGCTTAACGGTAAGGTTAGGCCATTATTGTTTCTCTTACTTACATATAAGCGCATGACGTTCAATCAGTTACTCTTAAAAAAACAGCGTCGCTGGCATTACGCCCTCTACGCTATGCTGGCATTGTTGATTACGATGAGTGCGTTTTATTTGATGGTGGGTGAACTCTTTATCAGCCCATTTCACACTTGGTCACCACTGGAATGGCAGTTAGTGACTGAACTTCGTGCTCCTCGTCTGCTCTCTGCCGTCATCATTGGTGCTTCACTAGCCGTATCAGGCGCGGCGCTGCAAGTGCTATTAGGGAATGTTTTGGCAGAGCCGGGCGTGCTTGGTATTTCTGGTGGCGCCAGTGTGGCGATGGTAGTGGTGCTGTTTTTCTTCCCTGCCTTGGCCTCCCCTGAAATTTTCATGCTTTGTGCCGTAGTCGGTGCGATGGTGTTTACTCTTTTACTGGTCAGCATGGCTAAAGCGATGCGTTTAAGCACAACTCGCTTACTGTTGGTCGGTGTGGCGCTGGGTATTTTATCTGGTGCTGTGGTGACATGGGCGTTTTATTTCAGTAATGAACTCAGTTTAAGGCAACTGGTTTACTGGTTGATGGGCAGTATTGGTGGTGCAAGCTGGTATCAACATACGCTTTCATTAGCTGCGCTTCCGGTGATCATCTGGCTTGCTCTGCAAGGAAAAACGTTAGACAAACTGATGTTGGGCGAAACTCATGCAAAGCAGTTAGGTGTGGATGTGCATCGACTACGTTGGAAATTGATTTTTTCCGTGTCGCTGCTGGTAGGAGCTGCGGTGGCATTGGGCGGTGTGATCAGTTTTGTTGGGTTGGTTGTTCCGCATTTATTGCGCTTGGCGTTTGGTTCTGAAAACCGCTACCTTTTACCTATGTCGGCTCTGTTCGGCGCACTCTTACTGGTTTGCGCGGATACCGTTGCCAGAACGGCGCTTAATGCTGCTGAGCTTCCACTTGGTGTCGTCACTACCACCATTGGTGCGCCGATTTTTATTTGGATGTTGTTGAAAAACCATGATTCACGTTAATAGCCTGCAGGTTTCATCACGCTTATTACCACTCTCTTTTACCTGCCAAGCGGGAGAGGTGCTGCATGTTATTGGGCCTAATGGCAGCGGGAAAAGCACTTTATTGTCGGCGTTAGCTGGCGTGACAGAGAGCCAAGGTGAGGTCTACATTGGTGATCTTCAGCTTTCAAGCGCATCGTTAGAGGCGCTGTCACTGCACCGAGCTTATCTGTCGCAAAACGACAAGCCTGTTTTTAATGTCGATGTTTATCAATATCTTGCCTTAGCGATCCCCAGTTGCGCCGATTTACATTCTCAGGTTGTTAATCAAGCCGTGCTTCATCTCACTCAACGATTGAATATTCAAGACAAATTGCATCGATCCATTCACCAACTGTCAGGCGGCGAATGGCAACGTGTCCGCTTGGCCGGTATTTGCTTGCAAATTTGGCCAACCTTAAACCCTTACGCGCAGTTATTGATATTAGATGAACCTGCGGCGCCTCTTGATATTGCTCAAGAAGGGTTGCTTTATCGTTTGATTGAAGAGGTTGCACAGCAAGGGATATCGGTAGTAATGGCCAATCACGATCTCAATCGAACATTGCGCCATGCCGATCGCGCTCTGTTACTGCAAGATGGCGTATTGCAAAGTTCCGGCTCGGTTGAACAAGTATTAGAGAGCCAAGCGTTAAGTGCAGCGTTTCAGACTCAGGTGAAGCAGGTTGTTGTTGAAGGAAAGCCTTACCTTATCTTTGATTAAAAGCACAACTGTCGTGCAGTAAGCACACTTTTAGCGCATCAATGTGCTGGAGATAGAATAGTAAAAATAATAAGTCTATTAAAAACAAATGGTTATATTTTATACAAAAGTTGGCACGCCAATCGCATTAATAGAATCGATACATTCTCGTTCTTGTTAGGCTTTTTATAAGTCTCTTAACCACCTTGCTCCCACAAGGTGGTTTTTTTTATCTGAGTCTTTGCAAGGTTATTGCGTCAATGAAGCGAGGTCAGCAGGACGGTAATAGACTGATTTGAGCACTTTACCTTGGCGAATCGTTTTGCCTTCAGAGACAAAATCTTGTGCGCATTTAGCAATAATGTAGTCGCCTTTTTGTACGGCCATCAGCTCAATACCTTGTTCAGCATAGTAGGCTTGGGTATCGGCATACTCTTTTTCATTGCGACACACTTTACTCATGTTCGAGCTGTGTACTTCATCCCAGCATGGAATAAATTCGATGCCACGATTCACGGCAACATTGAGCAGAAGATCAATCAAATAGCTGATCGCTAAGTTGTCACTCACTTGGCTATGCCCTAGGTGGACTAAGCGACCCATCAAAACGTACACAGTATCGATGATCGCATCCGCTTGTTCTGTTTTATTGTCAGCTTCAGCAAGTTCAGTCAATTCTTCAATCGCGAGTGAAGTATGCAACGTGTCAGCTTTATCGTTTAAGCTGCTGGCATCAGCAACGGGGAGATCAAAGGTGCTACGAAACTCGGTAATATCGCGGTAAAGATGATCGTAAATCTCTTGAGTAAGCTTGGATAAATGCATTATCTCGGTCCATTGGTTTGGTTAACAGGGATTGTGACGCGTAGTAACAAATTAATAGTAATAAACTGATAGTAAGAAAATGGATAGTAACAAACTGATGGTAAAGCTGCGACCCATGCCATCAGTTTGGTTAAAGAACAGGGTTACTTATTGAGAAACAAATAAGGAAACAGTTGGCGGCGTTCTTGGTCACTTAGAGCACTAACACGAGCGATATTGGTATCGGGAATCGCTTCTGGGTTAGGGTAGTGCTTGAGTACTTTTTCCATACTCTCTTCGCGAATAAGATGGAAAATCGGGTACGGCGAACGGTTAGTTAGATTTTCGTCATCTTCGGGGCGTGTGCCGCCAAAACAGTAGTGAGGGTGAAAGGTAGCGACTTGGAAGATGCCTTGCCAATCTTGTTGCGTAATTAATGCTTCGACCCAATCGATAAAAAAGTTGTACTCAAAAAAATCTTCGAGCATGTTTGGCACTACCACTAAGGTGGTCTCAAGAGACTGTGCCGAGCTGCCTTCTAACTCTAGCAATTGTTGCAAAATATCTTGCAGCAATTGTTCTTCAGTATCCGCTTCACTGACGAAAATTTTGATCTGTTGGTTACGTTGTGGTTTTGCGGCGAAAGGGCAGAGATTTAAGCCAATCACCACATCGTTAAGCCACTGTTCGACTTCAGTTGTGATGGCGGTTTTATTTATCGTTACGCTCATAGTGCTTATTAAAACAGTCAATTTGGCGCAAGCATAACATGAGTCTTTTGATAAAGTGAGTGGATAACACTACTTGATCAATTCATGCAGCGGCTGGCGGTGCGCCAGTGCGCGGTCATCATGGCGCAATTTCCAACAGAGAAAAAACATTGCCACATACAACACCATTCCACCCGAAACCACCACCGGCCAACCGCCATTTTGCCAGCAATAGAGTAGGAAAAACCCGCCGAGGCTGCCACCTACATAATAATGAACCAAATACAGAGCGGTCGCGGTTGCTTTTGCGCTGCTGGCCTTTTGGCTCACCCATGAATAGGCGAGCGTATGAGTAAAAAAGGCGCCGAAACTGATCAACATTAAACCGATCAGCATAAACGGGATTGATTCAACCAAGGCTAGCCACATCCCCGATAAACTGAGCAAGGCTCCCAACATCATGCCCGAAATGGCATTGTAGCGTTTTGTCCAGTTGGCGGTCAGTTTCGAGCTGAGTGTTCCCGCCAAATAACATAGGAAGATCAATGATGCTAAGCCAATTGGTAGCGAGTAGGGTTCGGCGACAAGCCGAAAGCCCATCACTGAGTAGAGATTAACAAACAGCGCGAAGTTAGTACCACCAATCAGCATCGCTAGCCACAGTGTGCGGTTAGAAAGATGTTTTACCAGCGCACGATTGTGGTGAAAGAACAAGCCTCGTTGCGGCGTGAAATTGCGTTGAATGGGCAGTAACCACAGCACAATGATGGCGCATACGAAAGTCAGTATGGCAATCACAATCACGGCTTGTTGCCAGCCAAAGGCATCGGTCAATATACCGCCTAAAATTCGGCCGCTAATACCACCTAATGAATTCGCAGCAATATAACCACCAATCGCTTGGCTAAATGCTTGAGGCGAAAGCTCCTCAGCCATGTAAGCCACGGCAACCGAAGCAAAGGCGGCCAATGCGACGCCCATTAGTGCACGTGTTAAAACCAGCACCCATAGCTGTTGGCTGATCAACATTAAGCTGCCGATTAATGGCATCATGAATAGCCCTAATAACATCACTTTGCGGCGGCCAAAGGATTCAGAGCTGATTGCCCAAGGGACTAAACTGACGGAGAGTGCGAGGGTTGATGCGGCAAATAACCAGTTAATTTGGGTTTCTGAAACCGCAAAATGCGTAGCAAGGTAGGGCAACATTGGCTGAAAAAGATAGAGATTACAAAAGACTAAGAACGAGCCGAGAGCAAGCCCCCAAGTGACTTTTCGGTATTCTTTACTGCCAATTTCGATCATGATTACGCTTCACTTACGTTATGTATCTGTGATCACAGTAGCAGTGGCTTGGTGATTAATAAAATATATTAAAAATATCGTCGTGATATATAAAATATATCCCAACCTCGTTGGACGAATCTCGCTTCGTTTGATTTTGTGGAACCATAAAGCTATGGATACTCGCCATCTAAAACATTTTTCGGCTGTGGTTCAATGCGGCAGCTTTACTTTAGCAGCCCAGCAACTGCACATTGCGCAGCCAGCACTCAGTATTTCGATTAAAAAATTTGAGCAGCAATTAGGGGTTGTTTTGCTAAAAAGAGATGAGCGAAAAGTGACGCTGACCCATGAAGGGCAAGTGTTATATGAACACGCCACTCGTATTTTGCAGCAACTTGAAGATGCACAATTGGCGATGGATGAGCTTAAAGGGTTAGTCAAAGGCGAAGTGAGGCTCGGCGCGCCGAGCATGATGGGATCCTATTTCTTTCCAGAAATTGTAATGGCTTTTAAAAGTCACTTTCCCTTGCTAAAAATGACGGTGATAGAAGCGGGAACTCAGTCGATTAGAAAAATGTTGCTCAGTGGTGAGCTAGATATTGGCGTGATCCTCAATCATGATCTTCCTCCGGATTTAGAAGTTGATCCCCTCTTATCATCGCAAATGGTGGCGGTAGTGGGGAAAGAACATGAGTTAGCACAACGAGAATCGATAGATTTTAAGACCTTTTTTGAGCATGAATTGGTAATGTTTAAGCCCGGTTATTTCCACCGCGACTTCATTGATAAAGTGTGTAAAGAGCATAAGCTCAGCGCACATTTCTCTTTTGAAACCAATCTGTTGCCAATGATTTTAAGTATTGTCAAACATGAGTACGCAGTGACTGCGTTATTAGAGCTTGTAACGGAGCATGAACCGGATGTACGAGCGATCCCTTTTGAACCGCCAGTCTGGTTAGATTTAGCCCTCGCATGGCGCAAAGAGGGCTATTTGTCTAATGCCGACCGTACTTTTATTGAATTTGTGAAACAGTACGTGTGAAAGGGGCGATGTGTATCGTTCGATTAACTTTGATAGATTTTTTCAAAGTTGTTTGGGTTCCAGCCAATCATAATTCGATCACCAATTTTTAAAGCCGGTACACTGCGCGCGCCGATCGCATCCAATTCCTTCCGGCCGCGTTGCATTTTTGCGTTACATAAGCGGTAGGGGATCTGTTTGGCGTCAAGATAGCGCTGAGCATCTTTACAGTGCGGGCATTTATCTTTGACGTAGAGCACAATACGTTTCATCCAATTCACTCATTAACCGAACATAAAGGGCGGCAAGTTTACCCACCGAGGCGCTGAGTTTCAACTCTCTCGGATGCGAAGCCTTGCTCCTTGTGATTGGAAAGATGAAACGCAGGCTTGATTCAGTTACACTTAGCGCCTTTTTTATGAGTCAGTTGCTGGGCTATGCATCCATCTTTTCGTTACATACAAAACTATCCGCCTCATCTCGTTTCACAAGTTGAACAGTTGATCACGGCCGGTAAATTCGTTAGTTGGTTTGAGCAACGTTACCCACAGCGCCATTCGATTCAAAGTGAAAAAGCGTTGTTTAACTACGCGATTGATCTCAAAAATCAATACATGAAGAAAACGGCGCCGATCAGTAAAGTGGTGTACGACAATAAAATCCACATTATCAATAACGCACTAGGGTTGCACAGTTATGTTGCCAAAGTGCATGGTGGGAAAATCAAATCTAAAAATGAGATCCGCATAGCGAGCATGTTTAAAGAAGCACCGGAGCCGCTGTTGCGCATGCTAGTGGTACATGAGCTGGCTCACATCAAAGAGAAAGAGCACAACAAGGCTTTTTATCAACTGTGTTGCCATATGGAACCGAATTATCATCAGCTCGAGTTTGATGCACGATTATTTATGATGTATCTCGATTTAAAAGAGGAGCAGTAATGTCAGCCAAAGTGAAGCCGCAGAAAAGCCAACCTGAAGCGAGCCATAAAAAACCTGCGTTAAAAGCAAAGCAGGGGTTACATCCTCGTAATCAGCATCAAGGACAATACGATTTCCCCGCGCTGATTAATACACTGCCTGCTTTGAAGCCCTTTGTTATTCGCAACCCGAGTGGTGAACCGAGCATCAATTTCTCCGATGCGATGGCGGTGAAAATGCTCAACAAAGCGTTATTGGCACATCATTATCATGTGACCCATTGGGATATTCCCGCTGGGTATTTGTGCCCGCCGATCCCCGGTCGAGCTGATTATATTCATCGCGTGGCCGATTTGCTGCTAGATGAGTGCTCAGCAATCAAGCATGAAAAGGTTCAAGCACTTGATATTGGGGTCGGAGCGAACTGTATTTATCCGATAGTGGGTGTGGCAGAGTACGGCTGGCACTATGTTGGTAGCGATATTGATCCTATCTCTATTAGATCCGCCAATCTGGTGGTTAATAGCAACGCTTCACTCAATGGACGTATTGAATGCCGTTTGCAGAGCGATGCAAAACACATTTTTAAGCAGATTATCCAAGAAAATGAGCGTTACGATCTCACCACGTGCAACCCGCCTTTTCATGCATCACAACTACAGGCGCAGCAAGGCAGCGAACGTAAGTTGAAAAATTTACAGCGTAATCGAGTCAAAAAAGGTCAAGAAATTGTGGGGCAAGACGCTAACAGAAGTAAGGCGGTCACGCTCAACTTTGGTGGACAAAAAGCTGAGTTATGGTGCCCCGGTGGTGAAGCTGCCTTTATTAAAAACATGGCCTTTGAAAGTCAACACTACGCTCAGCAAGTGCTGTGGTTCACCACATTGATCTCTAAAAAAGAGAATGTACGTTGGATGCAAAAACAGTTAGATAAAGTGGGTGCTGCAGTGGTGAAGGTTGTTGAAATGCAACAAGGGCAAAAAGTGAGTCGATTCATCGCATGGAGTTTCCAAAATGACAGTCAACGCAAACAATGGTTAGCGGCAAAGTGCTAGGCTGACTTCGTTGATTGACTATATTGGTCAGTGAGTTGAGATAGCAATAGAAGGAGTAAGGTATGGACTTTGACCTTTATTTACCTTGCCAACCCGGATGGATCTGCCAGCCCTTCGCTTATCTGTTTGCCTTGCTTGCGATGATTGGGCTTGGGTTTTTTATTCGTATTATCTATCGCGAATATCAAAAAATTCAGCGCGCTCAGAAAGTCAGACGTCTTCGCCGTATCCACTATCGTGACCGTACTGGTGGCAAAGACGGTAGACCCACCAATATCAAATAACCCTTGCCCTAGTAATACGATGTTAGGAAAAGGTATCGAGCGCCGCTTGATATTTTTTCTCTAACGCTTTATTTCCTGCCTTTTTCTCTAACTCTACCAATAATTGAAGCGATGTTTTTTGGTTACCGTAGCGCTGATTAAATTGCATCAAGCGGATGCGAGCTTGCGTGTATTGTTGAGCGTCAATTTCCAATTTAGCTAATTGCAGCAATGAACGAGCTCGATTAGGGTCATGGTCTAATGTTTTTGCAAAATAGTAGTGCGCTTGTTCTTTATCGCCAGATTTTAACGCGCAAAAGGCTGCGTTCTCATAGCTTGCAGGGACAAGGTAATAATAGGGTTGAGCAATGGCGCGGTTAAAATATTCATCGGCTTTTTGATATTCGCCCTGCTTGCACAAAAATGTGCCGTAGTTATTGAGAATATTGCCATTTTTGGGATGGGCGCGAAGCGCGGTTTGATAGGTTTTACGTGCGGCCTCTGTTTCACCGACAGTTTCGTAGTAGTGAGCCATCGCAAGTTGCGATCGATAGTAAGTTGGCGCATGTTGTGTGGCTTTTTCTAGGTTCTCACGCGCTTTGCTCATGTTGCCATTTTCTAAATAGCCTAGGCCGAGCGCAATGCGAGATTCGGCCATTTCAACCGGATCCGCTTTTACTTCAGGCTCACCTTTTTCGTTCACGGTGACACAGGCCGATAACGTGAACATTATCAATATCATCAGTACTTTTTTCATTATCTGCAGCTCCTAAATCGCTTAGACGCATGATAAGGAAATCAGAAGATCGAGGGGGAAAGAGCAGAGAAGAATGCGAGTCAGTATGCACTATGTTTGATGAAAACCTGAACACCTCATTACTGAGATGATCAGGCATGAAACACTAATCGTCTTTGGTAAATTTATCTTCGCTAAAGTGTTCAAGGTCGTAAGGTGTTTGTTGGTAAACACAGTAGTTTAACCAGTTTGCAAACAGCAAGTGACCGTGGCTTCGCCAACTGGCGACTGGTTTATTATCTGGATTATCATTGGGGTAGTAGTTGACTGGGATTGCGGGTTCCATCCCTTCACCTAAATCTCGAATATATTCACCATGCAGTGTATGTGCGTCGTACTCAGGGTGACCTGTGACAAACACGTTACGTTTGTCTTTGGTTGAGGCTAAGTACACACCCGCAACATCAGAGGTGGCGAGAATATCTAAATTCGTATGTTCGGCTAAGTATTCTGGTGAGAAATCAGCATAACGAGAATGGGGCGCTAAAAAGGTGTCGTCAAAGCCGCGTAATATCGGATGAAAGGGATGGTGGATTTCATGATGATAAACGCCCGATAATTTTTCTTTGCGAGTTCGTTTGGGCAGATTGTAGAGCAGTTTTAGCCCCGCTTGCGCTGCCCAGCAAACGTAGAGTGTGGAAGTGACGTGATTTTTAGCCCATTCCATCACGCTTTTTAAGTGTTCCCAATAAATCACATCTTCAAATTGGACCAACCCCAAAGGTGCTCCGGTGATGATGAGCCCGTCGAAGTTGCGATTTTTTACCATCTCAAATTGACGGTAAAAGTTCTCCAAATGCTCAGTGGGGGTATTTTTACTTGGGCGCTCATCAATTCTCAGTAATTCAATATCCACTTGCAGCGGAGTATTGGATAACAGGCGCAAAAACTGAGTCTCGGTTTCGATTTTCTTCGGCATTAAATTCAAAATCAAAACTTTTAATGGACGAATGCCCTGTGTGGCGGCACGTGTTTCTGACATCACGAAAATGTTCTCATGACGCAGTACATCACCGGCAGGCAGTTGGTCGGGGATCTTAATCGGCACAGCTTTCTCCCTAAGCTATTTTTGGACGTCTATACTGCCGAACTTAACTTAATCAAAACCAGATGTCGATAGCAAAATGAATCTTGCTGTGAAATTAGTTACTATTGGATATCCGTTTACTTACCTGTTGGATACACATGGCGCTAACCTTAACTTTGATCAGGGGATTACCCGGCTCAGGCAAAAGCACCTTAGCAAGGACGCTACATGCAAAGCATTTTGAAGCGGATATGTATTTTATCAATGAGAAAGGTAACTATTGTTATCAGCCAGATAAAATCGAGCAAGCTCATCGGTGGTGTCAACAGCAAGTGGAGCGCTGTTTAGCGCAAGGTGAGGACGTTGTTGTGGCAAATACTTTTGTCCGACATTGGGAGATGCGAGCTTACCGGCAGTTGGCTAAACGTTACCATGCAACCTTAGTGATTAATGTTTGCCGTGCGCAGTACCAGAATGTTCATGGTATCGATGATGCCACTGTTGAGCGTATGCGTCAGCAGTGGCAGGAATGATTAATTAACGCTTCCGCTGGAGTTGGTAAAAAGCAAGGGCTCCCCAACCAAACACTTGCACCCACAAGATCCCCCACTGAGTGCTGATTTGATCCCATGATGCGCCCATTTGGTTCAAACTGAGAAAACTCTGAATGGCAGGCGTACTTGGAAAGAGGTTGGATACCCAAATGATAGGGCGTGGAATTGCTTCTAACGGCCAAATAAAACCAGCTGAAAAAATCAGTGGCATTGAGCTGATTAATACCACTAACGTCACCAATTCTCGCCGCGGTGTAACTGAACCAAGCCAAATGCCGCATAGGCAAGAGGCCAGTAAGAAAGGCAGTAGAAGTAGCAATAAATGCCCCGCACTGGCGAGGGTGTTGACACCATGTGAGGTAAAACTGGCACCAAAGTAGTACATGCTGAGTAGATAATAAACAGCAACCAGGACAATGCTGCGTACCAATATTAATCGTAGCGGTGTGGTATGACTCCAATAGCCATTTCCGTGCTTTTGTGTTCCGCCCATTAATCCTGCCGCCATGATCATGGTTTGCTGTAAGATCAGAACAAACACCGCTGGGACAACGTAATCAACATAACCCATGCGTGGGTTAAAGGTCGGTTTTAGGTTGATGCTTGTGGCGGAATAGTGCTGAGCGGCCAGAGAAAGCGGTTCTCCTTCCATCACTAAACGTGACACTTTACTTTTCGCGGCTAAGGTTCCGCCAGCTTGCGATAAGCCCTCAACGATGGTGCCGTACACTAGAAAGTAAGAGGCATCGCCAGCGTAGGCCAGTGTTGGACTTTTCCCAAGCAGTAGGTCTTTATAAAAATGTTCAGGAATCACTAAAATACCGCTAACTTTGCGGTTAAGAAACGCCTGCTTGGCATCTTCAATGGTACTGTCGCGTTGAATCACTTTGACTTGTGGCGTTGCGTCAACCATGCGTTCTAGTTGGTAACTGGCTTGGCTTTTATCGAGATTGACAATCGAGAGTGTCTGCTCGCGTGGAGTTTGCTGCGTATAAGGCAAAGGGTATAAAAAGGAGTAAAAAACCACGCCACCAAAGACAGTCAACAGCACCACAGGGTTAGTGAATAGCGCTTTTAGCTCTGCTTTCAGTAGAGCAATGAATCGCGTAGTTTCAGTCATGGTTGATTCGCTCGGCTTGCTTGTGTTTACGGATAAGAATCAAAGTGAGCAGCAGCGGCAATGCATAGCCCAGCATTGGCACTAAATACTTAAGTGATGACAGCGATTCAGCGTTATAACTCACTTGGCTTACTTGCACTTCAATGTAGTGACTCACTGGTAGCAGGCTTCGCCACCACTGCGCTAGAGTATTCATATCCGTCACTGGGAACGTAATGCCCATAAATGCAAAACTTGGTGCGGTAAAAGCGCCAGCAAAACTCATCGCTCTGGCCGGATCGAGTGTTAGAAAGAAAAAGAGTGCGCCCATGATCATACAGGCGAGCGTCATTGCAAGTTGTGCGATAATCAATAGAGCAAAACTGCCGTGCATTGGCCACATTAATATTTGATAAAACCAGATTAAAAAACCAATCCCTTGCAACATAAAAATCGGCAGATAACGCATCAATGTTAGCGTTAAAATTCGTAATGGCTTTTCTCCAAGCCACGTTTGCAAACCAAAGTGACGATGGTTTGCTGCCAAAATCATAATGGTACTGACCACGACCACGATTTGCCAAAGAGCGGGTATAACCGCCGAGACTAAAAATTGCGCATAGTTTGTATTGAGATTAAACAGGGGCGTAATCTGTGTCCTGATTGGTACGGCTCGCCCCATCGCACTCAATGTGGTTTGTTGGCTAGTCGCTAGGTTTTTTACGACATCCACTTGGGCATTGAACGTACTTTGTGCTTGAACAATAGCAGAGTTGATCAATCGTCCAACCAAAATGTATTGGCTATTGAAGAAGGTCGATACTTGTGGCTGCTCACCACGAAATATTGATTTATCAAATTGATACGGAATGACAACGTACGCATAAATGTCACTTTCAATTAACGCAGTTTTGGCTTGATTGACATCTTGGAACTGGTGCGTGACTGCCATAGTCGAGGTTGCATCGAAATCTCTTATCAATTGACGTGACAATTGGCTGTGAGACAAATCGACCACGCCAATCGGCAGATCGCGCACTATCCCTTGTGAGAAAATCCACCAAATACTGAATGCCAATACTATTGGTATCCAGCTTAGGCTAGACAATAGCCAAGGGTCATGGCGCAGCAGAGGCCATTGAGGGCGAACCTGAATCGACATAAGGCTTATAGCTCAACCACTAAACTCATTCCCATACGCAAACCTTCGACAGGTGTGGTAGGGCGAGCTTCGATTTCAAAGGTGCGTAAATCAAACCCTTGTGAGGCGTCTGTTGATCGCCATGTGGCGAAATCACCCATCACTGCAATGTGGGAAACGATAAATTCTACTTTGGCTTCTAAAGCAGGTAAGTAAGCCGTAAATGTTGTGCCTTTCGTAAAATGCTTGAGTTGATCTTCGCGTACGTTGAGCACCGCCCATGAGTCTTGGGTATCCACGACAGTGACGACAGGGAAGCCCTGTGGAGCCAGTTCGCCGCTTTGCAGCAGTACTTGGGACACTTCACCGTCAAACCAACTCTCAATTTTAGTATCCGCGGCATAAGCTTCAACTTCCGCTACGGCACCAGCAGCCATACGTTCTTTTTCCGCGGCAGCGAGTTTAGTTTCAGAGCGTGCGCCTTCTTTGGTCATTTGATACATCTGAAAAGCGGCGCTTTCAGTATATTTAGCAGCCTGCCATTGGGTATTCGCTTCATCACGTTTTTGTTCAGCGACGACACCATCACGGTAAAGGTTATTGACACGCAAATAGGTTTTTTCCATTAAATCAGTTGCCGCTTTGGCTTTAAGCCATTGATCTTTCGCTGCTTGAATTTGTTGATCGCGTGCGCCTGTTTCTGCTTCTTTAGCCAGTGCGCCCGCCGCTTTTTGACCCGCAATCGCTTGATCTAATTTAGCTTCAATTTCAGGGCTGTGCAGCGTGAAAATGAGCTGGCCACGTTCAACGCTATCGCCTTTGCGCACCAGTACCTGATCAATACGGCCGGGAACTTTTGAGGAAATACTGTATTGTTGAGATTCAATTTGACCTTGTAAGCGGACAGGTTTAGGTTGAGATGCTTGGTAAAAGCGATAGCCTACCCAAGAGATCGCCACCACAGCAGCAAGAGCAATCAGTGTTGGTTTTACGGCTTTCATAAGGCATCCTTTTGAGCAGGTGATTCGTGAGTCATTGATGAGTGCAACAAAATCGCTGATTGTGTGTAGATAGGGAAAGTATTCATTTCACTGGTCAATGCCAGTAACTTATTTAAAGAAAGTAAGTAGTTGAAGCTGGCTAATGACTGTTGCGTTTTTATACTCGCAAGGTAGAGCTCTGCATCCACCACATCTAAGGACGTTGCTAAACCCTGACTGAATGCCTTTTGGCGTAGGTTCAGGTTTTCATTAGCCAGTGTGAGACTTGAGTTTAGTCCCATCACTTCTTCCAATGCTTGTTCGGCTTCCAAATAGGTTTTTTCCACCAACACGCTCAAATCTTGCTTAGCTTGCGCCTTTAAGTAACGTACTTGTGAGACTGCGCTGTGCGCTGCTTTGACTTGATCGCTGCGACCCGATGTTTCAATTAACGGAATGTTGACCCCAACACCCACTAACCAATCCGGTTTCATTTGGCTGGCCAGCGAATCGTCTTCATGTAGGCTGTAATCACCGTAAAGGTAGACTTCTGGATAGTATTTGCCTTGTTCAGCTTTGATCAAGCTGCTTGCTTGCTTTTCTTTTGCTTCAAGTAGTGCCAAGCCCGGATAGGTATTGAGCGTTTGCTCCACAAAAACAGAGAGTGGCGGTAAACGGTCATTGACAAACAGTGAACCACTTGGCTCGACTTTTTCTGTTTGACCTAGAATTTGGGTTAGTGCGCTTTGGGCAATATCTAAGGTTTTTTGTGCTTTTTTGCGTTCAACCGTTGCTTTATCTAATGAGGCTTCAGCTTGTAGCCGTTCCACATGGGCAATTTGTCCTTGTTGCTCTAACTTTAGTGCATTATCACGGTGCTTGGTTAACCCTTGCTCAACGGCTTGGCGAGTCACTAAAACCTCTTTTGCCAAAAGAACACTAAAGTAATATTTGCTCAAGTCTTCATAGCGCGCTTGTGTTTCCATTGCGAGCTGGCTTTGCGCTTCTTCTTTCTTACCTTCCGCAGCAGCTTGTGCGGCGCTGATCCGTCCGCCCGTAAAAATGGGCCAAATAGCGCGAATCGAAGAGCTGAAAATATCTCGTTCGGTGATGGTTGATGTGATGGAGCCTGCACTGGCGAGTATCGGTCCTAAAACTGGCCCCAAAGATGATGGGATAGATTGCCCAGTGCTATCGAATATCTGCTTTCCTGACAAAGTAACATCTTGGTCTAAACGCGTGTAGTTTGCACCAATAGAAACAGCAGGCAAATTGAGACTGTCTGTGGAATTTTCAATATGCTGATAGCGTTCGACATTTGCCCGCCCAGCGGCAAGTGAATTATTGCTCTGTTGCAAAAGATCCCATGCTTGTTGAAAGGAAATCGGCGCGGCGAAAGAAGGGGCTGCACCAAGCAGAGTAAAGACGAATAGGCTGAGTGTTTTCGCTTTCATGCTAAGCTCGAGTAATAGTAATTAGAGTTAATGCTCTAGTTTTTTGCTGCGGAAGTCAACAGTGCGATGGGTTGAAATGTCGAAACAACAGCAAGTGATATGCGCTAGCATGAAGCGCATATCACCAAAATTCAATATTTAAATTTAATACTTATGGTAAGAAGGGCAGAGATAATCGGCCCGCCAAACCAATTTTTTGCTACCTCTCACGTTTGTACTGCCTTGCATCGTGGTCAGTACGTCCTTACCCGACATCTGCGGGAAAGCGAGCAGCACTCTCAGGTCATCATTTGACTCAGTCGCTATTTCTTCATAAGCCCGAACATGAGTAAAGGTTGACTGTAAATGGTTAAACAGCATATCTCGGGAAAGGCAAATTCCAAAGGCATCGCGTTTCATTGTAAGTGTCCTTCTGACAATGTTATGAATGGAATCGATAGCAATTGGTATGGTTATTATAGGGCTATCTTTTTGTGAGGTTTCCTCATCATCTTCTTCACTGCACAATTAGTATACAAATGCTTTGGCATTATAAGATAAAATTTTTCTAAAATAGGTGTGATATAGATCACGAAATAACCATGATAATTTTTTATAAAACCTTGTGCATATTCTGCTTGGCAAGTCTTCGAAATAGATTGCAATAAAACGAACCAAAATGGTGCGTGGAATGCGTAGTATTGTTCACAGTTATTCGTTTCTCTCTTCGCTCAAATGTTAAATAAGTGTTAGCTTGTATGCAGAGTTAAAGAGGGATTTATGGTGTGGAGTAGTATCAGTTTTCGTAAGCGTATGCTGATCATAATGACCCTTTCAGGGTTGATTGAATTACTGCTGTTAGTTGCCGCTGGTTTTGTGTACATCAAACATTCTCAAGAAGAAGAGATGGGCTTAAAGGCTTTGGGGGTTGCTTCATTTCTTGCACAAACTCCATCAGTGGTCGATATGCTTGAATCTGGTAGTGGGGTGGATCACCAACAGCGTTATCGAGAGTTAACAAAATTAATCGGTGCAACCTTCATTGTTATCGGCGATCAACATGGGATCCGCTTAGTCCATCCTGTTGATGAACGAATTGGTCTTCCCATGAAAGGGGGAGATAATGATCAAGCTTTGCTACATGGTGAGTCATACGTTTCTTTTGCTCAGGGTTCATTGGGTAAATCCGTGCGTGGAAAATCGGCGGTAAAAAATGCCCAAGGACAGATCGTTGGTGTGGTGTCAGTTGGTTACTTAATAGAACGACTACAAGATAAAATTGAACCTTTTCTTATCTACTTAATTGGGATGGCACTACTGGTAGTGCTGGCGAATGCTGTACTTTCCAGCTACGCCTCACGCCGTTTTCAGAAAGCGATACTCGGTTTTGAACCAGAAGAGATTGGCCGATTGTATGTCGAACTTGATGTCACCATGAGTACCTTAAAAGAAGGAATTTTAAGTATTGATGAGGCGGGTATTCTTCGTTCCATTAATAAAAGTGCGTGTGAGATTTTGGCGATTAACCGAGAGAAAGCGCTGAATCAACCACTTTCTCTTTTTCTGCCTGAAAGTGATCTCATGAGTGTTATTGAAAGTGGTACGCCTGATCACGACATCGAGCTGTACCTCAATCAACAACGTCTGATCGCCAATCGAAGTCCGATTATTGTTGACGGTAAAGTGGTTGGGGCGGTGTCCAGCTTCCGCCTCCGAGATGAAATCAACGAGTTAACCGAGCAACTCTCCCAAACCAAAGAGTATGCTGAAATGCTGCGCTCTCAAACTCACGAACATCGCAACAAACTCAACACCATCAGTGGGCTTGTACAGATGGGAGAGCTGGAAGCGGTTCAGCATTTAATCGGCCAAGAAACGGCTCATTACCAATCGCTCATTGAATTTCTACGTGAGACAGTTAGAGATCCACTCATTGCCGGAATGCTGCTGGGTAAAACTGAGCGAGCTCGTGAACTTGGTTTGGAGTTAGTCGTTGAAGAGGGATCGCGTCTAGAACCTTTGCCGCAGCGTATCAATGCCGAAGATATCGTCACTATCTTGGGTAACCTGATTGACAATGCATTTGATGCGACACTCACGATGATCCGCAATGAAAAACGGGTGACACAAGAACGACGCATCATTGAAGTGTCACTCAGCGATTATGGTGCCGAAATTATTCTTGAAGTGGATGATAAAGGGTGTGGTTTACCCGAACAAATGTCGCCACAGCAATTATGGCAAAAGGGAGTCTCTAGCAAAGCAAAACATAACCGAGGTGTGGGTTTACACCTGGTAAAACAGTTAGCTGATCGCTATCAAGGGCAGCTAGAAATGAAAAGTAATCAAGATGTTGGAACAAGAGTTACGGTTTATCTGCCTAAGGAAGAACAAGTATGAATACCCGTGTCATGATTATTGAAGATGATATCGCGATTGCGCAATTACATCATCGTTACCTGACACAAATTGAGGGATTTGAAGTCATTGGCATTGCAACGACTCACGCCGATGCCCAATTACAGTTAGATATCCTCAAACCCGATTTAGTATTGCTGGATGTTTATCTACCGGATGGTACGGGGCTCGATCTCTTACAGAAAGTTCGAGGCAACAACCAAGGCTGTGATGTAATTTTGATTACTGCAGCGCGCGATGTTGAGACGCTACAACAGGCAATGCGTGGTGGCGTAGTTGATTACTTGCTCAAGCCAGTCATGTTTCCCCGTCTTGAATCGGCATTGAAGAAATACCAAACCCAACAATTAGAGCTGGGCTCCGTGGCTGATGTTGACCAAAACGTAGTTGATAAAATGTTGACAGCCAATACCAGTGAGCTTCCCACTCATCTGCGTCTTCCCAAAGGAATTGATGGGGTTACGCTAGACAAAATACGCCATCTTTTTAATACACCATGCAGTTTGACCGCGGACGAAGCGGGAGAAAAAATTGGCGCAAGTCGAACCACGGCAAGGCGTTATCTGGAATATTTAATCAGCAGTGGTGAGCTAACCGCCGACTTAAATTACGGCACGGTTGGTCGCCCGGAGCGTTGCTATAAAAAAGTTGTGCGTTAGGCCGAGAGATTTAATGGGTTAACCGCATGAAATTTAATGCTATTTAATCACGTCGTTCGTATTGTTGATGATGAATGCTTGCGATCAACTAGACGGCGTTTCAAACCCCATCTAAAGTTTAAGGACAAAAGGCAGATAACATCATGTAGGAGAGAGGATGAACGTAATCAAATATCTGCGTACTATTCTACCTATGTGGCTAATCAGTGTGTTGGCATCATCACCTGCTTATCCCGCTAGTCTTGAAACACTAACGTATTATACAGAGGCCTATCCCCCTTTTAATTTTATGAATCAGGGCAAAATCACTGGAATTTCGGTTGATTTACTTCAAGAAGCCGCTAAATTCTCAGGACATGACGTATTATTGAGCCAGATCGTATTGCAACCGTGGGCTCGTTCTTATCGCTCTACCATTTTGAAAAAAGACGGAGTACTTTTCTCGACAACAAGGACGTCACACAGAGAGGAATTATTTCATTGGGTAGGCCCAATTGATGACATCAAAGTTTCGGTAATTGCACGTAAAGGCAGTAATATCAAACTTGGGGAACCTTTAGAAATTACCTCCTATAAGATCGGGGTGATAAAAGATGACGTCGGCGAACAAATGCTGTTGCAATATGGTGTTCCGAGAGACTCAATGCAAGAAGCAACGGATGTCACTATGTTGGCAGAGCAGTTAGTGAAAAAGCGTATTGATTTGATTGCATACGATGAACGGTCAGCCCATTGGTGGATAAAACAAGCAGGATATGCCCCCGATCAATTTGAAACACTTTATGTGTTAAAGCAGGGATTACTTTACTATGCTTTTAATAAAAATATAGACCAAACACTATTAGACGATTTACAAATGGGTATTGATAAAGTAAAGAACACGGTTAATGAAGACGGTGTTAATCGATATCAAGCCATATTAAACAAATACCAATAACCATTCTTAAGATTAGTGACCAGTATGAGCAACCCAAGTAGTACAATTTTGACAGAGAGTGGTACCAACGAACTTGAGATTATTGAGTTCCATTTAGAAAAGGTACTGCCAGATGGACGCACGAAAACCTGCTATTACGGCATTAACGTTGCGAAAGTTAGGGAAGTGATACAAGTTCCTGATACCACCGATTATCCCAATGCTCAGCCGCATATGATCGGTGTATTTTCGTCACGTGATGTACTGACTCCGTTAGTTGATCTTGCCGGTTGGCTCGGTGTGCCTACTAATCCAAGCCTTGATCGAAAGTTTGTTATCGTGACGGATTTTAACCGCATGACCAATGGCTTTTTGATTGACAGCATTAGTCGTATTCACCGTATTTCTTGGAACGATGTTGAATCGCCGAGTCAGTTTTTAGAAGCGGGTGAGCAAGATTGCGTCGTGGCGGTTGTGCGCAAAGATGGCAACCTGATCATGATTTTGGATTTTGAGAAAATCATCGCTGACATCAACCCTGAATTGAGTATGGAAAAATACGATGTCACGGTGGACAGATCGGTCGACCTCAACCAAAAAATGATCAGCAAACGTAATGCGAAAACTATCATGGTGGTGGATGATTCGGCGTTTATCCGCAGCTTAATACAAGATACATTAAGCTCTGCAGGCTACAACATTATTGCGTGTAAAGACGGTGGTGAAGCCTATGAGAAATTGATGGAAATTGAAAAAGTAGCCAAGTCCGAAAACGTACCCGTGACAGAGTTAGTGAATGCGATCGTAACGGATGTAGAAATGCCGCGCATGGATGGTATGCACTTGTTGAAGCGCTTGCGTGACAGCGAAACTTATAAAACAACGCCGATAGTGATGTTCTCCTCGATCATGAGTGATGATAACCGAGCCAAAGCATTAGCACTGGGTGCTGATGATACCTTGACCAAGCCCGAAATTGGCAAAATGGTCACCCTGATGGATAAATATGTATTTGCTTAACCTTTATACCCTCCCCACTTAGAGTTGTTTGGGTATAGCGGTCAGTCTGCGACCAATTAAGGAGAGTCTCATTTGAGGCTCTTTTTGTTTTACCACAATTCTGAACGTTAAGCTCAGCGGCGCGAATAGCGAGTGATGAGTAAGGAGATATGGGAGGAAGATCAAACTCTATTAGATTGGTCAAAATGTAATATTCTTTCACACTTTATCATTCCTCATTCTACGCTTTGTCTTTCCGATCACGTTTTTATCTTGCTCTCTCTGCTTTCCTTTCATCTCATTTACCCTGAGCGTGAGTGAACTCTGTGTTTTTCTTCTCCTCCCTTGGCTCTACGCCCTGAGGGCAAAATGGCAAGGGGGAGGTAATTGGCGGTGTCAAAATTATAACGTTAGCTTAGGTAGATATAGGCATATGTCTACTGATTTATAGGTTTTCTGCCAGCAGTGAGAGCAGGACGAGCACTAACGTTATAAAACGGATTACAACAATGAAAACAAACCTAACGAGAATGACTTTAGCGTTTGCTTCAATTGGTATGCTAGCGGGTTGTAATGACTCGTTAGACGTTCAAGTCATGGATGGGTATTTAACCAATGCCCAAGTTTGGCTGGATGTGAACGGCAATCGTCAATTTGAACAAAACGAACCTCAAGCGTATACCGACCAAAAAGGTATCGCAAAAATTAACGTGGCGGGGCTGCGTGGTGACGTAAAAAATTATTATCTGATGGCTTCTGCTATCAAGGGAAAAACCGTTGACCAAGATATTCCCACCGTCAAAGCGGCGCGCAATTATTTAATGATGGCGCCAGCAAATTATCCGGTGATCAGCCCTTTTACGACTTACCTCAGCGTGCAGATGCAAAATGGTAAGCGAGAGAGTAAAGCGTTGGCTGAGCTGAAAAAGGCGCTGCGTATTCCAACTTTGGATGTCAAAGCGGATTATGTCGATAACCACATCTTGGTTGCTCAATCTGCTAAAGCGCTAGCGCAACTGCTACCTGCTACTATCGATGACTCCAGCTTGCCTGAATTGGCCAATACCTTGAAAAAAGCCAGTAAACGGTTTGGCGATGAGATCAAAAAAGCGCAGCGAGAAAAGAGCGATATTCGCGATAAAACACTGATGCTTGAAAATGGTGGGCCTGTTATTGGCTTTGATAGCGATAGAGATGGCGTAGCCGATTTGATTGACCACTTTCCTTACGACATCCAAGAGAGTATTGACTCCGATAATGATGGCATTGGCGATCACGCAGACCTAGACGATGACAACGATGGCTGGCCTGATGAAACTGAATGGCGATTAGGGACAGACCCTTATGACGCCTTAAGCTTTGCTGCCGATCTCGATGGCGATGGCATTGCGGATGTCGAAGATGATGATATTGATGGTGATGGGTGGAGCAACGCCGATGAAGCGCGTTTAGGAACGGACGCCAATGATGTTTCAAGCGTTCCTGCTGATCTTGATAGTGACGGTATTGCCGATAACGAAGATGACGATATTGATGGTGACGGTGTGATCAACGCGCAGGATGTATTCCCACGAGATCGCTTAGAAAGCCTTGATACCAATAACGATGGGCTAGGGGATTTTGCCTCAAGCGACGATGACGGTGATGGCATCCCCGACAGCATTGATCCACAACCGAAACAGGCGGATAACTCGACAACCGAGCCGACCCCAACTTATCAAGAAGCGATTATTTACTACCTGCGTGATGACAATAATTATGACGGCTGGGGACTACACCTTTGGAACAACGGTAGCTGTGATTCTGTTTCTGAATCTGCGCTTAATGGCGTGGATTGGGGAAATCCTTACTTAGCCTCAGAAATCGACCCGATTTATGGAGCGATATATCGCATTCCACTTAAAGCAGAACATGGCAACTGCATGAATTTTATTGTGCACAGTGGCAATGATAAAGCGCTGGGCGGCGATGATTTAGTGCTGGATTTTGTCAAAGGCAATACGCTTTATACGCGCCACGGTAGTGCGGTATTGAACTACTCTCCGAATGAGCAAATTCAAGTTGCCATTGAGGGCGCAGCTGCACATTGGCTTGCGGTAAATCAACTGGCGTGGTTCGATCACAGCGAAGCGGCAAGCTATGAGCTTTGGAGCCGCGCGCAAGGCAATGGTGATATCGCCCATCCTGAACAATTCATTCATTACCCATTAGCCTTGTCAGGCGTGACAAATAATGCGCATTTCCCACATTTAGCGGGTCGAGCAGCCTTCACATTGGATGTGAGCAACGAACAAGCTAAAGCGCTGTTGAAAACGCAGCTACTCACAGTAGCGAGAGATGCTGAAGGCAAAGTACTGGTTGCAACAAAAGTACAGATCCCAGGAATAGTCGATAATCTTTACACGGCTGGCAGCGATGATGCCGATGAAGCGAAACTTGGCGCTTGGATAGACGGTGATAGCGCGCATTTTGCGCTATGGGCTCCGACCGCGCAGCAAGTGGAGTTGTATCTGTATGATCAAGATAAAACCCTTCTCAGTACCTCCCCTCAGCCGATGGTTGAAGATCTCAACACCGGAGTTTGGCACTATCAAGGTGAGCGCTCGCTGAAAAACAGTTTCTATCGTTACCGCGTGCAGGCCTACCATCCTAAAACGGCGCAACTTGAATGGATGATGACGACCGATCCGTATTCGCAATCGCTCAGTACATCCAGCCTTTATTCTCAATTGGTGGACTTAACCGCAGCAGAGTCAAAACCGGACGATTGGGATACTCAAATTATTCCTGAACTGAGTCATCCTGAAGATAACATTCTTTATGAAGTACACATTCGTGACTTCAGCAACAGTGATAGCAAAGGAACAGCGGAATACAACGGTAAGTACCTCGCCTTCTTGGAAGAAGAACGTGACAGTGTTGCGCACCTGAAAAGTTTAAAACAAGCGGGTTTAACCACTATTCACTTACTGCCAAGCTATGATTTAGCGTCGATTCCGGAAGATGAGCAAAAGCGGGTCGATCTTAATGATACGGTCGCAAAACTGTGTGGTATTAACTCGCAAGCGTCGCTTTGTTCTGATGGCACGTCGATGAGCGCGACCATACTTTCTTTGTTGGAAAAAACCGACCCGAATACACCGCAAGCACAAGCATTACTTGCGGATGTGCGGCCGCTTGACAGCTTCAACTGGGGTTATGATCCATTCCATTACAGCGCGCCAGAAGGCAGTTATGCGGTGCAAAGTGATGGTGTGTCACGGGTGAAAGAGTACCGCCAAATGGTACAAAAACTGCATCAGCTTGGTTTTCGAGTCGTGCAAGATGTGGTCTACAACCATACCTACTCGTCAGGTTTGTATGACAAATCAGTACTGGATAAAACCGTGCCCGGTTATTACCACCGCTTGAACCCCATCACAGGTGCGGTTGAAAATTCTAGCTGCTGTGACAATACCGCTTCAGAAAACCGTATGTTCGAGAAACTGGTGGCCGATAGCGTCACGATGTGGGCACAAGATTACAAAATCGACGGTTTCCGTTTCGATCTTATGGGACACCTGATGAAATCAAGCATGCTCAAGATTTATGAGGCGGCGAAAACGGTTGATCCTGACACTTGGTTCTATGGTGAAGGCTGGAACTTTGGTGAAGTCGCCAACGGTGCCAGAGGTGAAAATGCCACCCAATGGCCAATGGCTGGAACGGGAATAGGGACTTATAACGATCGCTTACGTGACGGTGTGCGTGGCGGTGGTCCATTTGATAGCGGTGAGGCGCTATTAACCACTCCGGGTTTTGCTAATGCAGGTGATCGATTTAGTGATGAGCTGAAATCGAAAATGGACTTAATTCGCTATGGCATGGCTGGCAATTTACAAACCTATCCATTGCAAACCGCCAGCGGCATGACAGTGCTTGGCCGTGATTTCCAATACGGTGGTCAAGGCGCGGCCTATACACTTGACCCACAAGAGTCGATTAACTACGTCTCTAAACACGACAATCAAACCCTGTGGGACTTCAACCAATATAAAGCAAAAGCAGAAACCAGCTCAGCGGATAGAGCGCGCATGCAGATCATTGGTCTTGCGCCAGTAATGCTTGGGCAAGGTGTTCCTTTCTTCCATATGGGTTCAGAACTACTTCGCTCAAAATCGATGGCGCGCGACAGTTACGACAGTGGTGATTGGTACAACCGTGTTGACTTTAGCAAGCAGACCAACAACTGGAATGTCGGCTTGCCAAGAGCAGATAAAGATCAGGCTAACTGGAGTGCGATTCAAAGTGTGATAGCCAACCCCAATACGGTGGCTTCCGCGCAAGATATTGTATGGACAGATAATGCCTTCAAAGCTTTGCTGGCAATTCGTGCGCAAACACCGTTGCTCAAGCTAATCTCTGAGCAAGAAGTGTTAAACCGTGTTCGTTTCCATAATACGGGGCCAAATGCGCAACCTGGCATGATAGTGATGTCGGTGAATGATGGTATTTCAGCTGGTGCGGATCTCGACCCTAACGTTGAGGCCATCGTTGTCGCCATCAACGCCAATAGCGTTGAGCAAAGTGTGGTGATCTCGAATGCGCAGCGCTTTGAATTACATCCTGTTTTACGCACAGCACAAGATGTGCGCGTCAAAGAGAGCCAGTTTAACAATGGCCGCTTTACCGTTCCAGCCTTAACGGCGGCAGTGTTTGTGATGCCGCAGCAGGGCGAGCAGGGTGCTGGCTTAAGCATTGATGCGCCACCAATTGATGTTGCACCTTATGGTTCAACCACGGTGTACGTGCGTGGTTCGATGAACGGTTGGGGAGTTTCAAATCCATTATCCTATCAGCAAAATGGTCTCTACACGTTTGAAGGTTATCTGACTCCCGGAGTGTATGAATTCAAAATTGCTTCTGAAGATTGGAGCACACTAAACCTGGGTTTTGGTGGCTTTAATATAGCTAGCGATTCCGCGACATTGGAAAATGCAGGAAATGGCAATATCAAGCTTACCGTAACAGAGCAAGGTGTTTGGAAGTTCACACTGGATGCATCCAACAGATCGCAACTGGTGGTTGGCGTTGTGGATACAGGTGTTGACTACGCGTGTTATCAAGACAATAACCCCGCTTGTGATTTGCGAATTTATCAAGTGATGGTGGAATCCTTTGTTGATGGAGATTCAAACGCTGATTACGGCGTTGGTTACGGCAACTCGCACCACCGTGGTGATTTGCAAGGCATCATCAATAGCTTGGATTACATTGCTAGCTTGAACGTTAATGCGTTGTGGTTAACGCCAGTATTTGATTCCTGTGCGGGTCAAAATGGCGATGATAAGCTTGATGCTACTGGCTATTTTGCGTGTGATTATTTCAACGTAGATCCTAACTTTGGCAGCAACGCTAAACTAAAAGAGCTGATTGATCGTGCGCATGACAAAGGGCTGTACGTGTTATTGGATGGCGTATTTGGTCACACAAGCTCTGTTGGCGTGAAAGCGTCACCGAGCGGCAAGTTGCCTCAGCTTCATGACGGGGAAAGTGGTTATCCGGGCAAGTTGGTCACTTATCCTAGCCAAGCGAGTGAGGCATTTTTCACTGAAGTTGCCAGCTACTGGATCCGTGAGTTTGGCATTGATGGCTGGCGTTTAGACCAAGCGTATCAAGTCCCGCTTAAGAGTTGGCGTTCGCTGCGCGCGGCGGTTGAACAAGCATCGCAAGATAACCTTAATGCAGGGAAATCATGGGGCACATTAGGTTATATGGTCGGTGAAGTGTGGCAAGGGGCTGATGACATTACCCTAACTGCGTATGGCAGTGATGCAAACCCAGCGCTCTCCTCAGCCTTCAACTTTCCTTTACGCTATGGTGTGATGCAAGCACTAGCAGTGGAAGAATCTGGCGCAAGCGGTAGCGCTCTGAGTCTAGAAGCCAGTTGGAATAACCGAGCGAAATCGCCTTATCACGCCATGCCAAATCTAATGTTAGGTAATCATGATTTGGTTCGCTTTGGTGACCTGATCCAACGAGGTAATTTAGGTGATTATTATGCGCGACATCTTGCCGCGTTCAGTTTTCTTGCTGCTTATTCTGGGCCAATCACGCTTTACTATGGTGAAGAGATTGGGGATGAAGTCGAAAACTTTGCAGCGCAAGTGACACAAAATTATGCCGCTGTTGGTTTGTGTGATGATCACGTTGCTCGTTCTAGTGGCAAAGTAGATGCTTCAAGCTTGTCACCACAACAGCAAGCGCTGAAAAACAGCGTCAGTCAATTAATGCTACTGCGCAGCCAATACCCGTCACTGGCTAAAGGGGAGCGGCGTAATGTGTGGATTGACGAGAGTTTGTACGCGGATCTCAAAGTGTACGGTGATGAGCAGATCCTCTATGTGCTTAACACCAGCACTGCGGAGCGGAGATTATCTCTTGATATGGGAAGCGTAAAAGCTGCGACTCAATTGAAGGATTTAATGACTGAAGAGACGATCGCCACGCAAATCGGCACAACGACAATCATCGTTCCGGCTTTAACTGGTCGCTTACTTCGACTGGATTAATCGTTAAAGCAATAAAAGCTCGCTGCGGCGAGCTTTTTCTTTCTCTACTTTTTCCTGCTAAGGCTCTCATTAATGAGCCTCTCCTTTGGTCATTGTCCATTGACAGAAAACACAAGTTGCGACATTTCACTCATTGGCGTAGCTTATCAACCTGAATGACACTCTGGTACACATTCTAGATTCAGCTTACAAGAGAGCCTGCTGCCATGTGGATTAGGTCACCCTCTTCAACAAATCCATAGTAATAAACTGGCCTTTGGGCGGTACTTCGTTTATTAATTAGCGAGTTAGCTAATTACTTCAAAATGGTTTTTATCGTATGACCAACATTTTTATCATTGTTGCACTGCTGGTGCTGTTTTTTGTCTTTATCCAAAAGTACGTGATCAAACACGACGATACCAAAGATTACGCTTATAAGAAGAAAGGGGCGTTACTCAATATGTCGGAAGGCGCCTTTCATAACGCACTGAAATCTGCAGTAGGGGAACACGGTGTGGTGTTGGCTAAAGTTTCAATGGCCAACGTGGTTACCCCAGCGGCGAACTTGAATAAAAAGCAGTGGTTCATCGCCAATAACCGAATCGCCAAAAACTATTTTGATTTTGTGGTGTGTGATGCAAGAACCTTAGAGCCGCGAGTTATCATCGAGTTGGATAACGGAAAAGAACTGCATAAAGGCAAGGTAGAGCGTGAAAAATTGCTGATGCATGTGTGTAAGTCTGCCAACATTCCATTGATTGGTGCGAACATCAAACACAGCTATCAAGTGAGTAAACTAAGAAGGTTACTGGCCGCGCATATTGATTTGATCGAAACCGATAAAGAAGTGCGTTTTTGCAAAAAATGTGGCAGCCCAATGGTGATAAAAATTGCCAGCCAAGGCGAATTCAAAGGCCGACGATTCTTTACGTGTAGCCGTCAACCACAGTGTACCTATACTGAAAATTATAATGTGGTGTATGAAGTCGGAGAGGATCAAGAACTCTGAGAAGCCCAAAGTGTCGCATCATTTTTGCTGTCATTGACTTGGCAAATACGAACTTGGTTACGTCCATTTTTCTTCGCTTTATAAAGCTCAACATCGGCTAATTTCAGTAGCATATCCAACTTGTCACCTTCACGGTATTCACAAATACCGACACTTAAGGTCAGTTGGATTCGCTTCGAGCCATAAGCGTACAAATGTTGATTAATCGCTTCGCGTAATTTTTCTCCCACATGTTCGGCTTGCGCGATACTGTTATTAAACAAAGTCACACAAAACTCCTCCCCGCCGATACGGTAGATGTTATCGTCGCCCACAATTTGAGACATTACCTGCGCCGTATCGATCAGCACCTTATCACCGGCATCATGCCCATGGGTGTCATTGACTTGCTTAAAATAATCAAGGTCAATCACCAGAAGACATAAAGTGGTATCTACCTTATTTTGCACAAAGTGAGCGAAGGCATGAGTGAGTGCTAAACGATTGTGAGAGCCCGTCAACGCATCACGAGAAGCAAGATAGCGTAGTGAGTTTTCGGTTTTTTTACGGCTAGATTCAAAAATATGAGCCACTGTCCAAATTCCGCAGTAGCAAAGAAGCAGATTGATCATCAACGGGACTGGATCATAAGCTTCATTCCATAAGGCTTGATAATAAATGTTGAACAGTTGCGGAATGAGTGCGATGCCCGTAGCGAGGCGGCCATGCTTAACCCCTAGCAATAGGTAAAAAAGTACTGGAAAAAAGGTGGTCCATAAAAATAGACCATTACTTAAAGGCTGGATAAAAGTCCCTGCGCTGATAATAAAGATTAGAAAATAAACGTAGACACGAATATGAGTTGCTGAATGTGTTTGTTGCTTTGCAATCAAGTAAACGTAATAGGAGTAACACATGAAGACAAATTCTAATGCTGCTAGCCCGTAGCTGTAAGTGTAAAAAATGTTAAATAGGACGAAGAAAAATGCAATAGCGGTCAGCAGTAAGCTTAACCCACAAAGTACAGAGGCTCTCAAATGATGAGAATGATTGAATAATCGCACATCCATGTTACGTCACCGTATTGCATATCGAAGATATTGATAAAGCTTATAGTACGAGATAATTGGTCCGAATCAATGGATAATCTCACATAACTTATACAATGAAATAAATTGGACAGCTTACATCTATTGTTAATCCGGTTATTGTGCTTAAACCCAGAGTTGTGAATAAAAAACAGACAAGCTGGTGATAGATAAGCCAACTGGCTCAAAAACAAAGAAAATAGACTTGCACACAGCAAAAACAGCCGTTAATATCCACTCCGTTCTGAAGATATGCGTCCGTAGCTCAGTTGGTTAGAGCACCACCTTGACATGGTGGGGGTCGGTGATTCGAGTTCACTCGGACGCACCATTTCAGTTGCATGTATCATGCTCAAGAACAAAAATTTGGGTCTTTAGCTCAGTTGGTTAGAGCGTCTGGTCGACATCCAGAAGGTCGTTGGTTCGAATCCAATAAGACCCACCAAATTCAAACAAAGCCCGCCACGTGCGGGCTTTGTTGTATCTATGACATACCAAACCAGTATTAGACGAAAAACCCACGCAACGTTATCGCGGAAAATTATTTAACAGCGAAGATGGATTTTATCCTCTAGGAAAAATAAACATTATTCCGAGCATGTTGTTCATTGATTATGTTCCGCAATCGCCCGATTGGATTTAAGTTTGGACTGTATGGCGGTTTTCATCACTGCCACACAGGCAGCTTAATTAAATTATCCCAGATTAAGGTGAAATTTGGGTATAGTGTTTTATTTTTGATGATAGGTGGAAAATGAGCACACACACTGCCGCGCGTTTTTACATTGGTACTTATACGGATGCACCAAGCAGTAGTAACGGCGTTGAGCTGATTGAGCTTAACACCATCACGGGTGAACTTAGTGTTTTGCAAGAGGTGATGGCGACGCGTAACCCTTCCTACCTTCTCGAAACAACGAAAGGCTTTTACACTTTTAATGAGGTAGAAGCGAGCGACAACCCACAATTAATACACATTAACAAGGGTTCGGTTTCTCAAATGCCATTGTCGGGTAGCTATGCTTGTCATCTTGCTATTGATGCCAAGCAGCGCTATTGCGCCGTGGCGCATTATGGGTCGGGTAATGTGAACATTGTTCGTTTGGACGATACTGGCAAACCTGAGTCATGCATCGCTGATCTATGGATTGATGGTCAGGGGCCAAATGCAGAGCGCCAAACCTCACCTCACGCTCATCAGGTGGTTTTCCTTAAACAGTCGTCGCAACTGGTTGTGGTCGATTTAGGGAGTGATGCAATTCATTTTTTCGCCATCAACAGTGATAATCAGGCATTTTCATTGGCGCAAACTGTAGAGATGCCTACGGGGAGTGGGCCGCGCCATGTGGTGTTTAATCACGCAGAAACCCGAGCTTTTGTGGTCTGTGAATTGTCGGAGACTTTGGTAACCTTAGTATTTCCCGGGACACAATGGCAAATAGAGGCTGAGTGCGATCTCTTGCCGAATGAGGCGAAAAGTGGAGCGGCTGCGGCGATTAAGTTGTCGCCCGATGAACGTTTTCTCTATGCTTCCTGCCGAGAGCAAAATAAAATCGTTCTTTTTGAACTATGCCAGCCACAACCGCAATGGATTGCCGCATTTGACGTCGGTGGCCAATTCCCGCGTGACTTCACTTTGTCTGCGGATGGAGATTGGTTGTTGGTTGCTAGCCAACATTCACACACAATCGCCAGTTATCGCCGAGATGAAACCACAGGCAGGTTGGTTGCCAGCGGCTTTAGCTGCAAAGTCGGCGCGCCAGTCTGTGTGATCGAACAGCACTGTTGCGAGTTATCTTGACCATAAAGAGAGAAATTAATGACTATTCATCGTATTAATCCAAGTAAACGTTGGTCTGACATTACCGTATTCAACGGCATTGCCCACTTTGTGGAAGTGGCTGATAGTGATACAAAAGCCGATATGAAAGGGCAGGTTGAGCAGATCTTAGCCCAAGCCGAGCAGCAGTTAACGGCGATCGACAGCGACAGAAGCCGTGTGTTATCGGTGACGATTTATGTCACAGATTTTGCACATTTCGCCGCTTTGAATGAAGTGTGGGATAGCTGGTTTCCAGAAGGATGCGCACCAAGCCGAGCCTGCGTTCAAGCACAACTGGCAAGTCCTGACTATCTGGTTGAAATGGCTTTTGTTGCCGCAGCTGGCTCAAAATTTCAGTAAATACGTTTCTTACTATGTGATGAAAAATGGCGCTACAATTTGCGCCATTTTTTTATCTCAAAGCTTGATGATCTTAAACCTTGTTAACAGGTTATCGGCTTGCATATGAGTGAGTTACGATTCATCGAAATGCTCAGCTTGCTCAAGCCACAATCCATTGATTATGCCAAATGCGCAGGCGAGTAATACGCCAAGAACCCAACAGAAATACCACATCAGTCATCTCCTTTAGTACAGCGATACGCTGTGGTTGCGAATATAATCATCATTCAATCGACCGAACATTTTGTAGTAACCCCACGCGGTGTAACTGAGAATAACTGGTACCACTAAGATGGCGACAATCGTGATGATATTGAGTGTTTTTTGGCTGGATGTGGCATCCCAAATCGTCAAACTGTGTGATGGCATTAAGCTTGACGGCATGATCATCGGAAATAGCGCCACGCCTGCCGTTAAAATAATGCATGTAATAGCAAGGCTAGAGAATAAGAAGGCCCAGCCAGATGCTCTTTTCAGGCTTGCCCATATGCACGCCAATAAGCTCGCGATGCCCACGCAAGGGATCAACCACAGCATGGCGTGTGCTTGATAGTTATGCAGTAAATGACGAGCGACGCTAACCACTTCTTTGTGCAAGGGGTTTGAAGCGGCATCCGTGACAATCGGGCTCACGATAATATAACCCGCTATGTTGGCGGCAAAGAATCCGCCGATGAGAAATAAAGCCACGGCAATGCTGGCACTGACCAACGACGCGCTATGGGCTCGCTCACGTAACGCATCACAAGTTTTGAGCTGTAAAAACGTTGCGCCTTGAGTGACGACGATGGCAAGGCTGAGCAGGCCACACAGTAGCGGAAATGGCGTGAATAGATCCCAAAAATGGCCTTGGTAATCAAGCATCAATAAGTTATTGAGCTGAAAAGGGACTCCCACCAATAAATTGCCAAAACCAATGCCAAAGATGAGGGGCGGCACAACGCCACTGATGAACAGTGCGTTATCGCACGCCTTGCGCCATGAGGGATTATCGATTTTCGAGCGATAATCCATACCAATTGGGCGCAGCCATAACGCGGCAAGTAGCAACATCATCGCTAAATAGAAACTAGAAAATGCGGTGGCGTACACCAGTGGCCAGATGGCGAAAATCGCACCGCCAGCGGTAATCAACCACACTTGGTTGCCATCCCAATGAGGCGCGATACTGTTGATCATCACTCTTCGTTCAACATCACTGCGTCCCAACATGGGCAGTAGCGCTGCAACGCCCATATCAAAGCCATCGGTGATGATAAAACCAATCAATAGCACACCGACAATCGCCCAAGTCAGCAGACGTAAGGTTTCGTAATCAAACATTGTGTTCTCCCTTAATGGTGTACGTGAGATAGAGATCCGTGCCCATCTTGCGTTTCAAAATGGTAACGTCCGGTATGTAGGGCGCTTGGACCGCGCCGAGCAAACTTCACCATCAGGTACATTTCCACCACCAAAAATGCGCTATAGAGTAAGTAAACTAGGCCCAGTGAAATCCATAAATCGCTGGGTGATAGGTTAGATACAGCCATATTAACCGGAAGTACTTCACCGATAGCCCAAGGTTGGCGGCCAAACTCAGCGACAAACCAACCCGCTTCGCTGGCAATCCAGGGAAGTGGAATAGCGAATAATGCCGCCTTAAGTAACCAAGGTTGAGTGCCGATTTTTCGCCGACAAATTTGGATGAAACAGAGCCCAATGACAGCGAACATCGCCATACCGCAGGCCACCATGATGCGGAAGCTCCAAAACAGAGGTGCAACTTGCGGAATGGTATCTTGCGCGGCTTGTTTGATTTGGCTTTCAGTCGCATCAGTTACTTTATCGGTGTATTTTTTGAGTAATAAACCGTACCCCAAATCCTCTTTTAGCGTTTCAAACTGAGCGATGTTTTGCAGTGAATCGTCACCATTGCGTAAGGCTTCTAATAGCCCGTAAGCGAGCATGCCATTGCGAATGCGCTCTTCACTGCGCGCCATCAAATCTTTTAAGCCGATGACGGGCTCATCCAATGAACGCGTGGCGATAATACCCATCAAATAAGGGACTTTAATCGCCGCGTCTGTGTGCATGGTTTCTTGGTTAGGTAGCCCAAATAGAGTGAAAGAGGCAGGGGCTTGTTCGGTATCCCACTCGGCTTCAATGGCGGCTAACTTCACCTGTTGAACTTCACCTAAGGTGTAACCTGACTCATCACCTAGCAATAAAGTGGCGGTAATGGATGCCATGCCAAAAGCGCAAGCCACAGTAAATGAGCGACGCGCAAAGGGAAGGTCGCGCTTTTTCAATAGGTAGTAAGCGCTGATACCCATGATAAACAGTGCGCCTGTGGTGTAACCCGCCGCAACGGTATGCACAAACTTCACTTGGGTTACTGGGTTAAAAATGACCTCAGCAAAGTTGATCATTTCCATACGCATGGTTTGATAGTTAAACTCGGCACCGACGGGGTTTTGCATCCAGCCGTTGGCCATCAAAATCCACAATCCAGAAAAGTTAGAGCCTAAAGCGGTTAACCAAGTCACGCTTAAATGCTGACGTTTAGAAAGGCGCTCCCAACCGAAGAAAAATAGCCCAACTAAGGTAGATTCAAGGAAAAAGGCAATCAAAGCTTCAATCGCCAGCGGGGCACCAAAAATGTCACCCACATAATGAGAGTAGTACGCCCAGTTGGTGCCAAATTGAAACTCCATAGTGAGGCCGGTGGCGACGCCAACGGCGAAGTTGATGCCAAACAGCTTGCCCCAAAAGCGAGTCATATCTTTGTAGACGGTTTTTCCGGTCATCACATACAGCGATTCCATGATCGCCAGTAAAAACGATAAGCCAATGGTCAGCGGAACAAAAATAAAATGGTAAAGCGCCGTACTGGCGAACTGGAACCGTGACAGTTCCACCACATCTGTAAGCATAAAGTCTCCCTCCCGCCAGCAAAATGGCAGGTAAGATAGTCAGAGATGAATGTGTGATCGATAACGCCTGCCACTTGAAGCTGCGGGCGGCAACTTCAAGTTAGTAGGCATCATTAGGTGTTAAGCAGTTTGAGGCGTGCGAGTGAATGGTTTTTTTAGCCAGTAGTCGAGGCTGACGTAGCGGCCACCACCATAAATGAAAAGAACCATCAGCATCACAAAGTAAGTAGCCGCAAATTCCATTCCGTTATTGAGCATCACAGGGTCGCCAAGTTCTGTGATGTAGTTGTAGCGGCCCGGAAAATTGACCGCCACCCATTCAATAAAACCGTTTAAGCGCACCGTCGCTTTCATACTGCTGGTGGCAATCGCGTCCCAGCCATGTTTCCAGTGCACCATTGCGCTCGCCACACTCATCATGAGAATCATAGGGATAGCCATAATGCGAGTAAAAAGACCAAGTGCGATGCATATACAGCCGAGAACTTCTGTCGCGGCGGCTAAAAATGCCAGCAGTTCTGGAAAAGGTAGATTTAAACCACCATCGGCGGTTGAGGCGCCAAACCAAGCAACGGTTCCAGCGAAACCAACCACTTTGGAATGAGCGCCGACAAAAATCACCGGCACGAGAAAAAGTCGAATCGCAAGTAGTACTATAAAATCGAATTTTTTAAATTTTTCGATCACGCTATCGTACCAATTGAGGGCTGAGTGAATCATAGAGTTTCTCCTAATAAATACAGGCTGATGAGTCCTTGTTGCTGAAACGTTTGAACCCACGCCAAAAAATGGAAGTTGGATAGGTGTTGAGCTATCTGTTGTTCTAGTTGCGTTAGTGACTGCGCTGGGGCGTTTTGAATCATCTGAATTAGGGCGATATCCACTTCTCTGAGTTTTTGTGATACCACCTGATGCGATGCATGACGAAATACCCCATAACAGACAGTTTTCTGTTCTTGAATCAAAAAAGTGACCGATTCTGGATGGACAAGAAAAGGCACTTCGACCAGTTTTAACGTTGGGTTAAGCTGTATGCAAAACGCCTCCGGTTGAGCTTCAACATCATCCCACCACACGTTGAGATTCGGCACATGAGCGCTATCCATTTCAGCGTTGAAAACGATCCATTCATATTCAAGCAGTGCGATTTGCTCAGCACTGAGGTTAACACTGGCGTTATGGTTATTTTGCTGTTGGATAAACTGAACAAATTCAGTCGCAATCTGATGGAACTCAGGCTCCATAGCGCCATGTATTACCAACCATTCGTCCGTCAAAATGTAGAGTGTTTCCTCGTTAAGTTGAGCGTAAAACAGAGGAAAAGTGTGCTTAATGACAGAGTAGATATTCGCTCGAATGAACTCTCGATAACGGCAGGGCGGTTCGCCTTGCGCGACAGGAGAGCGGATCACGCAGGTCAGTGCGTGCATTGACATACTCATGTTCATTGGTGGTTTAAGCATGGCTACGCTCCACATCGATAACTAATGATGGCGCTGGCTGCATGATGTCATGATGGATAGTGCGCAACTCTTCAGTCAAAACCACCAGAGGAGGCACATGATGATCACGTTCAAGCAGCAAAGGACGGCTACCTTGTTGAGCGTAAGCATAACGAGCCAAGTCAATCACCTCTTGCTGTACTGGTTTGCCATGGGTATCGAGCAAGAAATCTTCGCGCTCTTTCAAGTGACCTGCGATGTGGTAATAGCAGATCGCTTCGCTCGGTAAAGTGGCCAGCATGTCAAACGGGCAGTAACTGTGGTTACAACTATTCACGTACACATTGTTGATATCAATCAGCAGTTGGCAGCCGCTGCGCTCGACTATCTCAGCAATAAATTCGCCTTCGGGGATCTCCTTGCCGTAACTGTGGTAGTAGGAGATGTTTTCCAGCACCAAAGGGCGTTGCACAATATCTTGAACGCAGTGAATGCGATCGACCAAGTAAGCAATGCTCTCTTTATAGCGCGGGATAGGCAGCAGTTCATACAAGTACCCTTGGGCATCACGCGAAAAGCTCAAATGCTCACTGTAAATGTCGATGTTAAATTCATCTAAAAATGCCGCTACCTTTTTCACAAACGCTTTGTTCAGTGGCTGACAATCGCCAATCGACAAACTCAGCCCATGTGCAACCAGAGGATAGTGCTTTGCTATCTGCTGTAACTGCTCGCGTTTAAGTCCGCCCATGTTCATCCAGTTCTCCGGAGCAAGCTCAAGGAAATCGATGTCGGGATGGTCAGGCAACTGGCATAGCAAATCGATGTGTTCGCTACGCAAGCCGATGCCTTTTGAAGTGCGATCTATTGCCCGCATACACCACCAGTGATTTTGCTGTTGGTTAGAGTAATGGTTTCAGCGGAAGGTGCGATTCCCTCTGCGGTTAAGCCACATTTACCATCTCTGGCGCGTACTAAACGTCCTTGCGGATCGCTTTTTAAATCCTGCTTTTCAAAACGTTTTTCAGTACCACATTTGCCAGCCGCGCATTTGCCACCATTTTGAGAGGTGGGTTGCGCACTCACTGGTGCTTCCGTTGACGTTTCTGCAACGCTCATTGCAGGATGAAGAGCAATGGCCGAAGTCATCGCAATAGACAAAACAATTTTACAATTCATGGGTTATCTCCTTCACGGAACTCATTGGGTAGCTTGAGAGATCACGGGCGGCAATAACTTCGCCGTGATAAAACTGTTTGATGATCTTGGTGGACTCTGATTTATGTTTAAGGCCGACTCCCATCCAGTGGTTGAGCACGAGCAGTTTAGGATTGATTTTGGCTGCAATTTCGCCAATCACTGAAGGTTTAGCGTGCATAAATGCGGAAACTTCATCGGCTGACTCATGAACAGCCATCGGCATGACTAAAATGTCAGCGCCTTGAGCAAAATCGAGAAATGCTGGGTTACTGCCGTTTTGATCGGCAGAAATGACAATAACGCCCTGATCACTTTCAATACGATAAGCCAAACATGGCACGTCCCCATGAGGAATACCGAGTGCGTAAATGGTTAAACCGTCTTGTTGATACACTTTAGTTGGTGTCGTGGTTTGGTAAGAAACATCAGTGATGGTGACTGGGAACAAACCATCGCTGCCATCATACAAACCGTTCAAATAAGCATAAGCGCCATCTTTGCTATTAAAGAGTGCGTCCATATAGCCCGATAGGCTAGGGAAGGCTGAGCCCGCTTGCGGCCCAGCAATATCCAGCGGATCTTGACGGTTAAAGAAGTAGCCACCTTTAAGTAGCGCGGGCAGGTCGGCGACGTGGTCGGTGTGGAAATGGGTAATGCCTAGAAAATCCAAATCTTCCAGTTTAGAGCCGGATTGGCCAAAGCGCAGATACGCACCGCCGCCAGCATCAATCATGATTTTAGATTTGCCTTTCCACCAAATCACTTCCGCTGAAGAAGAGCGCAGATCATCGGAAATTGGCCCTCCCGATCCTAAAACTTGTAAAGTGAACTCTTTGTCGAGCGGCTCTAACGAGTTTGCGTAAGCACCGATGGCACCGCACGACAAACTGATTGCGAGCACCAGTGCCTTAAGTGGTTGTTTCATGCTGACTACCTTTTGATTGTCTTTTTTATGATATGTGGATACCTAGGGCGAAAAGAGACTTGCGATAAAAGTGCAAGCTTTTTGATTCTCGTCAAGGTGTAGGTGAAAGATATGATTTAGGAGGATGTTTGGTCAATCTTGATTTTTTTACCTTGTGGTTAAGGTAAATTGAACAGTGTGGTGTGATGCAATAATAAGCCTGTTAGATTCTAGGTTTGCACCGTATAGCTAGAACCAATTAATACAATAAAAAAATAACAAATGTTCTATTTAGAACGGCATCACTCCAGTGTTCAGTGATATTTAACCCACGTTTACTTTTAAGTGATGTTATTTTTGGGTGGTTTTGAATAGGGTAAAGCTATTATTTTTTACAAATACCTATGATGTCAGTAATGTTTATGATGAAGATGAAGCCAAGCTATTACGTGATTCCTATGCTTATTGCATTTAATGTCCATGCGGCTGACAGTCAGTGTGATGTGATTTCCAGCCAGTTACACGATGTGAGCAATGGCTCTGAAGCGGTTGAACATTCTGGCGGGTACAGCGTTCGTGACAATCCGCCTATTCGCTGCGCCGAGGTCGTGTTTAAGACCAAACAGAGTTACGACAAAGTGGTTGCTTGGATGAATGATGATTTCACGGCGATTTATGTCGATGGTTCAGAAGCAACGTCCAATATGGTTCGATTTCGAGAGGATGATGTAAAAGCTGGCTACGTGAAAATGAAGGTAAATCAACCAATTACCGCTTATGTCTGTTTTGGTCAATCGAGCGTTCCGATCAGTCAAATAGAGTGCGATATAAAATAGATTGCTTAGCAATGTTAAGTGCCATCTCCTTAAATGGGGGAGCAAATGATAGTCAGGCCTTATCCTGACAAAGCCATACATTTCGATACCCAATCCTTTTCTCATTCAACGTACAATCGCCGCACTTAATTATTGAAAAGGGTTGTTGTAACGATGTCAGCAAAATTTGTACTCTCACCCATTATGGGTTTGATGGTTTGTTTGGGTATGCATACACCAACAGTATTGGCTGAGTCAGTCGCTTGGGATCAAGCTGGTCAGCAATGGCAGACTCAACAATCGCAACATTTTATCGTGCACTTTCGCAGTGAATTGGCCCAGTACGCGGCGCGTTCGTTAGATATTGCCGAGAAAGTGCATCAAGACCTTGCCAGTCAATTCTCAAAGATGCCAGCTGAAAAAACGCACCTAACGTTGGTGGATGACTACGACTATTCCAACGGTTGGGCAACGCCGCTGCCTTATGCTCAAATTCGCTTGATCTTAAATCCCCCCAGCGATGTCAATGGATTGGAAGGCAATGATGAATGGTTGCACATGCTCATCCGCCATGAGTACACTCACATTGTTCATATGGAATTAAATGAGCGTGCGGTCACCGGAGCTCGACGTATTTTTGGCCGTCACACACTGCTTTTCCCGCATGCAATGACACCCTCGATGCTGTTAGAAGGGTTAGCGGTTTACATGGAAAGCCAAAATGAACAAGGTTATGGACGTTTGCACAATAGCCATTTTGCGATGCAAATGCGCATGGAAGTGGCGAGCGGACAACTGGCTGATCTCAACCAAATCGTGGTAGCGAATAAACGTTTACCGCTTGGCAGTAATTACCTCTACGGCGCGTATTTTATTGATTATTTAGCCAAAACGTATGGCGAAGACGCACTCCAACATTTTTTAAGCGATTACAGTGGCTACCTAATTCCGGGCGTTTTCTTAAACCGAAGCGCTCAACGTGCTTTTGGTAAAGATTTTTTTGCGCTTTGGCAAGAGTTCCGTGCCGATCTAATCACGCAGTTTTCAGATCAAATTGTGCAAAGTAAGGAACAGCCTTCGGAGGCTCAATCTCTCGATAGCCAGCCGTTTGAATATCTATTAGCCAATGGTGGATCAGAGCAATTACTGGCTTGGCGTCGTGATGGGGTTGATCGAGCAAATTTAGCGATGTGGGATAGTAAGCAAAATCAATGGCAGCGTTTATTGACTACAAAAAGCTTAACTAGCCTCGATGTTCATCCCCAGCAAGGTATCGTCGTGTCACAAGTGAATAGTTATCTTGACGGACGAGTGTTGAATGATCTTTATCGCTACGTTGATGGGCAGTGGCAACGTTTAACCGAGCAACAGCGCTTTACCCAAGTACGTTGGAGCCGAGATGGGCAAAGTGTTTTCGCTACCCGTCATGAACAAGGGTTGCCTGAATTATGGCAGGTGACGCTGGATGGACAGCAAACTCGCTTATGGCAAGGCACATATGGTTGGGTCATTGGTGATATGGCGCTGTCTCCGACAGGTGACATTTATGCTTCCGTGAAGCAGCCGTCTAGCGCGTGGAATATCATGCGTTTTGTCGCCAAAGAGCAGCGCTGGTTGGCTGTGACTGAAACATCATTAACTGAGCATCAATTGAGTTTTACCCAAGAGGGAGAGCTGCTGTTCAGCGCCGATTACACGGGGCGTTATCAGATCTACCGAATGGACTTAACCAGTCTGCAGCTAGAGCAATTGACCAATGAAATTGGTGGTGCTTTTTCTCCGCAATGGAATCAATCGCAAGGGCTTATCTACCAAGCTTATGAGCATGATGGTTACCATTTGCGCCACATTCCGGCGGTGACGGCTTTCAATGAGGCTCCGCTGTCTTCCTTTGCCAAGGTGACATCCGCTGCTTCGACGCCGATATCTCAGGTCGAAAAAAGTGACACTACCGACTACTCACCGTTGTCGACTTTAACGCCACGTTATTGGGTTCCCGTTTGGCAAGGGGATGATAACCAATCGTTACTTGGTTTCTCGACCAGTGGTTCAGATGTGTTAGGGCGACATCAATATGAAATCCAAGCGGCTTGGGATACAAAAAATGCGTTGGCGACGTACCAATTGGGATATCAATATGACAACCGTTGGCAAGCGACGCTCAGCCGAGAGCATGAGTTTAAGTTAAACCCATTGACCAATAAAGACGATCGCATTGTCCGTCAAGATGACTTAACGTTACAACGTAATTATTTATGGCCTGGCCTCGATGATAACTTAATGTTTGGTATCGGAACTTATTGGCAGAAAGAGTCACTGATCAAAGCGCCTCAAGGTACGCGCTATACTCAAGCCAGTGATGAGTGGCTAGTAGGGGCTGCGCTGCAATGGGATAACCGTGAAGGCTTATTGAATGTTCCCGGCTATGCGTGGGGTCATTACGCTGATTTGGTATGGGAGTCCAATGTTGGCGGTGATTACTCTGGACAAAAATGGCAGGCGCAGTGGCAAGCACATTGGGACCTCCCGGGGAGCTTCAACCTTACCACTCATCTTGCGGCAGGTTATGCGGACTCAAAAGCCAAACCGTTTGAGCTGGGCAGCTACGAAGGTGACAGCGCGCAGCTCTATGGCCGCCAGCAGATAGCGTTGCGTGGCTACAGCTCTGCGGCTCAAGTAGGGCAAGCTTACGCGACACAAAGTGTTGAACTAAGCCGCTTATTGTATCGCGCTGAACGAAACTGGAATTTGTGGCCAATTGGCTTGGGGGATATTTCAGGTTCTGTATTTGTCGACTCAGGATCAAGCTGGAACGATAACCAAAGCTACCAAGCCCTGACGGGGGTTGGTGCTGAAGTGCAGATCGATACCATCGTACTTTATGGCGGCACGTTACCAGTACGGATTGGTTACGCTCATGGATTAGACAGTAAATTAGGCAAAGATGAAGTGTATATCAAGCTAACGGCTCAGTTTTAACCGTTTGTTGAGGAGGAAAGGGTCGCATCAAATGCGACCCTTTTTGCGCTGTAAGCCGAAGCAAGGCTTACTGCTTACTCAAACCTAACGCTTGTTATGGGGCACGGTTATTTTTTGTCATAATTCTTCCGTAATTTGATACATCTTTTTCCTCGGTCTTACAGCTGATGATTGGTACAACTCATTGGCTGCGCTGTTCTGGATTTTCATTCCCCTCAATCGACGAGGAGCCTTAGTGACTTTAAGTAAGAAAATCCTCAGGCAGTGAACTTAATTAGGTCGATCAACGTAATTAACAATTAAGTAAATTGTTGTTATTTGATTGCCTAGTCTTTTTTGATTGAGGAAAGAGTGATGTTAGAGACCCTCATGTTGTCGCGGATCCAGTTTGCCGCCAATATCAGTTTTCATATTTTATTTCCAACCATTACGATTGCGCTTGCATGGGTGATGGTGTTTTTTAAGTGGCGTTTTGTACGAACGCAAGCTCAGTTGTGGTTGGACTTATATTATTTCTGGGTCAAGATATTTGCCCTGACTTTTGCGCTCGGTGTTGTTTCTGGTATCACGATGAGTTTTCAATTTGGGACTAACTGGCCAGGATTTATGGAGAGAGTCGGTAACGTCGCTGGGCCATTGTTAGGCTACGAAGTGATGACGGCTTTCTTTATGGAGGCGACCTTCCTTGGCGTGATGCTTTTTGGGCGTGGAAGAGTACCTGAATGGGTGCATACCTTAGCAACCGTGCTGGTGGCGATAGGCACATCACTCTCTGCTTTTTGGATTTTAGTTTTAAATAGTTGGATGCATACACCTGCTGGTTATGAAGTGATTGAAGGCATTGTTCATGTCACCAGTTGGAAGGAGGTTATTTTTAATCCTTCTATGCCGTATCGGCTTGTACATATGTTGCTGGCTTCTTTACTCACCGCAAGTTTTGTCATTGCAGGGATCTCTGCTTACCAATTTTTGCGTAATGCGCAACTGGAAGCAGCGAAAGTGGGCCTTAAAGTCGGCATTATTCTCGCGGCCATTGCTATACCAATACAAATTTTTGTTGGCGATTTACACGGCTTAAATACGTTAAAACACCAACCCGCTAAAATTGCTGCGATGGAAGGGGTGTGGGACACGGAGCAAGGAGCATCGTTACTCTTATTCGCTTGGCCGGATGAAGCCACACGTAGCAATCACTTTGAACTCGGCATTCCTAAATTAGCCAGCTTAATACTCACGCATGACCTCGACGGTGAAATTGTGGGTTTAAATCAATTTGCACCGGATCATCCCCCGGTTAAGCCACTGTTCTTCGGCTTTCGAATTATGGTCGGAATTGGCGTGCTGATGCTGCTAGTGAGTTGGTTTGGTGCATGGCGTTTAATTCGTAAAAAAACCTTACCCAAGTTCTATCTTTATACCGTTGTCGCGATGACGTTTTCAGGATGGGTAGCCACATTAGCAGGGTGGTATGTTACTGAAATTGGCCGTCAACCATGGCTTGTTAGTGGTGTATTGCGTACTTCTGATGCAGTTACTGCGATTGGAAGTGGTTCTGTTGTGCTGTCATTAGCCATGTATTTAACCATTTATGCCGTATTGCTAGTTGCTTATATCCATACACTGTTTTATTTAGCAAGGCAGTTCTCCACAGGCATAACGATTCAACCGATTGACGAGCAAAAGGCACCATTATGATCTCTTATCTACCGGAAATTTATCTTTTATTGCTTGGTTTTAGCGTTTTCATGTATGCGGTACTTGATGGTTATGATTTGGGTGTCGGTATTTTATTACCCCAAAATAATGAGCAACAGCGCGATAGAATGATCGCCTCCATTGGTCCTTTCTGGGATGCCAATGAAACATGGCTAGTGCTAGGCGTTGGTATTTTATTGATTGCGTTTCCAAGTGCACATAGCTTGATTTTGACAGAGCTGTATTTGCCCACCGCACTGATGCTGATCGCATTGATTATGCGTGGTGTAGCGTTTGATTTTCGTGCAAAAGCGAAAGCGGATCATAAAGACCACTGGGACTTGTGTTTTAAAACCGGTTCTTTACTTGCCGCATTAACCCAAGGTTACATGATTGGACGGTATGTGATGAGCTTTGAGGAATCGATGCAGGCTTATGGCTTTGCACTACTCAGTTCGCTGTGCGTGACGGCTGCTTATGTTTATATCGGTGGTGCTTGGTTGGTGTTAAAGACCGAGGGCGCGTTACAAATTCGGGCGGCGCGCTGGTCACGCCGTGCGGGCTGGTTGGCCGCGCTGGGCATTTTTTCAGTCAGTATTGTTAACCCGTTATTTAATCCACTGGTCGCGGAACGTTGGTTTAGTTTCCCTGAAATGCTGTTATTAGCTCCTGTTCCGCTGGTGGTGTTAGTTACGATTTTTATGGTTGATCGCTATTTAAAAAGACTGCCTGTAGTGAATGATATGGGAGTTCAATGGCCATTTTTTGGCGTGATGCTAATTTTTGCATTAAGCTTTCTTGGATTAGCCTATAGCTTTTTCCCTGATGTCGTCCCCGGGATAATGACGGCTCAAGAATCAGCCGCCTCTACGGCTAGCTTATTGGTAGTGGGCATTGGTGTCGTGATTGTGATGCCGATGATCTTGCTGTACACCTTTGTGGTTTACCGAATCTTTAAAGGTAAAGCGACAGATTTAAGCTATAAATAGCAAGAGAATGGATACTATAACGGCCTCAAAAGAGGCCGTTATTTTTAAACCCACGATATGAGGTTAGACTTGGAAGCGACGTACCGTATTTTGTAGCATTGCTGCCAACTGGCTAAGTTCGACGCACGCTTGAGCAGCGCTGGAAGAACCTTGTGCAACTTGCTTAGCTGATTCACTAATGCGTTCGATATTGCGACTGAGCTCCTCGCTAACCGAATCTTGCTCTCCGCACGCACTGGCGATTTGGATGGTCATATCAGCAATATGCGCGCTTTGATTACTTATGTGGTCAATCGCGATTTGAGTCTGGCCACTTTGCTCAACACATTGCCCCATAAGTACACTGCTTTGTGACGTCGCTTCACGAGCCCGCACTGCGCATGTTTGTAGGCTTTGGATTATATTGACGATGTCACCCGTCGATTGCTGGGTTTTGCCGGCTAAAGCACGAACTTCATCAGCAACAACAGCAAAACCACGCCCTTGTTCACCAGCACGAGCCGCTTCAATTGCTGCGTTCAGAGCCAGTAAGTTGGTTTGGTCGGCGATGTTGCTTATCACGTCAACGACAACGTTAATTTGCTGCGCTTGCTGCTCAAGCTCTAATACGCGTTGTTCTGCTTGATCAATTTCTTGAGTCACAAGAGAGATAGCATTCGCGACGGAATCCATCTGTTTTGATCCAAGGATAGATTGTTGGTTACTTTCACGAGCGGCGTCAGAAGCGATTTCTGTGCTTCGTGCCACTTCTGCAACCGTTGATTTCATTTGCGTCATGGCCGTAGCAATGTGCATCACCTCGACCTGTTGCTCTTGCATGCCCTGTGATGTCTGTTCAGAGACGGCGCTAACTTCATCGACAGCATGAGATAGTTGAGTCGCTCCGGCGATGATCTCTTCCACCATTGAGCGTAAATTCTCTTGCATACTTGAACACGCATCGGCCAATTCACCTAGCTCATCTTGCCCAATATGCTGACGTGCTAATCGATGGCTTAAATTACCTCCAGCAATGGCGTTCGCTTGCTGTACAACCAACTGTAATGGCTGGCAGATTAAGCGAGAAAGTAATAGTGTAATGAACACCATAAATGCTATCAGCGCAACGATGCTGCCTGTGGAAAATGAGGTGATAGCTTGAATAAGCGTCATCAGTTCAGAGCGATTTTTGGCAACAAAGGTTTGGTTTAAATTGAGAAGATCGTCAATCGCACTCTCTAGGCGTTCAAATGTAACCAAAGAGGCTGAAATATCCCCTTGAGCTTTTACGATATTTTGATTGAGGATATCGTCATTAAAAGAGCCAAGCGCAGTCAAGTAGTCACGCCAGAGGTTTTTAACTGGCTTAAAAATCGAACGCTCGTGATCGGTCCAAACCGCACGCTCATAGGTGGCTAGTGCACTATCAATTGCTTGATAGTGTTCCTGCATCCAACGAATATCCTCCGTAATTTCGGCTTGATCGGTTGCGGAAAGTAAACTGATTTGAGCACGTCGCACAGAAGCCATATTGTATTTGACGTTATTGACCATCATCATTGATGGGAGTGTGTCATCTGTTAGATTGAGCAGGTCATCTTGTATTTCGTTCAATGAACGATATAGGTAATAACCGAAGGCGATGTTGACTAACGCGATAATAGTAAAGGCAAGCGCAATTTTTTTGCGAATGGCTAAATCTTTTAAAAAAGACATGGTAATAAGTGACCTCGGAGTAAAACAACGGAGTTATACCTGTCCCACTTGCAGCATTGCTGTATTGATCACGTTCATTGACGCCAATTCCACCATTTTATTGATGTTTTTTCGGCCTCACTTACTGGTCATCTACAGCATCCTAAGTGGCTTGGGTATCGGGTCACGTCCATATGAAAATAGAGAGATATCCATAAAGTTGTGCATCGTATCACAATTGAAACTTGACTCCTATGGTGTTTTTGAGATTTTTGTGAGTGAGATATTGGGTGTGAAGAGCTTAGAATAACGCTCAAGACGGTTATTTTAAGCTCTGTTAAGGTCACAATTCTTTACATCTCAACCACCTAGTTTATAGTGATTTCCATTTTGAATTGGGTGCTAATTGGGTAACGAAAGGGATGGTTGTACTGTTCACTTGGTACTTTTGGCGTTAAGGTAAACGGAAAAAGGTATTTGAATCATGAAATTAAAAACACGTTTACAGCTACTGTCTGCGATCGAACATAAAACTGAAATTCCGATGCTGCTATTATCGGTAGTGTATGTGATCGTCGCTTTACTACCAGATATTGCACCTTTACAACCCGGAGAGCTTGATTTTCTGGAGCATCTGCTTTGGATTATTTGGGCATTGTTTGCAACAGAATTACTCATTAAAGTGTTGCTGAGCCCCAATCCTATCCGTTATATGATTAAGAATTGGCCTGACGTGTTGATTGTGGCCATGCCATTCCTACGTCCGCTCCGTTTTTTACGCATTTTACTGATCTTGCCAAGAGCATGGCGTCAAACAAAGGCGGTACTGAGACAAAAAACGCTCAGCTTTATTGGGCTAACCAGCTTATCGACAGTGCTTCTTTCTGCGGCTTTTGTCTATTTGGTCGAAAAGGGCACGGATAGCCCAATCAATGATTTTTCTGATGCGATTTGGTGGGCAATGACCACGATTACTACTGTTGGTTACGGCGATATGTATCCAATCACTCCATTTGGGCGTGGTGTTGCCGTGTTTCTGATGTTGACGGGTATTACACTTTTCGGTTTATTGACCGCGAGTGTCGCCTCATTTTTCATTGAAGAAGATGGGCAATCAGCAGAGCATAATAGTGCACATCACACGAAACAGCTTAATAAAGTGTTAAAACAACTTTCTGTTCAACAACCTGTTCGCAAGCGTTTTCATTTAGCTCGCTACCGTGCTCAGTTGGCCTCTCGTCATAAGAAATAACCACTGAAGTTCTAGTTATCATCGTATTGGAATGCCAGAGATTGATCTAGGTGGTTTTAAGCAGAGTGATAAACTCACTGAGCGGCATAGGTTTATAAAAGAAATAGCCTTGTAAATAGTCAATTTCTCTTTCGTTCAAAAAATCAATTTGATCTTGGGTTTCCACACCTTCGGCGATGGTTTTTAACCCAAGTCGCTTAGCCAAATCGACTAAGTTTTCAACAATATGGCTAGAGATCGCATCACTACCGATCATGGTAATAAAGCTTCTGTCGATTTTTAAAATGTCAAACTTGAACTCTTGCAAATAGTTCAAACTAGAATGACCCGTACCAAAATCATCAATTGCCAGCAACACACCTATTTTATCCAATGACTGGAAGAGCTTTTTTGCTTCATCACTATCAATAACCAACTCTCTCTCAGTGAGCTCTAGCGTTAAAATATGTTTACGATTGTTGAAGGTTTCAATGAAATGTTTGCAATCATCAAACAAATTGGAAGCTACGCAGTGCTTGGCTGAAATATTAAATCCAATACTGAAATGCTCTGGAAATTGTGACTGATGTAATGAAAGTTCATGCTCTACTTGGGACATTAACTGAGTCGTAATAGGAATGATTAGCCCAGATTCCTCCGCTAAGGGAATAAAAAGATCGGGCCTCACTAATCCATGAACAGGATGTTGCCAACGGGCAAGCACTTCGATATGGCAGAGCTGGCCACTACCATCAACAATTGGTTGTACATACGGAATGAACTCGTTGGATTGAATAGCGCGTTTCACTTCTCCTTGCATTGACGAAGCTTGGCCGAGTTTCCAATAAGCAAAGCCGCCTAAACCAATACTCATAAGAAGAACTAACATCGTGCTGGTTTGTTTGGTGTTTTTAAAATAAAGCCAATAGTCGTCCAATGTCAGCTTAGCTGAAAAGGTATAAGGGTATTGAGAGGATATGAGGCTCAGTGTTGTTTGAACCTGCTGATTCGATACCCTCCCTTCACTATTTAATTTATGTTCACCAACTCCAAAATAGAGAATTCCATAATCTTTTAACAGAGTAATAGTGTTGGTTAGATAGTAGCCATTGACCCCCGTTATTACCGAACCTTTGGGGTATTGCCGATGAAAAGTGAGCACGGGCATTAATGGGGTTAGCCGATTACCATCGGATAAATAGAGTTCATGTGCCGTATAATGCTGAGTGCGGTAAAAAGTTTCGCCGTGTAATGAATTACAATAAACGTTTGAATCTTTTGCCAAGTTTAATGTGCGTATATCGGGTGTGGTGGCAACAAGCTCTCGTAAATATGGAAATACCTCTTTGCATTCCATCTGTAGGTAATATGACGCACGTTCGTTAGCGACTTCAGCATTTCGAATGACCCGATTAAACTGAATTTCACCTACTTTGAGTTTATCTTTAATATAATTGTTCAAATCAGTTTGTGTTTGCCAAGCGATAATTGGACTAGCAATAATAATAGGCAGCAAGCAATATAAAAAGCTAACTACCCATCGTTTAGATCGTTCATGTTTTACTAATCTTTGCATTAAGTCTGGTGGTTGTTTGCGTGTTGATGCCATAAGTGTAGCAAATAGATTTAGAAAACCATTAGTTTATATTGATTTCCATCCCAAAATTGTCTCTAGTTATTTTGTTTTTCTATCAATTGCGTCTTACGGCAGCATTATCATTTAGCCAATCCATCGATCAAGCATGTGCTTATCTGGTAGCGCTGTCATTGCCCCTTTTTGAGTGGTGGCTAATGCTCCGCAGCCATTAGCCCATTGCACTGCGTTTATGATATTACCCTTAGTAAACCACTCTTTATGTAATGACAACTGGCACAGCAATCCACCGACAAAAGCATCTCCGGCACCTGTTGTATCGATAGGTTTTACGGCTTTTCCCGTAATCATTGTTTGCATCTCTGCGGTGATCACCAGCGCTCCTTTTGCACCTTGAGTAATGACAATCAGCGGAATGTTCAATTCTTTCACTGAGATTAATCCCTGCTCAAGGCTAGGGCGCTGCGTGAGCAAGAGCAGTTCGTCATCGGAAAACTTAACCACATCCGCCATTGCCACCACGCTCATCACCACTGGGATCATCTCTTCGGAGTTAGGCCAAACCTCTTCTCGTAGATTGGGATCAAAACTGACAAATCCACCGTTGGTTTTGATGCGTTTAATCGCTTCAATGGTAGTGCTGCGACTCGGTTCACTGGCCAGTGCAATGGAGCAACAATGCAGCCATTCGCCCGCTAAAAAGGTGGGAATGTCTGAACATTGGACAAATTGATCCGCGCTCGGTTTCACCATAAAGGTAAAACTGCGTTCGCCGTGCGAGTCTAAATCGACCACGACGGTTGATGTTCTTTGTTGATCATCCAACTGCAAATATCGGGTGTCCACTTTCTCTTCGGTTAATGTGGATTGCATAAAGCGCCCCATAGGGTCATTACCCACACGGCCAAAAAAGGCGCTCTTACCCCCCAATCTTGCGATGGCAACAGCCACATTCGCCGGAGCACCGCCCGGACATTTGAGATAGTGTGTTTCACCATCAGGAATTAAGTCGACGACCGCGTCGCCTGTCACCCAAACTCGATTCATTTTTTCTTCCAATATCCGTGTTATTCGCTGAAGAAATAAGCCCACTCACATCGAGCGGGCTTAGGAGCATAACAGCCTTGGGGGTTACGCTGTTGCTTGTTTATCAAGCTTTGCGCGCTCTTTGGCACCCAAAACAAGTGTTAAGGTAAAGGCAATGACAAAAGAAATCAGCATGCCAATGATGTAGTAGCTGATTTTCTCTGGGTTAATGGAAATCACTCCTGGAAGCCCAGCCGCGCCTAACGCTTGTGCTTTGACATTAAACAAGGTGATGAATGCACTGGCACAAGCTGAACCGATGATCGCAGCAATAAATGGGTAGCGAAGTTTCAGGTTTACACCGAACATTGCGGGTTCGGTAATGCCCAGAAGGGCGGTCACACCGGATGGAATCGCAATGCCTTTTAATTTGATATCTTTGGTGTTCATACCAACCGCTAAAGCTGCTGCACCTTGTGCGACGTTTGACATGGCCGCAATAGGAAAAATAAACGTACCGCCAGTAATGGCGATGTCAGCCAATAGTTGTGTTTCGATAGCAATAAAGCTGTGGTGCATGCCAGTAATCACAAACGGTGCGTAGATAAAGCCAAACAGTGCACCACCAATGAAGCCAGCAGAATCGTATAGCCAGTTCAGCCCATCACCCAATAGAAAGCCGATATCGCGAGTAATCGGACCTACCAGAGTGAAGGTTAAAAAGCCTGCAATGAAAATCGAGAGCATAGGCGTCAGTAAATTATCCAGTACAGAAGGGATAATTTTGCGCAGGCCATTTTCGATTTTTGCAAGAATAAAGGCGGAGACTAAAACGGGTAAGACAGAGCCCTGATAGCCGACTTTCTGGATCTCAAAACCAAAAATATTCCAAGTAGGGATGGTGCCTGCGACGGACGCGCCGCCAAATCCCCAACCATTAAGCAGGTCTGGGTGAACCATCAACATACCTAATGCAGCGCCAAGAAATGGGTTGCCGCCGAATTTTTTTGAAGCAGAAAATGCCAACAAAACAGGAAGATAAACAAAAGGGGCGTTAGCGAAGGTGTTGATCATGCTGGCAAGATCAGCCAAGCCCGGGTTGGCATCAATCAGTGACTGCCCTTCGATAAAAAGCCCAGTAGCTGTCAGTACATTGAACAGCCCCATCAATAAACCGCCAGCGACGATGGCCGGGATAATAGGGACAAAAATGTCCGACAACCCTTTAACGGCGCGCTGAACTAGGTTCTGCTTTTGTGCACCCGCGCTTGCAACATCATTGGTTGACATTTCAGCAAGTCCGGTCAGCTTGGCCATTTCCGCATAAACTTGGTTCACGATACCGGAGCCAAAAATAATTTGATATTGGCCAGCGACTTTGAATTGTCCTTTGACACCTTCAAGTGAATCAATGGCTTGTTCATCAACCAATGCGTCATCTTTTAGCGCTAATCTTAAACGTGTTGCACAGTGAGCAAGGGCTTGGATATTTTCTCTGCCACCTAATTGCTCTAATAATTGTTTTGCTATGACTGGATAGTTCATAACCCACCCCGGTTGTTGTTTGGTATCCAGATGACTTGATCTCTTTAAGATAAGCATGGTGGATAAAGTTAAAATAAGTATTTTTGGGAACGTTTGCAAAATGGATTTTTGATGAATAATTCAAAGTAGTCAAAAGCCAACCATTGATTCTGTGAATTAGATCAGTAAAAGAGAGATCGATAATTCTACAAACAGCGTTAGAATCACACTATTCGATCGTTTGCCGCGCTGAGTTTTGCAAACAATCCCAAAACAGAATAAGTAAGGTTATGTATGTCGAGTTTGCACGATGTCGCTAAGCTGGCCGGAGTTTCTAAATCGACGGTTTCACGCGTTGTAAATGATGAGTATGGTGTTAAAGAGTCTACAAAAATCAAAGTGTTAAAGGCAATTTCCGAATGCGGCTATATGGTCAACCAAGTCGCTAAAGATCTCAAATCACAAAAAACCAATTTAATTGGAGTCATCGTTCCGCGAGTCTCTTCGCATGCGACAGCACAAGGCGTTGATGGTTTAAGTGCCATATTTGAACAAGCGGGCAAACACGTGTTGCTTGCCAATACGCATCAAGATCACGCTAAAGAATTGGAATATATTCAAATATTTAATCAAAAGAGGGTCGAAGGCATTGTACTTTACGCCACACACCTTGATATGCCATTAGTGAAAGCAATCCAACAATCTAATGTCCCGGTGGTATTGGTTGGGCAAGATGGCTCACTGCACGATATCCCAAGTATTGTTCATGATGATCTTCGCGTTGGATTCGAAGCGGGTAAACGGTTGATAGCAAAAGGTTGTCAACACATTGGTTTTATTGGTGTTCAGAGCGATGACGTAGCGGTGGATTGCTTGCGTTCTCAAGGGTTAGAGCAAGCACTGGGTATCAACAATTTAACCCTGTTGTTTCATGTGCGTGGTGATTTTTCGATTGAATCTGGTTACTTACAAGCTAAAACATTAATCACGCAATACCCACAATTAGATGGTCTTTTTTGCGCAACCGATAGAATTGCGGTTGGAGCGGTGAAAGCACTACAAGAGTCTGGAGTTCAGGTTGGATCGCAAATAAAAGTATTAGGAGTTGGCAATGATGAGCTCGCATTTGTCAGTAACCCAAGCTTATCAACATTCAACTATGCCTTTGATAAAGCAGGTGAAAATGCAGCCAAGATGTTGCTTGAACGTATTGCTGGTCGTGGGCAGGAGATGAGTAAAGTCGTGTTAACATTCCAAAATATCGAACGTGAAACCGGCTAAGACTGAAGGTACTTGCTGAGGGGAAGCCCGCATAATTGAGGGCAATATTTCACCAATGCTTGCAAGCTGGCTTATTTTTTTATATTTTGCAATCGTTCCCAGAAATTGAGTGTAAGTCATGTCATTAGAAACAGTGCCAGTAGAAAAAATGTCATTTGAAGAGATGGTGAGATTAGTTGGAGGCCCGGCCAATATTCAGCGAGTACTCGCACCAAGAGGCGAAATCGTTATTGCGCTGCGAGATCCAGCTTTAGTCAATGTTTTGTCGAGCTATATGCGATTGCGAGAAGTGCTTGGTGAGTGGCAGCTTTCATTTTTGATTCAACAAGATAGCATCAATGAATATGCCGATGAACTGATCAATAATTTAGGTCGAATGATTGACTCTCAGCTGCGGCTTAATGCGTACGCCTATTCCTCGCCAAACGATTGTCCCTTTCGTCCAACGTGGCATATTTCTCCGCCGCAAGGGTTGCTCAATGATCCAAACGGTTTCATTTATCACCAAGGAAAATATCATCTTTTTTATCAGTGGTATCCTTATGGGTGTGAGCACAAGGATAAATATTGGGTACAACTGACGAGTACTGATCTTATTCACTGGCAATGGCAAGGTATTGCACTGACTCCATCAGATTGGTATGACAGTCACGGAGTTTTTTCTGGTCATGCTTTAAGTCACAACGATGAGTTGATGCTTTTCTATACTGGCAATGTTCGGTTAGGTGAACAGCGATTGCGTCAAACAACGCAGTGTTTAGCCGTGTCGCAAGATGGTCTCCGTTTTGAAAAACGTGGCCCAGTGATCCGTAATTTGCCAACGGGTGTCACGGAACACATTCGCGACCCTAAAATAGTGCGCCACCGAGGAAAATGGCTCATGTTGCTTGGCGCGCAAACAACGCAGTTGCAAGGTCGGCTGGCGATTTACCATTCATATGATCTTAAAGAGTGGCATTTCGATGGTCTATTTGGTGAAGAAATCGCACCGCTAGGTTACATGTGGGAATGTCCCGATCTGTTTGAAATCGCAGGCCAAAGTTATTTTGTTTTTGGCCCTCAAGGGATTATTTCAGATAACGTGAACCACACCGTTGTCCATCAAAATCGTATTGCAAAAGTATTATGGGATGAAAATGATCATCCTCACTTTTGTCATCTGCAGCCACTGGATCACGGCTTTGATTTTTATGCCCCTCAAACCATGCAAACGGCAGACGGGCGGCGCGTCTTGTGTGCATGGATGGGGCTGCCTGACGAAGTTAATCATCCTAGCTGTGACAACGGCTGGTTGCATCAACTTACGGCACTGCGTGAGTTGAGTGTTGAGAATGATCAACTTATTCAAAGGCCTATAAGAGAACTAGAGCAGTTATGTCACCAGCCGGTAAGTTTGGAGTTAAGCGATAAATGCACCATTCTCAACACCAAAAGTTTTGAAATGTGCATCACTTTACCGTGGGGGGCAAGCTTACGTTTGTTTGAAAAAGATGAGCAATACGTTGAACTGAGTTTGGATGCCCAGCAAAAAGTATTACGTTTTGATCGTTCCCATACTTTGATACGTCAAGGTGATGTGATTCGTGAATTGGCCTTAGAGTGTGAACAGGTTGAGCTGCAGATTCTCGCGGATAATTCTTCATTAGAAGTGTTCATCAACGGCGGAAAAGCAGTGATGAGTGCAAGAGTGTTTACCGAACAAAAGGCGACAGGGGTATCACTATTAAATGCGTTGGTTACGGCCAAATACTCTCCTATCCAGCCCGTCAGCGCTTCTTCATTCGCTACTCAATTCTAAATTAAGCCGAAAGTAAACTTTCGGCTTAAAAAATAATAGCCTTTTTCTTTCTTGGTCTATCCTTAAGTAAAAGATAAGTGAGATCAACATGATCGGTATGAGTTCAGACAATAGCAGAGATGATATTGACCTCTCTTCTGGTCTGCATTGTCCTATTCATTAAACACAAGAGTCAGATGGTTATCATGCGGTGCGATGAAGTCAACGCACAGTGCTTAACTCATACCATTGATTAAGGCGAAATGAAGTATGTGGAAAAGTGTCAAAGTGATCTTTGTTACCCAAGTTGTTCTGGCAGTGTCCATTGTGTTGGGCATTTCTAGTTACATTGATTACCAGTCAAAGAAAGCGGAGCTACAGCATAGCCTAGATACATCAATCTTGAATGCAAAAGAGCGTTTGAGCTACAGCCTACCTAAAGCAATTTGGGATTTTGATTTACATGCCGCTAAACTCACTATTTCAGCAGAGTTAAATAACCCAGACATACAAGCGGTTAGAGTGAAAGATGCGGGTGGTACACCGCTTCTTTTCCTGAGTACATCACCCGACTCTCAAGATGTGAAAGAGATGGAACCCAATGAGGGGAAACAATACGAATCCATGCTCTCTTCGGTGCAAAAGCTCACCTTTGTTGAGTATGAAAAGGAAAATGAAGTTGGTCAGGTAGAGCTTTTCTATAACACAGATAGGCTAGAAAAAACCTTGTTACAAAGTCTGCAATATAGCCTGATTGAGTTGCTGATTTTAGATAGCGTAATGATTGTATTCTTAATTTTGGCGTTAACGAAAACCGTCCTTCGCCCGCTCAACGATTTAACAGAGCGAGTGGCCGATCTTGCAACCGGTGAAGGGGATTTAAGTCGTATCATTCCAGAACCCAAATATAGAGAGTTTTCACAGATCATCCGCAGTATTAATCATTTTACGGAGTCGCTAAGGGAGATAGTTGTACAAGTAACGAATGCTTCTGTGCAGTTAAAAGACACTGCAGAGATGAGTGGTCAGGTTGCCATGAGAAATGCGCAGCAAATTGATCAACAAAAACACAGTTTATCGACCGTCGCTGCCGCTTCCACACAGATGAGTCAGTCGGTGGCAACAGTGGCTGAAACCGCTAATGACGCCGCAAGGCAAGCAAGTGAGGCTTCTCAACTGGTCGATAATGTTTACCACTCAATAGAACGCTCTGCCGCCGAGATTGTAAACATGCGTTCCGAAATGGGTTCGGTAAACGCGGAAATGCATAAGCTACTTGATGAAGGGCGGAAAATATCAACGGTGGTCGGGGTGATTAATGACATTTCCGAGCAAACCAACTTGCTGGCACTGAACGCTGCTATTGAAGCGGCACGCGCAGGTGAGCATGGCCGTGGTTTTGCAGTCGTGGCTGATGAAGTACGCAACCTTTCGACCAAAACCAGCCAATCCACCGAACAGATCCAAACCAATATTCGCTCACTTAGCAATGCAACAGAATCGGTTGAGCAAGAAATTATTCGCATCTCTAATTTGTTAGAAAGCACCGCTAAGCGAGTATCAGAGTCACAACATTCTGTTGAGCAGGTGAAAAATACTATCTCTGAAATTTCTGAAAGAAATGGCGAGATTTCGCATGCTACAGAAGAGCAGAAACAAGCCATTGATGAAGTCAGTCAGGCGATTGTTGAAGCATCAGAGGCCACTAATGAGCTGTCGAGTAGTGGTCAAGATAATGCTCAGAGAACGAAAGAAGTTCTTCAACTGAGCTCAAACATTAAAACTCATATGCGTAAGTTCAAAACATAAGTTCCACCTTCAAGGAGAAGAAAGTATGAAGCGTCTGTTGATCTTTATTTTCAGTATGATGATGGCCTTACCGAGTAGCTTTGCTGCTACTATTACGGCTGCGCAAGATCCATGGCCACCGTTTATTTCACCGGATAAAAGCATGCCGGGGCTATCGGTAGAAATCGCTGTTGCGGCTATGAAAACACAGGGCTATGACGTCAATTTTCAAATCATGCCTTGGTCACGAGCATTAGATGAGGTGAGTAAAGGCAGAATTGATCTGTTGCCTGCAACTTGGTATACGCAGGAGAGAACGGCTTATTTACTTTACAGTGATTCATATTTAGAGAATGAACTGAGCTTTATTAAAAGAGCAGGCGATGCTTTCGAATTTTCAGGTTTAAATAGTTTGAGTGGCAAACAAGTTGGCATCGTTAGGGGCTATGGTTATGGGGATGACTTTTTATCCGCCACTAATTTCAACAAACCAGACGCTAATGATCTCACGACTAACTTGAAGAAACTGCAAGCCAAACGAATCGATCTTACCCTTGAAGATAAGTTGGTTGCGTTATCGACCATGAAAGAGGCGGGCTTAAATAGCAGTGATTTTCAGTTTACCACTGCATCTTTGTCTAAAAATCCTTTACATGTTACCTCAGGTAAAGCAAACCCTAATGCGCAGAAATATATTGATGCGTATAACAAAGGGTTAGCCACGATTAAAGCTGACGGAACATTTGATGCCATTTTAGCGAAATACGGTATTCAGTGATTTTTTTAAAAAAAAGGCCGCAGTTTTAACGCTGCGGCCTTTTTCTATTCCAATAGGATTTGAATTCTTTGAAGTAAGCATTGGGGTAAATATTAGCGCTTTGAACCCCGCTGCTCAGCTTTACGTGCTAATTTTTGCGCACGCTTTTGCTCGATCAGTGATGCGGTATCGCCGCCAATGTGTGCTTCGCCACGCTGTTTTGCGAGCTGAACTTGTTTTTCTCGCTCACGGAAACGGGCCAGTTGTTCCGCAGAATGAGTACCGAAGCAGGATGGGCAACTGACGCCTTGCTCGTAGACTTCGCTCTGTTTGTCTTCATCGGTAATCGGCAAACGGCAAGCGTTACATACATCGTAGTGACTCTCTTTTAAAGCGTGCCCTACAGCCACTCTGCCATCAAACACATAGCAGTCACCTTGCCATAAGCTCTCTTCTTGCGGCACTTCTTCTAAGTATTTCAAAATGCCACCTTCGAGATGGTACACCTCATCGAACCCTTGCTCTTTTAAATAAGCCGTGGATTTTTCACAGCGAATCCCACCAGTACAAAACATCGCGACTTTTTTGTGTTTCTCTGGTGCGAGGTTCTTCTTCACATAATCAGGAAACTCACGAAAGGTTTCAGTGTGTGGGTTAAGCGCATTTTTGAAGGTGCCAATTTGGATTTCATAATCATTACGGGTATCGACAACCAGCACATCAGGGTCTGAAATTAGCGCATTCCAGTTTTCTGGTTTCACGTAAGTGCCCACAACGTGACGAGGGTCAATGCCTTCAACGCCCATAGTGACAATCTCTTTTTTTAGCTTCACTTTGGTACGGTTAAATGGCTGCTCTGAGGCTTGTGATTCTTTGTAAACCGTGCCTTTCAAATTCGGTTCAGCATCAAGCCAAGCCAGTAGCACATCTATCCCTTTGCGTGTTGATGCCACTGTGCCGTTAATTCCTTCACTGGCTAATAATAGCGTGCCACGAATTTGGTTTTCCTCCATTAGTTCAAGAAGCGGTGCTTGCAGCTCTTGGTAGTGATTGAGTTCAACAAACTTATAGAGTGCACAGACGACGTACTGACTCATGGGGTACCTTTTAAAAAACGATATGAAGAATTGGGGCGCATTATAGCGAAGGGACGCGCCCACAAATACGGACAATTATTAAGGACAATATTAGATGGGGTAGACCATTGGGAAATCCATGGTTGGATGCGCGGCGACAAGTGACGAGTAGCCATACACCTGCTCAATTCTTTCTGCATTGAGCGCTTCCCAAGGTGGGGCATCGCAAACCAGTTTGCCATTGTGCAGCATCACCATACGATCTGCATATTGAGCCGCAAGGTTGAGATCGTGCAGCACGACGACAACAGCGCATTGCTCTTGGCGTGCTAATGAACGTGCAATGCGCAGTGTATTGTGCTGGTGAGCCAGATCTAACGCTGACGTTGGTTCATCCAGCATCAGGATTTTTTTGTCACCGGAGTGGTGAAGTTGAGTTAATACCCGCGCCAGATGTAAACGTTGTTTTTCACCACCCGATAAAGCCGGGTAGAGATTGTTCGCTCTATCGCTGATATCGGTTTGTTGCATGTAGTGTAGCGCCACTTCACTGACTTGTTGATGGCTTAAATTTAATGGCAGTGCGCCTAATTCCACCACTTCTTGAGCGATAAAAGGAAAGCTCAACGTACTTTGCTGCGGAAGAATGGCCAAGTGCTTTGCTAACTCATTCGGTTGCCACAGTGCTTGCGGAACACCGAAGTAAGCCATTTTGCCTGTTGATGAGATTTCACCGCTGAGTATTTTCAACAAGGTACTTTTTCCAGCACCATTGGGGCCAAGTAACGCTGTGACTTGACCTGAAAAAATCTCAATATCAATCTTATCCAAAATGGTTCGATGGCCAAATTTAACCGATATATTACTGGCTTGGATCGCTGCCGTTGTACTCAAAATACTTTGCCTTTTTGTTGAAACAGAAGATAAAGGAAGAAAGGTGCACCCACCAGCGCAGTCACAATCCCGACAGGCAGCTCCGCAGGTGCTACTGCTATACGGGCAAACATATCGGCGACAGTGAGTAAGAGTGCACCAAGTAAAGCCGAAATGGGGATCAAACTACGGTGATCGGGGCCAACCAGCATCCGGCCTAGATGAGGGATGACCAACCCGATAAAACTAATCATGCCCACCGCGCTGACGGTCACTCCAACGCCGAGTGCGCTGAGTAAAATCATTGAACGTTTAAGCCGTTGCACAGAAATGCCTAGATGACGCGCTTCAGACTCGCCAAGTAATAGTGCGTTGAGCGCCATCGCTTGACGGGAGAAACAGACGAGCAGCAGCAGTAAGGTCACGGCGCACAAGAGAATATTTTGCCAGTTTGCACCCGCCAGTGATCCCATTGACCACAATGAGAGATCGCGTAGCATTTGATCGTCTGCAACATAATTCAAATAGCCAATACCCGCCCCCGATAGCGCGCTGATGGCGACGCCTGCGAGTAGCATGATGGTGACGGAAGTGCCAAATTTACTGGTGCCTAATCGGTAAACCAACAAAGTAGTCAATGCACCGCCTAAAAAGGCAAAAATAGGTATCACCGCAGCACTCATCCACGGGTTGGAAAACAGCGCTAAATTGGCGAATAGCACAATCGCAAGTGCGGCTCCGAGGGCTGAACCTGCCGAAACACCGATAATGCCGGGCTCAGCTAATGGATTACGAAACAAGCCTTGCATCACCGTTCCGCACAGCGCCAAAATTGCGCCGACCAACAAGCAGAGCAGGGTTCGCGGAAAGCGTATCTCGTGGATGACTAAATTGATATGCGCGGCAATGTCATTGGAGTGCAGCACGAGACTTTTTATGCTGTCACTGAAGCTGATATTCATTGGACCAACGGTGACAGAATAAAGGCTCACTAAGATTACCAAAACTAACAGCGTTGCATTCACCACATTTTTTGAGAGATGACGTAACAAAATAAGTTCCTTAAGGATAGAGCAATGCGTTTAGACGTTGCGCTTCAGCCAAGCTTTTAAGGCCTAACCCACCGACGAGAGCGTGGCCATCGATGGTGATGATCTGCTTATTTATCCCAGCCGGAGTTGCTACTAATGTCGGTATGGATTGCAAAATGGCGTCTGCTCCTCCGAGTTTTTCATAACTGCGGCCACTGACTAAAATCACGTCCGGTTGCATCTCAATTATCGCTTCCATCGACAGTGGTTTATAAGACGTCACTTGTTCAGCGGCGGGGTTAACCGCGCCAGCCAACTCAATAATGCTGTTTGGTGTGGTGTCACTGCCAGCCACGTTGGCTGCCCTTCCTTTGTGGATAAGGAGAAATAGCACTTTTTTCGATGTCTTGTGGGTAGATTGATGATGGGTTAACGCCGCTATTGTGCTTTGAACTTGCTGTTTGAGCGCTTTAGCTTGAGGCTTTGCATCAGCGAGCTTCGCGATTTGGTCAATGCGTGCCAACAACCCATGTGGTGTGGATTCATCGTTCACCACCTCGACGTTAACGCCAGCGCCTTTAAGCTGTTGCAATGTGCTTTCTGGCCCCATTTCACTAGAACCAATCAATTGTGTTGGTGCTAAGGCTAATAATCCTTCTGCGGATAATTGGCGATGATAACCGATTTTTGGGAGAGCAAGATCGTTTGGAATTTCACTGGTGACATCGACCGCAACAAGTTTATTTTGTGCGCCTAACGCAACGAGGATTTCGGTCACCGCGCTGCCCGCACTGATGATCCGTTCTTGCGCGCAGAGCCAAGGTGAGAAGATGAAGAGCGTTATGGCAACAAGCCAATGAGAAAGAGATTTGTGTGTCATCGTGTTGTACTCATGAAAATCATACGGTTTTTAAAAGCGCGTATGAATAGGCTATTGGGGATGGTCGGTTAATAACTGAGTGGCAGCGATGCCATTGTCTTGCAAGAACGCCAGCAATTTAACCAACTGCTGCACTTCGGCGGTTTTGTCTGCGCCAATCACGATCGGGCGATCACTCGCTTTGCTTTGCTCTAACAACGCCAATGTGAAATTATTCCAATCGATATACTGTTTGCCATCGATAGCCCAGTAAGGTTCGTGCGCCAGAAGATTCACTGTGATTGACTGCTTGTTCACTTCACTCACGGTGGGTGAGTCGGTTGTTGGCAGTGAAACGTCTAATGACTCAAATTTAACCGCGGCTGTAAGCAGTAAAAACACCATGACAATAAAAATGATATCCAACAATGGCGTTAAATCTGGCATTAATGCGGATGAGTGAGAGTGCGGCGTTTTAATCATGATGCATTAACCACATCATTATCAGAGACGTCTTCATACTTAGCTACACGCTCTTGTTTGGTGGTGCAATCATGCTGTAAAGAAACACCTTCGAGCCATAAGTTGACATAATTTAGTGTGTGCTCAAGTTTTGCCATCACTCTGTCAGCCCATACGCCAAGCAATTGAGCGCCGGTAATTGCGGGAAGCGCGATCAGCAAACCTGCAGCCGTGGTTCGCATCGCAATGCCGAGGCCATCCGCAAGGTCGTTTGGCGTAATATTGCCAGAAGAGAGCGCCACCCCCTTGAACATTTCAATTAAACCTAACACAGTGCCAAGTAAGCCTAGCAGTGGGCTGATCACACCAATCAAAGATAAAATACGCAGTCCGGAATGCAGTTGATGACGCTTTTCTTGCAACCAAATGCCCGCCGCATCTTCACGTAATCCTTTAGAGAAATCGTGATGAGCAAGTAGCATGGCAACCCCTTTATAAAGCAATGGGCGCTTGCTGGAAAATTCACTGGCTAACGCCTCAATTTGCGCTGTATTGGTCGGTGATATTTGGTTGAGCGCACTACCGATCGCACCTTTTCCAACACCAAGGCTAAGCAGTACTTGGAAAAGCCGTTCAGTAATGATCATTGTCGCAAGTGCTGAGCAGACAAAAAGAGGCCAGGCCATCAGGCCAAGTTGTTGTTCTAGTTGAGTAAGTAGTTCCATTATCCTTCCAATTTAAAACGTACTGGGATTTGCACTCGGTGGGCTATTTTTTCGCCGTCTACCACTTGAGGAGAGAATTTCCATTGTTTGATGGCATTAAGAGCTGATTCATCCAGCAGCGCCGCGCCCGACGAAGAGAGCAGCACCTGTTTGATTTGGCGGCCGTTTTCGTCTAACCACACCTCATACATAGCGACCCCTTCAATTCCTCGTTTTTGTGCAAGTCTTGGATAAACAGGAGGGGCTGGGCGAGTAACAAAAGACGGCGCATCGACTAATTTCGGTTGATTAGTTGCGCCGCTGCTGCTTGGGGCGGCGGCGGTTTTCGGTGTCGATTCAGCGCTATTTTCATTCTCTACAGAGGATGTCACAGCTTCCTTTGCAGGAGTTTGCACTTGTGCTGATTTTGTCGGTATTTTAGGAGCCGGTTTGTCTTTTACCGGTTTTGACAGGCTCTTTTTCTGCACCACTTTTTGCGGCGCTTTTTTTGCTGCTTTGGGCTTGTTGGCTCTCTTTTCTGGAGGTGGGTTTTTTGTTGCTTGCTCTTGTAATACCTGAGCTTGAGGTTGAGCCACAAAGTTAATCGACACTGAGGTGGATTGATTTCCCGCAGGCATGGCAAACACTTTTGATTCGTCGTCAACAAACAAAATCGCCGCGTGAATTGCGAGAGATAGGCTGCCAGCGACAAGATATCTAGTGAAATTCACGTGGTACTCCATATAAAAACAAAGCGTTCAGAGAGAGGATTATCGCCCATTAATTAAATAAGATCAATTATCAATTGCATTATCATTTGCATCAAATTATGATTTTATGAATTTGAAAAGCTGGGTTAGAAACGCCTTGTTAGCACAGGGTTTTCTATCAACCACAATTAATCATAAACAATCTGAATTAATTCACCTTTGCCATAACTTTACTTACTGGATCGGGTTTTTAGTGGCGATTAATGTGATGTACTGAGCCAGCGTAAGGCGATTTAAAGCGAAGAACGAACTGGAAATGAATATGGATTTACTTGAACAGAAAGTGGCCTCTTTATTAGAGCAACAACCGACCTTATTGCCGGCAGCGATGGCGCAAGAGTTGAATGTGACTGAATTTGAAGTGGTGCAGGCATTGCCTGAAGAGATGGTTGCGATTGTTGATGGGGCTCAAGCTCAATCGCTGTTGGAATCACTAGCGGATTGGGGAATGGTCACAACGATTGTCCACTCTTTTGGCTCTATATTTGAAGTGAAAGCGCCTTTTCCAAAAGGGAAGTTGGCTCGTGGCTATTATAACTTGATGGGTAAAGAGGGCGAGTTACACGGTCATTTAAAGCTGGAATCTATCCAACACGTAGCTTTAGTCAGCAAGCCTTTTATGGGACGTGAAAGTCATTACTTTGGTTTCTTTAGTGAGCAAGGCGATAACATTTTTAAAATTTATCTAGGCCGAGATGAAAAGCGCGAACTGATTGCAGAGCAAGTCGCACGTTTTAAAGCACTACAACAAGACGTTCATTCCAACCAATAATATTGATATAACGATAAGCCCTGAACGCAATGCGAAAGGGTCGAGGAGAAAGTCATGGATCAGCAGATCAAACAAGAGCGATTACAAGGACGATTGGAACCTGAAATCCAAGAGTTTCGTCAAGAACGCCGTACATTGCAATTGGCTACAGTGGACGCGGAAGGCCGTCCGAATGTGAGTTACGCGCCATTTGTACAAAACCAAGAAGGTTACTTTGTGCTGATTTCGCACATCGCTCGTCATGCGCGTAACTTGGAGGTGAACCCGCACGTCTCCTTGATGATGATTGCAGACGAAGGCTCATCAAAACAGATTTTTGCGCGTCAACGGCTGACGTTTGACGCCGTTGCGAGTGTCGTACCACGTGAAACGGCATTATGGCAGCAAGTCATTGGCCAAATGCAAGCTCGTTTTGGCGAGATCATTGACGGCTTAAGCCAGCTACAAGACTTTGCTTTATTCCAATTGAAAGTAGAAAAAGGTCTTTATGTGAAAGGCTTTGGCCAGGCGTATCAAGTGTCTGGTGATGACATGGTTGATTTTGTGCACCTTGATGAAGGACATAAGAAAATTTCCAACGCGTAATCTTAATCGCTCAAGATACATTGGACATTGGAAGAAAAGGCTAGTTATCTAGCCTTTTTTATTGAAGAGTTCATGGATATTGAAGAGTTCATGGAACAACAAAGCCAGCATAACGCTGGCTTTATGAATAATGGTTTAATCGCTAAAACTCATATTTAGCGGTAATAGCATAGTTACGCTCAGCTTGAGAGTAGTCGTTATCTAAGCTTGTTTTACCGCGGATATCATTCCAACGGTAGTACTCTTTGTCGGTTAAGTTAAATATGCCCGCAGTAATAGTGACATCTTGCATTGGTTTAAAGTAAGCGGTGATATCGACAATGGTCGCACTCGGCAGTTCCACTTGGTTTTCTGTACCGCTATTAAGTTGGTCACGGTTGATATTACCGGCTGACTTCGCAGCAGTATAATTCAACTTCAGGCTAGTACCCCAAGTGGTACTTTCATCATCATAATTTAGTGCTGCGACAACATTCCATGGGTTTACGCTGTTCAATGGACGTCCGTTACCATCTTCACCTTTGCTATAACTTGCCGCTAGGCGTGTTGACATACCATTCGGGGCTCCAATTAATTGATCCAATTTTAATTGATTTGATAATTCAATCCCTTTGATCGTCGCTTCACTTAAGTTGACATAGGAGTAGTGGGTTATTCCGTTCACTTTCTTAGTTGTAACTCGTTCAATGAAATCATCATAGTCGCTATAAAATGCAGAAATTTCAGTTGCCGAGACGTTTGTATTGTGACGATAACCCAATTCATAGGCCAAGCTTGTTTCTGACTTAAGGTATGGGTTTGGATCGTTCACATAACGGTGAGCAATGTTGTCATACGTGTAGTACAGCTCAGTAAAGTTAGGGGCACGGAAGCCTTGGCTGACTTGAGCAAATACCGAATGTTGATTATTGATGCGGTACAGTGCGCCAAGACGGCTGGTGAGTGCTGAATCGTCAAATTTAACGAGAGGTTCTGTGGTGTTACCACCGGGATCGGTGCTAAATGAATCATAACGAAGGCCTGGTGTGACAATCAAATTACCGCTCAAAAGGGTGATCTCATCTTGAACAAAGAGGCCAATTTTTTGGTCTGTAGCATCCGGTGTATAAACCAAAACTTGATTTGGCGTTGCAGGATCCGAGTTGAGTTCTGTATTGGTATTTGAAATATCGCTACTGGCAAAACTTAAACCATAAATAAAGTTATGTTCGGTTTGACCTAAGGTAACTAACTTATCCAGTTGCGTTTCTAATTCAATTTTATCTTCATTATAGAAGTAATCTTTGGTTTGTTGGTTGTCCGCATTGGCTGGAGTGTAAGGAGGCCTTCCTGACGATGCTGGCTGAAAACGGTGCGTTAAGCCGTTATCTTCTTTGCTTTGCCAAGATGCTCGGCTAGTGATGGTGTCTGCGATGGCAGAGTCAGCTAGCCAAATGTGTTTGATGCCAAGGCGATACTGTTTCGTTGTATCTTGACCATGATAGTTTTTGTAACTGGAATGAGCGATATCAGAATCTGTTTTGTTATGCAGTGCTTCACCAAAGAACTCCAAACGGTGAGCATCGCTCAGTTGATATTGGAGCTTAAGTAGCAAGTCATTTTTTGCACTATCTTGACTCTCTATCGAATAATCTTCTTTACGATCTGCAAAATTTTGTTGCTCTTGTCCATCACGGCGAGTATAGGCGACCAAGGTCTCTAAATTGCCACTTCTATTTGCAATGGCAATATGTTCACTGAAAGATTTATCTTCTGAAGAGTAGGAAAGCTTTGCTTGTCCGCCTGTGGTTGCGTCTCCTTTTAGGAAATCACGAGGATCTTTGGTGTCAAAAGCGACGACACCACCAATGGCATCACTGCCGTGAAGGCTTGACGCCGCACCTTTGATGACTTCAACACTCTTTACCATATCGGGATCGATACTGATAGCGCTCGAATTGACAAAAGAGTAAGGACCTCCGTCGAATGCTTGTCCTTGTGTGACTCCATCAACCATGATTTTGATTCGATTACCTTCTACGCCGCGAATATTGATGGTCTGTACACCTTGGCGAGATGAGCTATTGGTTGAAACTCCAGGGGTATATTCAAGGATAGCTGCGACATCTTTTGCCATATTGGCTTCAATGTCTTTGCTCGAAATGACAGCAACAGAAGCGGCGGTATTTTCGATGGTTTGAGAAGTTCGCGTTGCCGAAACAACAACCTCATCGAATCGAGAAACTTCTTCTGCGAGAGCAGCAGGGGAAAGCGCTAGCAATATGGAGGCTGATAGTAGTGTTTTAGTGTACATCTGAGTTATTACCTTATTCATCAATAACAGATTTAAGCTGTGCGCAATGATATTGGATCTAAATGGTAATTACTATCATTTGTATTTGTGTGTTGATGTGAAATATAAACAGAATTAGGAGTGTATGTTTTAAATATCAGTCATTTAATATGTAAAACACTTGCTTTACTTAATTTTGCGATGACTAAATTTGTGACTTTAATCACTTTCTGCTAGTTCAAACCTAGCCAAGCTGCACCACGGATGCCGCTGCTGTCACCATATTTCGCTTGGGTAAACACAATCTGTGCACTATCAGAAAAAACGTAGTTCGCTGTTGCCCGAGGTAGATCAACATACAGCGATGCTACGTTTGATAATCCTCCGCCAAGCACTATCACATCAGGATCCAACACATTAACGATGCAAGCAAAGCTGCGCGCCATTTGATCAATCAATTGTTGGTAAAGCTTTGTTGCTTGTGGGTCTTGCTGCTGGTGGCGAGTGATTATTTCGGCTGCACTCCACTCTTGTTGACCAATCAACTGAGCACTCTTTGTTAAGCCAGAACCGGAGATAAAGAGTTCAATACAGTTATCGCGTCCGCAATAACAGTGGCGAGTAGGCCCATCACGTTCACTGGTAAAACTTGGCAGCGGATTGTGCCCCCACTCACCGCATACGGCGTTCGCACCGACCAATACCTGGTTGTTGATCACAATACCGCCACCGCAACCTGTGCCCAAAATCGCGCCAAAGACTACGTTGCCATCTTTGGCGGCTCCATCGACCGCTTCAGACAGCGCAAAGCAATTGGCATCATTGGCAATCACAACATTGCGTTGTAGGCGAGCGCACAGATCGGCTTTTAAATCTCGACCATTTAAAAAAGTGCAATTGGCATTTTTGATAAGCCCTGTCGCTGGGCTGATGGCTCCGGGAAGTCCAATCCCGATTTGGCAGTGAGTTTGCGTTTCGCTTTCGGCCATTGCAACCAGCTGGCATAAGGTACTTAGAAAAAGCTCGTATTCATGTGGGGTAGGGGTTCGGTGTTTAAAGAGGGTGTTTCCTGATTTATCCAGTACGCAAATTTCAATTTTGGTGCCACCAATGTCGAAACCTATCAGCATGATTTTTCCTTATTTTGGATGTTGAGTGTGAGTCCTGACTATGGAATATAGTCTAATAATCAACGTGTTTTGTCTTTGAACCGAACAAGATAACGTGAAGCGGTGAGATTTTTTCTTTTGATTGCTGAAAATTGTTATATTATAACATTTCTCAGCAAGTGATCTTTTTATTGAAAAGGGGAGTATCTATCCCCATAGTTATGTCATCAATGGGTCAATTCGAATGCAAATCAATTCAGCATTGCAACAAGCAATTATTCAAGTGAGTGTAGATATGGCGGAAGTACGAGCCAGAGTGGATTTCAAAGTCGGTCTAAAAAGCAATATTGACGCCGAAATACTCTCTTTTAGAGGACTGAAAACAGACAAAGAACATGTTGCGGTCATTTTTAAATCCGCTGACGTTACTCAGGAAACTCCTTTAGTCCGTATGCATTCAGAGTGTTTAACGGGCGATGTTTTTCACTCATCACGCTGTGATTGTGGTGAACAATTAGAAGAAACCATTAATAAAATGGGCGAAGTTGGCGGCATTATCCTCTATTTGCGTCAAGAAGGTCGAGGTATTGGTCTGTACAACAAAATTGATGCCTATCGCTTACAAAGTGCGGGTATGAATACCTATGAAGCCAACAATCATCTTGGCTTTGGTGACGACTTGCGTGATTTCACTGAAGCGGCGCAGATGTTGAAAGCGTTAAATGTGACCAAGATTCGTTTAGTCACTAATAACCCTAAAAAAAGTCGTGAGCTAAAGGAGCATGGTATTGAAATTGTCGAGGTCGTGAATACCGCAGCACATATTAAGTCGGGTAATGAAAATTACCTCAAGGCCAAAGTTTCCCATGGCAAACACAACTTAAAACTATAATTCAGACTTATAGATGACAGCCAAAAACCTCACTTCGGTGAGGTTTTTGGCGTTTTTACCTTGCAAAAAAATGGATAATTTGTATTATCGGCGACTAAAAGTGCAAATGATAATAATTAGCACTACCATAAGATAACGCTCAAATCGCCTCAACAAGGATGCTCCCATGAAAGTTAACACGCTTCTTATTCAGTCAATTGCGGCCTCACTTGCCATCGCAAGTAGTGCGTCATTTGCGGCTACCGTCACTAAGGAGCAGGTGGTCGAACATTATGCCAATATTGCCCATGCCGTGTTTGCTGATTCGCTGACGACCGCTCAATCATTAGAAAAATCAATCGATCAGTTCTTGATGACTCCCTCGGCGGCTAAATTGGAAGAGGTGAAACAAGCGTGGTTAGCATCGCGAGTGCCTTACCAGCAGTCCGAAGTCTTCCGTTTTGGCAATGCCGTTGTTGACGATTGGGAAGGGCAACTCAATGCTTGGCCTCTTGATGAAGGGCTGATTGACTACGTCGCTACTGATTACCAATATGAACTGGGCAATGAAGGCGCCAGCGCTAACATCATTGCCAACCAAACGTTGAAAATTGGTGCGACAACGATTGATGTCTCCACTATCACACCAGAGCTGATTGCCAGCTTAAACGAAATCGGTGGCTCTGAAGCTAACGTCGCTTCAGGTTATCATGCCATTGAGTTCCTACTGTGGGGCCAAGATTTAAATGGCACCAATGCGGGAGCCGGTGCTCGTGCTTACACGGATTTTGTCGTGGGTAGCGAATGCACCAATAACCATTGTGATCGCCGTGCTCAATACTTAAAAGCGGCTGCTCAACTGCTCGTGCAAGATTTGGCATGGATGGAAAAGCAGTGGTCTGCGGATGAAAAAGCCAATTACCGTCATGAATTGCTTGCGGAATCAGCAGACAATGGTTTGCGTAAGATGTTATTTGGTATGGGGTCTTTATCACTGGGCGAATTAGCGGGCGAGCGTATGAAAGTGGCGCTAGAAGCAAACTCGACTGAAGATGAGCACGATTGTTTCTCGGATAATACTCATAACTCTCATTACTATAATGAACAAGGTATTTACAACCTTTATACGGGTTCTTACCAGCGTCAAGACGGAAAGGTACTAACAGGCCCAAGCCTGAATGATTTAGTGGCACAAAAGGATGCACAAGCAGCCAAAGAGATTCAAAAGCAGTTTGACAGTGCGCGCGCTGAAGTCGGTAAATTAGTCACGTCGGCTGAAAAAGATAATCAGCATTTCGATCAATTGATCGCGGCTAACAATCCTCAAGGCAACGCGATAGTCAATGGAGCCATTATGGCTTTAGTGGCTCAAACCGCTTCGATAGAACGTACCGCTTCAGTGATTGGGATTGATAACCTTAATCCAGATACTGCAGACCACGAATTCTAATAATAAGATGAAAGATCCAAGGGCTCAGATGAGCCCTTTTCCACGTTTACACTGAATAAAGATGTTGAGAAAAGCCCAATGAGATCGTTTTTTACCGTCGCGCTCCTAACCTTGCTTGCCAACCCCGTTTATGCCGATGAGGTGAAATCGGGTGGCAAAACCAGTACAACCAAAGCAGGGCCGAATGCTTACTCGCTTCCTGCGGCCAATTTGCCCATGAGTAAACGGCTCGATTTTAGCGTGGGAAACAGTTTCTTTCGTAACCCTTGGGTGCCAGCGCCATCATCCACTGATGCAAGAGATGGTTTAGGGCCGCTTTTTAACACCAATGGTTGCCAAAATTGTCACATCAAAGATGGTCGCGGCCATCCGCCAGAAAAAAATGACACACATGCCGTTTCGATGTTGGTTCGCCTGAGTATTCCAGCGGTGACGGATGAACAAAAAGCGATCTACGCTAAAGAAGGGGGGATCCCAGAGCCCGTCTATGGTGGACAGTTACAAGATTTCGCTTTGCCCGATCAAAAAGCAGAAGGACAGATCCAAATCGCTTATCAAGAGGTTGCGGTTGCTTTTATGGATGGCCACCAAGTGATGTTACGCAAACCTAATTTAAAAATTACTGAACTTGGTTATGGTGATATGCATCCTGATACCCAGTTTTCGGCGCGTGTCGCCCCGCCAATGATTGGCCTTGGCCTACTTGAAAGCATTGCTGATGCCAGCTTATTAGCAATGGCAGACCCTGAAGATAGTGATGGCGATGGTATCTCTGGCAAAGTGAACCGTGTTTGGGATGTAGAAAAAAAAGATTTTGCCATCGGGCGTTTTGGTTGGAAAGCCGGGCAGCCTAGTTTAATGCAACAGAATGCCGCGGCGTTTAACGGCGATTTAGGATTGACCAGCCGTTTATTCCCAAAAGAAAACTGCACCGAGAAGCAAATACTCTGTCAAACCTTACCTAACGGCGGCGATCCTGAGGTTAGTGACAACATTCTTGATTTTGTCGAATTCTATTCTCAGCATTTAGCCGTTCCAGTGCGTCGCAATGTCGACGATCCACAAGTGAAGCTGGGTCAATCATTGTTCAAACAAGTTGGCTGTGAGAGTTGCCACCGTACTAACCTCAAAACGGTAAAAAGAACGGATCGCCCAGCCTTGTCAGAGCAAGAAATCCATCCTTACAGTGATTTACTACTGCACGATATGGGCGAAGGGTTAGCCGATAATCGTCCAGAAGCCTTAGCCAATGGGCAAGAGTGGCGTACCCCGCCTTTGTGGGGGATCAGCTATACGCAAGAGGTGAGCGGGCATACTTATTTTTTACATGATGGCCGAGCACGTAATCTCATGGAAGCGGTACTTTGGCATGGTGGTGAGGCGCAAGGCGCCAAAGAGAAAGTACGTCAATTCAATGCCAGCGAACGCAACGCGTTGATCGCTTTTCTTAATTCTTTATAGGGTGCGAGCATGAAATTTCCTCTGTTATTTTCGATAGCGGTTACTAGCGTACTTTCGGCTTGTCAACCCACGCCGAAATCAGCGCTTGAGCCGCAAAAAAACAATCATGTTAGCCAAGGTGTTTATGAGGTTGAATTTGCTGCGGCGCAGCGTTTTGCTCAACAATCGCACCAGCTTGCTCAATTATTTGATCAGCAATGTCAGCTGGGCGATATCGCATTGCCCTTGCTGAAAGAACAGTGGCAGCAAACTATTGGGGCGTGGATGTTTTTACAAGGGCAAGAGAGAGGGCCAGCTAAAGCACTCGAGCAAAGTTGGAACGTACAATTTTGGCCAGATAAAAAAGACACTACCGGGCGAAAAATGAGCCTGTTAGCGAGCAGTGGCAAGCACTGGAGTGAGGAGCAGATTGCAAACCAGAGTGTCACAGTGCAGGGGATTGGCGCATTGGAATGGTTACTCTACGATGCTCAATCGCCGCTTCTGAAAAACCAGCAAGTAGAAACTGGTTGTATGATTGGACAAGCGATCAGCGCGAATTTGGCGACGAAATCTCATTTGATTGCTGAGCAATGGCAACAGAATCCATGGTTGATGCTGGATCTGAGCGCTTGGCAAGCCGAATACATTGCGCTGCTCTCCAATCAGCTTGATTACAGCATGAAAAAACTGAGCCGCCCCTTAGCCAATATCGGCCAGCCACGCCCTTATTTTTCAGAATCGTGGCGCGCCAAAGTCTCTTTGAATAACCTGCAAAAGAATGTGCAAGCGATGCAAGCACTCTATTTAGCAAAAGACGGTTTAGATCAGATGTTGCGGGAAAGAGATCAAGTCGCCATGGCCGAACGCGTAAAAGCACATTTATCCTTGATGTTGGAAACGTGGCCACAAACGGCCAGCTTATTTGATTTATTGCAAACGAAAACAGGCTACCGCGAGGTGCTTGCGCTCTATAACAAGTTCGAACAACTCAATTATTTACTGCATGATGAAGTCGCGGTAGAGCTAGGTGTAGTGATAGGATTTAATGCAACCGATGGTGACTGATCTAACAAGGCGTACGCTACTGAAAGCGGCGTTATTGAGCGCATCAGCGCCCCTGCTGCCGCTGGGGTGCGCTACTACGCGCCGTGGCCCACAACCCGCTTTGATTGGTTGCGCTATTCATAAAGGCTCGCAGTTTCGCGCCGTTGTAGCCGACGCTCAAGGCCAAGCGATTCACCAATTACCTTTGCCTGCAAGGGGACATGGTGTTGCTATCCATCCTACCTTGACGCATGCGGTCGCTTTTGCCCGTCGTCCCGGCGAGTTTTTGATGGTGTTTAACTATCAAAATGGAGAACTCATCAAATTGCAACTGGCGCAACCCACGCGACATTTTTATGGGCACGGCGTTTACTCAAATGATGGTGCGTGGCTTTATGCAACCGAAGGCGAGAAAGCGACAAGTCGCGGCATTATTGGTGTGTATGATGTGCAGCACAGTTACCAAAAAGTGGCTGAGTTCAGTGGTTTTGGTATTGGCCCTCACGAAGTCATTGTGATGCCAGATGGCAGGCTCGCGATTGGGGTGGGTGGGGTGCATACCTTCGGCCGCGAGCCACTCAACGTAGAGAGCATGATGCCAAGCTTGACCTACCTTTCTCATCAAGGAGAAGTGCTTGAGCAACGGATATTGAACGACCACCACTTGAGCATCCGCCATCTTGCTCATGATGGTGCAGATACTGTGCTGTGTGGCCAACAATACCGAGGTCAGCCGGAAGAGTATCCACCTTTGGTAGCGCTACATCACCAAGGTGGCGAACTCATTCCGCTCTTGGCAGAGCCTGAACAATGGGCAAGATTCAACCATTACATTGCCAGTATTGCGGCGACCGACCAATGGATTTTAGCGACTTCTCCACGAGGTAACTGTTACGGTATTTGGTCAAAAGAGACACTGCAACTGGTTGAGTTGGCCTCTTTGCCGGATGCTTCTGGCGTGGTAGTACAAGATCAGCAGTTCCAAGTCAGTTCAGGAGCTGGCTTGGTCGTTAATTCACCCTATCCTCAACCTGAAATGCGCATGCGTAGTAATGTCCAATGGGACAATCACTGGTCTGCCATTGATTACTCTCGCCAAAAAAGCTGAGTAAGCGAACTAAATTTGTTTAATGATGATTCTCATTGCATGAGAGTTTATGAATATATTGTTGATATCGACAACAACGTTTAGCAGATAGCCGTTTCTTTTGCCATACTGAAACGTGAATCAGCGTTGTTGGATAGATCGGAATGAGTAAAAGCATCCTATTTGCTTTATTATTGATTTTTAGTAGCTTTTCTCTTTACTCTGCCGAGAAGGTACAGCCTTTTGCTGCCTCGCAAGAGAATGCCTCGTTGCAATCTTTTATCCAATATCCGCATTTAGTCGAACGAATTTACCAAGAGAATGAGAATCGACGCATTTGGCAAGATGAGCAGATTGTTCGTCAATTTGAACATCAATTGGAAGTGATTCGCCGAGCGGGGTTTAGCCCTTTATTTTCACGCCAGTTAGCGCAAATGAAAGCGTACCGGAATCAGCAAGCGTTCAACGAATACGATCTGCTGGCGACCGATACTTTACTTTTGTATTTGAGTTATGCCGAGCAAGCTCCCAAAGTCGGTATGGCTTGGTTCTTTGAACGTAAGCTCAACTCTGCGATTGCTCCACCAAGCCAAGAAGCCTTGTTCGCTCTTCATGTTGCGGTGGAAGTTAACAGTATCGGCGATCTGCTCAATGGTTATGCGCCCAACAACGCGGCTTATGATCAACTGCTACATGCCTATGATTTTCTGCTCAGTACTGAAAATGCAGCGCTCTCGTTGTACAGCCAAAAAGGGTTAAAAAAACCTGGCGATAAGCTCTCACAACGTAGTGTGCTTATTGCCCGCTTATCATTAGTTAATATCGATGTTAGCACAGTGCGTGACGACGTAACTTGGTATGACAACAGCTTGGTCAAACCTGTGAAAGAGTTTCAAGCGATGCACGGTTTAAAAGCTGATGGCATGATTGGCCCCGAGACCTTAAAGTGGTTAAATTTGTCTTTGCAGGCACGCCTGTCTATGTTGGCATTAAATGCAGAGCGAACTCGTTTGTGGCCAGAATCAAAAGAGACACAGATCGTAGTCAACGTTCCCAGTTTTGATATGCGCTACTGGTATTTAGGTAAAGAAGTCTTTCAGTCTAAAGTGGTGGTGGGCCGAGTTTCACGCAAAACGCCACTCATGAGCACCAAATTAGATTCTTTGATCCTAAACCCGACGTGGAATGTGCCACACAAAATCATGGTTGAAGATATTCTGCCGATGGTAAAAAAAGATCAAAACTATTTGCGTCAACACAATATTGATATTGTTTCGAGCTGGCGTTCGAACGATCAAATTGACCCAAGCAACATCAACTGGTCTGCGGTGAATCCGGCCTCTTTTCCCTACCGAATGCGTCAGCAAGCCGGGCAAGATAATGCATTAGGTCTGTATAAATTTAATACGCCCAATCGCAGAGCGATTTACCTACATGATACGCCGAGTAAATACCTATTCAATAATACGTCGCGAGCCTTTAGTTCGGGTTGCATTCGAGTACAAAATGCCGATAAGTTTGCTTCGATGATATTAGAAACCCAAGGTATTAATGGTGATAAATTAACGGGTAAAGAAGGGCCTGCGAATGGCACGATCCCCTTAAAGCAGCGCATCCCCGTACACATCATCTATCAAACCGTTTGGTATGAAGGTGGGGAACTGCACTACCGAGATGATATCTATCGTTATGATGCATTCAGTACCAGTAATGGGTGAATGGATACTGCTAAAACAGTGGTCACCTAAGTAAGCAGGGATGCGTCTCTCAATTTACCAAAAAATGACTTAATAAAGATCTCTTTTATGTTCAAAGAGTAACGATGCTGTAGCTCTCTCTTGAGCATTTCGAGCACAATTTATGCATTTGATCTTCACAATGGAGTCCGGTAGTGTCCGGGCTTGTTGAAAATAAATTCAGTTGTGAAGGTATCCAACCTTGTTAGTTTCTCGTCGTCATTTTATAAAATTGGCTGGTAGTGGTGTAGTTGTAGCGGCGTGTGCCCCCCAAATAGTATTGGCATCGTACCCTGAAACCTCTCGCATACTCGCGATGAATAATTTACATACCGGTGAAACACTTGAAACCTGTTATTTCAACGGTGTTCGCTATGTTCGATCTGAGCTTGATCGGCTCAACCATATTTGCCGTGATTTCCGCCGCAACGAAGTCCATCCAATGGACAAAAATCTATTTGACCAAATATCGAAAATTCAATCTCTACTTGGTACGCAAGCGGAAGTACAAATCATCTCTGGTTATCGATCTCCTGCCACCAATGAAATGTTGCGCACTCACTCCTCTGGGGTTGCTAAGAAAAGTTTCCATATGCTAGGCCAAGCAATTGATTTTCGGTTAGATGGTGTTCAGTTGAGTCAAGTACGCGAAGCGGCGATCGAATTGGGCGCTGGCGGTGTTGGTTATTATCCTAGCAGTGATTTTGTGCACATTGATACTGGGCCTGTACGTCATTGGTCATAAGGCTGTTCGTGACTTGTCAAATGAAAGTGTCAATGTCATAGTTCGGCCAACTGCGAATTCGAACAAGGTTTTAGTATGTCGTTAAAGTATCAAGTGGTGCCCGTCACTTCCTTCTCTCAAAACTGCTCTATCGTTTGGTGTGATGACACCATGGAAGGGATCGTGGTTGACCCCGGCGGTGATGTGAAACAGCTCGTGATGTTGATCAATGAACTCGGGGTAAAAGTGGTCAGTTTGGTTCTTACTCATGGTCATTTAGATCATGTCGGTGGAACCGAACCGCTGGCGCAGCAGTTGGGCGGCGTCGATATTATTGGACCACATAAAGCGGACAACTTCTGGCTACAAGGCCTCGAAGGTCAAAGCAAAATGTTTGGTTTTCCACTGACGGAAGCCTTTGAACCTACCCAATGGCTTAATGAGGGTGATGAAGTGAAGTTTGGCCTTCAAACTCTGCAAGTATTGCACACGCCCGGCCACACGCCCGGTCACGTGGTGCTGTTTAGCCAGCAAGCGAAATTGGCGTTTGTTGGTGATGTATTGTTTAACGGTAGTATCGGCCGTACGGATTTCCCGCAAGGTGATTTCAATACCCTTATTCACTCGATCAAAACTAAGCTATGGCCACTTGGCAACGATGTGACGTTTGTGCCCGGCCATGGTCCGCAATCGACTTTTGGCCGTGAACGTGCCAATAACCCTTATGTCGCAGATGAAATGCCTCTGTATTGATCTTGATTAGGCTCAGAGTGTTCCTTCTGCGCCCATTAAACCATGTCTTAGTCTGGTTCGGCCGCCGCGAGGTAGCGCCGAATCAGCCCCACAAACGCCTCGGCGTCACGATCCAGATCGTGCGCTGAGATAAAAATATCATAATCAAAAAATTGCCGTTGATAGCGCATCCGATTGGCTAACATTGCCATAAGACCATGATAGTAATTACCGTTTGGCGCAGTGTAAGGTGCGTTGTCGAGTACCAAGTCTTCAAATTGAGTCTCTTTGCGCTGTTGTTTTGCTCCTAAGTAGAGCAGCGCGCGCTGGCTGAGCAAGATCTCACTAGCGATTCTGGGACATACACTCTCAAGGTAAGGTGAATAATCCTTCAGTTTGATCCCAATCCAAGGCAAAGGTTGGTGCCAACCATGATATTCATAACTGCATACCCCAATGCGGCTGATATTGTTCCATTTTACGACCCAACCTCCTTTAAAGAGATGCTGCTGAAAATGGGTAGCGGTTAGAGTGTAGCTAACTTTTCCTTTCAAAATCAAAAGATAGAAGGTGATTAGAGTCACTGCCAGTGCACTTACTAACAGCAGCGCATGAATAATGTTGGATGAGAACATGACAATGCAAATTGAAGCGATGATACAAGTCGTATTTATCCATTTCACTAAAGGTGATTGCAGAGAAAAGCGCGTATTAGACAAATGTTGGGTGTGCATAAACCAGTGAAACTCCTTCGAGCTACAGCATCGTTGTTGGCTGTTGCGACCTGTATAAATTGTAGTCAGTTACCGCATCAAAATGCGTTTTTGCCCCTCAATCTGTGCTATGCCCTACAAATCGAGGACGATTTTTGATATAAAACGCGCTTCAAATTTTCACCACTGCTTGAAACGCAGTGAAATGGAGAAATATTCGATGAGACTTGCTCATAAGCGTAAGGTGCAGGCAAAATTGCAAAAGCGTATTAAAGCGACTGTTGCAAACTTGATCGCCTCTCAATCAGCAAAGCCTGTAACAGCGCAATCGACCGTAGCAAAAACCGCTGCAACAAAAGTAGTTGTGGAGAAAGCTGCGGCGAACTCTAAAAAAGTGGATGTTGCGTTAACGCCAAAACAGCAACAGGTTTTAGATATCGTCGCTAACCACGCAGAAGGTATGAATCCTAAATCGATCGGCTTAAGTGCTGGTCAAGAAGATGCGAAAGCTGCCGCTTGGGCCACTGGCGCACTCAAGAAACTAGTAGAAGAAAATCTGGTAGTGAAAGAGCAGTTAGCAGGCAACAAAGTTATCTATAAAGCCATTTAATCTGCTGTTCGTTGTGAATGAATTAGCCTCGGTAGCCCCGAGGCTTTTTTACGATCAAATTTTAAATGCAATCAAAGCTACTCTTCTTTGGTAATTGAGCCAATTTCGAGCATCGGTGCGACATCGATGTTTTCGGCATTCATCATAGAAGATAAACGTTGTACTGATGAGAGCAACAAGCTTTGCTCCCACTCTTGAAGCTGCCTAAATTGTTCGACAAAGCTTTCTTGCAATGGTTGCGGTGCCTTTTCTAGCAGCTTCTTACCTTCGTCCGTTAAATGGGCGTGCACTTTTCGTTTATCGGTATTGCTGCGAATTCGCTGTACGTATCCGTTGCGCTCTAATCTATCCAAAATGGTGGTGGCAGTGGCCTGGCTCATGTTCGTATGATCCGACAATGTGCGGATAGTCACCTCACCAAGGGTTTGAATTGAGCGCATTAAAATAAGCTGGGGACCAGTAAGCCCAGCGTCTCTATTCAGTTTTTTAGAGTGCAGATCAATTGCGCGAATAATTTGTCGAATTGAGATCAAAACTTCTTCATGTTTTTCCAAACTCATTGTCCCAAAAAGAAAGTTATTAATAAGCGGGGACCATAGCGCAGTTCTTTTCACTTGAAAAGTAGCATTCGACCTCTTTTGTTTTGGTCTAAGATGATGAGTGTATAAGTTGAGATGTAAAATGATTAGTGCTCGAATGTTTTTGTTTTCGATTTTCACCCTAAATTGGTTGAAGTTTAACCATTAAAGCTTGTTTCTTGCCTTTCATGGCATTTTGTGTTGCTTTTTAGTGGATTTTTTCTGTGATTTTGGTAGGGTATTCAGCATATTGAAAAAATAAATTGCTATGAGTACGAAGTTATTTTTGGTTTTTGTCTTAAAATTGTTTCGTTCTCATGGTTATTAATCTCAACTGAAAAATCATGTCTAGATTTCTAGAGAGGTAAAATGACAAAAGGTATTGATAAGTACAGTATCGACAGTACTGACTACACCGTCGGGCAAGATAACGTGCAAAAGTGGGGGTTTGATGTTCATAACCCAGTGTTTGGCTTTAGCGCCGGATTTATTGCGCTATTTTTAGTCGCCGCTTTAGTCGTTGATCCTGAGGTTGCGAAGAGCGTGCTTGATGGCGTTAAATGGAAAATTATTGGCACTTTTGACTGGCTGTTTATTTGGTCGGGTAATCTTTTTGTGCTGTTTTGCTTAGGCTTGATAGTTTCTCCCTTTGGTAAAATACGTTTAGGTGGCCAAGAGGCGACAGCAGACTACTCTTTTATTTCTTGGCTCTCTATGCTGTTTGCCGCAGGGATGGGTATTGGTCTCATGTTCTGGAGTGTCGCTGAACCTGTGGCGTATTTTACCGGTTGGTATGAGACGCCCTTAGGTGTTGCAGCCAACACACCCGAAGCGGCTAAACTAGCATTAGGTGCAACCATGTACCATTGGGGTCTACACCCTTGGGCCATTTACGGTGTGGTAGCACTTTCCCTTGCGTTCTTTACTTACAACAAAGGGCTTCCGCTTTCTATTCGCTCTATTTTTTACCCGTTGCTTGGCGATCGTGCTTGGGGCTGGGCAGGGCATATCATTGATATTCTGGCTGTATTAGCAACATTATTTGGCTTAGCAACGTCATTAGGGCTGGGTGCGCAACAAGCGGCTAGTGGTATCCATCATGTGTTTGGCATTGATGCCGGAATGGGCTTACAAATTGTCGTGATTACCGTCGTTACTTTATTAGCGGTGGTCTCCGTGGTGCGTGGTATTGATGGTGGTGTCAAAGTCATCAGTAACATCAATATGATCGTTGCGTTCTTGCTGCTGATTTTGGTTGCACTGATTGGCTATACCGTAACCTTTTCATCCATTCCAACCACATTAATGGCGTATATTGAAAATATCATCCCACTCAGTAACCCGCACGGTCGAACTGATGAGGCTTGGTTCCAAGGTTGGACAGTGTTCTATTGGGCTTGGTGGATTTCATGGTCACCATTTGTTGGAATGTTCATTGCGCGAGTATCAAAAGGCCGTACTATCCGCGAGTTCCTCACCGCCGTATTATTAGTACCTACTGCTGTTACCTTGATTTGGATGTCTGTATTTGGTGGTTTGGCGATTGATCAAGTCATCAACAATGTTGGCCAATTAGGCGCGAATGGTTTGACCGAAGTGCCACTGGCGATGTTCCAAATGTTTGATGCGCTGCCTTATGGCACCTTACTTTCAGTGATTGCGGTTGTGTTAGTGTTGGTATTTTTTATCACCTCATCAGATTCAGGGTCACTGGTTATTGATAGTATTACTGCTGGAGGCAAAGTGGATGCCCCTGTCCTACAGCGTATTTTCTGGGCGTTGATGGAAGGCGCTATCGCCGTAGCCTTGTTATGGATTGGTGGCACCAATGCTATTGAAGCGTTGCAAGCCGCCGCCATATCAACGGCGCTGCCATTTACTATCGTGCTGCTGCTGATGTGTGTCAGCCTACTGTTGGGAATGCGAACCGAGCTCTTGAAACGTTAATTTCGACATTGATTTGAAAAGGCGACGAAAGTCGCCTTTTTTGATGTTTTTTTGACGATCGTCATTAGAGTGTTTTGCTAAAATACTAAGAAAAGCAAATGGTTATCTTGTGTCAGAATTCGACATATATTTCGTGCATCTTGTGTTAAATCTGGTTAATATTCGCCTCCGTTCCTGTATCAAACATTCTGCAAACCAATGAAATTAACCTTAAAGCAAAAGCTAATCGGTGCCAGTCTTTCTGCCGTCGTCGTTATGGCGAGCGCGTTGACTTGGCTAGCCGCTGATCAACTCTTTGAACAAACTCGAAATGGCGTATATTCGCGGGCAGAAAGCTTGTCAGCTGCCGCTGCGAAAGGCATTTCGGACTGGATTGTGGTCCGTAAAGAGATCTCAACCGCTTTTAATGACTACACCGCTCAAGATGATGTCGTTCCTTTCTTACAGCAAGCTCGCAAAGCGGGTGGCTTTGATGATATTTTCTTTGGTACACCGCAAGGTGAGATGTATCGTTCACACCCTGAGCGTAACCGTGCTGACTATGATCCTCGCCAACGTCCTTGGTATAAAGATGCCGTTTCAGCGAATAAACAAATTATCACCACCGCTTATAAAGACGCGATCACCAATGCACTGTTGGTGACAATTGCAGATCCTGTGCGTCGCAATGGGCAATTTGTCGGCGTCGTTGGTGCCGATGTGTTAATCGATCAGTTGATCCAAGATGTCATCAGTTTAGATGCGGGCAAAAATGCCTACGCGATGTTGATTGATGCGCAAGATGGAACCTTTTTAGCGCATCCAGATAAAAATTTCTTATTAAAACCAGTGTCGTCATTGTCGAAGACGTTGACGATGAACATGATAGAGCAAGCAGTGGCTTCAGGTACCGTTGAAGACGCGTCATTACAAGGTGTTGATAAGCTATTTTACTTCGCCAAAGTGCCGCAAACCGATTGGATCTTTGCTATCCAAATGGATCGTGCAACGGAAGAAGCAGCGCATACATCCTTGCTCATTGACCTAATTGTGACTGCACTTGTGATTACTATCGCTGTGATTGTGATCGTCTCTTGGTTAGTGAGCTTTTTGTTTAGAGATCTTAGCCGAGTATCCAAAGCCTTAGAGGAAATTGCTTCCGGAGACGGTGATTTAACTCAACGTCTTGAACCAAGAAGTGATGATGAAGTTGGGCAATTAGCACAAAACTTTAATACCTTTGTCGGTAATATGCACACCATGGTTTCTAAACTCAGCTTTGTTTCTGCTGCGTTGTCTGAACAGTCAAAACAGACGGCCGCTCAAGCCAAAGAGCGTAGTGCGCGTATCCGTTTACAACAAGATGAAATTAATATGGTGGCTACGGCCATCAATGAAATGGCCGCAGCTACACAAGAGATTGCCGGTAACGCAGATCATACCGCTCAGAACTCTGGCGAAGCAGTAACGGCTTGCGTACATGGCTCGAATCAAGTTTCACAAACACAAGGTTCGATTCAAAATCTGGCTCAAGAAGTTCAAGTGGCCACTGATGTTATCCTTGAGCTGGAAGCACACGGTAAACACATCAATACGATTCTGGCGACTATTCAAAACATAGCAGAGCAAACTAACCTGCTAGCATTGAATGCGGCGATTGAAGCTGCACGTGCTGGTGAGCAAGGTCGTGGCTTTGCGGTGGTTGCCGATGAAGTTCGTGTGCTTAGTCAACGTACACATGCTTCGACAAAAGAAATTCAGCAGATGATCGAAACGTTGCAATCAACGACGGGTAAAGCGGTTGGCATTATGGGTGATAGCCGTATGCTTGCTGGAACCAGTGTAGATGATGCGAACGCCGCTGCAGCAAGTTTGATGCAAATTCATAATTCAGTTGAGCGCATCAGTGACATGGCGACGCAAATTGCCTCGGCCGCTGAAGAGCAAGCTTCTGTGACGTCGGAAATTACTCGCAACACGGAAGGGATCCGCGATGTTTCTAACGATCTTGCACAAGAAGCGCATGAAGCAGCAGCACAAGCATCACAACTTTCTGAGCTTTCGCATCAGTTAGAAAATGAAATTCGTCGCTTTAAGCTGTAAGTTCTAAGCGTAAAAGCATAGCAAGGCGAGATGTTATTAGAAAAGAGGAACCCATGTTAGGTTCCTCTTTTTTTGCTCGTGTCGATCACGGTACTAAACCTTGAAAGAATCCCTTTAAAGGATAATCAAAAAGTTATAGCCACAACGTTCGGACACTTTGCTGCCGATCAAAATGATGAGCGATTTGTGCTTGGAATAATTCCGCGGTGGCAATAGCATCAACTAAAGCGTGGTGTGGAGTGTATGCTGGTAGCCCATAACGCGCCCGCGCTTGCCCTAAACGCACTGATTGTGGTTTTTGCCCTTTTAACTGGTTCCATAAACCTCCATGTAACCGTTGTTGAATTTCCGTTTCCAATTGCAAAGTATCGATCACAGGAAACTCAATGCCTTCACCCAATCGCACTTTTAATGCTTGATTGAGAAAGCTACGTTCAATATGACGGTAATGAACTACAACAATTTTTCCAGATAAGGCCTTCAGTATTGACTCCTGCACTTCTGCCAAATCTGGCGCATCTAAAATATCGTTGTGTGTGATGCCATGGATAACCACCGAATCCTCTTTTAACGCTTGGCGTGGCCGAACTATCCAATGTTTAGAGCGGTTGAGATAGATACGGTTTAAGGTAAAAGGCACCAAGCCAATGGTGATAATGTCATCATGCTGCGCACTTAACCCGGTTGTTTCCAAATCTAAAGCGACAAACTCTATTTCATCGATTGGCGTGCAACCCTTAGCAATCGGCCTTGAATAAAAATCTTTGAGTAACGGATGGTTAACCAACGACTGCTTATTGGCATATTTTGCTACCCAATCGATGCTCGGTTTTTGAAACCATTGTTTAATCATCACTCTCACTTAAAGTTATTGCTGGCTTGATAACGGAATTTCAAGAAATTTTGCGCATTGCTTAGGATTTGAAACGCATCTTTTAAGTTACGTCTTTCAAAATCAGATAGGTTTTCTGGCTCGATATTGTTATCTGGCTCTATTTCTTGTTCAACGTCAGCCGCTTGGTGGCGAATGCGCACCATAGCGATAAACTCCATTGCATCACGCAGATCTTGCGCCCGTCCTTTGGGTAGAATTCCGGCTTCAATGATGTCATCCAAACGTTCAAACGAGTTGGTAGAACGTGAACCGACAGCCAATGCATGCACACGGATTAAATCCGCTAACGGTGCAGTGCCGCGACGTTTTAAATTGATGGTGTTATTGTGTCGTCCATCTTTTTCCATCACAAAGTCTTTGAAAAACCCCAATGGTGGCGTGCGGTTCAGCGCATTTCGTGCAAGGCATGCAAGAAATCGATTATTTTTGCGTGCTCGACGGACAATAAACCCATTCAGTTGTTCTGCCCATTTGGTCCTGCCACACACCCCGTATAAGTCAAAAAAGATGGATGCATTCAATAGCGCCTTAGGGTTAGGGTTATCTATCCAATCGGCAAAGCAGGCTTCCCATTCTTTACGAGTCATACGCCACATCGGGTTGCTGGCCATAATGTCCCCCGTACAGTAGCTGTAACCGCATTGATCTAAGCTGTCGCAGACAAATTTGGCGAACGCTTCGAAATAAGCACCATGCTGTGTTTCTTCATAGCTATCGTCCAAAATTAAAGCGTTATCTTGGTCCGTGACAATTAACTGTTCGTCACGGCCCATAGAACCCAAGGCTAAAAAGCAGTATGGAATAGGCGGCGAGCCTAGTAATTCTTCAGCAAGTTCAATGATTCTTTGTTTAAAGCTACGGCCAATCACTGACATCGCCGTGCCGATCATATGTGAGTTTGCATCTTCATTGACTAAACGAACAAAACTGTCTTTGACTTGGTGCGACAGTGTGGCTAACTCTTCAACGCTTTGTTGCTGGAAGATGCGACTGACGAGCAGCAATGAGTTTTGTGATTCGTAGCGAACAATGTCGGTCGCTTCAATGATACCGATCGGCTTTTTTTCTTTGAGTATAGGAAGATGATGAACATTGTATCGAAGCATTTTCAGCATGGCCTCATAGACATAAGCATTATGATCTAATGAGATAACCTCCGTTGTCATCACTTCCGTGACGAGGTGATTAGGATCGATGCCAACGGCTAATACACGCGTGCAGAGATCTCGGTCAGTCAGGATGCCGATTACTGGGCTGTTATCGTCGTCACTCTCTTGCAAAATATCAGGGTCAATCACCAGCAGTGAAGAGATACTCTCTTCCGCCATCTTGATCGCCGCATGTTGAATGGTTTCTGTTTTGTAAACGAAAGGGGCTTCTCGGCTGAGTAAGGTTCGCACTTTCGAGGTGGTGAGATCATTCTGCTCTGTTTTACTTAGTACGGCTTGGCGAAGGCGTGCGTTATCTTGCACTTCAACGAAATCAGCAAAGGAATCATAGTTGTCATATAAATCCTGAAACCTTGCCTCTGGAATACAATAAACCAGCGTATCTTCAATCGCTGTGACCGGAAAACGAACACGGTTATTGGTCAATAGCCCCATTTGACCAAATAAACCGCCTTCGGTTAGGCGGTTGTATAATTCGCCTTTGCGACGGTACACCTCGACGACGCCGCTTCGGATCAAATATAAGTCTTGGATATGATCACCAAAATGAATGATGGGTGTACCTTGTCGAAAATAGGAGATTTCTACGCTCTGCGTCACTTCGATCAGTGTTTCTTCAGGTAGTTCATTGAACGGTGGATACTGAGCAAGGAAGTTCTTGATTTCAATTAATTCTGCTTCCATGGAGGCTTCCTTGTGTTTCGGAGTTCATATTGTGGGATTCTGACGTCGTGAGCCAGCTAAACGATGTAACTTGTCAAAGGGATCAGGTTACATCGGTGGCATTGGACATAGGATTCAGAGAGTTATAGTACATGAAAAGAACGTGCTTTGCAGGCAAGAGGGGAAAGTGTACGCGCTTCGATGTGAATCAAGTACTATTTCAGTGAATTGAAGATAAAAAAATAGCCGACAAGTGGCGGCTATTGTTGTCTATTTCTTATCATTATCGATTATAGAACCGCTGCAATACCTTTGCACAGTGGGCCCATATTCGATTTCGTCATGCCTGCCACACTGATACGGCCGGAACCGACGATGTAAATTGCCAATTCATCTTTCAGACGAGCAACTTGTTCCTTGTTCAAACCAGAAAAAGAGAACATGCCATTTTGACGTTCAATAAAGCTAAAATCAGCCTTCACACCTTCGGCTTTTAGGGTGGTAACAAACAGCTCACGCATCTCTTGAATACGTTCACGCATTTCTGTCACTTCGTTTTCCCATTCTGCGCGCAGTTCGGCGTTGTTGAGGATATAAGTAACGACCGCAGCACCGTGCGCTGGTGGGTTTGAATAAATGGAACGAATGATCGCTTTGATTTGTGAGAAAGCTGTTTCAGCGACATCTGTTGAGCCAGCAACGATGGTAAACGCACCCACGCGCTCATTGTACAAACCGAAGTTTTTAGAGAATGAGCTCGCCACTAAGATCTCTTTATTGTATTTCGCAAAAGTACGCAGACCTTGCGCGTCTTCTTCAACCCCTTTCGCAAAACCTTGATAAGCAAAGTCAAACAGAGGAAGAAGCCCTTTATCAGCGACCAATTTTGCTAACGTTTCCCACTCTTTATCGGTTGGATCAATGCCAGTTGGGTTGTGGCAGCACCCGTGTAGAAGAACAATATCACCCGCTTGAGCTTGCTCAAGATCGGCAAGCATCGCTGCGAAATCTTTATCTTTCGTTTCGGAATTGTAGTACGAATACTGCGTGGTTTCTAAACCAGCCGCATTAAAAACACCGTGATGGTTTGCCCATGTTGGGTTGCTGATCCACACTTTCACGTCGCCGATTTGACGCTTAATAAATTCACCTGCTACACGCAGTGCACCAGTACCACCGGGCGCTTGCGCCGTTTTTGCGAGCTTTTGCGTCACAATCTCAGATTCATCGCCAAACAGCAGTTTTTGTACCGCGAGCCCATATTCAGCAGTACCTTCAATGGTGAGATAAGATTTGGTCTTTTCAGACTCAAGCAACGCCGCTTCCGCTTTCTTTACTGTCGCAAGAACAGGTGTTTCACCTGCTTCATTTTTGTAGATACCAACACCGAGGTTAATTTTTTCAGTGCGAGGATCTTTTTTAAACTCTTCGGTTAAACCAAGAATAGGGTCAGCCGGAGCTGCGACAACTTTTTCAAACATAATCATCATCCATGTAAAGTGTTAGAAGGGATTTTAGAAACATAAAATTAAGGTATTTATACCTTTATGAAATATCCGTTACAACACACAAAACAGAAAAACTGAAAATAATTTGTGTTGGCTAAGAATCATGAACAAAAAGGCGATTTTTTTAAAAAAACTCTATCATCCACCGTTTTCAGGCGGGGAGATTAAATAGGTTTTACTTTGAGAAGTAGTCAGCTCAACGGCAAAATTCATCATCAAATACGATATTTTGCCGTTGAGCGGAGGAGTCACTGTAATAAGAGATTAATGTTTATCCTGATGGCGAGCGGCAATGGCGACAAATTGTTGTTCAACACTCAAAAAAGCCTCTACGACTTGTGGGTCAAAATGTGTCGCTTCGCCCTGTAGAATGATGGCTTTTGCTTCATCATGAGAAAACGCGGGTTTGTAAACGCGCTTTGAGATGAGCGCATCATATACATCAGCCAGTGCCATTAAACGGCCTGAGAGTGGAATCTCTTCCCCTTTGAGTTGTTTTGGATAGCCCGAACCATCCCATTTTTCATGGTGAGTGAGGGCGATTTCTTTCGCGATTGCTAAAAAGGAACTTGTGCCAAGGTGCTGCTCGGCAATCGACAGCGCTTGTGCGCCGATCTCAGGGTGCCCCTTCATAATAATGAACTCATCATCGGTGAGCTTGCCGGGTTTCAGTAGGACGGCATCAGGGATACCGACTTTGCCAACGTCGTGTAATGGGGCTGATTTGTAGAGTAAATCAATATAAGTGGGCGTTAATAAAGGCTGATATTTCGGTTTTTGGCTTAGATATTGCGCGAGTACTTTGACATATTCTTGAGTACGTAAAATATGAGCGCCAGTTTCATTATCGCGAGATTCAGCTAAAGCGGCCAGGCTGACGATGGCGACATCACGCGTGGTTTTTACTTCATCCTGTGAGTTTTGTAGGCTATCCAACATTTGATTGGTCAACCAAGCCACAGAGCCTAACTCGTTATTTTCAAAAATTGGTAAGCGTTGTGCTATATCACCTTGAGTCACTTGGCATAGCGAATGCTCTTGAGCGTGCAATATTTGCTTCATTAGCCTTCCCCACTGCCAGAGGATAGCGATCACATAACCGCCCAAAACCAAAGAAACATAAATAAACTCTTTAATAATACTTATCTTGCCATGCCCATTGATTAAACTGGCAGGGTTATGTTCAAGCCAAAAAAGATCTTTCACTGCGACCATCGTGAGTGTGGCTGTCAGAGTGATGATCATCAGCATCATTAACCCGATCATCTGCTTAACAATCGAATGCCTTTCACCTTGGAGTTGTTGACGATTCAATTGTACTGCGTGCTGGCGATATTGGGCTCGTTTAGCGATGAGTTGTAATAAGCTTCCGGTAAAGAAACCAAACAGTGTTAAACCAAACAGGACTTTTACGTTGCTATCGAGAGTAAATTGATAGTACTGGTTGTAGTAAAGGGATAGTGGAATACTGACAAGAAAAAACAAAACACTATCGAGTTTTGCATACTGCTCTGTTTTTGCCCAATCATGGTGAATAAAGACATATAGACGCATTACCCATGCACAAAATACGCTAATCGTCACATGGGCTGTGATTTCTAATGCGCTTAAACTGGACAACATCGGACATATTCGTCCGCCATAGGTGGCAAATAGCAGCGCAGCTAAGAGGTAGAGCAGTGCGGTGAGTTGGCTGTTGTTTCGCTTGGTATTATTCATGAATTTGATTTCATTACAGTATGTGATGCTTAAGTTTAGGTGATTAAATTCGTTCAATGTTGTGTTTTCGTGATTAACCGATGTGCGGAGGATCAGAAAAGCGATGGATTCTAGTGATGTATTTCTAGGAAAGATAGCTAAATTAAATGAAGCCCATGTGATCCGATCAGTGTGTCATGTTATGAGTACAGAGGAGAGGGCTCAATGACGTTACTCAGCCGAACTTAACGAAAGTCAATCGTTACTCTGATTGATAAGAGTGGACTGTTTAAAATTACCTAAAACAACAAAAGTAAAATTACATCTGCCGACTACATTGCAGATTCCTCCAAGCTTTCCTATCTTTAGTTATGAGCTCTAGGCGTTGCATAACAACTTCTTACATAACGTCATAGCTTTCGTCAGTGTTTTATGGCTAAAGGATAATAAATCATGCTCCTCATTAGGCTGGTACGTGTTTACGTGCCCTTAGTGCTATTGTCGATAGTTGCTCTTATGCCACAGCCAACACATTTTGGTGTTTGGGCTCTATTATTTGTTACTTTTGCTAGTGTTAGCTATGCCATTTGGAATTACGAATCCTTCATTTCCCAAGTCAAAGCTCAAAAAAAGACGATTGAACACCTTTCTCAAACACAAGAGATCCAACTGGATGGATATCATTCTTTAGAGCCTCTCTTTGCTCAATCTCTGCCAGTGTGGTCTCGTCATATTGATTTAGCTAATGTGCAACTTACCGATTCTGTTACTCAACTGAGCCAGCAATTTGGTGATCTTGTCACGCAGCTTTCACAAGCACTCTCCTTCTCGCAAGGTTCAACCTTAAAAGATGAGCGTAATTTAATGAGCGAAATTGAGCGTTGTCGAGCCATGCTTTCTAAAGCGGTTGATGAGCTTAGAGAAAGCCAAAAGACAAGAGAGCATATGCTTGATGAAATGCGCAGCCTTGATCAATACACAGTCGATTTAAAAAAAATGGCAACCGATGTGGTGGGCATTGCTGAAAAAACCAACTTATTAGCACTTAATGCTGCCATTGAGTCAGCCAGAGCAGGAGAGGCAGGTCGAGGTTTTGCAGTGGTGGCCGATGAAGTGCGTAACCTTTCACAGCGTTCAAGGGAGATCGCTAGCAGCATGACGGAGAAAGTGAACGTTGTCAGTGATGCGATTAATACTACATTTAAGACGGCTGAAATGGCTATTGCGGCTGAGAGTGAACAAATGGAACAAACCGAGCAGCGTATCGATTATGTCATTAACCACTTCCAAGATATGGCACAAACCTTACAGCAACAGTCTGAGCGGTTAAAAGAAGATGCATTTTCGGTGAAGGAAACAATCAGTAGTGTGATTGTGAAATTGCAATTTCAAGACCGAGTAAGCCAAATATTAGAGCAAATCAGCACCAATCTCAAAGAACTCAGTGACTCATTAGAGCTGCTCAAACAAGACAGCAATCATGCGATCGCAGGCGAATTATCCCCGCAAAAATGGCTGGAAAAAATGACCAAGAACTACACCATGATAGAACAACATGAAAGCCACAAAGGCAAGGTTACTGAGGTGAAAAGCAAGGTGACTAGCACGGACATTACTTTCTTTTGAGAACCGTAAATGAATAAATGAGGAACTCTGTGATGAACAAAACGGTACTTGTTGTAGATGATTCGGCTTCAATTCGGCAGGTTGTGAGTATGACCTTAAAAGGAGCAGGCTATCAGACGATCGAAGCTCATGATGGTAAAGATGCATTATCCAAATTGGCCGGGAATCGTGTTCATTTGGTCATCAGCGACGTAAATATGCCGAATATGGATGGCATTACCTTACTTAAAGAGCTGAAGCAAAGGCCAGACACAAAATTTACGCCGGTGATTATGCTCACAACTGAATCTGAGGCATCGAAGAAAGAACAGGGTCGTGCTGCGGGTGCGAAAGCTTGGGTTGTAAAACCCTTTGCACCTGAACAGATGCTTGCCGCCGTAGCAAAACTGATCCAAGCCTAAGGGGGGATTATGCTGACTCCACACCAAACCGATGAGCAATTAATGTTAAAACTTGACGGTGAACTGACGATTTATGAGGCTCGAAATTTGTTTGAGCAGCTGACCCCTTTTGTGTCTCATAGCGAGAAGATCGCCATTGAACTTTCCCAAGTCACTGCTCTGGACAGCAGTTGCGTACAAGTATTGATGGCATTTAAAAAAGCAAGAATAGAACAGGGATGTGAACTGATTCATCACAGTGAAGTCGTGGTGGATGTGCTGGGTAAACTGGGGCTAGTGGGATGGTTTCATGACCCTATCGTTCTTTCGAGTTCACAATAAGACAAAGTGACAAGCTAATGACGAAGCCCCAGGGAGATACTATGGACGAAATGATGGCTGCGGCGCTCCAAACTTATTTTAATGAGAGTAGGGAGTTGCTTGAAGGGATGGAATCTGACCTTCTTGAACTGGATAGCGGGAATCTTGATGGCTTAAATGAGCGATTAAACGCAATTTTCCGAGCAGCGCATACTGTAAAAGGCTCAGCAGGGATATTTAACTTAAATGAGATCGTTCGTTTTACTCATAAAGTAGAAAGCTTGCTTGATTTATTGCGCTCAGAACAACTTAAGTTGCATGAAAAGCATATTTCCTTGTTGCTTGAGTGCCGCGATCACATGGTGAGCTTGATTGATGATGCTCAAACGGGGCAAGAGTCATCAGAAGATGACGTTACCGGACAGCGCTTAGGAGCCCGATTGTCTGAGTTTTTAGGTCAATCTGAACCAGAAAGTCATTCACCAACCACGGAATCTGAACCTGATCACACCGCACTCGACAATTTCTGCTGGCATATCTCTTTAACTTTCCCGCTTCATGCATTCCAAGATGGTATGGATCCGCTCTCTTTTCTTTCTTATTTAACTACGCTGGGAGAGGTTATTTATATCGAGGCTGTCGACCGAAAATTACCTGATTGGCACAACTTTGATCCGGAATGTTGTTATTTGGGTTTTGAACTGCGCTTCTATTCGCCGGCATCTAAACAACAAATCGAAGACGTGTTTGAATTTATTCGTGAAGAAGGTGACGTTCGCATCTTTCCACCCAGTGCCAAAGTGGGTGACTTCATTGATCACATTCAATCAATGCCCGATGAAAATTATAGAATTGGCGAAATATTAGTTCGTTGTGGCGCGCTCACTGAGACTGAATTGAAGCGTGCATTGCAGCAACAAAGTGAGCGGCGAGAAACGAGTTCGGACGCGATACCCATAGGCGAAATTATCACTCAGGCCGATGCTCAATTAGGACCCGTACTCAATGCGGCAGTCGATAAGCAAAGTAAAGCCCGAGAGGCGCTAACCAAAGAGCAAAAAAGCTTGCGAGTGGATGCTGAAAAGTTAGATACCTTAATTAATTTAGTCGGGGAATTGGTCACCGCAGGTGCCGGCAGTGCATTACAGGCGGAGCTAATTGGCGAAAATGTAATGATTGAATCTGTTGCACGGCTTAATGGCCTTCTCGAAGAAGTCAGAGACGCGGCACTACAGCTTAGAATGGTGGCTATCGGTGCGACATTTGCCCGTTTTCAACGCGTTGTTCGTGATATGGCGAAGGAGCTAAACAAAAGTATTCATCTCACGATTACCGGTGCGGATACCGAATTAGATAAATCAGTGATTGAAAAAATTGGCGATCCTTTAATGCATTTAGTGCGCAATGCGATTGACCACGGCATTGAAACAGAGGAAGAGCGTGTCGCAAATGGTAAACCTTCTCACGGCACCATCACGCTCAATGCTTACCATGACTCAGGCAATATAGTGATCGATGTGAGCGATGACGGAAAAGGGCTCAACAGCGAAAAATTGCGCGCAAAAGCGATTGAAAAAGGGCTACTTGATGAAAACCAACTCGTGAGCGATGACGAGATTTTTCAGCTCATTTTTGAGCCCGGCTTTTCAACGGCCCAGCAGGTTTCCAATATTTCAGGTCGCGGTGTCGGTATGGACGTAGTGAAGCGAAATATTACCGATTTGCGAGGTCGAGTAGAGATTCACAGCCTACTTAATCGAGGAACAACTATCCGCATTGTATTGCCGCTCACACTCGCGATCATTGATGGTTTCCTAATTGAAGTGAGTAGCGAAACCTTCGTTGTGCCGTTGGATGCCGTTCAAGAATGCGTCGAACTTGATGACCAGTGGCTCAAAGATGGCCAAGGCAAACCTTATATTAATCTCAGGGGACAAGTGCTGCCTTTAATTGATTTAAGAGTGCAATTTAACCTCACTGCGCGTCGCTCAAAACGCCAAAATGTGGTGGTGGTCAGTAGTGCGGGGCAAAGTGCTGGTTTGATCGTGGATAATTTGTTGGGGGAATTACAAACCGTAATTAAGCCACTTGGGCCGATTTTTTCACGGGTTAAAGGAATCAGCGGTTCGACTATTTTGGGCAGCGGGGATATTGCTCTTATCTTAGATATCGCCAGTTTATCGCAACATATTATGAAGGAAGAGTCGAAGCATCGCTTATTGGCAATGCACTAACTTGGCTCAATTACATCGTCAGAAAGGAATAGGCTATGTTTAAAAATATTTCAGTTAAATTCAAACTAAGTATGCTAGTTGGCATCTTAAGTTTGTTACTCATTGTAGTCGGATCACTCGGGCTTTATGGCATGCAAAAAACACTGCATGGGCTAGAAACGGTCTACTATGACCGAACCGTACCAGCACTGTCTATCGGTGACATTAAATCTCGTCTTCTGAGCAATCGTATAGCGCTGGCTTTCTCACAACTGTACCCAGAAGCGGATATTATTCGTGCTCAGATTGAGACGGTTGAGAACCACCTCAAAGTGATTGATGACAAATGGGGCAAATACAAGTTAACTAAATTAACCAAGGAGGAGGCTGAATTAGCAACACAATTTGAAGAACAAAATAAAGTCTTTGTTGAGCAAGCTCTACAGCCCACCATTGATGCTTTGCGACGTTTAGACATTGATGAAGCGACTCGCCTTGCGGTTGATAAAGTGCGCCCACTCTATGCACCCGTTGAAAAAACAGTAAATGCATTAATTCAGCTGCAATCTAATGAAGCGCAGAATGTTTATAACCATGAGGTTGAGCTTTATGACAACCTACAAATAATAGCCATTGGATCAATTATATTGGGGCTACTGTTTGGTATTGGATTTGCGGTTACCTTGATCCGCGGGATCTGTAATCCTTTAGAGCAAGCAGTGTCGCTGGCTAACCGACTCGCTGTGGGTGATTTAACAGGTAAAATTGAAGCGACGTCAGGCGATGAATTGGGTCGCTTGCTTGAAGCCATGCAAAAAATGGTGGCCAAGTTGTCAGACATCGTAGGTGAAGTGAATAGCTCAAGTAATGCATTGGCTTCGGCATCCGAAGAAGTTTCAGCTACCGCTCAGAACTTAAGTCAAGGTGCGAGCGAACAAGCGGCCAGTGTTGAACAGACTACCTCGTCGGTAGAGCAGATGTCAGCCTCAATCGCGCAAAACACTGAAAATGCGAAAGTGACTGATAGCATGGCAGGTAAAGCGGCTAAAGAAGCGAAAGAAGGTGGAGAAGCGGTAGCTAAAACCGTGTTAGCGATGAAATCGATAGCTGAGAAAATTGGTATTATTGATGATATCGCTTATCAAACTAACTTACTTGCGCTCAACGCCGCAATAGAAGCTGCTAGAGCTGGCGAGCATGGTAAAGGTTTTGCAGTGGTGGCAGCTGAAGTTCGAAAATTGGCAGAGCGCAGTCAGGTTGCTTCTCAAGAAATTGGTGAGGTCGCTAAAAATAGCGTTGGTTTAGCGGAACAAGCCGGAAAACTGCTGGATGAAATGGTGCCTTCTATTCAAAGAACATCCGATTTAGTACAAGAGATCAACGCAGCTTCAATGGAACAGGCAACCGGAGCAACACAGATTAACCAAGCGATGGAGCAGCTCAACAGTATCACGCAACAAAGTGCTTCCGCATCAGAAGAGCTTGCGTCGACCTCTGAAGAGATGAGCAGCCAAGCACAGCAGCTCCAGCAACTAATGACCTTCTTCAAAACAGAAAATAATCGCCGTGAAGCAGCAAATAAATCTTCAGCTCACCACGAGCAGCAGCGCCCTAAACAGAAGAAAGATGTTGAGTTTGTCTCTATGGACGATGAACCTGAGTATGTGCGCTTTTAGTGGCTGGAGGTGAATGTGGCTAATCTTATCCCGGTTGAGGCTAACTCGATGATATTGGCTAAGTCCAATACAGAATTAGCACAAGATCAACAGTACTTAACATTTCAGCTCAATGGTGAAATGTACGCCTTTGCGATTTTGCATGTTAAGGAAATATTAGAGTATGGCAAAGTAACTCAGGTGCCAATGATGCCTGACTACATTCAAGGCATTATTAACTTGCGTGGTGAAGTGGTACCTGTCGTCAACCTAGCTCGGCGTTTTTATCTTAAACCGCAAGAAGTGAATAAAAAGACTTGTGTTGTCATTATCGAAGTGACGAATGAAGAACAGCGTCAAGACCTAGGTGTTATGGTTGACAGTGTTTCTGAAGTCATTGAAATATCAAGTAAGTTTATGAGGCCTGCCCCTAATTTTGGTACCAAGATCCGGACCGAATTTATTTGTGGTATGGCTCAATTCGATGAAGAGTTTGTCATTATTTTAGCGGAGGATAAAGTCCTATCTGTTGAAGAGTTGGCCATGATGGAACAGGTCAAAGAGCAGAATGAACTTGCAAGTTAAGCACAAATCTCAGCAACTTGGGAATTCAGCCATGGAGCAAATGTCCATCATCAGTGATGCAGACTTTGAGTTGTATCGTGGCTGGATATATCAATCTGCAGGTATCGCACTAACACCCAGTAAGAAAGCGTTGGTGGTTGGGCGTTTAAGCGGGCGCTTAAGAGAGCTCGGTATAAGTTCATATCGGGACTATTTTGAGTATTTGACGAAATTTAGCGATCAGCAAGTACGTAAACTTGAACAGCAACGAGCCATCAATTTGCTGACCACCAACGAAACGTACTTTTTCAGAGAAGAGGCCCATTTTGCTTATATCCAGCACCATCTCTTCACTGTATGGGGGAAAAAACAGATCCGTTGCTGGAGCGCAGCAAGCTCGACAGGTGAAGAGGCTTATTCTCTGGCAATGTTATTAGACAGCCGTTACCAAGGAGAATGGCAAATAGTTGGTACCGATATCAATAGTCAAGTGTTGCAAATTGCATCACAAGGTATTTATCCGATGCTACGCCATGAACATATACCGAAAGCCTATCTCAAAACGTATTGCCGAAAAGGCATTGATACCAAGCATGACACATTGAAAATCATTAATTCATTAAGGAAAAAAGTAAAATTCGGATTAGCGAACTTACAAAATCAGTTGGATGAACTTGGTCACTTTGATCTTATTTTTTTACGTAATGTTATGATTTATTTTGATCAAAATACCAAACAAAGAGTCATCAGTAACGTTACGAACCGATTAAAAAGTGGCGGTATTTTATTAATAGGCCACTCTGAAACATTAAACGGACTCAACTGCGATGACTTGCAATTACTGCAGCCGTCTATCTATCAAAAACGAGGGATTCGTGATTAATGGCGAACGAATTTTTACCTAAAACAGAGGCTCTGAACTTGATGCCTGGCGAGATATTCTTTGGTCATCACAGAGGTTGGATTCATACGCTGCTGGGTTCGTGCGTTGCCATTACGTTATGGCATCCAAAAACGCAGTTAGTGGGTATGTGCCATTATCTGTTGAGCCAGCGATCCGCCCTAGGTGAAGAGGCCAAACAACCTGAAGGCTATTATGCTAGCGATGTTGTGGCGTACTTTTCCCTTCAGTGTCGACGACATCAAATCAATCCTAAGGAATGTGTTGTTAAAGTATTTGGAGGTAGCACTATGTTTGCAGGTCACTACAGCAAAGTCGCTTCGATAAATGTTGCACAACAAAATGTGCGACTGGGTATGCAGTTACTGAAAGAGCACGGTTTTCAAGTAAGCCGCAATGATGTGGGTGGAAAGCGTTATCGTAAAGTATTTTTTGATGTCCAAAATGGTGATGTTTGGGTTCAATATGGGCGATCTTCTGCAAGAGAGGTAGCTTATTAATCAGCCATTGAGTGTCGATTTATAGAGGCATTACATGAAAAAAATAAAAGTATTAATCGTGGATGACTCCGCGGTTGTTCGGCAAGTGATCAGCGCTTTGTTGAGTAATGAACCTGATATTGAAGTGCTTACTCCCGCTTCTGATCCCATATTCGCTCAAAAAAAAATGGCTGTTCAATGGCCAGATGTGATTATTTTAGATGTAGAAATGCCTCGTATGGATGGTATTACGTTTCTTAAGCAACTGATGGCGGAGCATCCGACGCCAGTCATCATTTGTTCTACACTGACGGAACGTGGCGCGGAAGTGACTATGCAAGCATTGCAAGCGGGTGCGTTGACGATTATCACTAAACCCAAAGCAGGGTTGAAAGATTTTCTACAAGAAAGTCGGCAGGAAATGTTAAGTGCGGTGCGCGCCGCTGCACAAGCAAAGCTAGAAAATATTGTTAAACCCAAACCTCATGTACTCAAGAAAGTACAGCAAACAATGCCGAATCCGAATCACCCGACATTAACATTGAAAACCACACAAAAAGTGGTAGTGATCGGCACATCTACAGGTGGGACACAAGCTTTAGAAGCGATCTTAACAGCATTGCCAGCAGTCTCTCCGGGGATTGTTATCGTGCAACATATGCCCGAAAAATTTACTGCGATGTTTGCTGACCGGCTCAATGGGCTTTGTCAAATAGAGGTCAGGGAAGCAAAGAATGGCGACCGAGTTCTTCCGGGGTTGGCATTGATCGCTCCAGGTGGCCGTCACATGCAACTGAATCGAAGTGGTGCACATTATCAAGTTGAAATCAAAGATGGCCCCGCAGTTAACAGGCATAAACCATCAGTCGATGTACTTTTTCGCTCAGCGGCAAAACATGTAGGCCCTAACGCTGTCGGTTTTATTTTGACGGGAATGGGAGATGATGGTGCACGAGGTTTGCATGAGTTGAAAGAGAGCGGTGCCTATACAGTTGCACAAGATGAAGCAAGCTGTATCGTTTTTGGTATGCCCAAAGAGGCAATCGAACGTGGTGGTGCTTGTTCGGTGCTACCACTCAATCAAATAGCGCAGGAAATATTGCAACGAGCTTCATCGAGGCACTTATAGATCAGATCTTCATTTATTTTTAGTTGAAACCGACTTGTTGAGACGCTCCCAACAAGTCGTAGTAGTTACTTTTTTAAGCCAATTTGAGATTCGATGGCTTCGGTTTCTATTTCAGGGTGTTCGGCGAGCTTTTCTGAAGCCCATTGATTGATATGCTTCAAAATAGCCGACACGGCATGTTTTTTTGTTGCTTGCTCATTTTCTGCCACATCTAACGCTTGTTTAGGCTTTAAGCCAGTAGCATCTTCTGCGATATGAAGCCAATCAGGATGCCAGTAGTAAGGTTGACCAGAAGGGGTCATCCAGCCATGAACACCGTTTGTTTCACCATTGTACTGCAAATTATCTACATCATTTTTTTTCATATAAGTTCTCGTCATGGATCGATCTGAATACGTGGTTAATGTAACTCGGTTGCATAGCACAATAGAGTGAACATGATCATGTAATTGAACTAAATGTAACAAAGGAAGATGAAATTGAGGTGATTTTGATCTCATGTTTATTTGAAATTCACTCTATTGTTATTGAGAGTGAACACTGATTGTTGGGGAAATAAAAAACCACCGGGTTTAACGTCGGTGGTTTTTACAAAAATCGTGTTTGATTTTTAGAAGTTTGCAGAGCGTGGTGTACGTGGGAAAGGAATCACATCACGCACGTTGCCCATACCGGTCACATAGGATACTAAGCGCTCAAAGCCAAGGCCGAAACCCGCGTGCGGTACAGTACCGTAGCGACGTAAGTCGCGATACCAACTCATGTGTTCAGGATCAATGCCCATTTCAATCATACGCGCATCAAGAACATCTAAACGTTCTTCACGTTGAGAGCCACCGATGATTTCACCAATACCAGGGGCAAGAACATCCATTGCAGCGACAGTTTTACCATCGTCGTTTAGACGCATGTAAAATGCTTTAATGTCTTTAGGGTAGTTCTTGACGATCACAGGCGCTTTGAAGTGCTCTTCAGCAAGGAAGCGCTCGTGTTCAGAAGAAAGATCAATGCCCCATTCAACATCAAATTCAAACTTACGACCTGAATCGATTAGGATCTTCACCGCATCGGTATAGTCTACTTGCGCAAAATCTGAATTAACGAACTGCTCAAGACGAGTAATTGCCTCTTTGTCGATACGCGAAGCAAAAAACTCAAGGTCATCACGACGTTCTTCAAGAACGGCTTTGAAGACATACTTCAGCATATCTTCAGCCAGTTTCGCGACATCGTTTAGATCAGCAAACGCGACTTCTGGCTCTACCATCCAAAATTCTGCAAGGTGGCGGCTCGTGTTTGAATTTTCAGCACGGAACGTTGGGCCAAAAGTGTACACTTTGCTTAATGCACAAGCATACGCTTCGGCATTTAACTGTCCTGAAACTGTAAGAAATGTCTCTTTGCCGAAGAAGTCTTCATTGAAATCGACATTGCCTTGCTCAGTACGAGGAAGGTTAGCGAAATCCAGCGTTGAAACACGGAACATCTCACCCGCACCTTCTGCATCAGAAGCGGTAATCAGCGGCGCTGACATCCAGAAATAACCTTGCTCGTGGTAAAAGCGGTGGATGGCTTGAGAAAGGGAGTTGCGTACACGAGCCACTGCGCCAATCACGTTGGTACGTGGGCGAAGATGCGCCACTTCACGAAGATATTCAATTGAATGGCGAGTTTTTGCCATTGGGTAGGTTTCAGCATCTTCAACCCAGCCAACAACCTTCACCTCAGTTGCTGCAAGTTCAAATGCTTGACCAGAAGCAGGGGACTCAACAATCTTACCTGTTACTTCGACAGAGCAGCCAGTAGTGAGCTTTAGCACTTCGTCATTGTAATTATTCAGATTATTAGGGACCACGGCCTGAATCGGGTCGAAACAAGAGCCGTCATAAATGGCAAGAAAAGAGATTCCAGCTTTGGAATCACGACGAGAACGAATCCAGCCTCGGACAGTCACTTCACTGTCAACGGCCAGCTTACCGCTCAATACGTCTGTTACAGGCGCGTAAGTCATGTTTGATATAGTCTCCATTGAGGTAAAAATTCAACCCAATGTTCAAAGGTATTCTCACTCTATAAAGTGGACAAAAAACAAGCGAAACATTGGGTTGCTTATTACTTTTTAATTCAATGGCACATATTACCTGTCAATTCGTTCGCATCAACCTTTATTGTCGATTCGTGGCCGAATTCTTAGCAGAAAGCGTAAATTGATTCATCAATGTTTCTAAGCGCTGCGATAGCTGTTTTAAATTGACGCTGATTTCTCGGGTTTGCGTTGCCGATTGAGACGTATCATCAGCATGTCGAGTAATGACTTCGATCTTCCCTTGAATTTCTTGGCTGACTTGTGTGGTCGTTCGTGTTTGATCTTGAATATTGTTTGCATGATCAAGCACCTGCTGCATCTCTTGTACGGCATTACTCATTGCGGAAGATAAAACTTCGACTTCATTTGAACGTTGATGCGCATGTGAGCAGACCAAATCAACTGAGGTGAGCGATGTTTCACTGTCACGTTGGAATTGAGCGATGATTTTCTCAATGTTTCCAGTCGCTTCTGCCGTTCGTGAGGCGAGTTTTCGCACTTCATCGGCCACGACCGCAAAGCCTCTTCCTTGTTCACCCGCTCGTGCTGCTTCAATCGCCGCGTTTAAAGCCAGCAAATTAGTTTGTTCGGCGATACTTTTAATCGTTTCAAGAATGGAGGAAACCAGCCCTGTCTGATTATTAAGTTCAGAAATTTTATCTTTCACGGACTCGATATCGCTCACTAAACCTTTGATATCAGAGCTAGCTGTATGTGCTTGCTGTGCACTTTGTTGAGCGACGTTAGCGGTATGTTTGATAAGCTTTGATGCATCAACGGTAGCTTGATTAACCGTCTGTTGTTGAGATTGCATCTCTTCAATATTTAGCTGGACGTCAGAGGTTTCACGCTGCTGATTTTTTGCCGCTTGGTTAGTTGTTTGTGCTACGTCGGTTAGCTGGTTTGCTGAATCGGCAAGCGAATGAGAGGTTTCTTGCACTTTTGCCAAACTGTCCGAAACCGTGTCCATTAAAGAGTTGATGGAGATCGCGAGTTGTCCGAGTTCATCTTTTTTGGTGCTGATAAGTCGTTTTGATAAATCTTTGCTCTTACTGATTTCACACATGAATCGTGACGTATGCTGGATAGGGCGAACAATCATCTTGCGGATCAAAAAAAGCGTGATCATAAATCCGATAAAGGCAATGGAAGCCATAATAATAACGGCAATGACAGTGTGAGTACTGATCATTTGGTTTACATGGCTCAGGTTATATTCAAGACGAATAGCTCCTAAAACGGTTCCTTCTTCCACCATATGACAAGATACACAGTTTGTGCCTCGGTAATCTAGGCTTGATTTCATCGGTAAGGCGACGACCAATCCTTTCCCCCAGGAAGCATTGAATGGTTCAATGACGGTTTCCCCGGCCAGTGCGCGTTTATCTATCTCGTCCATTGGCTTTTGATTTTCTTTTCCAGGACCATAAAGTTTACTGACCGCCTCTGAACGTAATACTCGCACCTGTTCAATACCATCTTGCGCGAGTGCCTTTTGGCGTAAGGTCTCTTTCTGAGCCATGGTACCAGTCAACATCATCATATTGAGGCTATCAAAGTAGTTACTCGCTTTATCGTGTAACTGCTCGCTCAACACCGAATTGAGAAGGTCACGTTGTTGTATATATTGATAGCTCGTTGACACCGTTAATACAAAAGCAAAAACGGTGATGAGCGTAAGTAGCAATTTAGACGTAATTGTTGAGTTCATGATAATTTTATTATTATTGAGAGGGTGACAGTGTAAATATAGCGTTAATATGCACTAGTGCAAAAGTTGTAGTCTTTGGAGTGTGACCCTATACATATTATAGGTTTAACAAATGTGATGTGGCACGTCATGATTCCCTATTAATGCTTAAAATATCACTCAAAGGCGTGGGATTTTCCGTTGTATCACCGTGATAAATTGTACGGTTTCATCTGTCTTGCAATGTAAACAAAGCTGTCTAGAAACTTGTTTCGTGAGTCTATATTCCTTAGTATTGCCTCTCTTTTAAAAGCTTGAGAACCAAGATGAAAACAGAATTATACAAAGAGTTTATGTTTGAAGCCGCGCATCGCTTACCTCATGTACCTGCAGGGCATAAGTGCGGCCGTTTACATGGGCACTCTTTTTTAGTTCGTCTGTATGTAGAAGGTGAGGTCGATCCTCATACTGGTTGGGTGATTGATTTTTCTGAAATTAAAGCGATATTTAAACCTATTTATGATCGTTTAGATCACTATTACTTGAATGACATTGAAGGGTTAGAGAACCCAACCAGTGAAGTGCTTGCGAAATGGATTTGGCAACAATTAAAGCCAAGCTTACCACTGCTCAGCAAAGTTGAAATTAAAGAAACCTGCACGGCGGGTTGTATTTATAAAGGCTAATACCAGCAGATAATTCCCAACAATAAACAATAAACAATAAATAACAAGTAGATAGGCACTACTATCGCGCCTATCTACTTACCCAAAATAAAGAGCCTAATAACCCCAAATTTGGCTTACATATTCAGGATGATCGATATAGGGATTTCGGTTACCTTGAAATTGATAAACGGCGTCATTGCGCTGGCGTTCTTTAGCACTCACAGGATCTTCTTGGTGCCAACGCTTTAGCATAGCCAGAGCCCAAGCTTCAAAAACCACCGTGCTAGTACCATCAAGTATGGCATCAGCGTTGTCAGTATTTCCTTGCCAGCTGCCGATACGGTTCTCGTAGCGGGTTGCCATGTAAAAATAGGCGCGCGCTAGATCGCCTTTAAATTCATCAATAGGCTCAAATACGGTGCCATTATAACCTAGCGTATTGCTTGCACTGCCAAGTCTTGAACCATTGCTTGAGGTATAAGTGATATGACCAACGTCGCCAAATGGCCAGTTACTGCGTTTTGCATTGACAAAACCATCAGTGGCAAACAAGTGGTGACCGTCGGAATTCATTGGCTCAACGCTGCCCCCAAACCAACTTTTAGGAAATGAGTGTTCCCTATTGTAACAATCGCCTTCTCGTCGATACTGACCACACTGATCGCTGACTTTAGTAAAACTAACACTGTCGTTGTTGTCAGGTTTCTCAGAATAGATATCTAACATTGAACCGTCATTCTCATAGTAGTTATCTATGTCTGCATTTTGTAATAGTGTCCAAATTGCGGAATAACCGCGGCTATTATGATTCTTTATGATGTTGTATAAGGCCGTTTTTAGTTCAAAACCTGTTTTTCCTATCGCGGCTTGATAATAGTCATGGTTAGCGGGAGGTGTTGATTCACCAAGTAATAAGCTGTTTGATTGGTTGTATTGAAATTCTCCACCAGAGGCCAGTATTTCCGAGCCTTTGGCTAAGGAATAAAGGCCATTGCCAGAGCCACAGCAAATACCATCACCATAACTGTCATGGATGGTGAATTGATATTCACCATCCGATAAGCATATTTCTTGGCTATAAGATGTGGAGTCTGAGTAATTATTACTCGCATAAATAATCTGTGAGAGGCTGTTTTTTATTTCCCAACTTGTTTCAGAAGCATATTGATCGGTGGTTAAATTCAGAGTCAGGTTGTGAGCGCGACATGTCACATGGCTTGATGGTTGCTCAGCGTTACTATTTTCTGTCTGCGCACTGGTAAGGGGAGAGCAAAGCAGTGCCAGTAGGATAAGGTATGAAATTTTCGTTGTCATAATTTTCTCATTGGATGGTTAAATCGCAACTAAGATAACCATTTGCTCAGTCAATAAATTAAACCTATATCGCATTTTAATTTGTTATGTATGTGATGTTTCATTATTTATGCAGGAGATCTCACGTTCAGAAGGCTGTGCAAAAAGGTGTTCATAAAAACCTACGCAGTCTGCATATATACAATCTCTTTTCTTACCGCGACTGACACGCTGCCGTTTAGTCAATATCTGTGCGATAAAATTGCCAAAAAAGTTGATCGCTTAATCCTCTCAATGCTCATGAACAATCGTAATCATTCTCTTTCGGTGTGCGTGTTATATTCTTAAGTATCATTGTTTGTGATTGATTTTAATAAAATTATTTATTTTCTGTATGTATTTTCGTTGCGCACTTTTTCGCGTGAATTCTCACTTTCAAGACATCAACCTCATTGGGTTGGAACCCTTATCTCGTTACGGACATAGTGATTCTATCGAAATGAAATTAGGTAACTAATAATGAATCGGTAACCCAGTTGTCTATATCCGGAATCGATTGTTGCTTAACCAGCGCAGATTTCGTGGGTTGCTGCTGCTGAAATTCAGGCACGTCACTATAAACTAAAATGAGCAATCCAATGATGAATAAGAAACCATTAACGCTTCTGGTAGCAGGGCTACTGGGAAGCGCACCCGTTTGGGCGCAAAATGAGCTCACCTTGATCCAGATCGGGGAAAAAATCGTCGAGCGGTTAGAATCGATTAAAGCGACCGCCGAACGTGGAGAAGGGGTGTTTGAACGCAACGGTGAGCGTTGGATCCACTATAAAGGCTTCGATTATCGGCTTAGTTACAAAAATGATCTGCAATTCCCCTTTATACCTTATCAAAGTGGCGATGATACGCCTTATCGCAATGTGATCGATTTTGTCGATCAGAGTTGGGAATTCATGGTGTACGACGGCGGTTTTTATCTGATGAGCCGCGAATTTGGTGTTTACGAATCGGACGAGCAAGGCTGCTTTGTCGAATACATTCCTGCGGCACACGGGTCTAAGCGCGCCGATGGTAGCTACATCTGGCAACGTGATGTCATCTATCGTACCGAAACCTCTGATTGTGGTGCGTTAGTGAAGCCAGAGATTACCTCGTTAACCGTCTCGAGCCTGTCTGATGTCGGTGTGTCATTTGACTGGCTTGGGCAAAATGAAGCCGATAAGACTCAGCTCACCTTAACCAATTTGAGTGATGCGAAGGATGTTCGCCGCTATGATTCGGTTTCTGCGGGCTTTTTTATCGGTGACCTTAAGCCAGGCACATCATATGAGATGGTGTTGAACTCGTGTAATCCAGTGGATTGTGCTGAGCCCAAGGTAGTGCGCTTTACTACTCAAGATGCTCGAGTCGGTTTTGCCGATGAAATCCCAACCCCGAACCATTTGCAAGGCAGTTTAGAGGGTGGGTTGGGCATTACTCAAACCCATACATCAGTCGCGCCGAATAGCAATGAGTTAACTGGTCAAGGTCATTTGGACGTGATCATGAACCGTGAAGCGATGCTGCTGTTTACCCCGCAACAAGGGGAAGAGATTAACCAAGTCCGCGCCGAAGTATTCCTCGATGGCGAATTAGTTCACAGCGCATTAATGCTACCACCGAGTGCATTAGCAGCCTCGGATCAGCCGGACAATGGTCGTATGAAGGTGGTGTTCTCTCATCACGCTTGGTCACTGCCGCTGCAATGGAACTGGATGAAGCCGGAGCTCTCACTGCGCTTGACCGACAACTTAGGCCGTGAAGGTGTGCTCAGCCAAGGAGACATCCAGTTTGGTGGTGCGCCTGAGTTGGTGATTCAAAATATCGACATGGGCATGCTGACTCAACCGCGTAACCACAATACGATGATTCAAAATCTTCCAACTTTGGCCGCGGATTATTTCCAAAAAATACCCGCGTCTAAATTGGTGATGGCTGACTACACTCCTGCCTATTTCCCTGTTGTCACTATGCCAAATGGTGTGGTGTACACCGATAAGAGTGCGAGTACGGGTGGTTGGCACAGCGGCGATATGCGTGAAGCGATCGGTAAAGCGTTGGTCTCTACAGGTGTTAACAACGCCAACGTCGGCATTGTGAGTAGTGCGGGTTATTCGCAGCAATACAACCGCCGCTACAACCACATTACCGCACACACCAACGTCGGGGTGTATACCAAAGAAGGTACAGATTTAGCTCAAGTTGTGGTTCATGGCGGCAGTGGCGGTGGCGGTAAAGTAACCCTGCAAAATACTACCGGCAATGAATGGTCCCATGAACTGGGCCATAACTATGGGCTTGGCCACTACCCATATATGGCGTCGATTCACGATATGGAATCTGGCTGGGGTTGGGATGCGTTCCAGCAACGCTTTATCGGTAACCTGCACTGGAAAGGCGATGTCTACACCCAACAGCAAGGTGACGATATTGTACCGCCGTTTAAAGATGCTTTCCGTTTCCTGCGTGATGCGCAAAATGGCGGTGAACAAGAGTACGTTGGCACCATCAGCCGCTTTACCTTGGAGCATCCGGCTCAGTCGCGCAAAGCACAGCGTTGGATGAACAACGGTTTTAACCTTGATAGCAACAGCCCAAGCGGTTATGTGCAGTGGGATCAGAGTACCCAACGTTATAAAGCGGTAGAAACCGATACACCGAAACCGCAGCAAGTGGGCGTACCCGTAGTTACTTTATTGGGGATTTACGATCCGCAGAATGAGAACCCTAGCCAAATCTATCCTCTGGTTTACTCGAATTATGGCAACGTGTTTGAGCCGCCACAGCCAGAGCAAGGGGATTATCAGTTGGAAGGTTGGCAAGCGGTGGCGAACCTGACTCAGGCACAGCTCGATAGCGATATTTGGCAAACATTACGCATAGATGGTGAGCAGCAACGTTTGTGTAAGTTTACTTTCCAAGCGGCCAATAGCGATAGATCGCAGTTTGTCGGTGGAGTTGAACCCAGTACCGACCGTTGTTCTGTTGGACGCGATGTGACATGGAACATCAACGTGAACATGACTTCTGCACAAGGCGAGTATGAACTGCTTTCCAAGTATGGTCGCGGAACGGTGACTTACACACCGACGGCCGATGTCGGTGAAGTGAGCCTATGTACACTCAATAAGTCTGGAAATGATCACGATGGAGCTGGATTTGTCGTTGGTAATCACTGTGAACAGGTTGCAGGTGTGATGCATAAAAATGGCCAAACGTGGCGCTATGCCATTCGTGGCGATGAAGTGTTGCGTCCTACTTACCAGGTTCAGGGCCAGTGTCAGTTGGATGTTGAATTTGCAGATGGGATCCGCGAACAGGTGCGATTGAGTGCTTCTCGCCACGCTGGCAATGAAAGTAACAAGTTCCACGTTAACTTATCGATGGAGAATGGAGTACCAACTCAAGTGAGCTTGCACTGTTCGGATCGCGGTGGTGAAACAGAACTGACTCGAATGACGCCAGATCAGAACCCGCCGCTGGATAAGCTCAAAGGCCCAATCATCATTGGCCAAGAGTACGGTTACAGCCAAGTGGTCGATATGACACCAACCTTCGCGCAGAATGAAACTCTGCTGAACACGGATTTTGCGACGATCGCTGAGTTTGATGCTTTTGTGGCCGAACACTATGGGCGTGGCGTTCTAAACAATGGCGTGACGAAAGCGGAGCGCCGAGCGGGGGCATTGTATGTCCACCCGAACCCAGAAACGGGCATGCGTGATTACTTTGTAATGCGTATGGTAGATGCTGGCGCATTCCCGGCCGATCAAACCAGTAATCAAGGTTGGAAATACCTAGGTTCGGCAGATCGCTATGTGAACTTTGCTTTCAACCCAATCAAGCTCAATAGAGCGGCTGGTGTGAGCATTGAAGCGCGTGTACAAAGCTATTTTGGTGTATCTCGCTTATTGACATGGGATGAGCGTACCTCAACCACTTGGGATAAGGCGCAAAATGCGGTGTTTGTTGGGCAAATCGATGGTGAAAACCATTACTTTATCCAAAAACGCCCAGGAGAGGGGGAAGCTTTCCCGATGCTCGGAGAGTCAAACCTAGATTGGGTTTACCTTGGCAGCGACAGCACCATTCAAGCTTATCTTTCGGAATTAAATCGTGATTTAGCAATCTTTGAACGTTCGTTACTGGAGTGGTATCAACAAGATGCGATGGGCGTGTGGGGTAGTGATGGCCAGCGTGGTCAAGTGAACGATATTTATCAATACGCTTTCCGTGGCGGCTATCATTATTACCGCTTGAAAGTGACTAAGTACGGTTATTTCCCTTACCCAACCGATCCCAATCCAACCAACAGCAACTGGGAATATCTCGGTCAGTTTTAAGTTCCTCACTGGATCGTGAGGTAAAATGCGCCACTCGCTGTTAAGCGAGTGGCGTTAAGTTTTAATGAACGAGGTTTTTAAATAGATAGGTGCTCGTTAGCAAACGACTTTAATCGCTAAACCACCTTGGGACGTTTCACGATATTTGGCGTTCATATCTTTACCTGTCTCAAGCATGGTTTCGATCACTTTATCAAGCGAAACACGAGGTGCCGATGAGCGGCGTAGCGCCATCCGCGTTGCGTTGATCGCTTTCACTGCAGCAATACCATTGCGCTCGATACAAGGCACTTGTACTTGTCCCGCGACAGGGTCACAGGTTAAGCCCAAGTTATGCTCCATCGCAATTTCAGCGGCCATGCAAACTTGTTCGGGGCTTCCACCCATCAGTTCTGCAAGGCCCGCGGCTGCCATCGAACAGGCAACACCTACTTCACCTTGACAACCCACTTCCGCACCAGAAATAGAAGCGTTACGTTTGTAAAGCCCACCGATAGCGCCAGAGGCGGCAAAGTAACGGATATAGTCTTTTTCAGTAACGGTCTGAATGAATTTATCATAATAGGCTAACACTGCAGGAATAATACCGCATGCGCCATTAGTAGGTGCTGTCACCACACGCCCACCCGCGGCATTTTCTTCGTTCACTGCAAAAGCGTACATGTTTACCCAGTCAACGACCGCCATTGGGTCGTTGGTGGTTTTTTCTGAGGTCATTAACTGTTGACGAAGTGCTGCTGCTCGGCGTGGAACACGAAGAGGCCCTGGTAAGATACCTTCAGTATTCATACCGCGGTCCATACATTCGCGCATGGTTTTCCAAATATTGGCAAAGTAAGTACGAACTTCTTCATCAGAATGCAGTGCTTTTTCGTTAGCCATAACCAGTGTACTGATGGAAAGACCACTCTCTTTGCATTGGTTCATCATCTCGTCAGCGCTAGTGAAGACATAAGGAACTTTAATAGGGTTCTCTTTTTCTTTACCAAAGTTCTCTTCATCAACGATAAAACCACCGCCGATAGAGTAGTAGGTTTTTGAGTAAACGACCTCATCATCGATCCACGCGTGGATCTGCATGCCGTTTTCGTGCAAGGACAAATTCGTTTTGTGGAAATTCATTCCACCTTCTTTAGGAAACGATACGGTATGACAGTGCATACCAACGGGAAGACGCTCGGTTTCTTCAACGCGTGCGATAAAGCCTGGAATAGCATCGATATCAACTTTCTCAGGGGTATTACCAGCAAGACCCATGATGATAGCGATATCTGTGTGGTGACCTTTCCCTGTCAGTGATAATGAACCATAAACGTCCACGGTGATTTTAGTGATGTCGCGCAATTTTCCCATTGAACGTAAATCATCAATAAACTCTTTACCCGCTTTCATTGGTCCCACTGTGTGTGAGCTTGAAGGACCAACACCGATTTTATAGATATCAAATACACTAATCATATCGATTACCTCAAAAGTAAGCCCCCCTAGCTAAGAGGGAGGCTCATTATTATAGTTATGTTCTGTATGCAGTATTCATGACGGTTGATATAACCACCAGATTAAAGAGCGCCGTAGATTACAGAAGTAATAGCAGCAAGACCACAGATAGTTGTGAAAATCTGTACTGGTGCTGAAGTCTTGAACTTCGCCATTGCAGGGATCTTGTGCATTGCAAATACAGGCAGCAGGAACAAGATGCCAGCAATCATCGGTGCGCCCATGGTTTCAATCATGCCTAGGATGCTTGGGTTTACAATCGTTACGATCCAAGTTGTCAACACGATGAAGATCAGTGACATTTTTTCAATCTTGCTTACTGAGCTATTTGAGCGAGATTTAATCAAACCAACTAGGCCTTCATGTGCCCCTAAAAAGTGACCAAAGTAGCTAGAGGTAATCGCTGCAAAGGCAACAAGAGGACCCATGTAAGAGATGATTGGTGATTCATGGATGTTTGCTAGGTAAGAAAGCACAGAAATGTTTTGCTCTTTTGCTAACGCGAGTTGCTCTGGCGACAGAGACAGCACAACAGAGAACACGAAGAACATCACAAAACCCATCAGCATCATGGCCGAGCCACCAGTGATCATATCGGTTTTCTTAACCGCGTTGTCACCATGTTGTAGGCGTTGCTCTTTAGAGAACTGGCTAATGATTGGGCTGTGGTTGAATGAAAACACGATGATAGGAATTGCAAGCCAAACGATGGTTGGCATCGCAGACCAATCAGGTGCGACTTCAATCATAGAGGTGTTCCACTCTGGAATAAGGTAGAAAGAAAGTGCTAATAAAATGAAAACCAATGGATACACCATGGCAGACGTTGCTTTTAGCATCAGCTCTTTACCAAATACTACGCCAGCCGTCATTGCCACAATCAGCGCACCAGAAAGTAACCAACGAGGAATCGATTCCATGCCAACTTGGTTAACAAGGAAGGAATCAACGGTGTTTGTGATACCAACGCCGTAGATAAGAACGATAGGGTAGATGGCGAAAAAGTATGCGAACGTAATAAGGTTTGCGCCAGTTTTACCAAAATGCTCTTCTACTGTGTCAGTAATATCAGAATCAACATTTTTTGAAGAAAGAACAAAGCGAGCTAAGCCTTTATGTGCGAACCAAGTCATTGGCGCCGCAATTAGGGCTAACATTACTAATGGCCAAAAACCACCCGCACCAGCTTTAATTGGAAGGAAAAGTACACCGGCACCAACGGCTGTACCAAAAAGTGAAAGACACCAAGTGAAATCTTTATAAGTCCACTTGCTAGAGGATTGTACGGCAGATGCCGACGAAGTTGTTGTGTTCATATTGTATTACTCATTTTTGGGAACAGGAAATAAGTCGAGCGCATTTTGCATAATTTTCTCATTCGAAAACTAGATCTAAATCATGTAACGTTCTGGCTTATTGAATGATATGTCAAAAACCCATTTTTGATCACGAAAATGGCGTGCTACATGTGAGTAATGTTAATGATTTGGATTAGTAAAAGTTATCAATATAATGCTTCGATTAACATTTATTCATGCCAAACGTTTGCTTTTGGACGGGATAAGGAAAAATAATCATCCGTGTTATTTAAACTTATGGTTGAATAGTTTGAATATTAATGAGGTTGAATAACTTGTTTTTGCAAAACATGAATGATCTGCGCTGTCATCCCCCAAATAAAATGATGTTGATAAGGGATGGCGAAAACGCGATGTCGTTGATTTTTTACTTGAAATAATTCGCTATAGAGTTTGTTTCGATCAAACAGGTGGTGGGCGGGAACTTCAAATATTTCGTCCACTTCATTGGTATCAATAATGGCCTTGTAATTGGGGTTGATAAAAGCAAGAAAGGGCGTCACTACAAATTTACTGACGGTAACCAATTCAGGCAGTTGCCCAAAAATAGTGATGTCGTTTGCTAGAATTCCAATTTCTTCTCTTACTTCACGAAGCGCAGTGATCTGCAGTGAGCCATCGACTTCCTCATATTTCCCGCCAGGAAAACTGATTTGTCCTGGATGATGTTTAAGGTGCGCAGCTCTTTTGGTTAATACTACGTTTAGGCCATTTGGCCTCTCAACAAAACCAATTAACACCGAAGCCTTACGCAAGGTTTGAGGAGCAAGGTGTGCCACACGACGGATAGATTCTTCATAATAAGGCACAGGTTGTTGCAACTGAAAGCGCTGGATAAGCCGATCTTTTGTCAAGGGGGTCGCAGTCTGTACGCTGTTTCTCTTCATTTTCGTTACCTACTCGAATTTTGCATCTATCTCTTTTTTTAGCCTAGTTCAATAAACCTTGGAAAGGTTAACGAGAATGTTCAAGCACAGGTAAAATGCGGCTCAGTTTATCCAGTGTCTCCTGATATTCAAGCTCACACTGACTATCGGCAACAATACCGCCACCAGCCCAAACGTGCAGTTGTTGCTTTTCTGCCACCAAAGTTCGGATAGCAATACTGCTGTCCATTGTCCCGTGGCGGCTAATATAGCCTATGCTGCCACAGTAAGCGCTACGGCGGTGAGGCTCTAATTCCTCAATAATTTCCATTGCACGTACTTTTGGTGCGCCAGTAATTGAGCCTCCGGGGAAGCTGGCTCTTAATAGATCGGCCGCGCAATAGGTGGAATCAAGTTCTGCGCGAATGGTACTCACAAGGTGATGCACGGCAGGAAAACTTTCAATATCGAACAGCTTAGGCACATGTACAGACCCCGGTTTTGCCACACGGCCAACATCGTTTCGTAGTAGGTCAACGATCATCAAGTTTTCTGCTTGATCTTTTTCTGCGCAAGCAAGGTCTGCCGCGTTAGCGGCGTCAATGCTGGGGTTATCGCTTCTTGGTCGAGTGCCTTTTATCGGCTTAGTTTCGATGATGTTGTGTTTGACCTGCATAAAACGTTCGGGAGAGACACTCAAAATCGCTGACTTCTCTAAGCGAATAAAAGCCGAAAATGGTGCGCAATTAAACGCTTCCAGTTTTTGATAAGCTTGCCATTCACTGCCTTCATAATGCGCTTGAAAACGCTGTGCAAGGTTGATTTGATAACAATCACCACTGAGCAAATAGTGCTGGATTTGCTCAAATTTCCGTTGGTAGCTCTCTTTACTCATGTTGGATTGCCAATCAGAGCGTAATACAAAATGGCCGTTGTTTTTGGAGTTCTGAGTGTTGAGCCACTGCCATGCTTCATCAATATGATTGCCCACCACGTAGGCGGCTTGGTGCAAATGATCAACGACCACAGCCCATTGATAGAGACCAATCGCCATATCAGGTGTGGATAGATCGTGCTCAGCAAGCGTTGGAATTCGTTCTATCTGCCGCCCTAAGTCATAGGCAAAATAACCGAGTGCACCGCCCACGAAAGGAAGGTCTATATCGCTTTGAACATCGGGCAAATACTGCTGCTGCAACTGTTTGAGCAGTTGGAATGGGTCTGCCTGAGAATCATAACGAGACTGCGGTTCGCATACCGTCGTTTTATCCCCTTGTGTCACTAAGGTGGCCAGTGGCTCAGCGACTAAAATATCAAAACGGCTATCGATATGCGTCTTAGAGGCGGAGCGCAACAGCATAGCCCACGGGCAGTCTTCGATTTTAGAAAACAATTGGTGAGCGAGATCGACATGGTAAGTCAGTGCGTTAACTTGGATATGATTGAATTCGTTGTTGTTCATTTGCGTAATTTGTGACAAAGAGACCGATCACTGCATGGCGTGTTGAGTAAAGCAAGAGTATCATAAAATGCAAATTAAAAGCTGCTACTTGATTGAATCACATCAATAAGTTGATTTTTTGCTGAGAAGCTTACCGCTTATTGAATGAGGAACACGCAACAGTCAAGGGAAGCATAACAATAACGAGGCACGCAATGACGGTAATTCGCAAGCAGGATGTGATCAGCAGTGTCGCTGACGCTCTTCAATATATCTCTTACTACCACCCTCTGGACTTCATTCAAGCACTAGAAAAGGCTTATCATCGAGAAGAGAGCCAAGCTGCGAAAGATGCGATCGCACAAATTCTCATTAACTCGCGCATGTCAGCAGAAGGGCATCGACCCATTTGCCAAGATACCGGCATCGTAACCTGTTTTGTCAACATTGGTATGAATGTGCAATGGGAGTCTGATCTCACGGTGCAAGAAATGATTGATGAAGGAGTTCGTCAAGCGTACACCAATCCAGATAACCCATTGCGCGCTTCTATATTAATGGATCCTGCTGGTAAGCGTATTAATACTAAAGACAATACGCCTGCTGTCGTTCATATCAATATGGTGCCAGGAAATAAAGTCGACATTCAAATCGCAGCCAAAGGCGGCGGCAGTGAGAACAAAACCAAGATGGTAATGCTTAATCCTTCCGATGACATTGCTGAATGGGTAGAAAAAACCGTACCCTTGATGGGGGCGGGTTGGTGTCCTCCGGGTATGCTCGGCATTGGTATTGGCGGCACCGCGGAAAAGGCGGCTGTGCTTGCTAAAGAATCACTGATGGAGCATATCGATATTCAAGAACTGATTGATCGTGGTCCACAAAATGCGGAAGAAGAACTGCGGTTAGATATTTTTAACCGCGTGAACCGTTTAGGCATTGGTGCGCAAGGGCTTGGTGGCTTAACCACCGTTGTGGATGTAAAAATCAAAACAGCGCCGACTCACGCCGCGTCTAAACCTGTTTGTATGATCCCTAACTGCGCGGCGACCCGCCATGTTCACTTTACGCTAGACGGCACGGGCCCTGCTGAACTTACACCACCAAAGCTAGAAGATTGGCCACAAATTGTGTGGGACGCAGGAGCAAGCGCGCGCCGCGTCAACCTTGATGCGGTCACTAAAGAAGAGGTTCAAGAGTGGAAAACCGGTGAAACACTTCTTCTTTCCGGTAAGATTTTAACCGGCCGCGATGCCGCACATAAACGACTCCAAGCAATGTTGCAAAATGGCGAAGGGCTGCCTAAAGGTGTCGATCTTAAAGGTAAATTTATCTACTACGTTGGCCCCGTTGATGCGGTGGGTGATGAAGTTGTTGGTCCAGCAGGCCCGACCACATCGACACGTATGGACAAATTTACCGACATGATGCTTGATGAAACGGGCATTATGGGGATGATAGGCAAAGCAGAGCGTGGACCTGCGACGGTGGAGTCAATCAAAAACCACAAAGCGGTCTACTTGATGGCGGTGGGTGGCGCGGCTTACTTAGTGGCGAAAGCGATTAAGAAAGCACGCGTGGTGGCATTCGAAGATTTAGGTATGGAAGCCATTTATGAATTCGAAGTTGAAGACATGCCAGTCACGGTTGCGGTGGACTCGCGTGGCGCGAATGCTCACCAAATAGGCCCAGACACATGGAAAGTGAAGATTGCCGAAGCTCAAAAGAAAGCTTAATCTGATCTCATCGCGTTCTCACGATAACTGCAGCTTAGGCTGCAGTTATCGTCTATAAATCAGTAGATAATTGAAATGCTCATTTGCAAAACTAGGAGGGTAGATGCCTCGTTTTATTAAAATATTACAAATTATTATCGCTATTGTGGTTGGGGTTTTCCTCGGCTATGACCTTATTCTACATGGCATCAGCATCTTCGATGATAAGTACGTCACAATCACCTGCGTGTTATGGGTGATGCTTGAGGCTGCATTGTTTGTGATTTATAAATTAATAGAAGATGATTGAGCCGATGTGAGCAGCTCAACACAGAACAGCGATTTTTTTGGCCAAAAAAGCCTAAGCCTCTGATTCTTGTCAGGGGCTTTTTGTTCATCTCTGATTAAGGTGAATACACATAAAGTAGCGTCATCAAATGAAGTGGAGTGAGTGAATGAAGCACATTCGTCGAGAAATGACTGATTTAATTAACCGTGGATTAGATTCGCATGTTCGAATTGCTGTCACGGGGTTATCGCGAGCGGGGAAAACGGCTTTTATTACCTCCTTAGTGAACCAATTACTGCACACCTCTACCCATGATAATTTACCGCTATTTTCCGCAACGCGTGACCGACGCATTGTGGGTGCAAAACGTGTCCCTCAAACTAACTTAATGGTTCCACGCTTTGCTTACGATGAAGCGATGTCACAGTTACACAGCGAACCGCCACATTGGCCTGTGCCCACTCGTGACGTCAGCGAAATTCGCCTAGCGATCAAATACAAACCTAAAAAGCGCAGTAAAAAATTATTTGGTCACACGGCCACACTTTATCTCGATATTATCGACTATCCGGGGGAATGGCTGTTGGATCTGCCTCTGCTCGAAATGACCTATGAACAGTGGTCAGAACAGCAGTTTTCAGCGCTAAGTGAGCTACGTTCCTCATTAGCCGAGCCGTGGCTTGAGGGGTTAGCTAAACTTGATGTAACGCATGATACCGATGAGCAAAAGCTTGCTTCACTGTCGATGCTGTTTACGGAGTATTTGCACGCGTGTAAAAATGCCGGTTTGCATTGGGTGCAACCGGGGCGTTTTGTGTTGCCGGGAGAGCTAGAAGGTGCGCCTGTACTGCAGTTTTTTCCATGCCGTAATCCGTACGGTGAAGACAAGCCTGCTCCCAATAGTAATTACAGCATGTTAAAAGCACGCTATGAAGAATACCAAAACAAGGTTGTGAAAGCTTTTTACAAAAATTATTTTGCCACGTTTGATCGGCAGATTGTGTTAGTCGATTGTTTATCTCCACTCAATGATGGCTACGGCTCCTTTTTGGATATGCGTCGTGCGCTTGAACAGATTATGCATAGCTTTCGTTATGGTCGTAATGGTTTACTCAAGCGTCTGTTTGCACCCAAGATAGACAAAGTGCTGTTTGCAGCAACCAAAGCGGATCATGTCACCCCTGAACAACACCCGCATTTGGTGTCGTTACTGCAGCAGATGGTTCATCCTGCTTGGCAAAGCGCCGCCTATGAGAATATTGAGATGAGTTGCATCAGTATGGCATCGATACAGGCCACACAAGCGGGTTTTATTGATAGCGGTGAGCGCACCATTCCAGCCTTACAAGGTGTGACTCTCGATGGCGAAACTTTGACCATTTTTCCCGGCGATGTGCCGAAAAAGTTACCTAACAAAGAGTATTGGCACCATCAAGGGTTTGAATTCACCAGTTTTAAACCAAGAGCATTTAGCTGTGATGAACCTTGCCCTCATATCCGTTTAGATAAAGCGTTGGAATATTTAATTGGAGATAAGCTGAAATGAGTGATTTAAAAACCAAGCAAATCTTTAATCAAAAATTAGAACCACAACAGAAGAGTACGCCAGAGCTTACGGCTCAACAGCAATTTCAAAATAATGAAGCCTTCATTCCAATGCCGATCAGCAATGAAGAGAGTGCTGCGGAAAAAGAGTTGGAGCAAATCATTCGTCCACCACAAGGTCGGAGATGGCGAGCTGCGGCATTAGTTATAAGCTTTGCAGGTTTAATCGGTTGGCAAGCTATCGATTCAGTTATCACGGCGATTCAATCAGCGGACTGGTTAGCATTAGGCTGGGCGGGATTTATTGCTGGTTTGGCATCGTTAGGCTTAAGTACCTTAATCAAAGAGCTGTGGAAGTTACGAGCACTTCGCCATCATTTTAGTATTCAAGAGCAAAGCGAACAGCTTATGCAAACCGACAGCGTTGGTCATGGGCTCGCGTTCTGCCAAGCTCTAGCTAAACAAAGTGGCATAAAAACCGAAAGTCCAGCCTATGATCGTTGGTTAAACAGCGTTAATGCTTCACACAGCGATGCTGAAATACTCGATATGTACGATGCTATGGTGGTGAGTGAACAAGATAAACAAGCAACCCAAATCGTCTCACAATATTCAACAGAAGCGGCAGCTTTAGTGGCAATTAGCCCTTTAGCCATCGCAGATATGTTGTTAGTGGCATGGCGTAATTTCACTATGATTGATCAACTGGCAAAACTGTATGGAGTGTCATTGGGTTACTGGTCTCGTCTCTCTTTATTTAAGTCCGTATTGGTTAATATGGCAGCGGCAGGTGCCAGCGAACTCGCCATCGACGCCAGTATGGATCTCCTTTCTATGGATTTAGCCGGAAAAGTATCCGCGCGGGCAGGGCAAGGTTTAGGAGTGGGAATATTGACCGCTCGTCTTGGTTTGAAAGCCATGGCACTGCTCAGGCCGATGACATGGCAGCCAGACAGAAAAGTAAAATTAGGGGCGATTCGCAAACAGATCGTCGTAAGAATCGCCGCGCTTACGGTGAAATAAGCAACATTTATCAAATAATATGCCCGAATGTGAACCTCAAAACATGAGATAACTTGACGCCATACAAGGCTTGATAGAAACTACTGTCAACTTTTCCTGACACTTTTTATTAGGATTTTTAAGTGCGTCTTGAAGTCTCTTGTGAAGATAGACTCGGCCTAACCCGAGAACTGCTCGATATTCTTGCATCGAGAAACATTGATTTGCGTGGGATTGAAATCGATGTCATCGGCATTATTTACCTCAACTGCCCTGACATTGATTTTGAAACATTCAGTGAATTGATGGCTGAAATTCGCCGAATTTCTGGCGTAAAAGATGTTCGGAAAATTCAATTCATGCCCATGGAGCGGCATAACACCGAGTTAATTTCATTACTCAACAACGTGCCTGATGCTGTGCTGGCGATTGATCTGAAAGGGTTTGTTGATATGGCAAACTATTCAGCACTATCGCTGTTTAATAAAACAGAGAAAGAGGTGATAGGGCAGCCCATTTCGGCATTATTACCTTTCTTTAACCTATCACGCTGGCTTGAAGGCAACAAAGCACGACAACGTGAGGAGATCGTGCACGATGGTCTCGATTATCTGATGGAGATGATGCCTGTTTATATTACGGGTGAGTCGAAAGAATCCACCTTGGCGAGTACCATGATGATGATTCGTTCTAAAAGCCCTAGCGGCGTCGTCGATGATGCTTTGCCCTTACACAATAACCTTGGTTTTGAACATTTTGTCGGAGTTTCTAACCGCCATAAAGCGCTCATTAGCCAAGCTAAGAAGCTGTCAATGCTTGATCAACCTTTGCTTATAGAAGGCGAAACCGGAACGGGTAAAGAGATGTTGGCCAAGGCTTGTCATAATCGCTCTCACCGTGCCTCCTTTCCTTTCTTAGTTCTGAGTTGTGCTTCAATGCCGGATGATGTTGCGGAAACGGAGTTGTTTGGTCATGCGCCAGGGTCATTTAATCATCAACAAGGTCACAAGGGTATTTTTGAACAGGCGAATGGCGGTACTGTTTTTCTCGATGAAATCGGGGAGATGAGCCCCCATTTACAAATTAAACTACTGCGCTTCTTGCAAGATGGTACATTCCGCCGCGTTGGTGAGGAGCATGAAGTTCATGTTAATGTTCGTGTGATTGCTTCGACGCGTCACAAGTTGGCGGATTTAGCCGAATCAGGCGCATTTCGTGAAGATCTTTTTTATCGTCTGAATGTGTTAACTCTCCGTATTCCTACTTTGCGTGAGCGGTCTAACGACATTCAGCCATTGCTTGAACTGTTCGTGGCGAAACACATTAAGAAAATGGGTATGGTCAAACCACTACTAGCGGAAGATTTGGCGGATCAGCTCTCTCATTACCAATGGCCAGGCAACGTACGACAGTTGGACAACATGGTGCTCAGGGCGCTAACGGAGATGTCTGATAATCAGTTAACAGTGGACCTCTTCCATCTGCCGCAGCTTGAAACCGTTCATACTGGCAATACCCATGTCAATCTTGATGGCTCATTAGATGACATCATGAAAGAGTATGAATCTCAAATTTTGGAACGTTTATATCAGTCTTTCCCTTCAAGCCGTAAGTTGGCTAAGCGTTTAAACGTATCACACACCTCTATCGCCAATAAGCTACGCGACTACGGAATTAGGAAAAATTGATGCAGTCATGCAGCACCTTGTCCCAAGTGTATGAAGTGGACAATGATATTTTAGTGCGAACCGCAAAACTTGAAGATGCGGAGATGATCGCCGCCTATTTTACGAGTAATCGTGAACATTTACGGCCTTGGGAACCTAAGCGAGAAGCGGCGTTTTTTGAGGCTCACGGTTGGGCACAGCGGCTGATTAAACTTGGTGAGCTGCATAAAATGCAATTAGGCTATTATTTGCTCATCATCGATATTAACAGTGGTGACATGCTTGGCACCATTTCGTTTAGTAACCTCTCACGCTTTCCATTTTATGCTTGTAATCTCGGCTATTCGTTAGCGAAGAATGCACAAGGTAAAGGCATCATGGGCCGTGCATTAAAAATGGCGTGCCACTACATGTTTAAGGTACAAAACCTACACCGTATCATGGCTGGTTATATGCCAATCAACAAACGCAGTGAAGTGGTGTTGATGAAAATGGGCTTTCAGGCCGAAGGTCACGCTAAAAATTATTTGCTCATTGATGGCCAATGGGAAGATCACAACCTAACAGCATTGGTTAATGCTGATTGGCGCCCAAGCTAATGGGTTATCGTTTTAAAAGTAAAGCGGCTATATTCACAAGTCAGCTAAAACATTAAGGAAATTCAATGTCGTATTTGCCTTTGGATCAATACCAAAGAAAATGGATTTTCACTCACCAATCAATGCCAGTTCCTGAGCAAGATCTGGTGCATATTAAACCCATGTCTCAAGCCAGAGCGGCTCAGTTTTGGCTGGAAAATATCAGTGCTCAAAGCCCAGATTCAGAGAGGTTAAGTTCTCAAGATTGGCCTCGTAAAGCAGGCAGTTGGATCAATGAAATCAGTTGGATGAAAGAATGGGAAAGTGACGATGAATCATTACCCGTTGATATTTTGGCCCATATTGATTGGCAAAATGACGTGACCGTTTATTTTTGTTATGAAAAGTACGATATTATCGAAACCCAATGGTCGGTATTTAAAAAATACTGGAAAAATTTCTTATTTTACGATGATGGACCAATCTTATTGGGGCGTCGCCGTGCTCAAGCGTTATGGTTTGGTTCAAATGGCAAAGTCAAATTGGGTAATAGAAAGTAACGAATAAACGAATAAAAAGCAGCTTAGGCTGCTTTTTATTCGTTCTACAGTACTCGAGAGTTATTTAATTGATACAAACTTTATAACATCACGCTATCCATTCTTTCCTATACTGATCATAAGAGATGTTCGGGAGGGCGCATGGACGATAAAATTCTCCAATCTGTTGTTGAAATTACGGGGCAGAAAAATGCGGTGTCATTGGGTTATTGTGTCATCAGCGCTCTAGTCGAGATGTTGCCTCTGAAATCGGCCTGCTTAGAACATTATATTGGACCTCATTCCTATGTCATTGCAAAAGCTACTATCTGTAGCCGTATACCTGGAAAATTTGAAATTAACTGGGAATATGAGGGCGAGACGGTTCCAAGTTATGAACATAACCATTCTGATATCGAGCCCAAAATAGAAGATTTAGGTACAAACGGATACCATTGCATTTACCCTATTGCGATCAACGATAGTTTTTCTGCTAGGTTGTCTCTGATTCTAAAAGTTCCGCCCAAACAATATCGAATGCTCATTGAAGGCTTTGTTAAAATTTACCAAAATTACGTTTTATTATTGCATGAAAATGAGCGTGACAAACTGACAGGGTTGTTGAATCGAAGGACGTTAGAGGATAGGTTGCGCCTTAGCTTTGATGTGCTTCCTGAAACGACGACAGTAGGTTCAGTGATGCCTTGGGTTGCCATCATTGATCTCGACCATTTTAAACGGATCAATGATAATTTTGGCCATCTGATTGGCGATGAAGTTTTGCTCTTGGTGGCTCAGCAAATGCAGAATTTTTTTCTTAATCAAGAACAACTGTTTCGGTTTGGAGGAGAAGAGTTCGTCATTATTTTCCCTGCCAGTGAGTATGAGGTCGTGCTAAACAGAACCGAGAGGTTTAGACAGCACATCGAGCAGTTTCGTTTTCCTCAGGTTCAACATATCACGCTTAGCATTGGTATCTGCTCTATCTCGCCAAGAGAATATCTCTCAACGATTCTAGATAGAGCAGACAAAGCACTCTACTTCGCCAAAAACCACGGCCGCAATCAAGTACAATGTTATGAAGACTTGTTGCGTAGCGGTGTATTCATTGAAAACGAAGAGGGGGACAGTAGTGCCGAACTATTTTGAACGGTTCACCTTATTTCTTCGCCGATAGCGTGCTACCCATTGAGGCAGTGATGATCATCGTAATGGCGATCCATTGCGTTAAGCTTAATTGTTCTTGAAGAATAATTAATCCAGCTAATGCGGCGATGGCGGGCTCTAAGCTCATTAACACACTAAAGTGTTGTGTAGACAAACGCTTTAAAGCCGACATTTCTAGGCAATAAGGTACGGCGCTTGAAAGAATCGCGACAGATAACGCCATAGGCAGTATTGACCACGTAAAAATAGACGCCTCTGATAATACAACGCCGATTGGAAACGCAAACAGGGCCGCAATTGTCATCCCTATCGCAACGGTTGCGCCTCCAGAACCGACACTCCCCGCCCTTTGACCAAACCATATGTAGGCTGCCCAGCATCCGCCGGCCGCTAAAGCCAGTGCAACGCCAATCGGATCAAGTGCATCGACACCCGTTAGATCGGGCAATAAAAAAACAATACCCAGAATAGCAAGCGCAACCCAAATCAGATCTTTTTTGCGTTTAGATGAGAGAAATGCAATGAGTAATGGCCCAGAAAACTCCAACGCAACCCCAATACCAAGAGGAATTCGTTCAATAGCAAAATAGAACATCAGTTGCATGCCACCTAGGCTTGCTCCGTAAATGATCATTGAGCGCCATTGTGAAAGAGAAAGTCGTAACTGCCATGGGCGAAAAATCATTAACAGTATTAATGCAGAGAGACCAACGCGCAGTGCAATTGTTCCACCTGGGCCAACAATAGGAAATAACTGCTTGGCTAGTGACGCGCCAGATTGAATGGTGGTCATGGCCAAGAGTAGAGTTAACACAGCCAAGAATATAGGGGATTTAATCGGTTGCATGCGCATCCATATGAAATAAAAGGAACGGGCCGATTATGCCTGAAAAATAAAGGGGTTAATAGGAACAACGAGCGGTGAATTAAAAGGGGATACCGTGAGTGCAAAACACTCACGGACCAAAAGATAAATTAAGTGGGCTTGGCTTAGTGGATGTAGAAACGAGGGTTTGCCGTTCCCCAAATCGTATACAGTTCAGGGAATATGAGCTCTGCATTTTCTTCCAGCTCACTGACAGTGATTCGGCCTTGCTTTTGCGCGCCAAACAAGGTGACTTCCTGATTAGGAAGGACGCCTTTCACATCGGTTACGTCAACCAATGTGGTGTTCATTGAGGTTACTCCAACCACCTTTGCTCGTTGACCGTTAATCAATACTTCACCGCGATTGCCCATTTTTCTTGGGTAACCATCTGAATAGCCAACAGGCAGATTTGCCAAAACACTCTCTTTGGTTACGCGGTATGTACTGTCATAGCCAACAGTGCTTCCTTTAGGAAGATGATGCAATGACGCAATACGTGTTTTGAATGAGACGATTGACGGATATTCCGGGTTAGTTGGTAAGTCGCCATATAGGACGCCGCCAGGACGTACCATATCAAGTTGTGCTTCCGGTACATTGAGAGCAGTGTAGGAGTTGGCAACATGCAAAATCAGTTCATCGCGTTTTAGGTTTGCTTGCTGAATCAACCAAGCTGAATTGGTATTAAAACTGGCCAACTTGCTGCGGATTTCGTCTGGGTTGTAATTGGGGAAATGCGTCATTATCCCAACAATTTGTATGCCACTTTGAGTAGCAATCGCAATCGATTCTTGTTTTCCTGCATCGGTTGACATATCGATACCATTGCGTCCCATACCGCCATCATTTAATGCCAAATGTACTCTTATCGTTTTACCTTTTTGCTGGCTTAGCTGAGCGAGTTGCTCAGCTTGCATTTTACTACCGATGAGCTCTTCGATATCTAACTCGACACTTTGTGCGATTTCATCAATGCTCGCAGAGCGAACACGCATCAACTGGCCTTTAAACCCGCTCTCACGTACGGCTCTAGCCTCTGCATTACTGGTAATTGCGATACAAGGGATCCCTTGCGCGAGAATAGTTGGCATTAAACCGCGAATACCGTTGCCGTAAGCATCAGCCTTCATCACGGCGCAAATTTTAGTTTGGCTGTTGATGTGGCTCTTAAACTGCTCAATATTTTGTTTGAATTGGCCAAGATCGATCTCAAGCCAAGTATTGGATTGCTGAATTTCTTGTATAGAAGGCTCACTGACGTTAAGGCTTAAAGGTGCAGAAGTCGCTGAAAAAGAGGGTAAAGCCATGGCAATTGACAGTGTAAGAAAAGAGGCTTTGAAATTCATTCTATCTCCTAGGTAAGTAAAAACAAGAAAGCCCCGTTAGGGGCTGACTCTATTTTAGTTAAGTTTGAAACGCCCCATTGCGTCTTGCAATGTGACCGATAATTGACTGAGTTCGTGGCAAGCTTGCGCCGTTTGTTCTGAACCCTGCGCGACTTCTTGTGAAGCCGTATGGATATTTTCAATGTTGCGGCTTAGTTCATCGGCAACGGAATCTTGTTCACTACAAGCGCTGGCGATTTGTGTTCCCATATCCGCAATTTGAGCTACTGAGTTTTCAATTGAAACCATCAATTGCTGCGAGTGGGTTCCTTGAACGACGCAAGAGTCAATGCTGACGCGCGAACGTTCGGTTGCTTCTTTTGCTTCGCCTGCCATGGTTTGTAATTTTTCAATAATGGTTGTGATTTCGCCAGTTGAAGCTTGAGTTCTTCCCGCAAGGGTGCGCACTTCATCGGCAACAACAGCAAAGCCTCGGCCAGATTCACCAGCGCGGGCTGCTTCAATCGCAGCGTTCAGTGCCAATAGGTTTGTTTGCTCAGCGATGTTACGAATAACGTCAAGTACCACGTTAATTTGTGTGGATTGTTGTTCTAAATTTGCAACGGTTTCGCCAGCCTGACCAATAATTGTAGCCACTTGTTGAATGGAGCTCACCATCGCGGCATTGTCTGTCGCACCCTCTTTGGCTTTAGTGTTGGCGCTACTTGCTTGTGATGCTGAGTCTTCCGTGTTGCGTGCTACATCGGCCACTGCGGCTTTCATTTGCGTCATCGCTGTTGCGACTTGTGTGATCTGATATTGCTGCTCTTTCATACCTTGAGCTGAGATATTGGAGATTTGACTCATCTCTTCCACAGCACTGCTTAGTTGTGTTACAGCGGAGATGATCTCTTCGATCAGTTGACGTAAATTGTTCTGCATCTTTTGTGAGGCATCGGCAAGTTCACCTAATTCGTCATTGCCAATAGCATTACGATCGATCTGTTTTGCTAAGTTACCTTCTGCAATCGCGTTTGCTTGGTCAACAACTAATCGTAAAGGTCCACAAATTATGCGAGTCAAGAAGAGGGTGATAATGACCATGACGACGATAATGGAAACATTACTGATACTTGATGAAGTGTTCAGTGTGTCAACTGCTTTAAGAATATAGCTTTTGTTGCCATCCATTGCTTTTTGCAAGATGCCAATCAGCGTTTTTATGTCGGCTTCAATATGACGAAAATTATCGAGAGATTGGTTTAGCAGTTTATGCGCACTATTTTTGTCATTGTTCGCTAAAGCCTGATTAAACTGAGTCATGATCGTTGTGTAACTATCCCAATTAGCCATCAAACTCTTGAATGTTTGCTCCTCTTCTCCTGGCCAAACACTTTTTCCATACTGTTTTAAACCTGCATCAACCTCTTGTTGTAATTGACGGCTAGTCACTAGGCGTTGTTTCACTTCGTTTATATCATCGGTGAGCAAGGAAGCAAACTGCGTACGACGCCAATAGGAGAGTTTATCTCCCATAGAATCTACGTGTTGTAGTGCAGGCAGTGTATCGTCGGCAAAATTCACCAACTGACTTTTGACTTCTTGGAGTTCGCTATATAAAAACCAAGCGAAGAGGATGTTGATTAAAGCGATGAGGCTAAATGAGCCTGCAATTTTCTGTCTGATGGATAGATTTTTTAAAAACATGAATGAGTTACCTTTGATTGTTTTTGTCAAAAGTCGCTTGAGCGAACAACATCCATTTACCGACAATGTGATCTACATCCTAATTGGTCGCGGATATTATCATGTTATCTATAAATTGACGATACCTATACTATTAAAGTAGCAGATGTTTGATTGTGCAAAGATAAAACGATTGATTAATTTTAATGATGTGAGGGTGGTTGATTATTGGTTTAACACCTAAGAGTGGTGAGAGGATTTGCAAGCGACCCCTCATTCTGAGTATTTGCCTTAGTGGTAATCGTTGTTCATTGATCTAACACCAAACTTTTTGCTGAGTAACTGTAACATAATGGCAACGTTGTTCGAGATTCAAGTACACCTCTAATTATCGTTTCTATGAGTACTCAGGAAGAGTTTATATGGTGCGTCCTTACTTAAAATTTATCATCCCTATTTTAGTTCCATTACTTATTTTATTGTTGCCTATGACCGCTTTCCCTTTTGAAGGGATGACTGTAATACAGCAGCGAGTGATTGCCATCTTTTTGCTCGCCGCTCTTTGTTGGGTATTTGAACCGATCCCAATCTATGCCACATCGGTAGTCGTGATCGTGCTAGAGCTCCTAATGGTATCGGATAAAGGTATCTGGTTTATGAGGCTTGCTGAGGGAGAAGCTCATTTTGGTGGCTTGCTAAAACATACTGATATCATGGCGACGTTTGCCAGCCCAATTATTATGTTGTTTTTGGGGGGCTTTTTCTTAGCCATGGCCGCCACTAAGTATCGCTTGGATGTCAACCTTGCACGAGTGCTGCTCAAACCATTTGGCCAGAACCCCAAGTATGTCATGTTAGGCTTGATGTTAATTACTGGCATCTTCTCGATGTTTATGTCCAATACCGCAACAACAGCGATGATGCTTTCCATCTTAACGCCAGTCATCGCAGTGTTTGGCCCAAAAGATCCAGGGCGAATTGCTTTTGCTTTGTGTATTCCGGTCGCCGCTAATATTGGCGGTATAGGTACGCCAATAGGTACTCCTCCCAATGCGATCGCATTGAAATATCTGGTCGGTGAAAATTTAATTACCTTTGGTGAATGGATGGCCTTTGGGGTGCCGTTTGTGATCATAATGATGGCACTCGCATGGGTATTGATTAGCGCCATGTTTAAAGCAGAGCAACAAAAAATTGAATTGACCATTAAAGGTAAATTTTTAAAAACACCAAAAGCCATTATTGTGTATGTCACCTTTGCTCTGACCATTCTTCTTTGGTTGATGGGCTCAACCCATGGTATGAACTCTTATACTGTTGCACTGATACCCGTGGCTGTCTTTTCTCTTACTGGCATCATCAACAAAGAAGATCTAAAGAAAATTTCTTGGGATGTGCTGTGGTTAGTGTCTGGTGGTATTGCGCTAGGACTTGCATTAGACAAAACGGGGTTAGCGCAACTAGTGGTGAACAGCATTCCTTTTGCGCAGTATTCACCTTACGTTGTTTTATTTGGTGCGGCATTTTTGTGTCTCATCATGGCCAATTTTATGTCACATACCGCCACCGCGAACTTATTAATGCCCATTATGGCCGCGCTTGGTGCTTCAATGACTTCGCTTACTCCACTAGGTGGAGAAATTACGTTGATTCTCGTGGTTACCTTTGCTGCATCACTTGGTATGTCATTACCTATCAGTACACCACCTAATGCGTTGGCGCATGCTACCGGGCACGTTCAAAGTAACCAAATGGCTAAAGTAGGGGTTGTCCTCGGTGTGATTGGGGTGCTGCTCAGTTTTGTTATGGTTTGGTTACTTCATGCGGTTGGTCATATCGGTTAGGTAGCATTATGTCGGATAAAAGACTTGTTGCACTCATTGATCGTTATTTTCGCCATCCTGAACGGATGGTGAAACTGCCTTCGGGAAGTATTGTCATTGAGCAAGAAGGTTATAATGATCGACTCTATTTCGTATGGTCGGGAGAATTGAGTGGCTATTACAACGAAAAAGGCGATAAACCGATAAAAGTTTTTTCAGCCGGTGCAGGTGCTTTTATTGGCGTACACAGTTTTTTTTCTGGTGAATGGATAGCTTCTTCAACAGTGGTGGCTGAATCTACGGTAGAGCTTGCCTGGATCGACCGAACTACGGCCGTCTTAGAAGAAGATCAATATGGACCTTTAACCGCCCAGTTTACCCCCGTTATTGTGAATGAATTATCCCGCCGTCAACGACGCGCAACTCAAGAATCAGTGGCAAAAGAAAAAGCATTAGAAAGGTTATATTCGGCTGAGCAAATGACGACCTTGGGCCAGTTAGCGGCGGGCATTGCCCATGAATTGAACAATGCCATCGGGGTAGTGAGTAGCAAATCTGAGCGATTAGAAGTACTGTTTATGGAGCTGCTCGAAGAGGTTCATCCTGAAGCGAGCCTCTTTTTCGATTTTGGCTTGATGTATGGTCAGAAAGTATCGTCAAACGAAGCTAGAAGGCGAGGTGCTCTTTTCGAAAAGCAATACGCCCTGCCTAAAAATGTGGCAAGAGATTTAGCAAAAGCGGTTCCAGAAGACTACTTATCTTCGCACTGGCTGAAAAATCCACATTTAGCTATCCGTTATTGGCAAATGGGCCGTGACTTGCATGATTTACGTTTGGCCTCTAAACATACTGTTGGCATTGTTAAATCAGTAAAACAACTGGGCCGAACTGAAATTACTCAAGATGAAGAGTTCGATATTAACGATACGATCAATCGAGCATTGGCACTATTACAGAGTGATTTACGACGTGTCAGTGTCCGTATTAGGCCTGCTGCATTACCCTTATTTAAAGGATCTCAGACAGAGCTGGTACAAATTTGGGTAAACATCATCAAAAATGCCTGTGATGCGATGGCTAACATAGCAGAGCCAATGATAGAGATACAAACCAAATTAAGTAAACAACGTATATTGGTAACCATTGCTAATAACGGTCCTGAAATTAACGAAGCCACTAGACGGAAAATATTCCAACCAAGCTTCACCACCAAAAAAGGAGGGTTGTCGTTTGGTTTGGGACTAGGGTTATCAATAGTGAAACGCATTGTTTCTGGGTATGGTGGAAATGTCGTACTCAAAAGTGACAATGAAAGAACAATATTTAGAATTAAATTACCCACGGAGAGCGATTATGGAGAAGCTTAATATCATTTGTGTCGATGATCAAAGGGAAGTATTAAGTGCGATACTGCAAGATCTTCAACCACTCACTTCTTGGTTGAATATTGAAGATTGTGAATCGGCTTATGAAGTATTGGATCTAATGGATGAGTTTGACGAACAAGGTGAGCATATTGCGCTGCTGATGTCAGATCATGTGATGCCAGGAAAGACAGGAGTCGAATTATTAACCGAGGTCGCAGCAGATTCCAGATTTAAGAAAACAAAAAAAATTCTGTTAACAGGGCAAGCAACACACACAGATACGATCAATGCGATTAACACTGCAGGTGTAAATAGGTATTTTGAGAAACCATGGAATGCGAAAGAGCTGGTAGATTGTGTTCGCACTTTAGTGACAGAATTCATCTTTGAAGTAGGTTTAGATTATAAAGACTATCACAACGAATTGGATCAGAAAATAGTGCTAGCAAAACTGAGATAAGTGAATAATGCCCAAATAACTTTAACGGCGGCTATTAAAGTGTTTGGGTATTAATCGATGATATTAAAATGGCCAATAAGCTTGTCATCAGCATTCAATATTTGTCCTTGAGAAGATTCTTCATCATAAATAAAATTGAGATGAAGAGTGTCTAAATTGCAATTTATCTGACTTAATATATGACGTGTCAATATGTCACTATTAAGTTGATGAATAGTCGCATTCCAAGAGCAATGTTTAATATTAAAATGAATATTCATAGTGAGCGTAATTTTTGTGTTGCTTTAGATTTAGCAAACCAAAAACGCTTTCTACCAGTTGTACGAGACATAGTAGATCTCCTTTGTAAAAATGAAAATATTACATAGATAGAAATAGGATTGTCAAAACGGTTTATGCAAAAATGGCTGAATGTTCGAACGGGATAAGCAGAGGGAACGGAGCAGAAGTTTGAGCGATAACGTTGATAACTATAATTTATAATCTAGGTAAAAATAAGAGCGCTGGCGTGGTGCCAACGCTCACACATTCATGCGAAATTATTCAGCACGTACGTTAGCAGCTTGAGGACCTTTAGCACCTTGTTCTACAACAAAAGATACTTTTTGGCCTTCTGCTAAAGTTTTGAAACCTTCAGAAGCGATAGCGCGGAAGTGTACGAATACATCTGGACCGCCGTTGCTTTGAGAAATGAAACCAAAACCTTTAGTTTCGTTGAACCATTTTACAGTGCCAGTAGTAGTGTTAGACATGTTATGTCCCTTATAAAAATAAAAAATTTTAAAATACAGGTGTTGCTTTGAGACGAATTATTTAAATGAGACCATGAAACTAGAGGACACTTTGAATTGAATCTGAAAGGGAACTTTGGCTTACTTGTTACATTAATAACCCTGTTCAACAGAGCGAACACATAATCGCATGGTCCTCAATCAAAGTAAAGCATTTATTTTAAAATAATTGAGCATTAGGAATCTGAGCAGGTTATTCGTGATTTTTGTTACTTTTCAAACCATTTTTAGTCAACATTATCAGTGATAAGGCTCTGCCTATCTTTGGGGTTTTTGTCTTTTATTTTTAATATCAATCGGTTGTGTTTTATGTATTTTTAATTTCTATCATCTGTGTGGCTATTTATTTTCTATTTTATCAATTTATAGGAAAGGTGACATAGGTCACGCCTGTTCCTTGTCTAAATTGACTACTGTCAAGTTGACATCCCTCTTTGGGGGTATGATTTCCTTATGGAATACGATGCGCATCACATAAATGCAACGTGTTCTGTCAAAACCACATCCGTTGAGATTTGTGAGGAATAATGAATATTAAAAAAAGAATGATAGTGGGAGTTCTTGCTATTGGGGTGCTGCTCGGTTGGTTAAGCCTTGGAGGGACTCATGTCATCTTAGAAAAAACGTCGAGTACGGAATTTTGTCTCTCTTGTCATACTATGCAAGCACCCTTTCAGGAGTATCAAGGCTCGGTACACTTCAGCAATGCCAAAGGCATCCGTGCAGAATGTGCTGATTGCCATATACCCACTGATACTATGGATTATTTAGTCACTAAAATCAGGGCGTCCAAAGATATCTATCATGAGTTTATTACCAAGAAGATCAGCACACCTGAAAAGTATGAAGCGCATCGAGCCGAGATGGCTGAAACTGTCTGGGCGCAATTAAAAGCGAACGATTCTGCGACCTGTCGTTCATGTCACAGTGAAGATGCGATGGAGATTTACGACCAAACGGTGCAAGCACAAAAAATGCATCAGTACGGTATCGACAATAATCAAACCTGTATTGATTGCCATAAAGGTGTGGCGCACATGCTTCCTGAAGTCAAAATGGACAGCCAAGCATTAGCCCATTTAGTCGAAGAGGCTAAGTTAACCCCTGTGGGCACTTCTATTGTTTATGCGATGCAATCTACGTCCATTTCTGATTTCGGAACGATCAATCCAGCGACGCCGCTGAAAGTATTGAATGAAAGCGATGGCAAACGCACCGTTGAATTGAGTGGTTATCAGATGCAAGGTGCAGAACAAGTCTTGTATATGGGTGAAGGTAAGCGTGCTGTGATTGCTATGTTAACTGAAGCAGGGCAAAAAGCATTGAGCGTAAAAGAGTATAACGAAGATGCCTACGGAAATCAGTGGCGTCAAGTAACACTTGCCGGGGACATCGACACGCCAGTGTTGGGTAAAATGGATTCGCTTTGGGCATACGCTGAGCAATTGGACAATGTTTACTGTTCAACATGTCATGCCAAAATTCCGAGTAACCATTTTACGGTTAACGCGTGGCCTTCTGTGGCAAAAAGTATGGGGGACCGTACCTCTATTTCCGCAGAGGATCTAGAAATCCTCACGAAATATTTCCAATATAATGCGAAAGATGTTGTTGCCCAATAAAAAATGAAATAAGGATTCAGTGATGACTACTCTCACACGTCGAAGTTTTCTAAAAAGCGCTGGTGCAACTGCAGGTGCGGTCGCTATTTTTTCGGTTAAACCTATGCCAGTTCTCGCTTCCGCACCGCGAGGAGCTGGTGTACTGACTGCTGGGCGTTGGGGCGCTATGCTGGTTGAAGTTAAGGATGGGAAAATTATTTCCTCCAAGAATGCATTGCCGCAAACCGTACCCAATAGTCTACAAACCTCAGCGCCAGATCAAGTGCATACTCAAGCGCGGGTCAAATACCCGATGGTGCGTAAAGGTTTTCTAGCCAATCCCCATATGCCAGATGGTAAACGAGGAGACGATGAGTTCGTCCGCGTTAGTTGGGAAAAAGCGCTGCAATTAATCCACCAACAGCATGCCCGTATTCGCACTGCTTATGGAGCCGAGTCAATTTTTGCGGGCTCTTACGGCTGGCGATCCAGTGGGATTTTACATAAAGCCCAAACCCTACTGCAACGCTATATGAGTATGGCGGGAGGCTATTCGGGTCATTTAGGTGATTATTCTACGGGTGCTGCGCAAGTCATCATGCCTTACGTTGTAGGCTCAATAGAAGTGTATGAACAACAAACAACTTACCCTGTTGTACTTGAAAGTAGTGATGTTGTGGTGCTTTGGGGGCTTAACCCTATTAATACACTGAAAATAGCATGGAGCAGTACCGACGGCGCGGGGCTTGAGTTTTTTAATCAACTCAAACATTCTAAAAAAACCATTATCGCTATCGATCCTATGCGTTCGGAAACCATCGAATTTTTTGGTGAAAACGCTCAGTGGATTGCACCGCATCCTGGTACTGACGTTGCGATGATGTTGGGGATCGCCCACTCATTAGTTGAAAAGGGCCAACATAACCTCGAATTTTTGAATAAATACACCGCTGGTTACGACAAGTTTGAAGCTTATCTGCTAGGTCATTCTGATGGCACGCCAAAGACAGCACAATGGGCTGAGGCAATTTGTGGCGTTCCTGCCAAACAACTAGAGCTATTGGCTGATATTTTTAGCAAAAATAGAACCATGATCATGGCTGGTTGGGGAATCCAACGTCAGCAATATGGTGAACAAAAACACTGGATGCTTGTCACTCTGGCTGCAATGCTAGGGCAGATCGGTTTACCCGGTGGTGGGTTTGGTTTTTCATATCACTATTCCAATGGCGGTAACCCAACGCGAACTGCGGGTGTTTTACCTGCTATATCAGCGGCTATTGATGGTGGTTCATCTGCGGGTAATGATTGGGCCGTTTCTGGAGCAGTAAATAGTTTTCCTGTGGCTCGTATTGTTGAAGCGTTGGAAAACCCATCCGGTCAATATCAACACAACGGGCATGAGAAAACATTTCCTAACATCAAAATGATCTGGTGGGCAGGCGGTGCAAACTTTACTCATCACCAAGATACCAACCGTTTGATTAAAGCGTGGCAAAAGCCGGAACTCATCGTTATATCTGAGCCTTATTGGACTGCGGCCGCAAAACACGCTGATATTGTACTGCCCATCACGACGTCATTTGAGCGTAATGATCTCACCATGACAGGGGATTATAGCAATCAACATTTAGTGCCGATGAAACAAGCAATTGAGCCTCAATTTGAAGCGCGAAATGATTTTGATGTATTTGCTGATATGGCGGAGCTGTTAAAACCGGGCGGACGTGCAGTGTATACGGAAAATAAATCCGAAATGGAATGGTTGGCTGGTTTCTATAAAGGAGCTCAAGCTATCGGTCGCCAGAATCGGATTGCAATGCCTAACTTCAGCTATTTTTGGAAACAAAATCAGCTCATTGAGATGAAATGGAACGAAGCGAACGCGAAGTTTGTGCGTTATTCCTCTTTCAGAGAGGATCCTATCCTGAACCCTCTTGGTACACCAAGTGGCAAGATTGAGATCTTCTCCAAAACCATCGAAGGCTTCAAATATAGCGATTGCCCGCCACATCCTATGTGGATGCCGCCAACGGAGTGGGTAGGGAATGCTCAAGCCGATGAACTGCAATTGATGACATCGCATGCGGCTCATCGTCTCCATAGCCAGTTAAACTATGCGGCACTACGCGAGCAATATGCGATAGCAAACCGTGAACCGATCTGGATTCATCCAGAAGATGCAAAAGTTCGAGGGATCAAAGATGGCGATCTTGTCCGTGCTTATAATCAACGTGGCCAAGTCTTAGTTGGCGCGCTGATCACGGATGGAATTAAGCAAGGTTCGGTCTGTATTCATGAAGGGGCATGGCCTGATTTTGATAAACCTCATGGTTTATGTAAAAACGGAGGATGCAACGTACTGACCGCTGACATACCTACTTCAAGGTTAGCCAATGGCTGTGCTGGTAACTCTTCAATTGTGAAAATAGAGAAATATACAGGAGAGCCACTTCCTCTAACCGCATTCACACCGCCCAAAGGCGCGTAAAAGCAAAAAGGCCACTAGATGAGAGTGGCCTTTACTTTTTAATCAGAGAGTCGTAGTCAGTGAGTAATATCAGCTCGCCGCGATTTTGTTTGTTCTACGAGGTCTATTTTGTCCAGCCGATCCGCTTCTCGTGGGTTGGTTTGCACTTGGTTTGTTGCTGTTTGAACGAGTGGAATTGGCCGCTTTCGGCTTTCTGTCATTAGTTTTGGTATTCGCGCTTATGCTGTGACCTTTTGCTACATCACCAGAGCGCTGTCCGTCATTATGTTCTGGTTTGTTCTTTTTCGGCTTTTTCGCTTTAATCGGTTGTAGCGAAGGAGATGCCGGTAATTTGTTCACTGGCGCAAAGCCTTCAACCTCAATTCGTTCTAGTAAATTTTGGGTAAGGCGCTCAATGGCAAACATGTCTTTTGCTTCATCGGCGCAGACCAAAGAGATCGCATTGCCTTCAGCGCCTGCGCGGCCTGTACGGCCAATTCGGTGAACATAATCTTCAGGGACGTTAGGCAATTCAAAGTTTACCACTTGTGGTAATTGGTCAATATCAATGCCGCGAGCGGCAATATCCGTTGCTACTAAAATGCGGATCTCACCACTTTTAAAATTGGCCAATGCCTTAGTACGTGCGCCTTGACTTTTGTTGCCATGAATAGCGGCGGCGCTGATGCCACTGCCTTCAAGTTGTGCGGTTAAGCGATTAGCGCCGTGTTTAGTTCGTGTAAATACCAACGCTTGTTGCCAATTATTTTCTTTGATTAGTTGAATCAATAGCGCTGGTTTTTTCGCTTTATCTACAGGATGCACCCACTGTTTGACGGTTTTGGCGGTACTATTGCGTGGCGTAACCGAAATCTCGACTGGGTTGTTAACTAACCCTTTCGCAAGTTGGCGAATTTCATCAGAGAAAGTGGCCGAAAAGAGTAGGTTTTGACGTTTTGCTGGCAGCAGTGCAAGGATCTTTTTAATGTCACGAATGAAGCCCATGTCTAACATGCGATCCGCTTCGTCTAAGACCAAAATTTCTAATTGGTTAAATTTAATCGCATTTTGGTTGTATAAATCCAGCAGTCGACCCGGTGTCGCGACCAAAATATCTACTCCACGACGCATTTTCATCATCTGTGGGTTAACTTTCACACCGCCGAAAATAACTTCAGAGCGTAGTGGAAGGTTTTGTCCGTAAGTTGCCACGTTGTCGGCAACTTGCGCCGCTAATTCACGTGTCGGCGTCAGAATTAATGCACGCACTTGGTTGGGGCCTACTTTTGGGCCTTTAACTAATAGATCCAAAATGGGCAGGGTAAATCCTGCTGTTTTCCCGGTACCTGTCTGGGCCGCTGCCATCACATCTTTGCCTTCAAGAACGGCTGGAATAGCTTGCGCCTGAATTGGCGATGGTGTTTCGTAACCTTGAGAAGCAACGGCTTTCAGGATGGCATGGGATAAACCCAGAGAGGCAAAACTCATTAAAATGTCTCGATATGTAAATAAGGAAGTGATCCGCATCACGTTGCGGAAAGGCGCAAGCATACAGTAGTCACAGCAAAAGTGCTACGGAATGTCTCTGTTTGCCACTTGTCAGTAACAAATAGTGCGTATTTTCTTCCGAGAACATTAGAATTATTAATTTCAATGTAACCGGTTTCCGAAACCGGTTACATTTTTACGATAATCGTTTATGATGTCACGCAAAGTAGCAAAGCGATGATGTATTTCTATACAACGTGTCCACATGGCGTGAAATAGCATATTAGATCGACATAAGGGTACATTGAGTCAGCAAATAAAGACGAGGTAGATGACGATGGCAACGAATGGTTTTCCAAAAGATTTTTTATGGGGTGGGGCTGTAGCAGCACATCAAGTTGAAGGTGGATGGAACCAAGGTGGAAAAGGAGTCAGCATTGTCGATGTGCTCTCAAAAGGAGCGCATGAAGTACCTAGGGTGATGACCTCCGGTGTGGATGCAAATTATTTCTATCCTAATCATGAAGCCGTTGATTTTTATAGTCATTACAAAGGTGACATTGCACTTTTTGCTGAGATGGGTTTTAAATGTTTTAGAACCTCAATTGCTTGGACTCGTATTTTTCCACAAGGTGACGAAGTCTCGCCCAATGAAGCAGGGCTACAATTTTATGATGATCTTTTTGATGAATTGCTGAAATACGGCATTGAGCCAGTTATTACGCTTTCGCATTTTGAGATGCCATTCCACCTTGTACAACAATACGGGGGATGGGCAAATCGCAAGCTTGTGGATTTCTTCGTTAACTTTAGCCAAGTGGTGATGGAGCGTTATAAACAGAAAGTGAAATACTGGATTACCTTCAATGAGATCAATAACCAGCGAAATTGGGAATTCCCACTGTTTGGCTACTGTAACTCAGGGGTGATCTTCACTGAACATGACAACCCAGAGCAGGTGATGTACCAAGTCATGCATCACCAATTTATTGCCAGTGCTTTAGTGGTCGATCTTGGTCATAAGATCAACCCTCAATTTCAAATGGGTAGCATGATTCATATGATGCCGCTTTATCCCGCGTCGTGTCGTCCAGAAGATATGATCCGCTCTCAAGAAATGATGAGAGAGAAGTACTTGTTCAGCGATGTGCAAGTTCGTGGCTATTACCCAAGCTATATTTGGCGTGAATGGGAGCGAAAATCGATAACCGTTGATATGCTCGATGGCGATGAAGCGATACTGCGTAAGGGTTGTGCCGACTACCTTGCGATCAGCTATTACATGACAAATATTGTCTCTGATGATCGCAACGCTGAAGGTGAAACAACCAGTTTATTTAAACAAAGTCGCTTAAACCCTTATCTCACAGCGTCTGATTGGGGATGGCAAATTGACCCGGTAGGGCTTCGCTACGCGCTTTCTGAGTTGTATGAACGCTACCAGAAACCGATTTTTATTGTCGAAAATGGTTTTGGGGCGATCGATGAAGTCGATGAGCAAGGCCAAGTGCAAGACGATTATCGGATTGAGTATTTACAAGCACATATACGAGAAGTGAAGAAGGCCATTGCTATAGACGGCGTTGATGTCATGGGCTACACCCCTTGGGGCTGCATCGATTGTGTGTCGTTCACCACTGGTGAATATAAAAAACGTTACGGTTTCATTTATGTAGACAAACACGATGATGGTTCTGGTTCAATGGCTCGCAGTAAAAAGAAAAGCTTTTACTGGTATCAGTCCGTGATCAAAACCAATGGCGAACAATTATAAACGTGGAATGACAATAATAATTGTTGATTGAGAGCGTTCATCCAGCTTAGGAAATTAGGTAAACTCCCTCGGCTTCCAAGAGTCGGGGGTTTTTATTAGGAGTCACCATGGCGACAATCAATGACGTTTGTAAAGCAGCGGGCGTGTCTAAAGCCACCGTATCGCGCGTACTCAACCAAACTGGCCAAGTAAAAGCAAGTACGCGAGAAGCCGTTTTACAAGCCATGTCCACCTTGGGTTATCAACCTAATGTGTTGGCGCAAGCATTAGCCACAAACAGTGCAAATGCGATTGGGCTGATACTTCCTCAGTTTCAAGGGAGTTATTTTGGCAGCTTATTGCATCAAGCAGCACAAGGTGCCGAGCAAGCACGTAAGACCTTACTTGTCATGGACAGTCACGATAATGCGACAGGCGAATTAGCAGCAGTGCGCTCATTGCTCACTCAGCGTTGTGACGCCATCATGCTTTACAGCCGCCATTTGTCGAATCATGAGCTGGCATCATTGCAATCTGATGTTTCAGTGCCACTGATTGTACTCAATCGAACCTTGGAAGAGGTCGGTTTGCATAGTTTTGGTTTTGAGCAGCATCAAGCCGCTTCTTTAGCGATTAATCACTTGCTTGAACTTGGCCATCGCCGCATTGCTTGCATCACTAGCCCTTTGGACAGTGATACAGGACAACAGCGATTTGCTGCTTACCAGTCAGGCTTGCAGCAGACTGGTATTAAGCTCAATCACACGCTCGTTGTTGAAGGTGATAATTCTATGCTGGCGGGTTATGTCGCGGTTCAACGGTTATTAGAACAACAGAGTGAGTTCAGCGCTATTTTTGCCTGTAACGATGATATGGCACTAGGAGCAATGCGCGCACTTTACGAACATGCCATTTTGGTACCTAATCAGGTCTCTGTGATGGGGATTGATGATGAGCCTGCGGCTGCGTATTCGGTGCCCAATCTCTCAACAATATCGCTTCCCATTGAGCAACTGACGAAGGACGCAGTTGCCTTGGCCCTACAATTGGCTGAAGGGAAGGGCTCGGATGATGCCAAGATACATCGCTATCTAGGTAAGCTGGTGCTTCGAGAATCAACGTGCGCACCTTAAGAGGCCTCGCAGATTAATGACTCATTGAAATAATGAGCATTTATTTTAATTAACTGTATAAATCCACAGTTAATTGCTTGACATTATGTCACTCTTTACTAAGCTGTATGTATGCACAGTGAAGTTGGAGGTGAAATATGTTGTGGGAAACGCTAGAACGAGTTAACCGCCTTCGCCAAGAAGCGTTAGCCAACCCAGACTTTGTCCAATCCGCGCAAGACCATGAAGAGACATTGAAGCAGGTCGAGCAATACTTTGAACCAACGAAACGACGCAAGGCAGCAATACGTGCAAAAACCCTTGCAGATATTTATCAACAGACTGAATTTGGTGAAAATCCATCTGGTGTTCAACATTAGTCAGTGTTTAACATGAGCCAATGTTGAACATGCATTAGCCAAAATGGTTTAGCTTGCAAAGAGCTGCTTGATACGCAGCTCTTTTTCGTTTCCTTCCTTAAGGCTGAGCGCTTGTCTTTATTCGGCTCAGTTCATTCAGCCAGTTGATAAATAGTACAGTTTAAGTGAGATTTATCGTCTGATCTAAAGGCGATTGTCCGCATTTGGTTGGGGAGCAAAAAGAAGCTGGAGTCAGAAAATTGTAGTACGTTGTCATGTTCTAGGTGAACGTAAAGTGCTGGTCGGTCAGTGGTCAAACAGAGACTGCCCGCACGATATTCACTCAATATGCGAGCCGATTTTAAGGGCAAGCGTTTGGGTACATCCGGCAGCCAAAAATTATCCCGTTGGCCATCTGTACTGACAAAGTAGATCGCGCCTTTTTCTGGTGTGAAATCCTTTATTGTGTGTTGCCACACGATTTGGTTACTCTCTTGGGGCAGTCGTTCATTGATTGACCAATGTTTTCGCAATTCTCCTTCCCATCCAAACCAATATATATCACCCACAAGGTATTGCTCACTGGGTGCATCATTAATGGCTCTCAGTGATAGGTGTTTCTCATCTTCAGAAAAACAGGCCAAAAGCGGGTTATAAAATCGTTTGGCGTGATAATGTAATTGCTTCCAGCGTCCAGAATACTCAATGCTTGACCAAGACGCGACGGGCCAGTTGTCATTGAGTTGCCAATATAATATGCCACGGCAAATCGGTGAGGTTGCCCGCCACGCTTCGACAGCCGTTTTAATCGCCATGGCTTGCTGAACTTGGCTCAAATAAAGCATCTGCTGGAAGCCATTCGGGAAACGGAAATAGCGAGTAAACATTTCGGTGATGATGCTATTACCACGAGCATTCTTTTGGTGATGTTCAAAATGAGGCGCACTGATATTCCAGTCGCTTTCTGGGATAATCTGCTTCACTTCACTAAATGAAGGCCAAGACTGATAACCGAATTCTGAACAAAATCGTGGGGATATTGAATGGTAAGCGTCAAAAGATTTACCTGAATGCCACACATCCCAAAAATGCATGTCACCTTTATTATCATCATGCCAAGCGTCACCAAAATCTAATTCACCATTGCAAGGTGAGCTTGCCCAAAAACGGCGACTTGGATCTTGTTCATTGACGAGGATTTCTAAAAAACGATTGAGTCGGTCGTAATTGACTAGGTATTTTTCACGGTTTTCTCGAGATTCTGGATACCAAGTTAATGAACCAATCACCTCATTATCACCACACCAAATGGCAAGGCAAGCATGGTGCTTCAAACGTTGTATTTGTTGTGTGACTTCTTGCTTTATCTCTTCTAAGAAACTCGGTGTTGAAGGGTATTGTGCGCAGGAAAACATCAGATCTTGCCAGACTAATAATCCGAGTTGGTCGCAAAGTTGATAGAAATGATCGTGTTCATAATCACCTCCTCCCCACACACGAATCATATTCATGTGAGCTTCTTGTGCGGCTCGTAACAGCTGTTGATAACGGGAAAAATTGACTTTGCTTGGCATGGCGTCCATTGGTATCCAATTCGCGCCCTTCACTGATATCGAGACCTCATTCACGATAAAGGTCATTTCACTGCCGATGGAATCTTTATCAGTGCGCAACGTGAGACGTCTTAAGCCAACTTGGCGGTTGATCTGCTGCTGTGCCATGGTAATAGACAGTGTGTATAAATAAGGGTCACCGTAACCGTTTGGCCACCAGAGATGCGGATGGTGAACATCAATATCTACACTGCTTTGGTTGCAAAATGCCTCACTATCGATCGTAATAGTTTGATCGCCAAAAGTAAGTGTGATGGGTGTGGAGAGCGATTCGCTATGCCGTATTCTCACGTGCAGCGTAACGTGTGTTAAATCATGCCAAACTTGTTCAATATCCACACCCAGCAGTGAATATTCTTGTACCGTTTTTAATTGCATTGGTGCAAAAATACCACAAACAGCAAGGCATATACCCCAATCCCAACCACTGTGGCATTGAGGTTTTCGCACTGTGTTCATGTGAGGAAGTTGATTATTCCCTTGCGCCCACGGAATGGGAAAGGGCAGCTCATCGGCTCTTTGCTTGGCTACCGAAGCGGCAGGTTCAAATCGCCATTCAAAATGATTTACACCAATTTGCAGATAAGGGCGAATATTAACGGTATAGGTTTGAAAAGCGTTATGGCACTGTAAAACCTTCTGTCCGTTGATCCATAGATCAGCAAACGTATCGACCTTATTCAGCTCCAGTAAGTGGTTTGGGCACTGAAGATCTGCCGCATTTAAAGTGATCGCTTTTGTTAATACCCAATGACATAAACCAGCCCACTGAACCTGAGATTCATTGGATGCATAATAGGGATGAGGGATCAAACCCGCTTGCAGTAATGCATGATACTGGTCACCGGGCAGTGTCATCGCGATTTGGATATCGGGATACTCGGGTGAGCTCAATCGCCATTCACCGTTTAAATCAAACATAAATCCACCTCAAAAAATACGATTTACAAGGGCTAAATGAGCTGATTTAACCATGCACTATGAAATAAAAATGTGCATGGGTGGCAGGCTTAAAAGTTGTGCGAAGTTTTTAGATTAAGTTGCGAAGCAGTCAATAATTATGATTTTCTTGACTTTAATTTGACGTCACTAAGCTTGACGAGCGGCTTGTTTTAACTTGTTTTGTCTTGGTACATCTTGAAACAATTTGTTGTGAAAGTGTCCGCTTGTGGCGGTTTATATAAAGAATCATTTTGGAAATGGTGCTGAAAGGTGTATAAATGCCGCATTCAAACAGAGAGAGAAAATATGATGAAAATCGACAAGCTAGAAAATAAAAACCGCCGTATCCGTAAGAAACTGTTTTTAGGTGAATTTGCGATCCTCGGTTTTGAAGTTAGCTGTACAACGTCTATCAAAGACTTTGAACAATACGATCTCTTCGTTGATGAGTTTATTGATTACGTTGATAGCATCGGCCTTTGTTTCGGTGGTGGTGGATTAGAGATTTTTGACGGCTTTGTGTGCGCAGCCGATCGCTACCGTTCAGCAACAGAAGAAGATAAAGCGTTGGTTGTAAAATGGTTAGAAAATCGTGCTGAAGTGAGCAAAGTTGTTGCTGGTGAATTAGTGGATGCCAATTACGCTTAATTGCTCTTCTATTCTACGTTATTCAGCCAGTGCTTTTCATTTGCGATGTCTGACAAAAAAGCCGGAGTGAAACCACTCTGGCTTTTTTATTACGCTAAATTTTATTACGTTAAAAATCAGCATGTTTAACAAAGTAAGGATTGTTGAATTTATTGGCGTGACCAACAATCGAAACCACTAAACGGTTCCATAGCGCTTTATCAAAAGGTTCTTTAGGAATGGCAGGATAAAGTGTTTCGACCTCTTCTCTGGCAAAGGCCATAAACTCTTTCTTTTTCCTCTTGTTATACTCTTGGGCGACATTATTGTAGTTGCGGATCCACTCTTTCTTAAAGCGAAGCAAGGCGGGCTCGGCTTTTTCTAAAGGTAGCCGAGAGAGATAAACGCGCTTATATGAGATTTTGCGATCAATCATCGTTCGCATACTGGTTTGAATGTAGGTACCGTGCTGCGTAATGGAAATATCGCTCTCATCAAACAGATTCACACACCAGCCCTTAGGCCAAAAGTCAGCCTGTTTATACTGATTATTTCTAGCAGTTAATACTTGATGAAGCACTAAATCAGAAGTGCCTTTAAAGGTTTGCTGCCATGTGGTTATGCGAATTTGCAATGAACCAGGCAAGCGATAGACATTGGTAAACTTATCTTCGTTCATGACTTCTACAGTAATTGGTTGAATAAAATACAATTTTTGAATGCCATTTGAGTGCAGGGAATGCACCTCAAAGACGAAAGCCAAACGACGTGTCGATTATTTTATGACACATAAAATTATGTGCAGAGTACTCAGCTAATGATTTCAATTATAAGTATAAAAAGTGAGCGAGGTGGATTTTACAAGGTTTGCATTAAAATGCGAGCTTAAGTTGGCGTTAAATCTAATAATGATCAGCGATTATTTGCCTTATCTTGCAAAATTTGACTTTCTAGGTAGAGATAACTCGTTGTATTGCCTAGTCTAGCTAATAGAACTTCACAACTCGAGACCAATCATGGAGATCAAGTACCAGCAGTGGCAGCATAAGCTATACATGAAAGTGCTCAAATTGGCCGCAGCGATTCTGCCCATCTCCAAGCCAACCTTGTTTATTGGTAAAGAATCGCTCAAGCAACTCTGTTATTCGGTTTCTTTGATGGGTATTGAACGCGTGCTTGTCGTAACAGACCAAGGCATTGAAAAGCTTGGTTATGTAAAAAAACTAACCTTTGAGTTTGAGCGCGTTGGTGTCAGTTGTGTGGTGTTTAACCATGTATTGCCTGATCCTACTTATGATCAAGTTGAAGCCGGCCTCCATCAGTATCGATTGGAGAAGTGCCAAGGCGTTGTCGCTATTGGTGGCGGATCTTCAATCGATTGTGCAAAAGTGATCGCCGCTTGTGCTACTAACCGCAAGTCGATCAAACGTTTAGTGGGGCTGTTAAAAGTATGGAAAACACCTGCGCCGCTGTTTGTGATCCCAACCACGGCAGGTACGGGCTCTGAAGTGACCGTCATTGCGGTGGTTTCTGACCCTCAAACTCAGCAAAAAACACCGATTACTGACCCGAAACTTGTGCCACTTATTGCAGCGTTAGATCCGATGCTGATGATGGCCCTGCCTACTCATATTACTGCGCAAACGGGGTTGGATGCACTCACGCATGCAGTGGAAGCCTTTATATCACGTAATGCCACGCCAGAGACTGATCGCTATGCCATCGCTGCGGTTAAACTGATCCACGATAACTTGGAAAAAGCGGCGTTCTTTGGCCAAAATTTGACGGCGAGACAAAACATGGCACTGGCCTCTTATTACGCTGGACTTGCTTTTACCAAAGCCAGTTTAGGGTATACACATGCCATCGCCCATGCGGTTGGGGCGAAATACCATTTCCCGCATGGCTTAGCGAATGCGGTTGTGTTGCCACATGTATTGGAATACTCCAAAGAGGCGGCGAAAGATAAGCTGGCTAAACTGGCCGACGTACTCAAAATAACCGATCCACATTTGACCGATTCAATGAAAGCGGACGCCTTCATTGGGTATGTGAAAGAGCTCAATCACACACTGCATATCCCTAAACAGTTACAGGGGGTCATGCCAGAGCATATTCCAGAATTGGCCAAACAAGCTTTTCGTGAAGCGTTTTGGAATTATCCTGCGCCAAAATACATGCAGCAAACGGATTGCGAAGCGATTTTTAGGAAATTGTAATCTACATTCAGCGTTATCTTTGACCGCTCTCGTGATCATAGCAACGAGAGTGGTCAAATTAGGTCGATTCATTTTTTAAGCAGTATCAACCCACTTGGCAGAGTATCACCGAAGACACGTTTGGATTCTGTGTCAGACAGGTCATGCACTTCATTAACCAAAGTAAACCAAGTTTCTGGAACCTTACTCTGCTTTATCTTGGCTAAAACGAGCTGACGAACATCATCGCTAATATCAAAAAGACGATCTCCTGTCTTGCGGCACATCATTACCGCGGCAAAGGCAATCATCGGTTCTTTTTGCCAGTTTTGATCAAGCAACTTCGGTAACCATTGTTCCACTTGCGCTCTTGGGATGACTGAATGTTGACTACCATACAGTAGCGTCCGAGAGGTTAACCGCCCAACGGCCCACCAGTGTGCTTGTTCACATTGAGTTTGATTAATCGCTTTGTTCAAAAACCACGTTGCAAGTAATACTTTATCTTCCACTTCTAGATGTTCCAGCGAAGCGGCAAGCCGTACCATGGCTTCGTACCCTTTGTCGTGCGCTTCTTGAGCTGATTTTGGATTTTTGATTGCGCTAGGGTGAAGATACTTAGCGATATCCGCTAGAATCGTTTCTTGTTGTTCTTGACTCAGTCCGCCAGCCACACGCCGCCAAAATACCCACCAATCGCTCCAGCCTTGATGATTTTGGAATTGAATACCTTGTTGATACAGATTCCACATCTGTTCCATACGCCAAGGATCAGTTGGATCGCCAAATCCTGGTCGCAGGGCAAATCCAGCCAGACGCAACCAGTTTTTCTCGTGTTGCTCTGAGCGACGTCGACGTTTACGGCCTTGAGAAAATGCATCAAAGAGCGGTCTTAGCGTGGTGAAATCCCATTCATCACGTGGCCCTAAAAGCTTATCTAAATCTTTGCCAAGCGTTTTTATGGCTTGGTTATCAGAGGCTTTTTTATTGCCACTATAAAGGTGTGTGATGAGCGAAATCGCCTCTGACAAGCGAGGATGACGTTGGATTTCACTGTCTGACTCACTGTGCTTGCGAACTTCAAACTCAAGTTGCCATCGGTTTTTTTCGTCCTCAACACTGACACATTCAATCTTGAGCGTGCCGACTTCCGTTAATTGACAAGCCAGTTGAACTTCTACTCGTTGCTTTTGGTTAGCATGCAATAGAGCATCATCATTTCCTTTTAACGCTGTTATATAGGGAGGCAGTGGCGTAAAAAGTTCATGTTCAACGGTCGATAACAGCCCATTTTGAACGCGGCGATCAGCAAACATATCATGGGTTGAGGTCAGGATGTTGAAGCGTACTGGTTCACCTAACGTCAGTGAAAATCGGCGGCTGGTCAAGCGTATCTCTTGTCCTTCTTCGGTGCCTTTAGCCAAGACACACAGAGCATGTCCCGCACTGTTTTTTTCAGGCAGGTGTAAAAAATAAGAGCGTGCCGATCCGCCGCCGATTTTAAGCTGTGCACCTTGGCGAGCTTTACCATACGCGACAGCACCGAGTGCGACTGCCCAATCAGGGTGAGGATTATCAAGCAGGGTGATCGGCGAACCTCGCCAATCGGTCAATAATTGAGTGATGCGCTTTGTGATAAGCTCACTATTAAATACGCCGCCATTAAGTAGTAATCCAACTGGAATGGCCGTTGCGTTTGACTCTTGCTTGAGCGCAAGGCGAGAAACGGCTTGGTGTTCAGCTAAAAATTCAGCAATGTGTTTACTCACGGCAGGGTCGGCTGCGTAGGGCAAACCAAATTCCACCACTGCACTGCGGCGTTTATTTGGACGTTCTTGTACCGAGCAAAGTGGGAAAAAGCCTTCCAGTGCAATGTCATGCACCTCTTGTTTCGTCAGGGAAATGCTTTTTGCTGCGCCTAATAGCTTTGAACCACTGCCAAGTAGCGTAATTTTTAGCTGCTCTGGGGCTTGGTTTGATAAGAGTTGCTCTTTGACTTGGCGAGTTTGCTGAATTAGTTTGCTCAAACTGGCGGCGGTTAATTTTTTCGAACCGTCAAAGCGTTGCTCAGCTAGATGAGCTAATGCTAAATCAAGGTTGTCACCTCCGAGCATTAAGTGCTCGCCCACGCCAATTCGGTCAAGAGAAAGTTGGTTGTCTGCGCTGTGTTTCGCTTCAATTAAACTGAGGTCAGTCGTACCTCCGCCCACATCACAAACCAAGATCAAAGGGAGTGATTGCAGTTGCTGTGAGGCACAATGGCGGTGACGTGCGTACCAGTCATAGCAAACGGCTTGTGGCTCTTCAAGTAGTACAATTGAGCTTAAGCCAGCCAGTGTTGCAGCTTCGATGGTGAGCTTACGAGCCGTTTCATCAAATGATGCCGGTACGGTGATAATGACATTTTGATCTTCAAGTCGATGACTTGGATGGCGGTAGTTCCATGCTTGCCGGATGTGATTGAGATAACTGGCGCTGGCAATGACAGGGGAAACTTTCGCCACATCGTGAGCGCCTGCCCACGGTAAGATGGCTTGCTTGCGATCAACCCCTTGATGGGAGAGCCAACTTTTCGCGCTGGATACTTGTCGCCCTTCTACTTTTGCACCTAAATCTCTTGCCCATTGGCCAATAATTACCTCTTTGCTATCGCCCATAACCGGTTCAATTTGCCAAGGGAGCGATAGGGCATCAGGTGCGATCTGCCCGTTGGCTGGGTGATAACGAAATGACGGAAGGAGTGGTTTTCGAACCACTTCACCGGGGCCAATCAATTGGTCGACCTCAAAAAGATGCACGGGTGAGTCTTCTAGCGATTCGGTGATTTCACAAAATGCCACCACAGTATTGGTGGTGCCTAAATCGATACCGACGAGAAAGCGAGGAGAAGACATGGAGGCTCCTGAATTTCAAAAACGGCATCCGAAGATGCCGTGTGGGGATTATTGAGTGACTTGAGGATCTTCACGCACATCGAACTCAACGTGCCATGTTTGGCCGTTGTCTGTCGCAATGGCTTCTAAGTGAAGTGTCCCGAGCTCTGTGATCGTTGAGGCTAAGTGAACCGGAACGACTTCGCCTTGTCGACGTCCTTCAGAAACAGGTAAGGTGACGTGGATCTCGGGCAGCTCTACAAGTTCTTCTGGAGCCCAATAATCTAAGTGCATGCCAGCTTCGTCATCGCGGCGTATTGTTGAACCAAAGAATTGAAAATGTACAGGCTCACCAATGACCAATCCAAACTCTTGGCTTGGTACGCGGACACTGGTTCCTTCTTCCATGCTAAATGGAGCGACGCACAAGGCTTCCATCGGTGGTGCGATCCCCGGAATGGCAGGCATAGCACTTTCAATACCGACGTAATAACTCGAGGCTATACCACCGCGAATACGCACACCTTGTCCACGACGAACTGCGCCGTAATACGCTGCGCCGCAGGCGACGGCTAAATCAAGGTCTAAGCCTGTTAAGCGCTTCATCTGTGGTGCTCCCACAGTGCTCAACCAAGCATTAATAGTGCTGAGAAGACGGTTTGCTAATAAATCGGATCTTAACACGCCACCGTTTAGTAAGATGGCGGTCGGCTTGATAAAATCCATCTCCGGAGCTTCGCCCATACCGGGCATGCCAGCAAATGGATTATCATTCAGAGCGGATTTTTCCAGAGCGGATATGTTGCCACTCATTGCATGGGCTTGTTTTGCCAAGAACACGGCGATATGGCGGGTAATTCCAGCGTCTTGCGCGTAGGGAAGGCCCATTTGCGTTAATGCACCACGTGCTTTTTGCACCGGATGATCAGTGATATTCACTTGTGGGAAAAAACCATCGACCAAGGTTTGTTGCACTTCTTGTTGAGTCAATTCGGTTTTAAGCGTTGTACCGAGCAGTTTTGAACCGCGACTTGGTACCACAATCGGTACGGAATTTAGTGCACTGTCATTAAGAAGCGCCTCTTTTGCATCTCGGCAAGCGTGCGTCATCGCTTGTACTTGCCAAGGGGCTAATTCTTTACCTTCTTGCGCCAATTTCATTTTTAAACGGTAAGCAAGGGCAAGGTCCATATTATCGCCGCCGAGTAAAATGTGTTCACCAACCGCAATCCGATTGAGCGTTAAGTTACCAGCGTCTTCAGTCACTTCCACTAAGGATAAATCAGTGGTTCCCCCACCAATATCAACCACCAGAACAATGTCACCCACCTTGACTTCATCGCGCCACGCATCGTGGCTATTATCTATCCAACTGTATAAAGCCGCTTGTGGCTCTTCAAGCAGCGTTAATTGCTCAAAACCAACGTTGCGTGCTGCTTCAGCGGTTAAATCTCGGGCGGCTGGATCAAATGAAGCGGGTACTGTTAACGTGACATCTTGTGTAGCTAAGGGGAAGTCAGGGTGAGCGTGATCCCAAGCGCTTTTTAAATGCTCTAGATAATACTCAGTGGCTTTTAATGGCGAGATCTTTTCCATTTCATCGCTGCTACCCACGGGTAAAAATGCATCACGTCGATTGATGCCACCATGACATAGCCATGATTTGGCACTGGCGACTAAACGAATCGGTGTCTTACTACCAAGGTTGCGCGCAATGGCACCGACTAAAGCTTTTGGCTCGGACGACCAAGGCAAAACACGTGCGGCAGGGCTCATCTCATGTTCATGAGGTTGGTATAAAAACGAGCCTAATTGATGACGGCTTTCAACCGTACCGGGCGCGGTAAGTTGAGGGATGCTCATTACTGAAACGCGAGCGTTTTCATCCTGTGTATCAACATAAGAGAGCACGCAATGTGTTGTGCCTAAGTCAATACCAATACTAAATTTTGGCGCTGTCTGTTCCATTACAATTCAACCTCGGCAGGGGCGATGATTGAAGCATCATACTGTTCAGCCAATTTAGGCAAAGTGATAGCTGTTGCTTTCCAGCCTTTATGGACTAAGGTGCCATTAAAGGGTGCTGAACCCGTCACATTACCCGTTAAGCGAACTTCTTGCGGGTTGAAACCGGCTTCAATGGTAATTCGGCTTTCTTCATCTTCGCCGCGAATGGGCGTGAGCTGAATGTAATCTTGTAGGACTTTTTTACCACCGGCGTGGATCACGCGCGCCGCGGCTCCTACTTCTTCATCCGAAAAAGCGGTGACATCTTCATTTAAGAAGTCAATCAGACGAGCTTCTTGCTGCATTAACGACAAAAGTTGTAGGGCGGAATCGGTTGGCGCTGTCGCTAATTTAGATTCGACTTCAACTACGCGCTCAATCACTTTTTCTACTTCTACGATTTTTTCGACTTCAACAATCGTTTCAACCGGCTTTTCGACTTCGACAATTTTCTCGACAGGTTTTTCAACAACTTTCTCAACGACTTTTGATTTGCGTGATACCACAATGAGAAGTAGCAAAAGGCTTGATGCACTGAGCCCAGCATGCAGCATGTCAAAGGTGGTAGGGATCATATTTAAATCGAAGTTCATTACAATTCTCTTTACACAATGAAGTAGGCGTGGGAATTCTCGTGAGCCTACGGTGAATAGACTTAAAAATAGGGGCGCAGCTTACCATATTCAAGGCGAATACAGGATAGAAAGTCCGCATCATCACGTTTAAGCTAAAGTGATTGCTTGCGTTTTGAGCAGTATCAATCATTAATTCTCTATTCTGGTTCAACTTTAAGATTAATTGGTTAATAAATTGGTGACTGGCTATTGATTTACCTACTTTTATAAGAGTAATTTGAGTCCTGAGTCCTGAGTCCTGAGTCCTGAGTCCTGAGTCCTGAGTCCTGAGTCCTAAGCCACGGAGAGGCTGTTATGCTAGAGAGCGACAAAAAGGTGATCTACCCTTTATGTATTTCAATTATTACCTTAATGATGACAGCGTCAGTCATCTCATTACTCTACATTAATCAAAAGAATCATATTGTCATGTTGTTTGATAGCCATGCTGAACATCAAGCAAGCATATTAGACACGTTGGTTGGAAATGATGTCAGTTTTATTGGTTCGGCTGCCAATTTTTTGCATGCTACCGAGGGGGGGAATGTGCAAGGATTTGACGTTTTTGCTCATGGTGTTATGTCAACATCCTACAGCCTTATCGGTTTGCAATGGTTAGCGAAAGTAACGAAAGATGATGCTGATGAATTTGTAACATTAATGAGGGATCGTTTGCCTCAATTTGAGTTATTTACAGTACCTAAAGCGGGTCAAAAGGTGATTGGATTTTCTGAAGATAATGAACAACCCGTTTATGTTCTGAGTGATATTTATCCTCAAACCCAAAGTAACCTTGAATTGCTCGGTTTCTATTCGCTACGCCCTCGCTTTCAAAGAATTGCTGCACATATTGAGAGTACGGGGCTACCTGCTATATCCGATAAGGTCCGCCTATTGCAAGATGGCATAGAAGCACACCACAAAAAGGATGGATTATTGGTGTATCATCCCGTTTTTAACTACAACAAACAGGAAATGATTGGTGTGGTAGTGGGTGTTATTCGACTCTCTACTTATTTTGATGGATTGGTGAGCCGCACGGCATCCGATCATCGATTGTATATGAAAGTAACCGATCTCGGATTTGATGCCGAAGATGATCCGATTCTATTCCAAAGCCCAGATTGGGATTCAATCAAAGGCATAGAAATAGAGAAACGCTTATCTCTGCCTAACCGTGATTGGAAAATTGATTTTAAGTTCTCAGAACCAATAGCGAGCAACATACAGTGGATTTTAGTGGCGCTCAGCGTCGGTGGTTTAATTATTTCGATCTTGTTAGGTTATGTTGTCTATTTGTTGATGAGAGAAAAACTTCATCTTAGCGAGATGCTAGAAGAACGTACTGAAGAACTGCGCTTTTTAGCGGACCACGATAGTTTGACTGGGTTGTATAACCGACGTGCATTCGGACGTTTACTGCAAGAGAATGTCTTACAGAAAAAAGCTTTTTCGTTGGTAATGTTTGATGTCGATGATTTTAAACTGATTAATGACAACCATAGCCACATTGCAGGCGATGAGATGCTAATACATATCACAACGGTTATTTCACGTCATATGGGAAATAATGATGTTTTAGCTCGGTTAGGTGGGGACGAATTTTGCATTATTTGTGAATTGTCAGAACTTCAATCTTTGCAGTGTTATTTAGAAACGTTACGAGCGGCTGTTGAATCAACCGGATATGAGTTCATAGATGAGGTGCTGTATTGCACGCTCAGTATTGGGGCGGCGATCAATCATACTTATGATCAAGAGTCTTTATTACATTTGGCAGACAGTAAGTTATACGAAAGTAAAGAAAATGGTCGCAACCGAGTTTCAATCGCCCAATAACTGTCCGAACGAAAGGGCGAGAGTCGAGTTTTTGAGAGGAGTCGAGTAAGATAGCGTTCTTTGACCACTTATATTTAAAGGATACGCCTGAACAATGAACTATAACCGAGTTGTCTGCTTCGATTTAGAAATGTGCTGCTGGAATGAAAATGGGATTGGGACAACGGGTGAAATCATTGAAGTGGGGTTAGCTGAAATTGATGTGCAGTTAGGCACGATTGTGAAGCGTGCTCAATATTATGTCAGGCCAGAGCAAGACGAAATTTCGCTGTTTTGTAGTGAGTTAACCGGGATAACTCCGCGTAAAATTGAAAAACAGGGGCGATCACTCGCAGGTGTCATTCAATCAATGGTCAAGAATTTTGGCGGCCCAAATAAGATTTATGTTTCGTGGGGGCGTGATGACCAAATTTTAGCTAAAGAGTGTGAGCAGAAGGGGATCGTTATGCCTTTTAGCGAGTTCATCAACCTAGCAACGCTTTACCGTATTCAGCAGAGAATGAAAGAAAAACGTATTGGTCACCGCGCCGCACAAGAAGCGCAAGGCATTGAGTGGGAAGGGCGACAGCACTCCGCTTATGTTGATGCCTACAACCTTGCGAAATTGGCGTTAACGATGTTGTAATCCGCTCTATTTTTGAGCGGAAAGTTTAGCGCGGATAAATTCACTGTGGTCCACATACAATAATTCTGCCGCTTTGCGGATCACCGCCTCTTCGAGTGGGTCTATCTCACCGTCCGCGTGCGCCACTTGCCACATCGCCTTGATAAGTTCATATCGCGTATCTTGCGAGAGCTCGCGTAATAGTGAAGTGAAATCATACAATGAAGCTGACTGTTTGACGCTTTGTTCTGCCCGAATGAGCAGTTCCGTGGTTTCTGTATCATCTAACGCTAATAGTCGTTTAACTAATTGAAACTTAGCGTCATTTTCTCGTGTGTCAATTTGATGATCGGCTCCTGCCACTTCTCTGAGCAAACAAGCAATCGCTAGGTTGGGGTTAGTGTTGGAACGCTGGCCTAAATCTTCTCCGTCCAAGAGTTGCTTGAATAGCGATGTAATGGCATTAAACATAAAAAAACCTACTGAAAATTTCGAGTCATTATTGTTTAAATAGTGGCGTATTGAGCAAAACACAAGTCAGAATAAAGTGAGATTCTAAATATCACGAGATTCATCTTCATCGCTCTCGTGATAAAAATCATTCGGATCTTGAGGAACGCTAGGATCTTCTAGTATTTCAATGACTTCTGAACTTGAGTATTCATGCCCCATCAGGAAAAGCGCTAACATGGCATCGGCTTTGGATTTATTGTCCGCTTTTTCTAGCAAAATTTCTTCAAAGCGTCGCCGTATCATGGCAATCTCATGTCCAACAAAACCGCGACCTTCTTCCTCTCCTTCACCTTCCTCGGGCGCATTATCAAACTCCAGAAACAGAAAATGGCCGTCCAATTGTGTGTCAATAAGACGTTCAGGCAACCAAGCCTCACCCATCACCAATTCTGGATCGGTGTTATCGGGTAGTGAATCGAGTATGTGTTTCAGTTCAGATGCTTTCACAGTTTTATCGTTTCAGTAATCATGTCGCTATTGTAGCGGCGATTTTCTTATAAACATAAGAAATCCTGATCCGATTGCCCAATTTTAAATCGCTTAATCATACGAACGATGGCAAAACATACCGGAATCGAGGAGGAAGCGAATAAATGCTCGCCGTTTGTGAAAGGATAACTGATTGCAGGAGCGTTGATTATGCTACAATCCGCTCAGTTTTATGTAATGAAATGAATAGGAAATGCTTTGACCTCGTCACAGCCCAATCAACACAAGTCAATGAACGCTAGCAGCAACAGTGCGGCATCTCTGCGCAATGCATTGAAAGAATGCATGATGCGTGATCGTTTTCGTCTGAGTAAACGCATCTCTGGTGCGAGCAAAATAAAAAATGAGCAAGCCAAACATGCCGTTTTTGATCAAATTGCGCTCGATATTGCTCAGTCAATGATGGTGGCGCAGCAGCGTCTCAACAGCCGCGTTACCATCGACTACCCTGATTTATTGCCCGTAAGCCAAAAACGCGATGATATCGCCAAAGCGATTGCTGAAAACCAAGTGGTAATTGTGGCGGGTGAAACAGGGTCAGGCAAAACGACTCAGTTACCCAAAATTTGCGCAGAACTTGGGCGCGGTAAATATGGCCTGATTGGCCATACGCAACCACGTCGCCTTGCTGCGCGTTCGGTCGCGAGCCGAATAGCGCAAGAGATGGAAACAGAACTGGGTGGCTTTGTTGGCTATAAAGTTCGTTTTAACGATCAAATTTCCGAGCAGACTCAGATCAAATTGATGACTGACGGGATATTGTTGGCCGAAATCCAGCATGATCGTTTTCTCAATCAGTACGACACCATCATTATCGATGAAGCGCATGAGCGCAGCTTAAATATCGATTTTATCTTAGGTTATTTGAAAGAACTGCTGCCGCGTCGTCCGGATCTCAAAGTCATCATTACTTCGGCCACCATCGATCCTGAACGCTTCTCTAACCATTTTAGTGGCGCGCCTATCATTGAAGTGTCGGGTCGTACTTATCCGGTCGATACGCGTTATCGACCACTGCTTGGTGAAGAGGACGCAGACCGCGATCAACTTGAAGGTATTTTTGAAGCCGTCGATGAACTCTGTGCTGAAGGGCTTGGCGATATTCTGCTCTTCATGAATGGTGAACGAGAAATTCGTGATACGGCCGATGCGCTCAGTAAACGTAACTTACGTGATACTGAAATTGTGCCGCTTTATGCACGATTATCCGCCGGTGAGCAGAATAAAATCTTTCAGCCCCATGTAGGGCGGCGCATTGTTTTAGCCACCAACGTGGCAGAAACATCCCTTACCGTTCCGGGGATTAAATATGTCATTGACCCAGGTACGGCACGTATCAGCCGTTATAGCTACCGCACCAAAGTCCAACGTTTGCCGATTGAACCAATTTCTCAAGCGAGTGCAAATCAGCGTAAAGGACGTTGTGGCCGTGTTGAAGAAGGGATCTGCATACGCCTCTATTCCGAAGAGGATTTTCTTTCACGCCCAGAATTTACCGATCCGGAAATACTGCGTACCAACTTAGCCTCGGTTATTTTACAAATGACCGCACTTGGGCTGGGTGATATTGAAGCATTCCCGTTTGTGGAAGCGCCGGATAAACGCAACATTCAAGATGGTGTGCGTTTGCTTGAAGAGCTTGGTGCGATTGTTCCTGATACCAATAAACATAGTAACGACAGCAAAAAGCAGTTGACGGATATGGGGCGCAAATTAGCACGCTTGCCGATTGATCCCCGTTTGGCGCGTATGGTGCTCGAAGCGCCAAAGCTTGGCTGCGTAAAAGAGCTGATGGTGATTGCCGCTGCACTTTCGATTCAAGACCCACGTGAACGTCCATCAGATAAACAGCAAGCCTCCGATGAGAAACATCGCCGATTTTTTGATGAAGAGTCCGATTTTCTGAGCCTAGTGAATCTGTGGAACCACATTCAAACTGAGCAAAAAGCGTTAAGCAGCAGCCAATTTCGTAAGCAGTGCAAACAAGATTACCTCAATTATTTGCGGGTACGCGAATGGCAGGATGTCTACTTCCAAATTCACCAATCGATGCGTGAAATGGATTACAAATTGAACGACGAACCGGGCAATTACCAAAGTATCCACAGTGCAATTTTGGTTGGTTTACTGTCGCACATCGGTATCAAAGACCAAGAGAAAAATGAATACCAAGGGGCTCGTAACGCCCGCTTTAATATCTTTCCCGCTTCTGGCCTGTTTAAAAAGCAGCCCAAGTGGGTGATGGTCGCCGAATTGGTGGAAACCTCTAAACTGTGGGGGCGTATTGCAGCTAAAATCCAGCCTGAATGGGTGGAACCGCTGGCACAGCATTTGATCAAGCGTAGCTACAGCGAACCGCATTGGTCAAAAAAACAAGCCGCCGTCATGGCCTATGAAAAAGTGATGTTATATGGCATTCCTATTGTGCCTAAACGTTTGATTAACTACAGCACCATTGACGAGCCACTATGTCGTGAGATTTTCATTCGCAGCGCATTAGTTGAAGGTGATTGGGAAACCAAACATGCGTTTTTCAAGCAAAACCGTCGCTTATTACTTGAAGTCGAGGAGCTTGAGCATAAATCTCGCCGCCGCGATATTTTGATTGATGATGAACAGCTTTTTGAGTTCTACGATCAGCGAGTCGCAACGGATGTGGTCTCTGGACGTCATTTTGATGCGTGGTGGCGAAAAGTCAGCAAAGCCACCCCAGATCTACTCAACTTTGAAAAAGAGATGCTATTTAAAGGTGATGCTAGCCACATCACTGATTTAAATTATCCCAACTTTTGGCATCAAAACGGTATTAAGCTGAAGCTCAGCTATCAATTTGAACCTGGCGTGGATAGTGACGGTGTCACGGTGCATTTACCATTGCCGATCCTAAATCAAATTGAGCCGACAGGGTTTGATTGGCAGATCCCCGGGTTACGTCATGAATTGGTTGTCAGCCTCATCAAGTCTTTGCCTAAAACACTGCGCAAAAACTTTGTACCGGCACCTAACTATGCGGATGCGTTTTTAGCTCGTGTCACACCGATGGAATTGCCTTTATTGGATGCGATGGAAAAAGAGTTAAGACGCATGACGGGCGTCGAGGTGAAGCGTGAAGATTGGAAGCTAGAGCAAGTTCCGGATCATTTAAAAATCACTTTTCGCGCGGTGGATCATAAAAATCGCAAACTCAACGAGCATAAAGATTTATATCAGCTGAAAGAGAGTTTGAAAGAGAAAGTACAAGAAACACTATCTCAAGTGGCAGACGATGATATTGAACAGCAAGGTTTGCATACGTGGAGCTTTGGTGAATTACCGAAAGTGTACCAACAAAAGCGCGGCGGTTTCGAGGTTAAAGCCTATCCAGCGTTAGTGGATAGTAAAGAGAGCGTTGAAATTAAGCTTTTTGAGACCGAGCAAGAACAACTCAATGCAATGAAAGCAGGGCAACGGCGTCTGATTTTGCTGAACGTTCCTTCACCGATTAAATATCTGCACACCAATTTACCGAACAAGTCAAAATTGGGGCTCTACTTTAACCCGTATGGCAAAGTACTGGACCTGATTGATGACTGTATTGCTTGTGGGATTGATAAGTTAATTGAGCAGCAAGGCGGTTTAGTGTGGGAACCGGAGCAGTTTGAGGCACTGAAAGAGTTTGTGCGCGCTGAATTGGGCGATACTGTGGTCGATATCGCCCAACAAGTGGAGACGATCCTTACCACGGCATTCAACATTAATAAAAAGCTGAAAGGGAAAATCGATTTTACGATGGCTTTTGCGTTATCGGATATCAAAGCGCAGATCGAAGGTTTGATCTTTAAAGGCTTTGCCACCGAATGCGGCTGGAAGCGTTTGCCGGATATTCTGCGTTACATGCGCGCGATTGAACGTCGGATGGAGAAGTTACCCATTGATCCAAATAAGGATCGTTTGCACATGTTGAAAATTGAAGCGGTAACCAATGATTACAAAGCGCTACTAAACAAGATACCTCGTGGTGCAGAAGTACCTGAAAATGTTAAAGAGATCCGTTGGATGATTGAAGAGCTTCGGGTGAGTTTATTTGCTCAGCAACTTGGCACTCCTTATCCAGTTTCAGATAAACGTATAAAAAATGCGATTGATGCTTGTTAGGTATAAGATTTGCATCTAACCAACAGTTCACTATAATTTGACGCTATGTGGCAATCGGTCGCCGTTTTGAGGCCACTGCCAAATTAAATAAAGAAGGTTCATCATGAAAAAGACTTTAATCGCACTGGCGCTGATCAGTACATCTTCAATGGCGTTTGCTGACTCTTGGATTTATGGCGGCGCATCAGTAGGCCAATCGGATTTGAATGGTAAAAGCGGTACTTCGTACAACATTCATGCCGGTACTGGTATTCTTCCTCTGATTGGCCTCGAAGCGGGTTACACCGACCATGGCAAATTTGAAGTCACTGCCACGAATGAAATCGCGGCCTCTTCTGTTTATTTTGCGGTAAAGCCAAGCATTGATTTTGGCCCTCTGCATGTGTATGCCAAGGGTGGTTTGCATTCTTGGGATAAAAAATTAAACAGCAATAAAATAGATGATGGTTTTGACATCATGTACGGTGTAGGCGCTGAATACTTCCTGATGGGGCCAATTTCAGTTGGTGCAAGTTACATGAATTACACTTTGGGCGATGACGATATTGGTACGGTTTCATTCAACGCGACCTTCCACTTTCTTTAATCTAGTCACTCAATCGCTTTCAACCACTTCTTGCTCGTTAGTAGCAAGAAGTGGTTTTTTATTTGAGCAGTATGGTGTGGTGTACATTCTCAAGTACGCCAGTAACTGAAAGCAAAGCGTGACCAGTGATTGATGATGTAGTCAATAAATGCCTGAGTTCGCTCAGGAAGAAAACGTCTCTGAGGGTGCAGCAAATAAACATCCGCTCCTTCAATCTGCCAGTTAGGCAATAATGGCACTAATCGTTTCTCCTCTAACTCCTTATCAATTAATCCTTTAGGTAACCTTGCAATACCCATATTCATGAATGTGGCTTGCAAAATCGTATCAATTTCCTCAGAGCTAATACGTGCCTGAGGGATAAATTGAAAACGTTCTTTGCTTTGCTGATGTTCAAATATCCACGCTTGTTTGGTATTTAAAGTGAGTAGTGGCAGAGAAAGTAATTGCTCTGGATGTTTTAGCAGCAAAGAGGCCGAGTAGTCAGGGCTTGTGCACAACACGGAAGGGTTATTAGCTAGTTTGCGCGCAACCCAATCGGATTGAGGTTGTGGACCAAAACGTAGCGCTATGTCAAGGTCGTGCTGGGTATGATAATCCAGCCCTGCACCGACTTGAATACGAATGTTGACTTTAGGATGTTGCTGACAAAATTCCAGTGCTAATGGACTTAGCTGATGCCGAATGGGTAGGATTGGCGCGTTAATGACGATCTCGCCTCTAAACTCTTGTTTGGCTTTTAAAGCTTGTTCTTGTTTATCTTCTATTTGGCTAAATAGGTTGGCATAGGTTTCAAACAAATGCTCGCCTTCTTTCGTTAGTACCACTTCTTTACTGTTTCTGATCAGTAGAATGCTGCCAATATCTTGCTCCAACTGCTGAATTCTGCGGCTCAACGTGCTAGTGGACAAGGCTTTTTGTTTTGCTGCCAGCGTAAAATTGCCACATTTCACTACCGTTAAAAAGAGTGATAAATCATCAAGTTTCATCATTAATCCCATTTATGCAATAAGCCATCCCATTCTATCCTATTTTAGGATGTGCACTATTACGTTATCGTGTCGGTCGCGCATTCTAATCAAGTTCATATGAGGGGCACATGCCTACCGATTCAACTTATTCGGCTAATCCGAAAATTATTTTTGCCAGCGTTGCTTTAGTCATCGCTTTAGGCTCGCTTGAAAAAAGCATCGTTACCACTCCATTGGCTCTTATTGGGCAAGATCTCTCGGCAGGACAAGCATTAACATGGGTGATTACTGCTTATCTATTAGCATCGACCGCTGTATTGCCCGTCTACGGTAAACTGAGCGACTTGTTCGGACGAGTTCGGATGCTAAATGTCAGTATCGTGATCTTTATGTTGGGTTCCGCGCTGTGTACCTTTGCTTTTGATCTACCCAGTTTAATTGGTGCTCGTGTGATTCAAGGGATTGGCGGTGGAGGCTTAATAGCTCTGGCATTTACCGTTATCGCCGATTCAATTCCTGCGCGCGAAGTGGGCAAGTACCAAGGTTATATTTCAGCGGTTTATGCGGTGTCCAGTATTGCAGGGCCACTACTTGGCGGCTATTTTGCTGACTACCTCAGTTGGCGGTGGGTATTCGGTATTAATTTACCGCTAGGGTTGGTGGCACTTTACATGGTTAACCGCTATTTGAAGCATCTCAATAAACGCAGAGATAGTCGCTTTGATTGGGTGGGAGCAGCGTTACTCATGAGTGCGACGACTTTGCTGCTGTTATTACTTTCTTCACATTCATTTATCCCTACTGGCTGGGGCGCGTTTGCATTACTGGCGTGTTTAGTTGCTTTGGTGGTTGTTGAACGCAGAGTAAGTGATCCTATTTTACCGGCGCGTTTAGCACGTCTTCCGAATTATCTGACCGCGATTGTTCTTATTATGGGATCGCAAATGCTGATGTTTGCGCTTTTGGTCTATTTACCACTGCAGTTTCAGTGGCAAAAAGGACTCACTCCGTCAGAAAGCGGTGCCATTATGGTGATCTTCATGGTCTGTATTACCTCTGGCGCTTATGTGGGTGGGAAGCTCATCGCGAAGTTTGGTCGTTATAAGATGTTAGTGATCGTCGGTTTTGCTTTGGCTATGGCTGCATTGTGGCAAGTTCACTACGATATGTGGGTGAAATTTGCATTGGGTTTTGCGGGTATAGGTATTGGTTTAACCTTACCGGCCTTAGGCGTTGTTGTACAAAGTGTCTTACCCGCACGCGATCGCGGCATTGGCATGTCACTGTTTAATTTTGGACGAGAACTCGGCGGTGCACTCGGTGTTGCGTTCTGTTCCGCGCTCTTTTATCTGAGAGTGCCAAGCGAAGTCATGGTTGCTGAACACAGTGCCGAGCAGGCCGGCGTTTCCACTCAGGTATTATCACAAGGTTTTAGCTTGGTTTATATTGGCATGAGCGTACTAGCGTTACTGGCGATGTTACTGACAGTATGGCGCTTGCGTAAAGATGCATTGATGAAAAGTTCATCATGAATTCCTGCGTGTTATTGAGCGTTAACTAAGTATGAAAAAAGCAGCGATTTAAGCTGCTTTTTAAGTTTGGCGCTAAAGGTATCTATGCTTTAGGTGGTCTTGGAAATATTGAGCGTTAAGCACATCCCCAGTCGCTTGTTTCACCAATTCATCGGTTGTTAATAAGCTACCTTTCCGCCAAATATTATCGGCAAGCCAAGTAAATATTGGTGATAAATCACCACTGCGAATGGCGGCATCAACATCCACCGTTTTCTTCATTGCTGCCATAAACTGGGCCGCATACATAGCACCCAGCGTGTAACTAGGGAAGTAGCCAAAGCTTCCATCTGTCCAGTGGATGTCTTGCATGCAGCCGTTTTGGTCATTTCCTTGGGTAGAAAGGCCGAGGTAAGCCTGCATTTTGTGATCCCATAGCTCAGGCACATCGGTATGTTTGATATGACCATTGATCAAATCACGTTCAATTTCATAACGTAAAATGACGTGCGCTGGATAAGTGAGCTCGTCGGCATCGACACGAATAAAGCCTTTTTCAGCGCGAGTGTAGATCTTCTGGAAATTCGCTTGTGCAAATACTTTATCTTCACTACCTGAAAAATAGCGGGCGGCTAGGGTGGCTAAGTGCTCAATAAAGGGTTCACTGCGGCCCATCTGCATTTCAAAGAAGAGCGATTGAGATTCATGAATACCCATCGAACGCGCTTCTCCTGCTGGTGTACCAGCAAGATGTTTAGGCAAGCCTTGCTCATAACGTGCGTGGCCCGTTTCATGGACAATGCCCATTAGAGACTGAATAAACTCCGACTCATTATAACGAGTGGTGATCCGAACATCGGTTGGAACACCGCCGCAAAAAGGGTGAACGCTTTCATCAAGGCGGCCGTGTTCAAAATCAAACTGAAGCAGTTTCATGACTTCTAAGCCTAGCGCCTTTTGCTTTTCAGCAGGGTAATGGCCAGTTGGCATGATGATCTCTTCGGCGCGCTGCTTCTCTATGACTTGATCGATTAACGTTGGCAGCCAAGTTTTAACATCGCTGAAAACAGCGTCCAATGATTGAGTGGTTGTACCCGGTTCGTAAAGGTCGAGCATCGCATCATAAGGCGTTAAACCTGTAGCATCAGCGCGGATCTGCGCTTCTTGCTGTGAGAGTGTGACCACCTCAGCCCAGTTTTTCTCAAAACCGACCCAATCATTGTTTTTGCGTTGGGTACGCCAAGCATGTTCACACTTTGAACCAGCAAGAGATTTCGCTTGCACCAAAGCTTCAGGCAGTACGTTTGCCTGCTGCCAGTGGCGTTTAAGTTCACGCAGAGTTGCTTTTTGCTCATCGTCCAATGACTCATTTTGTGCTTTATCGAACCATTCAGCTAATTGAGGTTGAGTATGTAAACTATGAATATGAACGGACAATTGCGCCATCGCTTCCGAGCGAGCTTGAGCGCCGCCAGCAGGCATTACTGCGGCTTGATCCCAGCCACAAATAGCCGCTAAATGATTGAAATGTGAAATTTTCTTAGAGTGTTGAACTAATTGATTGAATGCATCCATGGAATTAGCCTTCCGTGACGTAAAAGAGGGGCTAGTGTAGCAACCATTAAGTGTCTAACCAAGGCCATCAAAGTCAATTAAGGTGAAAGAGCGTGACCCAAACCGACAAGGCTATGAGTATTTCATTATTTTCTTATCCAGTGAAAACTGTTAAAGACTTTATAAAAGAGGTCAGGTATAAAAAGGCAAACGATGACATTTCTTTTATACAAGGACGGGTATGTATATCCAAAACATTGAAGCCTTTCTGATCGCAATTACTATATTAACGCTAACTCCAGGGCTAGATACGGCACTGGTGATTCGTAACACATCACGAGCAGGGTTCACGGACGGCAGCATAACAAGTTTGGGTATTTGCATGGGGCTATTTGTGCATGCGACCTTTTCCGCTGTCGGTATTTCGGCGATTTTGGCACAATCGGCAGAGCTGTTTCATGTGGTTAAAATGATTGGTGCGGCGTATTTAATTTGGCTGGGACTATCCAGCTTAAAAGCGTTGCTGAAAAATAGCCAAGGTATGCAGGTTACGGCCATTTCACACAGTGAATTCACGCTGAAGCGGTCATTGCGTGAAGGTTTTCTTTCCAATGTGTTGAACCCTAAAACGGCGGTATTTTATCTCGCATTTTTGCCACAATTTATTAACCCAGAATATTCTCCGTTGTTGCAATCGCTTTTGATGGCTGCCATTCATTTTGTTATCGCTATGTGTTGGCAGTGCGGTTTAGCGGGCGCATTGAGCTTTGCAAAAAACTTACTCAAGAATGCGTCGTTTATGAAATGGATGGAAGGGACAACAGGTGTTGTGCTCGTTGCGCTTGGGGTGAAATTGCTACTAGAAGATGAAGCGGCTTAAGAAGTTGCTCGTTAGTCACCTAAAGTTGCCGATAAGCACTGCCACATGCTTATCGGCTGGCAAATGATTAATGTTGGGTTTGAGCATCACGCGTAAAAGGTGCTGACTGTTTTTCAAAAAACAGCTTGGTCTCTTCAAGCACAATATGGCGTAATGCGATTAGTCCGATCAGATTAGGGATAGCCATTAAACCGTTAACGATATCAGCAATAATCCAAATCATATCAAGGTGCAAGAACGCACCTGATGCCACCAAACCGATAAAAATCAGCTTATAAGGCATCACTGCTTTGGTGCCAAACAAAAACACCACGCAGCGCTCACCGTAATAGTTCCAGCCTAAAATCGTCGTAAAAGCAAAAAACATCAAACCAATAGAGACCATCATCGGGCCCAAGGTTTGCGCATTTAAGCCCACGGCAAATGCATAGGTTGTCATGGCAGCACCAGAAAAATCACTTTGCCATGCGCCAGTTAAAATCAGCGCAAGCCCGGTCATGGTGCAAATAATGATGGTGTCAAAGAAAGTGCCAGTCATTGAAATCAACCCTTGTTTTACGCAAGAGTCAGTTTTCGCTGCCGCCGCAGCCATTGGCGCGCTGCCAAGACCAGATTCATTAGAAAATACACCGCGCGCAATCCCTGATTGAATCGCCAGCATGATGCTCGCTCCTAAGAAACCACCAGTAGCGGCTGTGGAAGTGAAGGCAGAAGTGATAACTAAACTGATGGCCGTGAGTAATTGATCGCTGTTGCTGATGATCACACTCAAACACGCAAGGATGTAAAAAAGGGCCATGGCAGGTACCACTTTCCCTGCCACTTTTGCAATTGATTGAATACCACCGACCGTGACAAATGCGACTAACAGCGTTAGAACCACTGCTGATATTTCGCGTGACACACCAAAAGAGATTTCAGTAGCATCTAAAATCGCGTTGACTTGTGGGAATGTACCAATGCCGAAACAAGCGACGCCGATGGCAAATAGGGCGAATAAAACCGCCAAAGTTCGCGAGCCCACGCCATATTGCAGGTAATACATCGGGCCACCAACCATTTGGCCTTTGTCATCCACTTGACGATACTTTACTGCCAGTAAACATTCAGCGTATTTGGTCGCCATACCAAACAGCGCGGCTAACCACATCCAAAATAGCGCGCCCGGCCCACCGAGCTTAATCGCTGTCGCTACGCCAACGATATTACCGGTTCCAATCGTCGCGGAAAGTGCGGTACATAAGGCGGCAAAGCTTGATACATCGCCTTGTTTACCGGCGTCTTTGTCTTTACTAAACAACATCTTAAGTGCGGTAGGTAAATGTCGAAATTGGATAAGACCGAGACGAAACGTAAAATAGATGCCTGTACCGACCAATAAAATTAAAAGTGGTGGTCCCCAGACAAAGTTGTCTATAGATTCAAGAATAGATTGCAGGTTGTTCATTAGTTCCCCTTAATAAAACGACAGTTAAGGAGAAGAGGGAAAGGGCAGTAATCTGAAAAGATCCCACAAAAAGATCACAGCAGGCCAGTGGTGAAGAAACCACACCTATTTATGATTGTAACTTTCCACTCCTCTGTCCTTTTGCCTGAGAGTTTCACCCCAAATAGGGTTTGCTCCTTCGGCGACCGATTAAACGGTTCTCTCCAGAGGTTCCTCCAACTACAGTCCTCGCCAGCTCTCATAAGAGAGAGCATTAGCACCTGAAAGATTTACTTCTTCGGCGAGCCTGTTTACTCATACTTTGAATAAACTAAGGCTACTCTCCTGCAGTCTTCATCGGAACTGATGATAAGTGCGCTTACCATCAAGGCGAGATATGTTACATAAAGCGTTTTTCAAGACAAGAAAAATTGTGCTTTTGATCTCAATTTGCTGCCGTTTGATGGTTTGTTAACCATTTATAGACGTAAACGTTGGATTAGGGGGGAAAACTTTACGCTTGTTGTCGATTGTTCTACTTTTTTCTGACTTATCGCGTGTTATAAATGATATACACTACGTGAGAGGATAGGCTAATGACACGACTCATCACCATTATTTTATTGATCGCCATTGCTTTTATTTTTATTCGTTATCGTACCAACGAAAAGTTGCAAAAAGGTGTGGTGGTTTCTTTACTCACTGCTTTTGTCATTTATGCTGCCTCAATTGTGATTACTGAATTAACTCGCTGAGATAGATAGATAGGAGCGAAAGAGTGAACAAACAGACGGACATTGATGCACAAGACGATGTCGTAGTGATTGAAGAACGAGACAAACGCACCTACGTCTACATCGCGTTAGCAGGGGTGTTGGGGTTAGCATTAGGTGGCTTAATCGGTTCAAGTATCACCACGAATAACTGGCAAAAAACATACCATCAGCTAGAAGAAAAATATGAACAGCTCACCCAAGATAAAAGCCAATTAGCTGAAAAAGTGCAATTAAAAGTCGCCAGTGTCGACGCTGAAGTAGCAAATAAACTTCAACAAGCATTAGAAGAGCAACAAAAGCAGTATCAACAAGAGCTGGATCAAGCGCAAAGCCAATACCAAGCATTAATGGCAGAAAATAAAGCGCTGCAAGCGAAACTTAATACACAGGAAAATACACTAGCGCAAGTTGAGAACAAAAATTCTAAATTAAATCGGCAAGCCGATATGCAGGCAACGATTTTTGAACGTTCACGCGAACTGTTCCAACGTGAATTGAAAATTAAGCAAGAGTTAGAAGCGCTGCAAAAAGAGAAAGAAAGTTTAGTACCGAAGCTAAAAACGCTCAAAACCGATTGTGATGTCTACTTAGAAGGTAAGTCGTGGGATGCAAAATCAGACGCATGTGATAAGCAAGATGAAGCGAATTCAAGAATTAGCCAAATCGATCAGATGATCCAAGTTCACCGCATGGATTTAGAACAAATCAAAGCGTTAACGGAAAATATAGGCTTATAATTTATACAAATCCCACCAATGTTTCTTTAGCAGGCCTCGCGAAAATGAGGCCTGTTTTATCGTAAGGCTTATTCGGTCAAATACGTTGTTAGGAATTCTGCAATCTTCACCATATCACTGATCGCAATATACTCTTCGGTGGTGTGAACTTTCGCCATGCCCGTTGACAAATTGACGGTCACTAATCCTTTTTCGTTAAAGTTGTTTGCATCACTGCCTCCACCAGTACGTTTGGTTTTTGGTGCAATCCCAACCGATTCAAAGCTCTTTTTGATCGCAGCGATATGCGGATGCTCTTCATCCAATACAAAGGCGTTGTAAGCACGAGTAGATTCAATCTTAACCTGCGCGCCATGCTTGTGCGCCGCGGCCTGAAATGTTGACACCATATGTTCAACTTGTAGGCTCAACTTATCATCATTCAATGAGCGGGCTTCAGCGACAATTCTAAGATCAGGCATGACGATATTCGTTGCGCCACCGCCATGAACAAGGCCGATATTCGCCGTGGTTTCCTCATCAATACGCAGCAATTTCATTTGGGTAATCGCATCGGCCGCGACGGCGATAGCGCTAATACCTTCTTCAGGAGCAAGGCCTGCGTGTGCGGGTTTGCCTTTGATATTAACGATGATTTTTTGCTGCCCTGGGGCGGCTTTAACGATGGTTCCTATTGGACCACCAGTGTCGAGTACAATCGCCTTAGTCGATTGAATATGAGACATATCAAAGTGTTTGGAGCCTTGTAGCCCGCCTTCTTCATGGACGGTGAATGCAATTTCGATGGTTTTATGAGGTTGTTTTTGCGCTTTAATCGTTCGGATCGCCTCCATAATGGCCGCAATACCCGATTTGTCATCGCCGCCTAAAATTGTTTCACCGTTAGAGCGAATGACGCCATTTTCAATGACGGGTGTAATGCCAATCCCCGGTTTGACGGTATCCATGTGACAGCTCAGTACGACACTGTCATCGAGTTGTCCTGCTAGGCGAGCATAAAGGTTAAAGCCATTGGAAACATGTTCAGGTACGGGCAGTTTTTGGACTGAAAAACCAAGCTCACCCAATTGTTCAGACAGCGTTTCTGCAATCTGTTTTTCGTTACCAGATTCGCTGTCAATTTGAATTAGTTGTAGAAAGTGCTCAACCAAGCGCTGTTCATTTATCATGGTCATTTTGTTATCTCGTAGGAAACAGAAGCCATACCATATCGCGTGTGGATGACGCGATGTTCTGCGATAAATCAAAGAAGCACGACAAAACAACCGAATTTTTCGCTTATATATAGCCAATGGCTATTGTTTTTAACTTAATGATTCACTTGTGTTGGCCTAATGTTTTGTTCGTGTAGCTCGACATATAAAAATCATGTGCGCCTAACACCTCGCCCGATTGTGTGTTTTTTGCCGGAGGCAGTGTCGGCTTTTGATAAATGTAGCTAAAATGTTACGCTGTGCTATTTATCTTACTGATCAACTGGTTATGATTGACTTGTGATTAACGTGGCCAATTAAGTAAAAGTGCTTAGTATTCAGTCAAATAAAAACAAATCATCTCTGTGAAATTCGCTAATTTACTATCCTACTGCTCATTAATAGATTTGTGTAACATTTTAATTACATTGACACTATTTGTTCTCCGCTAAACCGTTTTTTGTTATAGGGTTCATTTTTGCTGAAAATTACGCCATGTTCGCAATACTCAACACAAGCGTTAACAAAAAAGGAGCGTGAGATGACCTCAACATTTAACCCATTGGGAACAGACGGTTTTGAATTTGTGGAGTACACCGCGGCTGATCCCGCTGGAATCGCGCAGTTAAAAGAGCTGTTTACTTCTCTTGGCTTTGCTGAGATAGCCAAACATCGCTCAAAAGAGGCGTGGTTATATCGTCAAGGGGATATCAATTTTATCGTTAACTCTCAACCCCATAGCCAAGCTGCAGCGTTTGCCAAAGTGCATGGACCTTCAGTGTGTGGGATGGCGTTTCGCGTTCATGATGCATCTGTCGCCATGCAGCATGTGCAGGCAAATGGCGGGCGAGAATACAAAACACAAATTGGCCCGATGGAACTGAGTATTCCCGCGATTTATGGAATTGGCGATAGCTTGCTTTATTTTGTCGATCGTTATGGTAGCCAGAGCATTTATGATGTGGATTTCAAGTTCTATGCCGATGCCAATCAACGAATGACTCACGCCAATGTTGGTCTGTTCGAAATTGACCACTTAACGCATAACGTCAAACAAGGCCACATGGACGTTTGGTCTGGCTTTTATGAGCGGATCGGTAACTTCCGTGAAATTCGCTATTTTGATATTGAAGGGAAGCTAACGGGGCTAGTTAGCCGTGCAATGACAGCGCCTTGCGGCAAAATTCGCATCCCAATCAATGAATCGTCTGACGATAAATCACAAATAGAAGAGTTTATTCGTGAATACAATGGTGAGGGGATCCAACACATAGCTTTATCCACTGATGATATCTACCAGACGGTACGTACTCTGCGCGAGCGAGGGATGGATTTCATGCCGACACCGGATACTTACTACGAAAAAGTCAATGATCGAGTTGGAGGGCATCAAGAAGATGTTGATCAGTTAAAAGCGCTGCGGATCCTGATTGATGGCGCACCGATGAAAGATGGAATTTTGCTGCAAATATTTACTCAAACCGTCATTGGCCCAGTCTTTTTTGAGATCATTCAACGCAAAGGCAATGAAGGGTTCGGGGAAGGTAATTTCAAAGCGTTATTTGAGTCGATTGAAGAAGATCAAATTCGGCGAGGAGTACTCAGCGATGCATAAATGGATCACATTTCCTCATCGAGAAGGGGTATGTTCAAACCAAGCTCATGCCGACTTCCCGCAAGAGGCCATCTATGAAAGAGAAGCAGGACGCAGTGGCTTTTTTGGCCCTGCGGCCCATTTCCATCACCAACATGCACCGACTGGGTGGAGTGAATGGCAAGGTGAGTTAAGGCCGAGAGCCTTTAATTTTAATTTGATCGAGCAAGCCAAACAAAGTTCACCGTGGAGCGTGCCGCATCTATTGCATAATGCACAATGTAAAGTCCGAGTATGGAAGCTGGCTCAAGCGATGGATCATTTAGTGCGTAACGCCGATGGTGATGAGTTACTTTTTATTCATCAAGGAAGCGCTGATTTTTATTGCGATTACGGACACTTGAGCGTTTCACAAGGGGATTATGTGTTGATCCCGCGCTCAACCAATTGGCGGCTTGAGCCAAGTGAGCCGATGTTCATTCTAATGATAGAGAATACGGATGCGGCGTATGCTTTGCCAGAAAAAGGGCTAGTAGGGAACCACGCCATATTCGATCCTGCGGTTTTGCAAGTCCCGTCGATTAACCCAGAGTTTAAAGCGCAGTATTCAGAAAAGACCACCCAAGTTCATTTAAAACGTCATGAGAAAATCAGCGTCATTACTTATCCATTTAACCCATTGGATGCAGTAGGTTGGCACGGTGATCTTTCCGTGGTGAAACTCAACTGGCGAGACATTCGGCCGTTGATGTCGCATCGCTATCATTTGCCGCCCTCCGCTCACACAACCTTTGTTGGCCAAGGTTTTGTGGTCTGCACCTTTGTGCCTCGGCCGATTGAGAGTGACCCCGGCGCTTTAAAGGTTCCGTTTTATCATAACAATGATGATTACGATGAAGTGCTCTTCTACCATGCGGGTGATTTCTTTAGCCGCGATAATATTGAAGCTGGCATGGTCACTTTTCATCCTGCCGGGTTTACTCATGGCCCACATCCGAAAGCGTTCCAAGCTGGGCAAGAGTATAAGAAAAAATTTACCGATGAAGTGGCAGTGATGATTGATACGCGGCATGCATTACACTTTAGTGAGGCGGCGCAGCAGGTTGAAAATCAACAGTACGTCTACAGTTGGAAGAGCGAATAAACGAATAAGAATAAGGAAGTGACATGAAGTTAGCTACGCTAAAAAACGGCACAAGAGATGGTTTATTGGTCGTGGTCAGCCATGACTTATCAAAATGCGTTGCTGTGCCTGAGATTGCCGAGCATTTACAGCAAGCCCTAGACCGTTGGCAGGAAACCGCACCGATGCTCAGCGAAATTTATACGGCGCTGAATGAAGGCGAATTGCTGCAAGAGATGCCGTTTGATCAAACCTTGTGTCATTCGCCGCTGCCTAGAGCGTATCAATGGGCCGACGGTTCTGCTTACGTCAACCATGTTGAGTTAGTACGAAAAGCACGAGGAGCGGAGATCCCTGAAAGCTTCTGGAGTGATCCGTTAATGTATCAAGGTGGTTCGGATGCTTTTCTTGGACCGCGTGATGACATTCAAATGCAAGATGAAGCATGGGGAATTGATTTTGAAGCCGAAGTGGCCGTGATCACCGATGATGTCAGAATGGGTACAACCCCAAGTGAAGCGGCGCAAGCGATTCGATTGGTGATGTTGGTAAATGATGTATCGCTGCGTGGTTTGATCCCTCAAGAGCTTGCTAAAGGATTTGGTTTTTTTCAATCCAAACCGTCTTCAGCATTCTCTCCTGTCGCTGTGACACCCGATGAACTAAGCTGCCATTGGGACGGCGGAAAACTCAACCTGCCATTGCTATCAACCTATAACAATAAACCATTTGGTTGCCCCAATGCTGGCGTGGACATGACGTTTGAATTCCCACAGTTAATTGCTCACGCAGCAAAAACGCGCCCCTTGTGCGCGGGCACTATTATTGGCTCTGGTACAGTTTCCAATAAACAGGGAACCGATTTTGGCAGTGCGATTGCTGAAGGGGGAGTCGGTTATTCATGCATTGCAGAAGTGCGGATGATTGAAACCATTCGGAACGGTAAACCAAGTACCGAATTTATGAAATTTGGTGACAGGATAACGTTAGAAATGCGTGATGATAAAGGGAACAGCCTGTTTGGTTTAATCGATCAACGCGTGGTGAAAGGGTCATGAGTGGCCTCAAGTTATATGGGTATTGGCGCTCTTCAGCCGCTTACCGAGTACGCATCGCACTTCACCTCAAGGCGCTCGATTACCAGTCGATTGCTATCCATTTAGTTAAGGAGGGCGGAGTGCAACATTCAGCCGAGTTTAGCGCTCTCAATCCGAGTGAGTTAATTCCGGTACTGGAAGATAACGGACATTGCATTACTCAGTCGTTAACCATCATCGAATATTTGGATGACCAGTATCCCCAAGTACGTTTGGTTCCGCTATCAGGTAAAGAGAAATATCAGGTTAAAGCACTGGCGCAAGACATTGCTATTGATATTCATCCACTGAACAATCTACGAGTTTTACAATATTTAACGCGTGAACTGGACGTAGATGAAAGTCAAAAAGGAGACTGGTATCGGCATTGGATAGCCACGGGGTTTTATGCCTTGGAAAAGAAATTGGCGACAGTATCAGGGGAGTACTGTGTTGGTGATCAACTGAGCTTAGTGGATGTTTGTTTAGTACCACAAGTGTATAACGCGGAGCGCTTTAATCTTGATATGGCGCAGTTTCCGATCATCAAACAAATCACTGCTGAGCTTCGTGCTCATCCGGCGTTTATTGCCGCTGCACCAGAAAACCAGCCCGATGCTGAGAGTTAATCGAAAAGCCAGCCTTGCGGCTGGCTTTTCTTTGCGCTGTTTATTGAGCATTCGCCACTAAACTTGCATTGCTGTAATTGTTGTATCCATGCAGCAAAATAGAATAGCGGCCCGGTTGAGCATTGGAGAACTGACACGTTTCATTATTGCCACTGCGATAAGGACGGCAGTCGTATTGCTGTAGATCAGCATCAGTTTGATACTTAACGTATAAATCGGCATCGCCGCTTCCCCCTGACAATACAATACTCAAGTTGCTCGCTTCCTGCAGTTCAAATTGATACCAGGTTTTGCTATTTCTGCTGGCCGATAAACCGTTCACAGGTACGCCATTTTTCAGTTGATTACTCGGTGTAGGCGGTGTTGAGGCATTACCCATTTCAACCACATAAGCCAATCCAAGTTTAGTAAATTTCACCGCATGCAATCCTGTTGGGTCGGAATTTTGCAGAGTGTCTTGCGGGCTATGAATATTAGGGTTGTAATCATTAAATTTGGATTCAAAAGGCATCGCAGCTGGGTAACCAACCGCATGCCAAGAGGCATGATCAGAGCAGGCATAGCCACAGGTATCAAATCCATAGGTTAATGACGGTAAATATTCATCCAATAGTTGTGTCAAATACTGGGTAAAATTACTGTCAGTGTAATCGGTTATGAAGACAATATCTTCGCGTGAACCTTGGTAGTTAGTCATGTCTAACTGCATCACAGACATTACTTTTTTACCTTCGGCTTTAAAACGATTGGCTAAGTCTTGTGAACCTCGAAGGCCCACTTCTTCAGCAGCGTAAGCCATGAAAGCGATGCTGCGTTTAGGACGAAAATTTTGCTCAGACAACAAACGGATGATTTCTGTCACGCCCGCGATACCTGATGCATCGTCGTCCGCACCCGGCGCAATACTGCTTTCGTTGGTTCGAGAACCAAGTGTCGAGTCTAAATGCCCGCCAATCACCACCCATTCGTCAGGTTTTTCAGAGCCTGTAATTGTGAGCATTACCGATTTCTGGTTGTAGCCTGAATGTGTGATTTGTTCTACTTTGCTTGCGGGCAGTGACGCAGAGAGTGAGCGCCAATGATCTGCAATCCAATTCGATGCTTGAGCACCAGTCGAGGTAGTATAAAAGCGATTTTTAAACTGGGTTAAGGTGGTGATGGTACTGGTGATTTGTTGCGCTGATACTGATGGCAACCAAGCATTAACGGTGGTTTGCTGAGTGATCTCCGGTGCACTGAAAGCGTTTAGATTCAGCGGCATTGCGCTGACACTCATCGCACTTTGTGCAGAAGGGTGGACCATATAACCACCACATCGCTGATGATTTTCGTGCATTTCATGTGAAAGCGTCGCCAACTCGCTTACTGGTACTTGCCCAACCCATACTGATGTTTGATTGATAAGATTTTCAGGTAATAGGCTTTGGGCTCCAGAGCGAAGCGCCGTTTGCGTCGCGTCACCACCAATGGAAATCCACACCTTTTCTTCTGCATAAGCGGTACTGAAACAGCCTGCTAGCGCAATCGCCAATAACGTTTGTTTCTGGTTCATTCTCTCCTCCCTGGAGTATTATTATCAACATGACGTTGACCATAAACCCTAGGCCAAAAATAGGAATAATGAGAACAATTCGTTTTATACTCAGTTGTTCATAACGGTTGTCACTAAACTATCAATAAGGTATTTCATCGACTGATAAAAAGAAAAAAGCCAGCGAAAACTTCAGCTGGCTTAAAGGTTTTAACGCTGTACCCATACTGGATAAGTGAAGAAAATAAGGTGGGAAAAATTAAAGAGAAAGTGGAAGAGTACAGCCGTCCATAAACGCCCGCTTAGATGATAGATCGCGCCGTAGCCAATACCAGCTAATGTGGCAAATAGAACCAAAGTCACGCCGCCAGAAAAATGCGCAAGACCAAATAGGGTACTAGCGAGCGCAATACCGAGCCATAGACCGAATTTTTCACTCACGGCTTTTTGTAAATAGCCCCGGAAAAATGCTTCTTCCACCACACAGGTTAAAAGCAAATTATTGAGAGCAAAGAGCCACCACCAAGTCGGTAAAGATAACTCGGGCTTAATCGCGCCAAGCGCCCATGCGACAAAAAGCAAAGCAAAAAGAGGAATCGACACTTTACCGATCGCGGCCCAACGAATGGTTTGATGGTTGCCAAGGAGTGGCGGCCAAGCGAGTAGCAAAGCAAAAAATACCACAGGTTTATCTAGGTTCAAGTAGAGACGAAAGGGGGCACTATTTGCACCAGCAACCACATTATCCAGCACTTTAGGATTATTAAAACCTGGAATAGCATGCAGCAGCAGTGCAATTGCCCATAATAGCAACGCACCATGAGCAAACCATTTCCAGCGGCCTTTCAGTTGTGGAATGTAATAAGCACCACATAATCCAATGGCGACATACAGCAGGGCCATTAACGATAATCGGTCTGTGAACCATCCGCCCACTAACGACAGTGCTAGCAAGGTGAATGCTGGACGTAACTGCTTTTGAAAACTGAAGATAACGGCAAAAAGCAGCGGGATCCAAATCCATAACGATGAGTCAAGTATCATAGAGAGTACCTTAGGAAATCATCCATATTATTGAGTGATGACAGAGTGGAAGAGTGGCGCATTATGAAGAATCATTCTCAATAAAGAGATTCTACCAGTCAGCTAAACGCTTGCAGGCTTACAAAAAGCACTGTGGATCGTCACTAAAAATGGCGTCAACTGAGTTGAGATGTTTGAACTTTTTCGGATTATTCACCGTGTAGCACCAAATTTGGTAACCCGCTTGATGTAACTCGGCAATGTGCTTTGCACTGATCCATTGATAGTTAAGGTTACAGCCAAAGGCGTCAATTTCGGCTAACACTTGCTTATCTTTACGCGTTAATCGCTCGCTCAACACCGCCAATTTATAACCCGGACAATGCTGATAAAGCTCGCGCATGATAGCGTGGCTAAAACTGGAGAGAACAATCTGTTCATTTGGTAATCCACATTGATCCAGTTGCGCTTTAAGCTGAGCAGCGACTTGAGCAACATCGTGTTTATCCACTTTGACTTCAATGTTTAAACCAAGGCTGTGCTGCTTTGCGAGTGTCAGCAACGTCTCTAATGTCATGATGGGTTCGCCTGCAAATTGAGGATCAAACCAAGCGCCAAAATCGAACTGTTGTAATTGCTCAAGCGTATAAGAATCAATGCGCCCTTTACCATTACTGCAACGATCAATGGTGTGATCGTGGCAAACAACCAATATGTGATCTTGAGTCGGTTGCACATCCACTTCAACCCACTTTAGGCCTAAATCAATAGCGGCTTGCACACTCACTTGCGTATTTTCAGGGTAATGGCCGGCCACTCCGCGGTGGCCAATAATCATAGGCTTCATAGCGTTATCTCCACACAATTAAAACCGGCTCAGCATAGCGCGCGCCTTCTATTTTGTCTTCAAATTGATGGAAATGAGAGACGACGCGCTTTGGACATCACTTTCGCTAATGCTATGCTTATCCAACATCAGGCAGGAGGTCTGATCTGTCAAGTAGGGATAACGGTGAAGCTACATACGATCAAAGGCTATATTCAGAATATGTATCTGGCTGAATATCCAGAACGATTATTACTGCTAGACGGTGCAAGTCGAGCAGACATACCTACGTTGCAGCACTTCATTGAGAATGAACTGAACCGTCCTTTTTCTCATCTTCATACCGTTGTGGTAACTCACATGCATCCAGATCACGCTGGGGCGGCTCATCAATTGCGTGCATTAACGGGTTGTAAAATTATCTCTGCCAATAAAGATCATGATTGGTATTGTGGTTTGGACGGATTTTTTATGCATCTAGCCGATCTTGCGCTTGCGCGTTGGATGGCGAATCGCCTAGGCCGCCCGCGGCAGAATTTATGGTATCCACGTGTCTTAAAGCCTGACATTAAGCTCAACGATGGCGACACTATTCCTCATTTTAACGAATGGCAAATCTTAGAAACTCCAGGGCATACCGACCGAGATTTGTCTGTCTACCATGCACAACAAGGCATTGTGTATGTTGCCGATTTAATGGTTGAAGTGAAAAAGCAGTTGATTGCCCCTTTTCCTATTTTCCATCCCAATCAATATCGCCAGTCACTTGAACGGATCTTCAAGCTCAACCCAGAAACACTGCTTCTTGCACACGGCAAAGAGGGGCGTTTGAGCGAAAAAACCTACCAACACCTGCTAAATACCGCACCTATACGGCCCATCACACATTGGCGAGTGGTCAAAATAAAAGTCAAAAGTTTAATGAAGTCTGTTTGGCAATTTGGGGTCAGCAAAGGTAAATAAAGGGTAGGTGGCTTTAAAACTCATCAGCAAAGAGTGTTCGCCGCATACTGTGGTTGTTTGCACCGGAAAAAATCGTTAGAATGCGATCCTTGATGATAATGAGAGCTTTTATCAACAAGGTGATAACACTTCGTTGAAGGTAATGAATAACGTCTATGAATCTTTTAAAAATCAGCTTGTCCTTGGTGGCGACTACCAGTTTGTTCGCAGTAAATGCTTCTACACTCAGTGAAGCGAATGCCATCCAAAATAAAACCAATTCGGCTTCAGTCGCCAGCCAACAGAACATCAATAACAGTTCTCAATCAGCGTTGCTGATGCAAGCTGACATCGATCAGTTAAAAGAAGAAGTGAAAAATCTCACTATTTATCGTAATCACTTGGCATCGCTGGTGGAAAACCAGAATCAGGAAGCGCAAAGTCTATCGTCACAAATTGATGAGATAAAACTGACTCGCCAAGGCATCGTTCCTTTGATGTATCAGATGATCGACGGGCTACGTACCCTAATCGAAAACGACAAACCATTAAAGCGCGAAACGCGTTTAGAGCGTTTAGAAAAGCTGGAATCGATGATGGTACGATCGGATGTCAGCGATGCTGAAAAATACCGCCGTATTCTTGAAGCGTACCAAATCGAAATTGATTACGGGACTAAACTGGGTGTTTATCAAGGCGCAGTGGTGCTCAATGAAAACAAAACCATTGAAGCTGACATTTTATACGTTGGCCGTTTATCGCTGGTGGCTCGTAGCTTAAATGGCAAACAGTATTGGAGCTGGAGCCAAAACTCGCACCAGTGGACCGATGTCGATAGTGGGCTATATGCCGATTTAGATACCGCTTTCAAAATGGCCAACAATTTAATTACACCAAACTTAATGACGATTCCTGTTTCACTTGAGTTAGTAGAGGGGCAAAGCAAATGAAGATGGTTTTCTCTCTCTCATCACTCTGTTTAACACTATTGGCTTTCAACAGCTTTGCTTCTACGGAATTAGTCAGCAGCGCCAAAGTGGAAAACAAACAGCAGCAGCAGCACAATATCGAACGCGAAGCGGGTTTTAAACAAACCGAACAGCAGCTACGCCGCGCCAAAGCAGAGCTAGAAGCTCAGCGCCAAGATTTACAAGCGCAAGCGGATAAGCTAAGCACGCAATTCAGTAATAATGAAAACCGACTAGCACGTTTAGAAGAGCAGCTTCGCTTAGAAACAGGAAGCCTTGGAGAGCTGTTTGGTGTGGTACGCCAAAATGCCAAAGCATTAAGCAGTGAATTGGAATCTTCCATCACTGCGGTTGATCGCCATCAGTATACATCGCGGGTACAAGAAATTGTTGCCGCAAAATCTTTACCCTCGATGCCGCAGCTGACGGGGTTATGGCACAGCTATGTTGAACAGATCATCGCCAGTGGTGAGCTAAGCCGCGTTCAGATCGCATTTATCAATGGTGACGGTGTCACGCAAAATGTGGCCGCTTATCGTATTGGAACCTTTGGTTTGGTGACGGAGCAAGGTTATGTCAAATGGAACGGGGATAAACAAGCCGCCACCGCTTATTTGAAACAACCGGACAATGGACCGATTTTCTCTGGCCTAAATACGGGGGAAATCGAAAGCTTAGTGGTCGATCCTTCGCGTGGCATCATGCTTGAACAGCTAGCCCTTACACCAACATTAGCCGAACGGCTACAAATGGGTGGTGCGGTTGGTAACATCATTTTGGTACTGCTTGGTATTGGTTTAATCATTGCTTTCTATCGCGGCTTCGCATTGGTGATGACTCACCACAAGATCAAAGCGCAGCTTAAAGATGTACAGAAAATTGGTAATAACCCATTGGGGCGTGTACTCAGCGTCTATAACAAAGAGCAAAATCGCAGCGTAGAAGCGTTGGAGCTGCGCTTGCTGGAAGCGGTGGTCGATGAACAAGCGCATTTGGAAAAAGGTTTATCGATGCTGAAGTTATTAGCTGCGATTGCGCCGATGCTTGGGCTATTGGGTACGGTGACTGGCATGATTGAAACCTTCCAAGTGATCACACAATTTGGTAACGGTGATCCAAAAGTAATGGCGGGCGGTATTTCAATGGCCTTGGTGACTACCGTTCTGGGTTTAGTCTCTGCGATTCCACTATTATTAGCTCATAATATCTTAAGCTCTCAAGCGGAAAATATTCGCTCTATTTTAGAAAAACAGGGGATTGGCCTCGTTGCTGCGCAAGCAGAGCAAGAATGCCAAGCTTCAATGAGGAATGCGGCGTAATGAACAGCGTATTGCCAAGCGCACTGCTCAGCAATGACTGGCTAACAACCTTGCAGCAGTTTATGCAGCAAGGGGGTATCGTCTTATGGTGGCTAGCTGGGGTGGTGGCGCTTTATTGGTTGTTGATCATCGAACGCGTACTGTTTGTGGTATTGAGCTTTCCTAAATATCGAAAAGGGTGGTTAGAGCAATGGCATCAACGCGCGGAACACCATTCATGGTATGCCCATGCCATTCGCGAGGGTTGGCTTGGTGAAGCACAGCAGATGCTGCGCCACAACCTTAACATGATCAAACTGCTCGTCACACTTTGCCCAATGTTAGGGCTGCTCGGCACAGTCACCGGAATGATCTCTGTGTTTGATGTGATGGCAAATCAAGGCAGTAGCGATCCTAAATTGATGGCATCTGGCATTTCATTGGCCACATTACCGACAATGGCCGGAATGGTCGCGGCCCTTGCGGGCATGTTTGTGCATGCTCGTCTTGCAAAAAAGTGTCATCTACTTGAATTAAAATTAGAAAAATCGTTAAGGAGTTTGCGATGAGATTAGGCAGACGCCAGCCAAGAAATGATGAGGCGCAGATAGACTTAACATCGATGCTCGACATCGTCTTTATCATGCTGATTTTTTTCATTGTCACCAGCTCATTTGTTCGTGAATCAGGTGTTGAGGTTAACCGTCCTCAAGCTTCTCACGCGGTGAGTCAGAAAGATGCGGGTATTTTTGTCGCTATCAATGCATCCAATGATATTTACATCGACAAACGCTTGATTGATGTTGAACGTGTAGAGGCCACCCTAGAACATCTGCTACTCGAACAACCAGATGCGGCGTTAGTGATTCAAGCGGATGAACATGCTTATAACGGTACGGTTGTTAAAGTGATGGATGCGGCCAAAGGGGCCGGAGTGAAAAATATCGCATTGGCGGCGGAGAAGCGTTAATGGGACGTTTACTGCTTGCTTTGCCAATTGCAGGAGCGATTTCGCTGGCGCTGTTCAGTTTTATGGCGTGGATGGTGGATAACGGTAACCAACACGCTGTAAAACCAACTCAAGCACTGCGATTTAACATGGTGATGATGGAACAAGAACACGATTTACAGCGTCGTCAACGTAGCGTTCCGGAACCTTTAAAGTTGCCTGAGCCGCCACCGCAAGCACAAGTGACACAGTCACAAACTACTGCTACGGCCGCTACATCACTCACTAGTTTACCAGCTTTGGGTTTGGATACCGCGCTTAATGGGGTGGCGATTAGCGCACCAACCTTTGGTGATTTTGGCTCAAACCAGCAAGCAATGCCGTTATATCGTGTCGAGCCTGTTTATCCAAGCCGAGCCCTAAAGCGAGGTGTAGAAGGTTTCGTTACATTAAGCTTTACCATTGATACAACAGGAAAAGCCGTCGACATCAATGTCGTCGATGCCAATCCTAAACGTATGTTTGAGCGTGAAGCGATGCAAGCGCTGAAAAAATGGAAGTATCAACCTCAGATTGTCGACGGTAAAGCCATTGAGCAGCCGGGACAAACCGTGACTGTGGAGTTTAAAATTGCCAAATGATGAAACGTATATTGATTGGCTTATCACTTGTTATCGGCTCGCTCTCTTTAAATGCGAGCGAATTAAGTGCGACAACAGTCCTGAAAGTGCAAAAAGCACAGCAATTTGCATTAGAAGAGAACCTCACTCAAGCCATTGAGGTACTGAGCAGTGTTGAAACGTCACGTCTTTATGATAAAGCATTTGTCGCCCGGATGCTTGGTGTGTTTTATTGGCAAAGTGGTCAGCCCAAAGCGGCAGTCAAACAGATCAAGTACGCTGTAGAGAGTGGAGAGCTGCAAGATGAGCAGGCATGGACCACCGAACGTATGTTGGCTGATCTGTATGTCAATGAACAACAATTTGAAAAGGCGTTACCGCACTACTACCAATTATTGAAATCCGTTCCGCCTTCACAGAAAGTAGACGATCTGTGGTTGCGTATCGCACAAACCCACTACCAAATTGCACAATGGAAAAAAGTGCTGCATGCGTTGGATAAATACCAAACCGTGACACCACTTAATACTAAAAACCCACTGTCACTTAAATTAGGTGCGCAGCTTCAGCTAGAACAATGGAAGGCGGCCATTCCAACTTTAGAAAAACTGATCATGCTGGAGCCTGACCAAGCCAGTTGGTGGCGACAGTTGGTCGGTTTACATCTGCGTTTAGATCAGCGTCGTCAAGCATTAAACAGTCTAGCGTTAGCCAAATTACAAGGTGTGGAATTAACCGATAAGGATAAACACTTGCTCGCGCAGTTGTATGCGCAAAATGGCATTCCAGAACGTGCGGCGCAAGTTCTGCAAACATTATCTGATGCTGATCAAGACTTAACTTTACTGAAAGAGCAAGCCACTTACTGGCAGCAAGCCAAAGAATGGCAATCCGCGATCAGAACATGGACAAAAGCAGCTGAACAGGATGAGCAATACTATTGGCAAGTGGCGCTGCTGTACAACCAGCAAGGGCAATTTAAAGAAGCGTTACAGGCGTTGGATAAAGTCACCACGCGCGAGAAAAAAGCCGATGTCGCGTTAGCGCGAGTTCATGCGCTGTACAAACTCAATCAACTCGATAATGCTCTATACCAAGCCAAGCAAGCTGAAAACCTAAACCCATCAAGCCATGCCAAAGGATGGATCAAATTCCTTTCTCGTTTACAAAAAGTTCAGCAAGCGCAAACTGCTAATATCTGATCATAGCGCCTCATCTGCCCGATGATGAGGCGTCTGACCTTTTACGATTTTTGAATCGTCATTATCAAGACTGACATTGGTTCGGTTTTGCCTATCTTAGTGATAAAGAGAACCTATTATTGTCTTTCTGATTTTTTCCGTACCATAACGTTTAACGATGAAGTACAGAGAGAGAATCATGATGAAAGCGTTAGTGGTTGAAGGTGGTGCGATGCGCGGCATTTTTGCCAGTGGAGTCTTGGATAGTTTTTTACACCATCAGCATAACCCATTTGATTTTGTATTAGGTGTTTCAGCTGGAGCTTCAAACTTAATCAGCTACCTTGCGAAGCAACCGAGACGCAGTTATCACGTTGTAACTCAGCTTGCCACCGACCGTCTTTTTTTTAACCCAATTCGCTTTATTAAGGGGGGAAATCTCGTCGATGTGCGTTGGCTAATCGATGAGTCCAACCGACGTTATCCGATTGATGAAGACAAACTGTTTAACTCAGTCCCTTTCTTTGCCGTTGCAACCAATATCGAAACGGGTAAAGCCGATTATTATCGAGTGACTCAAGAAAACTTGAGTACGGCCATTGAGGCCACATCCGCGCTACCGATAGTTTATAAGCATACGCCTTGTTTCCATGGTGGTTGCTACACTGATGGAGGGGTTGCTGACTCGATCCCTGTTAAAGAAGCGTATCGCCGTGGAGCACGAGATATTACGGTTGTTTTATCACATCCACTTAGCTATATCATGTCGCCCCCTAAAAGTAAGTGGATGATGAAAAAACTCTTTTCACGCCATCCAAATATGGCTAAATCAATGCTATTTCGTGCGAAACATTACAACCAATCACTTGAATTTATTCGCAATCCACCTTCTGATGCCATCATCCGAGTAATCGCGCCACCTGAAGGGTTTCCCGTTAAGAGATTGACGATGAAGTTACCGTTGCTCAACATAGGCTATGACATGGGCTTAAAAGCAGGGCAAAATCATTTGGAGTGGCTTGAATACACACGTGCAGCCTAAAAACGCTTAGGTTTAAAAGGCTGATAAAACACTATCTACATGTCGTAACTGTCTATGTAATAAGCTGTTTTTTAGAGATGATTGAGTATGAATTTCATCGCAATTTATCTTGTTTATGGTTTTCATATGAGTGGCACGTGCTAAGTATGTACCACATTTTGATTGATCGAGCCTGATGGCATGCAACTGAAACTATCGCTACTCTCCATCGCTTTATTGAACACAATTCCTGTCACTGCAACGGAAAACTCTCAGATGTTTATTCCGGTCACAGCAGCCAATAGTTACCAACATGGCATTGATGTTGCTGAGTACTGGAAAAGTGAAAAACTGGATGGAATTCGCGCCGTCTGGAATGGACAATATCTTCATACGCGTAATGGTAATAAGATAAATGCGCCTGCTTGGTTTACTGCACCATTACCTAATAAAGCATTAGAAGGAGAGCTTTGGGCTGGACGAGGTCAATTTCATCACGTTCAACAAACGGTATTGGATACCATACCAACCGATGAAGCGTGGCAAAGCATCCGCTTTATGCTGTTTGATATGCCCGAAGCGATCGGTGACTACCAAAAGCGATATCGCAATCTTATCCACTTATCCTCACTTATGAATGCTCCGCACATTACCTATATTGAACATTCACCAATTCACTCAGAAAAAGAGCTGCTTGGGTATTTAGACAACGTAAGTGATGGGCAGGGTGAAGGGGTGATGTTGCGAAAAATTAATGCCCATTACCAAGCCGGCCGCAGTAACGATTTACTTAAGCTTAAAAAACACCAAGATGCTGAAGCTACGGTCATTGGTTATAAACTGGGTTCTGGCAAGTACCAAGGTATGATGGGATCAGTGCTAGTGCGCTTAGAAAACGGTGTTGAGTTCTATATCGGCAGCGGTTTTTCTGATGAGATCAGAAATAATCCGCCAAAGATCGGATCCATTATTACTTTTCGTTTTAATGATCTCACTGCAGAAGGAAAACCAAGATTTGCACGTTTTATGAGAGAAAGGCCAGCAATATAAATAAGGCCAGACAATGTCTGACCTTATTATTGCATCACAACGCCTTTTCGCCACGTTGAAATTCAGAGAATCAAGCTGTTATTTCGATGCAAAATCGAGTTGCACGCTATCGGCTTGTTGATGCATCCAGTGTAAGCGGATACCCAGCATTAAAGCAGCAGAAGATAAGCCAACGATAAATCCTATCCAGAACCCACTGGCACCCATAGGTTCGACAATGAAATCTGTCATTGCTAATACATAGCCCGTTGGCAAGCCAATCATCCAATAAGCGATAAAGGTACGATTAAAAATAGCCGTCATGTCTTTATAACCACGTAGCGCTCCTGCTGCAACGACTTGAATCGCATCCATACATTGATAAATAGCCGCAAAAATAAGCAACTGCATCGCCATGGCTACAACGGCTTGGTTTTCCGTATAAAGCAAAGCCACATATTCACGAAATAGGACCGTTAACGTCGCCGTGATAATTGCAGTAGATAAACCGACTAACAAGCCAACCTGTGAAGCGATGGTTGCCCCTTCAATATTTTTTTCGCCCAGCTTATGGCCAACACGGATGCTCACTGCCGCGCCGATACTCATTGGTAACATAAAAATTAATGATGAGAAATTCAAAGCGACTTGGTGAGCCGCCACCACCAATGAACCGAGTGGAGCGACCAACAATGCGACCACAGCAAATAGAGTAACTTCAAAAAATATCGCTGCCGCCACAGGAAAACCAAGCTTGAATAAGCGAATTTGCGCTTTCAATTGTGGTTTATGGAATTCACCAAAGATATTAATGTGCGCCATGCGTTTAGAAGTGACGACATAAAACAGCAGCATAAAAAACATCAACCAATAGACAATTGCCGTCGCCACACCACAACCCACACCGCCTAGCTCTGGTGCGCCAAATTTTCCGTATACGAAAATCCAGTTAAGTGGAATGTTAACTAATAAGCCCGCGAAACCAATCACCATGGCGGGTTTCGTCAGTGAGATACCATCCGTGAAACTGCGCAATGCTTGAAATAGTAAATAAGAAGGTACGGCAAACATCACGGCGTACATGTACCCGTTAGTTTTTTCAGCCATCAACGGCTCAATATCCATCCAGCCCAAAATCCATTGAGTTTGAAAAAGAACACCAATAATGGGAATAGAGACAAACAACGCTAGCGCTGCGCCTTGCTGTATTTCAAAAGGAATTTTCTTTTGCCGCCCTGATCCGTTGAGTTGCGCTACCACAGGAACCAACGCCATTAACAACCCAACACCAAACAGAATCGAAGGTAGCCAAATACTCGCTGCGATCGATACCGCAGCCATATCAATCGCACTCACACCACCTGCCATGACGGTATCTACAAAGCCCATTCCAGTTTGAGCAATAGAGGCAATCAACACAGGTGTTGCCAATTTGATTAAATTTGAAGCTTCTTGTTTATAACGATGCACAAATATCTCCAGAGGAAGGACAAGCAAAAATCGCGACCAATAATCAACTTATCGCGTAGGCATGGATGATAAAGAAATGTCACACTAAGCTCCATGAAAAACTGATGAAATTACCTAATGTTTATTTGGAAGGTTGCTCGTCGCGCTATATGCGGTGAAATCTATTTCAGACAAAGCTTGATTAGGCTAGATAGGGGGGCTTGGCGTGTTGCACGTAACCATTAAGAAGAGCGCTTGCCAAGCGCTCACTTTTTAAAAGATTTGTTCATCATCGGCATCAACAAACAACTCTATTTTGTCTAAACGTTCATCGACCATCATATTGAGATGAATCGCATGGCAACAGGCGGGGCAATCGTCATAAAACTCTTGGCTACCATTTGATGCATCTAGGGTGATCCTAATGGAATGACCGCAGTGAGGGCAGTTGACCATTCTTTCCGTATAATTTTTCATATCTCTTTCCTTACATCCTTGGAGATACCTTAATACTAAGTCGCTAAGTTCCTTTAAGTGGCAAATTAAGTTCAAACTTTGAATTGGCCCATAAAACAACAAAAGAGCCATTTATTAAGGCTCATTTGTTGTCTATACAGCTCGGTTATTTACACCGTTAAAAGGAGAGGATTTTCTTGATCAAACTTTCCGCTTCGACCAGATAGTGGCCACCAAATTGATTGTAGTGATTGAGGACATGATAGAGGTTATAAATATTTTTACGTTCCACATAGTCCAAACTCAAAGGTAAGATACTCTCATAACCTTGGTAAAACTCAGGTTGAAAACCTTCAAATAACTCTGTCATTGCGATATCGCATTCACGATCACCCCAATAACAGGCGGGATCGTAGCAAATTGGACCAAATACAGAGTTTGCCACATTCCCATGCCACAAATCTCCATGCAGCAGAGATGGGCGAGGGCTATGGTTAGCTAAGCGAGATTGGACAACGTCGACCAACTCGCTGATATTGAACAACTCAATTCCTTTTTCACGCAACAATTGCAATTGCCAGCCGATACGTTGTTCCGCAAAAAAACGACCCCATTTTTTGTCCCACGGATTTGGCTGCAAAGTGGAACCAATATAATTGTCTGCATCAAACCCATACTCTTTTTGTTCTCCCCATTGATGCAGTTTGGCCAGTTGTACACCGAACTCATAGCTGTTCGTCGCGTTATCTAGGGGTTTGGTTGGTAGATAGTTTAGAACAATGAAAGCATGATTTTTACTGGTTCCAATCATCACTAGCTCGGGAACCTGTACTGTTGACGTTTCACGAAGCGAACGTAGGTTTTCACCCTCAATCTCAAACTTAGCTAAGAAGTCTCGTGTGTTCACTTTAACAAAATAGCGTTGCTCACCATCGCTGATCATGTAGCAATCACTAATGTCACCACCGCTGACTTTTTCTTTTTCAACAGGGTTAAATTCAAACATGAGCGTATCGGATAACTGCTGAATGAGAGTTTGCCACATAACGACCTCTGCCTTGATTTACTTAATAATTCGTAGTTTAGGTCATGGTTACGAATATTTCAGAAGTGCGTGACACATAATTTAGCCACTTTCCTTTTGAGGGAGCACCAATGCTCATAAATGTGATTAAGTGCAAGAATTTGCAGATGCGAATACAGAAATAGTATTAAAAATAACGCTATATTTTCCATAAGTTGATCTTGCTTAGGTGCTAGTAACCCAATTTATAGGATGGCGTATCCTACTTTGGGGAAAATAAATGCTCGTGAAATAGATGCTTATCAAGAAATCGCGGGAAATTTGAACGTCTAAACTATCAAATCTGTGAAAATGGGCTGACATGGCTTAGTATTATTGAAGGTACAGTGATTACTAGCAATTTAGCGGTAAAGCGGAGAATTAAAGTGGTTGTAGAAACCGATGGTTATTTGGCTCTGATAGAGCATCTCTCTTTTAATATGGATGTGTTCACATCAGGCGGAGATATTGGCGCTGAAAGTGTAGAAGATGTTGTGACCGACATGGTTTCAAGCAACATCATGGCTATTTTTGAACAAAACCCTGAGCTACATTCCAGTGTTCGATTCCAGTTGCTCAAAGAAGCCGATTCTGTAGTGGAAGATCTTGGTGAAGTATTGGCGGGTGTTTGGAGTAAACCTGCGACCAATGAACAGATCCTTTTTCTTGATGAATACATCGCCTTAGTGAAGAATCTGTTCGATACTGCCGTTGCGAAGTACGACTAATTGAAGTATGACTAATCAGAGTTAGGCGGGCTTATAATCCGCCTAAATTGCCAGAATTTAGAAGCCCAATAGGGGTTATCGATTCTTGAGATCATCACACCTTTAGACGTAGAGGCGTGCATGAATTTTTTGTCTCCTAGATAGACTCCAACATGATTGCTCGTCCTTGATGTTCTAAAAAAGACCAAATCCCCGCGCTGCGCATTTTGATAATTTACCTCAAAACCCGTTTCACTCTGTGAGCGTGTGGTTCGTGGTAGAGGGATCTGCCATACATCTTTAAACGCTATTTGCACAAATGCTGAGCAGTCGACTCCGTTCAATGTTTCACCACCTAATCGGTACGGCACTCCTTGCCAGCGCTGAAAAACCGTGCCTAATCCATCGTCTTTATCTTGGACAATTGACAGAATCTCTTCTTGAGTAACATAAGCAGGGCCAGAATTGGACGAAATAGGAGATCCTACGCAACCCGTTAGTACACTAGTTATTGATAATGCGAAGAGTATTGGACTTTTAATCATTTATCATCCCAATGAAATGTAACTGAAACATTTTTGAAATATTGCATTCCTACTATGGTTGAGCATTAACACATTCTCTAATCACTTAGTTGCATTTATCATGAATTCCTCAATAAATAACCGACATTCACTGTCGTTGATTCAAACCATCAGTGCCATTTTCATCACGATGACGTTACTGGTGATCCTTTTATCCATCACCAGTTTAAAAAGCATCGATAAGGTAGGGCTACAGTTTTCTGGATTGTCTGAACAAACACTACCTTTGGCATTAAATAATGCAAGGTTGACGCAAAATATATTAGAACAAGTACAATCTCTCGGAGATGGCATTCGCACAACGGAATCGGCAGAATTAGAAGCGGTAAACCAGCAATTAAGCCACTTGAACCAGCAAACGGACCAACTTACTGACCAGCTTTTCTCCATCGCTACTCGTATCGGTAACGCGATTACTCAAGATCATCAAGTGTCGTTACGCAGCAAAAGTGCGGCTTTTCAGCAGCTCACCTATTCTATTTTATCAACGCAGGCCTCTTTGCTTGAACAGCAGAATGCTATCGATAACGCCGCCACCGCGTTTCGTTACGGATTAAGCTCCATTGGACCGGAGATGAACCGGATCAGTTCATTTCTCGCATTAGATAACCCGGAATCGATGGATGCGGCTAACCGCTTTATTGCCAGTGCAAGTTCGATGGAAAGTACCTTCTTACTGTTAATGATGCAAAACGATCCTGAACAGGCCAAAGTGCAATTTAAGGAAATCCGTAATCGCATGGCGGGAATTGAGCTAGCCTTTGATGATTTCAAAGAGTGGCATCCTGATGTTATAGAGTTTGCGAGCCTGACGGCACCTTATGAAATGGTTAAAGCGGGTTTTGTTGAGCATGGCATCTTGGCACTGATCTTAAATAAAATTGAGCAAGCACAGCAGCAGCGACAAGAAATGGCACAAGCTGCGCAGCTAGCCAAAGACACGGTAGCACTGCTAAATACGATTTCTGCCACCGCAAGTGAGTTGATCAAACACAGTGAGAACGTGGTTCATGACGCAATGCTAATGGTTAAGCAAGTACAATATACTGGCGGCATTATTCTGGTCGCTTTGGTTTTACTAGCATGGCTAGGGTTACGCCACTGGCTAAAGCTGGGGCTGAATAACTTATTGGCCAAGCTTGCATTATTAACTCAACACGATTTTTCTCAACCCGCTCGCTTGATTGGCCCGAGTGAATTTAAAGAAGTTGCTCTACAACTAAACCAAGTTATTGAATCAACAAAATATTCAATTTCTACCGTAACGCGCAATTGTGAAATGCTCTACCAAAATGCCGAAACCAGTCACGATGCAGCCGATAAATCCAACCGCAGTTTAGCCGCACAAAATGATTCGTTGGTTAACATGGTTTCCACCGTGAGTGAGTTGGAATCGGCGATTCGGAATATCGCGCTTGTGACCAGTGAATCTTATGAAGAATCAGTGGCTGCCAGCCAGTTTTCTACGCAAGGGGTGAAAGTAGTGGAACAAAACCGTGTTCGCTTGGAATCTCTTGAAAATACACTGCATTTAAACGATGAAGCAATGCACGAGCTTGACCAGCGCGTGAAGAAAATTCGCGAGATGGTGGATATGATCAGCGGTATTGCTGACAGTACCAACTTACTGGCGTTGAACGCCGCGATTGAAGCAGCAAGAGCTGGCGAACAAGGGCGTGGTTTTGCGGTTGTAGCCGATGAAGTACGCAAATTAGCCAGCGATACATCACAGCAAACCACCAATATCCGGGACATGATGAATGAGCTCACCAATGCAACGCAGCGCTCTCGTCAAGCGGTATCGGATTCGCGCCAAGAGATGAGTAATGCGCTGCAATCGAGTCAAGAAGTCAAAACAACATTTGAGCAGATAGAAAAAGCAGTGGAACAGATTCGTGCTCGAGTTGAGCAGATAAGCGTTGCAACAGAAGAGCAAGAGCGAGCGACGGCCGATGTAAGCCAATCTATCAGCCATGTTTCATCGCAAGGCGAGCAAACCAAATTACAGCTTGAAGCCATGGTCGAAAGTTCAGAGCAGGTAGCTGAAGTTGCGGGTGAACAGCAGGCTATGTTGCATAAATATACGCTCAACTAGCTTATCCAGTGCGAATTTCTGTATTTTCATGACGTTGTCACTTTTTTCTAAATGGTTGGGTAAGCATTTTATCCAACCACTGCTCACGCTTCGCTCGAAAGAGTGGTAGGCCGATAATGACCTGCTTATGGCCCAATTCTGGCTGCGCACGATAAGTACGAAATAGCCGATCCCAACATGACAAGAAAAAACCAAAATTGGAGTGAGTTTCTCGCACAATGACTGAATGATGCACCCGATGCATGTCAGGTGTCACCACCAACCAGCGAAGCCAACGGTCCATTTTCAACGGTAATTTTGCGTTACTGTGGTTAAACATCGCGCTCGCATTGAGCACAACCTCAAATATCAATACCGCGAATGGGCTGACACCCAACATGATCACGCAAGTGATTTTGATCCACAAAGAGAGAATCATTTCGAATGGGTGAAACCGCGAGCCAGTGGTCACATCAATATCTTGATCAGCGTGGTGCATGCGATGTAAACGCCATAACCAAGGAGAGAAGTGAAAAAGCACATGCTGGGCGTAAATCACGCCATCAAGAATAATAACTGACAGCGCAATTTCAGCCACTTGTGGTAAATCCACCCAATTAAAAAGGCCAATCGAGTCTTGCTGCGCCCAATAAGCCGCTTCAATGGCTAACACTGGCATCAATAGCGATAAGCACACGCTATTTAAACCAACCAAACCTAAATTATTCAGCCAGCGAGTGGCTTTACTTTGGGTGAGTGTTTTACGTGGGCAAGACCATTCCCACAGCGCACAAAGCATAAATACAGCGAAAAATATGCTCAAACGGATCAATTCAGGGTTCAGGTTCATACTTAATGGCTCATCTTCAATGGTCTTGTGCTAGGAATCTGCTTGTACTGTAAGTACAATCGGCAGCACTTTCCAGCTTGCCGCCCTGATTTATGAGAATCCACGCATTTAACCATTTGTTCCAACATCGCTTAGCGTTATCGACCAAACCTTTTCAAGCTCGTGGTGCGAAAGTTGAACGTTGCGCCTATTGTCAGGTCGCCACGCAATACTGCTTATGTGGTCATCAACCGGATATGGATACGGATATCGCAGTATTACTGCTGGTTTCTGAAAATGAAGTATTTAAACCCAGTAATACTGGTCGACTAATTGCCGATGTGATTAAAGAAACTTACGTTTATCAGTGGAATCGCACCGAACCTCACGCGGAAATGTTAGCACTGTTGAATAACCCCGCCTATCAACCAGTCGTCATTTTTCCCGAAGAGTATGTGGATGAAAAGCCTCGAGTAATGCAAAGCCCTCCCAGCGCGCACGATAAACGCAAACCACTGTTGATATTGCTTGATGGAAGCTGGCGCGAGGCAAGACGAATGTTTCGCAAATCACCTTATTTAGATGCGCTTCCGGTGATGTCTATCGCACCTAAAAGCGTATCGCAATATATGATGCGTAAATCTGATAATGAGCAGCATTTATCAACGGCTGAAGTGGCGTCGTTGGTATTGGCTGAAGTGGGTGAGCATCAAGCCTCTCTGCTATTAAGCCAATGGTTTGAAGTGTTTCGAGAAAGTTACTTGCTGAGCAAAACCCGCCTAAAGCATGATTTGAGCAGGCCAGTCTTGAAACGTTTCATCGACCAGCAGCAAAGCGAGACGTGACTCTAAAGTTGATCGATTCGGTGATGAGTAATTGTTCAATCGAACCTATAGACCAGATAAATTGGTACTCGGTCACGGATTGTAGGCTGAGCTCTGTGGATAATGCCCAAAGTTTTATTTTTAGCTCATTGATGAGCAAATTTTAGGAGAGATTGCATGTACTACGGCTTTGATGTCGGTGGCACTAAAATTGAGTTTGGTGCGTTTAATGAGAAGTTAGAACGCGTAGCAACGGAGCGCGTTCCTACCCCAACAAACGACTACAATCTGCTAGTTGAAACCATTGCGCAGTTGGTGAGTAAATATGACGCGCAATTGGGTGTGGAAGGTAAAATAGGCCTTGGCCTACCAGGTATGGAAGATGCTGATGATGCTACGGTATTAACCGTCAACGTTCCTGCTGCAAAAGGCAAGCCGTTACGCGCTGATTTAGAAGCAAAAATTGGCCGCAGCGTGAAGATTGAAAACGATGCAAACTGCTTTGCGCTTTCTGAAGCATGGGACGATGAGCTGAAAAATGAGCCTTCGGTTATGGGCCTAATTCTCGGCACAGGTTTTGGTGGCGGCCTTATCTATGAAGGGAAAGTGTTCTCTGGTCGTAACCACGTCGCGGGGGAGTTTGGTCATATGCGTCTGCCTCTTGATGCATGGTTACATCTTGGCGATAACGCGCCGATGCTCGGCTGTGGTTGTGGCAAACAAGGATGCTTAGACAGTTATCTCTCTGGCCGCGGTTTTGAGCTATTGTACGAGCACTATTATGGCGAGCACAAAAAAGCGATTGATATCATTCACGCCAATGAAGCAGGTGAAGCGAAAGCCGTTGAGCATGTTGAGCGCTTTATGGAACTACTTGCCATCTGTTTTGCCAACATTTTCACAGCCAATGACCCACACGTTGTTGCACTCGGTGGCGGTTTATCAAACTTTGAATTGATCTACCAAGAGATGCCTAAACGCGTACCGAAATACCTGCTTTCTGTCGCGAAATGTCCGAAGATCATCAAAGCAAAACATGGTGATTCAGGCGGCGTACGTGGTGCGGCTTTCCTTAATATCAAATCATAAAATCAAACAAAAAGGGCCTATAATCAAACGGGCCCTTTTTTATATCAGTCAAAAGTTAACTCTTTAACCTAAGTTCTGTTTATTTGGTGTTAGCGCCTTTTTTACCCACACCTACGTTTTCTTTTTGTTGCAGTGTTAGCTTGCTAAAACCTAACTTTTTAAAGTGGTTATCGCGGTAATTGCGTACCGCTTTTGCGTCAGAAATCATTTCCAGCTGCTGTTCCATTTTTAAAAAATCAGTAATATCAATACCTTCTGCTTCGGCTACTGCTTCTTGAATGTTGTGATGCTTTTCGTAAGAAAAAGTCAGCGTTTTATCTTCATTTTTGTAAGTGTACAAAATGGTGCGAGCCATGATCATCTCTCTAAAATCGTCATTCCCAATTTCGGGAAAATAAACAAAGGCTGATCGCTTACTATCAACCGATTGAAAATGGGGGCGTTGGCAGCGCTGAAACATGACTAACCAACATGTAATGGGCTAGATTTTGCCTTTAAGTGGGATAATTGTCACGCTTTCACCACCGAAATAGCGCAGGATATTTCATTTACAACGCTGTACATATTCAATCACAAACGCCGCTATTGCATCGAGATCATTGATGTCCATCTGTGGTAAAGCACTTTTCACAACTTCATCCGCGGCGATAGCGATGATATTTTCATCATTTGGATATAGCCAAGGTTTACCTACTTCAGCACGGTGCAATTCAATTTTTGGAAAGGTGAGGTTTTTACACCCTTCAACTAAAATTACGTTGAGTTTATCGCAATCAAAGCGAGATAAAAGATATTCGAAATCGGGTTCGGCTTCTGGCGTTTCAGTCATCATGGCATGACGATAGCGCGATGCAACTAACATCTGGCTTGCCCCCGCTTTACGCAGCCGATGGCTATCTTTACCTGGTTTATCAATATCAAAATCGTGGTGCGCGTGCTTAAGTACGCCTAATGTTAGGCCTGCTGCCCTTAACTTGGGCAACAAAGCTTCAAGCAGGGTTGTTTTTCCTGTGCCAGAGTAGGCCGCAAAACCAAGTAAAGGGCATGAAGGCGCTTGATATTTCATGATGTCAAAGTTCCAAATTGTGCCAGATCTTGAGGCGTGTTGAGGTTCAAAAAGCAGTTTGGCGAGTCGCTAAAGTCAACGTAATCTGTGTGGCATTCTTGATAAAGACGGGTGATTTTTCTCTCGCCACGTTCTAAAAATGCAGTCAGTGTTGGCAGCACACGTTGGTGAATAAGGGTGAATACGGGTTGAGCGAAGTGACCATCATGGGCGACTAAAATATCATGCGAGTCTTGAGCAGCATGGCAAAAACGCGCAACAAGATCGTCATTGATCAACGGGCAATCGCAAGGGACAAATCCGACCCAATCGGTTTGTGCATGGGTTAACCCTGCCTGAATTCCAGCGAGTGGACCGGGATAATCAGCCATGGTATCGGAAATGACAGGCGCAAACTGACGATACTGTGCATGGTTACGATTAGCGTTAATCGTCAGGTTAGTAGATTGCGGCTTAAGCTTATTCATGACATGTTGAATCAAAGGTTGGCCATTGAGTTCAATCAGCCCTTTGTCTTGTCCACCCATACGGCTGGCTTGCCCACCCGCTAAAATAACCCAACTTGTTTGTGTGGGAAGTAACATGAAATGTCTCTTAATTGTGCGATGAGAAGAGCGCCGTACAGACAAGTTAAACTCATTGATTGAGCATCACTCGCCCATTTTTAGTGGCGACAAACCAAGGTAAGGATGATAACCCAACTCATGCCTTGGTGCTAACTGGCTGATGATTATAACCAATCTCACCTGTGCGGGTGGATCTTTTTCATTGCTCTCGTTAAGTTGTTCATTGCTCTCACTAAGACACAAACGCCCCCATTAGTTTGGAGGCGTTTGGTCAAGCTAGGCAGTATTAAGCATCTTCAGGTAGTAGGAATAACCCCACGGGGTTGATCGTCAGGTAAGGGTGATCAGCGTAACTGGGGTCAAATTGTGACGAGTTGAGTTGCAGTAACAGCTCTTTGTTGTGCCATTTAACCAACACTTCATACATCGACCCCATGTAAGCAATACTGGTAATTTGACACTGTTGGCAGGCATCACCGTCCGCGCAGAGCAAAATAGCTTCTGGTCGAACACCAATTTGATAATTCCCCGCAGGCAAAGCCGTGACACTGTCATCATTAGCGGGGATCTTATAGCCATTGATGATCAGATATTCACCATCATATTGACCCTCAAAAATATTGGCTTCGCCCATGAAGTTGGCCATAAACATCGAGGTTGGGTGCTTATACAGTTGAGTTGGTGAGCCCTGCTGCATGATGTCGCCATCTTTCATCACAATCACAGTATCAGAAACGGCAAAGGCCTCAGCCTGATCGTGCGTCACATACAAAGAGGTGATATTAAAACGTTGTTGCAACTCTCGAATAGTTTCACGCATGCTGCGTCTTAAATTGGCGTCCAAGTTACTGAGCGGCTCATCGAATAGCAATACCTTAGGCTTAAGCACCAACGCGCGAGCGAGCGCTACTCGCTGTTGCTGACCTCCTGAAATTTGGTCAACGTAACGTTCCCCAAAGCCTTCTAAATCAACCAATTTCAAGGCTTCATCCACTCGCTGTTTCACTTCATCTTTACTCAAGCCAATCATTCTTAGGCCATAACCTACGTTGTCATGTAAAGAAAGGTGAGGAAACAGAGCGTAAGATTGAAACACCATGCAGATGTCACGTTGCTGGATGGAGGTGCTCGTGACATCTTCACCATCAATAAAAATTTGGCCACTGGTTGGTTTTTCGAGCCCTGCGACCAAACGCAGCACGGTCGTTTTTCCACATCCTGAAGGGCCGAGCAGTGTTACAAGGCTGCCTTTTTTGATTTCTAAATCCAAATTACCAATGACGGTTTTATCGCCAAAACGCTTGCAGACATTCTTTAAAACAACAAAGTTTTCATTTTCCATGGTGATATCTCCAACGGTTATTCTTGGTTATTGGCTTTAGAACGAGAAACACGTGCCTCACCAACGATAAAATCAAAAATTAAAATAATAGCCAACATCACAACAATCAAAATCGAGCCATATGCGATCGCAACGCCATACTCACCATCTTCTACACGATTCAGGATGTAAGACGTTGCCACCCGTGTTTCTGGTGTCACCAAGAAAATAATGGCGCTGACGGTCGTCATTGCTCGAACAAAGCTGTAAATCAGTGTTGAGAGAATTGCTGGTCGTAATAACGGCAACAGAATATGAGTAATGGTTTTAAAGGAGTTAGCCCGCAAACTGAGTGACGCTTCATCGAGCGATTTATCAAGTTGGCCTAGCCCTGCAATACCTGAGCGAATGCCTACAGGCACGTTACGCATCACCATGGAAATCACAACAATGGCCGCGGTACCGGTGAGGTAAATAGGCGCATCATTAAATGCAAGAATGTAAGATACCCCCGCCACGGTACCCGGAACGGCGAAGCAAAGCATGGTTGCAAACTCAATCACTTTCTTACCGTAAAATTGCTGACGGACAACGATATACGCAATCAACAGACCAAAGAAGGCGGTCAATGGCGCTGCAACGCCGGCATAAATCATCGTCGTGATGAGTGATGGCCAAGCACCTTCACTCATTCCCATGCCAAACAGATGAATATAGTTTTTAAGCGTTAAACTGTAATCTACACCCCAGTTCACAGTGAAGCTGCCGAAGATGATGCTGCCATAAAGCAAGATGTTAAATGCCATCCAAAAATAGAGCAGTGCCGAAACCGTATGTTTAAGTAAGGTAGGCAGCGCTTGCACATCGCCACGATATGATTTGCCGGAAATGGTGACGTATGAACGCTTTCCTATCCACAGATATTGGACAACAAAGATCGCCAATGAAAATAGCAGCAAGACGGCCCCAAGTGTGCTGGCGGAAGCGTAATCTAATTGAGCTCCTGCGATGTAGAAGTAAATCTGAGTGGCTAACACATCGAAACTGCCCCCAAGTACAAGCGGGTTACTGAAGTCGGCCAGTGATTGGACAAAGATGATTAAGAAACTGTTGGCCAAAGCAGGTTTGAGCAATGGCATGACAATTTTAAAAAAAGTTTGATAACGATTGGCACGCAGCGTGTAGGACGCCTCTTCCAGTGATGGATGTAGGGATTTCATCGCGCCATCTAAAATCATGAATGACATAGGAGCAAAGGCGAGCACTTGTGCCATCCAAATGCCTGTAAAACCATACAGCCAGTTTGTCTGTTGTAACCCAAACCAATCCACCATGAGTTCGGTGATATAACCGGAGCGCCCAAGCATTAAAGTCACCCCAAGCCCAACGACAAAAGGGGGAGTCACAATGGGAAGAATAGAAAAAATTCGCGCAATGAAAGCGGAGCGAGTGGCAATGCGTGTGGTATAGATAGCAAAGATCAAACCAAAGAAAGTGGCACCTATACCCACAGATACGCCAAGCAGTACGGAGTTCCAAACAATTTGTATGATCTGCGCTCGGCTCAAAATTTCAATGAATTGCCACGCAACAAAGTTCCCCATTTCATCTTGGAACATCGGTACAAAGATGGCGATACTCGGAAAGATAATAAAAATCGTGATCAAGAGAATAATCGAGATCAGAGCACCAATCACGAAGCTGTCACCGCCCAAAAACTCAAGACGAGCCAATGCCAATGTCATGACAGCACTTAAGGCAATAAATAGTGCAATGGTTGAATAACCTAAACCTTGCTGGGTATACCAAGAGCTGACCAACACGAAAAACATGCATGCCGCTGAATAACCGATATCAAAATAGTGACGGCGTTTGGCGTACTTATTACCTGCATAGCAAGGACGAATGAGAAGTACACCCGGAAGCGCAAACCATAACCAAGAAATATTGGCACGGCTCCAACCCATAGCGGCATAAAACTCTTGCGATGTTGAATCAAACACTCCGTAATCAAGTGCAAAAGATGGCAACAGCACAAACGCACACAATAACGTCAGGATCCAATAAAAAATCGGGTCCCTATGCGAGGTTTTTAGCGGCCGATGTGGTGCAGTGCCTGCTGTAAATTCATTCATTTTTCTGTACCAAAGTTATTTGTAGCCACACGGTGATAAGCCTGGTATTGGCTTTATAAAAAGGGCAGTAGGCACTGCCCATCGAGGCTAAGACAAGGGAACGCGTTGGCTATTCACCCATTTTTACGACATTAACCCACTTATTAATCAATCGCTTACGTTCATCAGAGGACCCATAGGTATCCATGTCATAATCGATCAAGGTTAACTTTTTAGGGTCGAGGGCGTTGGGGGATTGTTCCGCTTGAGTGTTAGTTAAAATTTGGAAAGATTGACCTTCTTTCCATGCCAGCTCTTGTCCTTCTTTTGACATGACCCAGTCAACAAACCGTTTCGCGTTATCAAGGTTACGCGACCCTTTGATAATGCTCACACCACCAATTTCATAACCTGTACCTTCACAAGGAGAAATCAGCTCCAGCGGTGCTCCTTTCGATTGTTCGAGTGAGTAGTCATGCAAAAAACCAATACCAATCGCAATTTCACCACGCGCTGAGTTACGTGAAGGGGTAACACCTGATTTGGTGTATTGAGAGACGTTTTTGTCGAGTGCTTTGAAATAATCAAAGGCTTTATCTTCATCCCAAAGTTGAATGAAGGTGGCTAATGCGGTGTAGGCAGTCCCCGAACTTTGTGGGTCAGAGATTTGAATCTCTCCTTTGTATTCAGGTTTGGTTAAATCATTCCAGCAGCGCGGGATCGGTAATCCTTTTTCAGCCAAACGTTGAGTGTTCACCCCAAAACCTAAAATACCCATATAAACGGCCGAAGAGTAGTTCCCTTTGCGTTTCGCTGGATCTTTAAATCCATCCATAATGAATTCAAGCTGCGGGGATTGGTAAGCGTGTAAGAGATCCATTTCACCCGCCTGTGATTGAGGATCCAACGTGCCGCCATACCAAACATCCGCGCGTGGGTTCTTCTTCTCTGCTTCGATTTTGGCCAGCGTGCTGCCCGAGCCATTGCGAACAAAAGAGGTTTTTACGTCATATTTATCAGAAAAGGCTTTAGTCGCTGTCTCGCACATGGCGTTAGTGGCACTGCAATAAACCACGAGTCGGCCTTCAGCAAATGCTTGAGGCGCGGCAAGCGAAGCACCGAGAATGCAGGTAGCAAGTACACTGCGAGGTAATCTATCTTTCATGTCTGTTTCCTCTTGTTATTTTCATTACTTAACGTAGACGTAGGGCAGCGTTAAGTTTCATCACATTCCTGTGATTTCGTTTTTGCTGCATGACACAGCGAAATCAGAAAACAACGTGAGGAAAGGTTATGACATAGTGACGGCATTCCCTGCACGCTGTTGTGCTTTTAAAAAGGGCAAAATCAGTAACCCAATCAGTGCGGCTGAGAGGGTAATGACACTGAAAAATCCTTCCCAACTAAATTGTTCAATAATGACAGCCAATGGGTAACTGGCTAACGCTGCACCAAGATAGCCAAATAAGCCGACAAAACCGGTCGCGGTTCCAGCCGCATCCTTGTGCGAACATTCAGCGGCGGCCATTCCTATCATCATTTGCGGACCAAAAATAAAAAATCCGATGGAAAAGAAGCAGCCCGACAACACCACAAAGTTATTAATCGGTGTTAGCCATAACGCGGCCACTGAAATGAAAATGCCTAGCGCAAAAATCAAGTTCATCGGAGCTCGATTGCCTTTAAAAAATTTGTCCGAGCCCCAACCACCAAATAGCGATCCTAAAAATCCTCCGACTTCAAACATCGATACGGCAGCGTTGGCCGAAAAAAGCTCATAACCATGCCGTTCAGTGAGGTATAAATTACCCCAATCATTTAGCGCGATACGCACCACATACACCAGTAGATAGGAGCTACATAACAGCCAAATGTACTTATTCCCTAGCACGTAACGACTTAAAATTTGGCGAAATGGCAGCCCTTTACCTTCAGACTCATGGCGCTTTTCTAATTCATCGTTACGCCACTCACCCACTGGGGGTAACCCTAACGTTGTGGGCTTATCTTGCATGCGAAAGCAGAGCACTAAACCAACGATGATCGCCAAGCAACCCGGTGCAATAAATCCGTACCGCCAACCAAAAGTCACAGCGATAAAACCAATGCTGATCGGAATGAGTGCGCCACTTAAATTGTGGCAAGTGTTCCAGATAGACCACCAAAACCCACGTTCAGATCGGGAATACCAGGTGGTGAGCAATTTAGCGCACGGCGGCCATCCCCAACCTTGGAAAAAAGCGTTCAATGTCCAAAGCACGGTAAATGCGGCTAGGGAAGAGCTCAAACCAAACAGCACATTGATCACGCCCGTTGCAACCAGCCCCAAACCCATGAAGTAACTCGGTTTTGATTGGTCGCTGACCATGCCAGAAACAAACTTTGACAAACCGTAAGTCATGTAAAAGAGCGTACCAAGCAGACCAACATCGGAATGTTCAAGCCCGAGATCAGTGAGCATCGCAGGCATGGCAAAATTGAGACTTTTGCGTGTGAAATAAAACACCCCATAGCCGACGTACATCGATAACATTAAATGCAAGCGCCAGTAACGATAGGTTGCATCAATGTCCTGTGGTTCTATAGGTGCTGATGTCGGTTTTGAAATCAGAAAACCCAGCATGCTTTGTTTCTCCCTAGTGCTAAGAGATGGTATCGGAGTGATTCACCAAATGAATGAGACAAAGTTATAAGTGACTAGGAAATTTTCCTAGTTTGTTGATATTGTGAGCGGTTTTGTGGGCAAGTTAACAGTTATGCGCGTCCCAAGCGGTATTTGGCTACGCTGCGATTCAATTAAAAATGTGCCACCCAGTGCGCTGACGCGTTCTTCGATGCCGAGTAAGCCTTGGCCTTTGCTGCGCCAATCGGAAGCTAAACCAATGCCATTATCACGCAGCTCGACACTGAACATGTCACCGGGAACAAGGCTTAATTGCACGGCTGATGCTTGTGCATGTTTGCACACGTTATTAAGCAGCTCTTGAATAATTCGATACAGTGTAACGGCCGTAATGTCATCTAAACGCTCTGCAAAAATTCCGAAATTCAGACGAAAATCGACGTGTCGTTCCGCAAATTTCATTTCACTTGCAAGCTGCCGAATTGCACTCTCGAGCCCCAATTCATCAAGCGCATGAGGGCGAAGCTCGGTTAATAATTGACGTGTCGATGAGTGAATTCGTAGCGCGAGCGTGTTGATCGTCTCAGCGATGTTGGTTTGTTTTTCATTTTGTGCCAAGCGACTAGCGAGCATGGATTGGATCTGTATCGCGGTGATATTTTGGCCAATTTCATCATGCAGTTCGCGTGCAACTGATTTGCGAATTTGCTCTTCAACCTTGACTAATTGCCGAGCCAGTTGCTGTTTGTTCGCGAGTTCGATTGCCAGCTTTTGGTTAATTTTAGCTAAGCGTTGCGCCAAGAAATATTGACGGCTAATCGCAATACCAAGCCCTAAACCAACAAAAGCCTGCGTCGCTATAAAACTTTGGAGTTCAATATCGGATTCAAATGAACCTGTCATTTGCCGTGCCGTAGCAAGTAAAATACTGTTCATTAAACTAGCCAATACGCCGCCTTGCCAACCGTATTTATAAGCCATAAAAATATTGGGAAGCAGGAAAATGAGCAGGGCGATCGGTTTGAGCTGCTCTAGCAAGGTTAACTCCGCGATCAATCCGCCACTAAAAAAAAGCAAACACCACAGCAACGCAGAGGGGCGAAGTGTTACGTCCTGATGAATAAGATCGGGTGACAGTGGTCTCCAGATCTGCTGATGTAGATAATCGTACAGGAGAAATAAGAACGGAGTGAGCAGTATACCGCCGGTCAGAGCTGAAACGGTCGCTTGTGCCACGTAATGCAGTTCGAGGTTGAGCGGTTTGACCAACAGCAAAACCGAGCTTCCACATAAGATGCCGTAAACGACCGTCAACCCGGTAAGCGCCAACAGTTTTTTCCAATAAACGTGCAGTGATGTCCAGAGAGATTGAAAGGCAATCGCCAGCCAATAAGCGATCAATGCAAACAGCAGTAATAGATATTCATGAGCAGCGATAGCCAACACATGCCCGAGCAACGCCACTATAGCCATTTCGCATAAAGTGATCCCAAGCCAAAAACGACGCGGTGCAAGAGCGAGTGTGGCCAGCTTTAAGCCTGTGGGCAAAAACAGACCAGCCAGCAATAAATCAGGAGTTAAGTAGCGGCTGATGTTCCATAAACAAAACCAACCAATTGAATACAAAACGCATGCAAATGCATAGCTAAAGCCAGAGGAGAGAGACAACCGAGGTAAAGCTTCAGAAAATCGGTGATGAAAATGCATAGTCGCTTCTATAACGTCTCGTTAACCAACAGTTGGTGAGTAATAGCAAAGCGGATGAGATCCACATTGTTGGTAAGCCCCAGTTTGCTTAAAATATTTGCCCGATGCACGTGAATCGTTTTGTGGCTAATTGATAAATCGTAACCAATCTCTTTGACGTCTTTGCCTAAAATCAGGTGATCAAACACCTCTCTTTCGCGTTTAGTTAACCCTTCAAGGACAGATGGCGTACCTGAAGCATTGCTTAGGTTAATTAAGGCATCGGCACACAAATAGCGATCACCATTAGCCACGGTACGAATGGCGCTCACTAACTCTCCAGGCCCACAACGTTTTGATAAATAACCACAAGCACCAGCTTCTAACGCTTTACTGACAAAGGACGCTGAATCATAAATAGAGAGAATGATGGCTTTAAAGTCCGGCTGAGCGCAGCGCAGTTTCTCTAACAACACAAGCCCACTTTCGTCGGGCATTGAAATGTCGATAACTGCCACATCGATAGAAGCGTTCACCAGCGCACGAAATGCTTCGCGCGCGCTACCATACTCACTGTGGACATGAATGTCTGGTTCAACCGATAACAGTTGTGCAAAACCAGAGCGAACCATGAGGTGGTCATCCACCAAAGCAACTGAAATCATACGGGTATCCTATAGGTTTGCAGTGATAGTCGCAGATGTATCAATAAGTATCAAAAACCAGCGCAGGGGATGTGATTGCTCTCTCGAAACTTATGATCAGTGGCAGGTAGGCATTAAATGAGCGAGTTACTCGCACTACGAGGGCAGTGAAACAAAAACATCGCTTGCAGTTCGAGCCTTGAACAAGTAACGTTGCGCAGTTTTTTATACAATTCACATTTATTAAGGTACTGGTTTTGATCTCCACCGCGAATATCACTCAACAATTTGGCGCAAAGCCTCTGTTTGAAAACATTTCCGTTAAGTTTGGCGAAGGTAATCGCTATGGCCTGATTGGCGCTAACGGTTGTGGTAAGTCAACATTTATGAAGATTCTAAGCGGAGAGCTTGAACCTTCGAGTGGTAACGTTAGCTATGATCCTAACGAACGCGTGGCGAAACTGAATCAGGATCAATTCGCTTACGAAGAGTTCACGGTTATCGACACGGTAATCATGGGCCACAAAGAGTTGTGGAAAGTTAAACAAGAACGTGACCGTATCTATTCTCTGCCTGAAATGACCGAAGAAGATGGCATGAAGGTTGCGGATCTCGAAACTGAATTCGCGGAAATGGACGGCTACATGGCCGAGTCTAAAGCCGGTGAATTGTTGCTTGCAGTGGGCATTCCTCTTGAACAGCACTTTGGTTTGATGAGCGAAGTGGCACCAGGTTGGAAACTACGTGTGCTATTGGCGCAAGTTTTGTTTGCTGAACCACACATCATGCTGCTTGACGAACCAACCAACAACTTGGATATGGATACCATTCGCTGGCTAGAAGATACGCTAAACCAACGTAACTGCACCATGATCATCATCTCGCACGACCGTCACTTCTTAAACAGCGTATGTACACATATGGCTGACTTGGATTATGGTGAACTACGTCTTTACGCGGGTAACTATGACGAGTACATGACGGCAGCATCGCAAGCGCGTGCTCGTCTGCTCTCTGATAATGCCAAGAAGAAAGCACAGATTGCTGAACTGCAAACTTTCGTTGCACGCTTTTCTGCGAACGCATCTAAAGCGAAGCAAGCGACGTCACGAGCTAAGCAGATTGACAAGATCCAATTGGACGAAGTTAAAGCGTCTAGCCGCCAAAACCCTTTCATTCGTTTTGAACAATCGAAAGAGTTGTTCCGCAACGCGTTAGAAGTTGAAAACCTTAGCCAAGGTTTTGAAAACGATCTATTCAGTAACTTCAACGCCATTTTTGAAGTAGGCGAACGCGTAGCGATCATTGGTGAAAACGGCGTCGGTAAAACAACACTGCTTAACACCTTAGCAGGTGTACTTGAGCCTCGTAGCGGCAGCTATAAATGGTCTGAAAACGCAAATATTGGTTACTACGCTCAAGATCACGCGCACGATTTTGCCGAAGATATGAACCTGTTTGACTGGATGAGCCAATGGCGTCAAGAAGGGGATGACGAGCAAGTGATCCGCAGCTTCTTAGGGCGCATGTTGTTTGGCCAAGATGACATCAAGAAATCCGTTAAGGTCATCTCTGGTGGTGAACAAGGTCGTATGTTGCTTGGTAAACTAATGATGCATAAGCCAAACATGCTGTTGATGGATGAGCCAACCAACCACATGGACATGGAATCGATCGAATCACTCAACACGGCTTTGGAGAACTACAAAGGGACTCTGTTCTTCGTATCTCACGACCGCGTATTTGTGGACTCACTGGCAACGCGCATCATTGAAATCCGTGATAACAAACTGACCGATTTCAAAGGCACTTATGCTGAATTCTTGAAATCTCGTGGCGTAAACTAATCCACAGTTTACTCTTAAGAAAAGGCTTCCTGCGGGAGGCCTTTTTAATGCCTGCAATCTGGAACGAGCCAAAAAATAGAGTGCATTAAAATGGAGCGCACGTTCCAATTTGGTGCGCTTTTTATGAATACGTTTATTCTTCCATCATGCAACAACTCCCTTGATATTTATATAATTCACTCTATTTCAATAAGTTATTTGATATTGAAAAGTTATTGATTCATTTGTTTATTTTGGAATGTATTTTGCTTTAAGGCTGTTCAATACCAATAACTCACTATATTGGTGAGAAAACAATCAAGTAGCACAGGATTGGTGCACAACATTTCAATGGAGAATCACTAAGATGACTCAAACCGTAAGTCAGGTTCAAGGTGCCGTACAAGCCCTGACTCAAAGTTCTGATACGCTATTTTTGCTGCTCGGTGCAATCATGGTGTTTTTAATGCACGCTGGATTTGCCTTTCTTGAGGTGGGGACAGTGCGTAAAAAGAACCAAGTGAACGCGCTGGTAAAAATTCTCGCCGATTTCGGTATTTCTACGATCGCCTATTTTTTTATCGGTTACTGGATAGCCTACGGCGCTCATTTCTTTGCTGATGCCCAAACCCTTGCCCAAGGGAACGGCTATCATCTAGTTAAGTTTTTTTTCCTATTGACGTTTGCCGCCGCTATTCCTGCTATCGTTTCTGGAGGTATTGCCGAGCGCGCTCGGTTTTACCCTATTCTCATTGCTACTTTTTTCACAGTTGGGTTTGTTTATCCGCTGTTTGAGGGAATGATTTGGAATGGCAATTATGGCGTGCAAAGCTGGTTTGAAGCTCAATTCGGTGCTGCTTTTCACGATTTCGCTGGTTCGGTGGTCGTGCATGCGGTCGGCGGATGGATTGCACTCATCGCTGTCATGTTTCTAGGAATGCGTAAGGGAAGAGTACGTGCAGGAAAGCACACCAACTTTGCTCCATCCAACATTCCGTTTCTAGCACTGGGCGCGTGGATCCTTTGTGTGGGCTGGTTTGGTTTTAACGTCATGTCAGCGCAAACATTAAATGGAATTAGTGGATTAGTCGCGATGAACTCTTTAATGGCCATGACTGGTGGTATTTTAGCAGCGTTAATTGTCGGAAAAAATGACCCTGGCTTTATCCACAATGGTCCTCTAGCAGGATTAGTCGCGGTGTGTGCAGGATCGGACTTGATGCACCCACTGGGTGCCTTAGTGACGGGAGTAGTTGCGGGTGCTTTATTTGTTTGGTTGTTCACTCAACTGCAAAACCGAACGAGAATAGACGATGTATTAGGTGTATGGCCATTACATGGTGTTTGTGGTGCATGGGGCGGGATTGCCGCTGGGATTTTTGGCCAATCATCACTCGGCGGCCTAGGTGGTGTCAGCCTCGCCGTTCAACTACTAGGAACCTTATTGGGTATTTCAGTGGCAGTATTGGGCGCCGCAATCGTTTATGGCTCTCTCAATGTATTGACTGGATTGCGTTTATCTGAAGAAGACGAATTTAACGGCGCGGATTTGGCTATCCATAAAATCTCCGCCATTAACGAAGATTGATTACATATAGACCGAAGTCGCGCGGTATTTCGGTCTATTTCGTAGCTCGGTTTATGTCACAGAAAATAAGCAATCAATGGCTATTTTATACTATGGTCTAACCCTCAAAACTACTGTTGTTATTGCATCGGTGCTAAGCTAGCAAAAAAGCGTGCAATAAGGACATAGTATGAATTTCCCTTACAAGAATATCGTGATCCTCACGGGGGCAGGCATTTCAGCGGAATCAGGCATCAAAACATTTCGTGCTCAAGATGGGTTATGGGAAAACCATAAAATAGAGGATGTCGCGACCCCTGAAGGTTTCGCACGTGATCCCGATCTCGTACAGGATTTCTATAATCAGCGTCGTCGAAAACTCCAATCTGAATCAATACAACCTAATGCCGCCCACATCGCGCTTGGTAAATTAGAGCAAGAGATAGAGGGAAACGTAACGATTATTACGCAGAATATCGATAACCTTCATGAGCGGGGGGGTAGCAAACAGGTGATTCATATGCACGGTGAGCTGCTTAAAGCACGCTGCAGCGTTTCTAACCAAGTAATAGAGCATAAAGACGACATTCTGAGCGGAGAGCTTTGTCATTGCTGTCAAATTCCAGCTCAAATGCGACCTCATATTGTTTGGTTTGGCGAAATGCCACTGCGCATGGGCGATATTTATTCAGCACTCGAGACGGCTGATCTTTTTATCTCTATCGGTACATCGGGCGTTGTTTATCCTGCTGCAGGCTTTGTTCATGATGCCAGAATGCATGGTGCGCACACCATTGAGATCAACTTAGAACCGAGTGCCGTTGAAAGTGAGTTTGAGGAAAAACGCTACGGTAAAGCCAGTATTGAAGTTCCGCGGTTAGTGGAAGAGATATTAGGGTTAGAAATGCCAAAAAAGAAACACGCCTAGAGTAGGCGTGTTATCTAAACATTGAATATGATCAATTATTTACTTTGAGCTTCTGGAAGTATTCGTCGTACAACACATTCGCTTCTCCCACCTCATCTTGCCAAAACCCGCTGTCCATAACAGATTGTGGAGGGAAGATATTAGGATCATTGGCGAAAGATTTGGGTAACAGTGAATAGGCTGTTTTAACGGGAGTTGGGTAACCAATTTCTAATGCGATTTTTGCTGCATTCTCAGGGCGCAATAAGAAATCAATCATCTTATGAGCCGCATCAACGTTTTTGGCCCCGGCCGGAATGGATATGCTATCCATCCAGAAAATCGCGCCTTTTTCTGGCCAAATAATGTTAATTGAAGCGCCTTCTTGGCGGGCCATATACGCCGAGCCATTCCATAACATACCTAAAGAAACTTCACCCGCTAAAAAAGGGTTTGCGGGAAAGTCGGAGTTGAACACTAACACGTTTGGAATCAGTTTTTTAAGCTCTTCATAGGCCGCTTTAATTTCGTCAGGATCCGTCGTATTAGGTGAGTAACCAAGCTTACTCAGTGCAATATGGAACACCTCACGAGCATCGTCCATCATCATCAACTGACCTTCCCATTTGGCATCCCATAAGTCGCCCCAGTTTTTGATCAGTGATTTATCAAGCATATCGGTATTAATACCAATCCCCGTGGCGCCCCAGATATAAGGGATAGAAAATTTGTTGTTTGGGTCGAACGATTTATTGAGATAGTTAGAATCAAGATCAGCAAAATGAGAAAGCTTAGCGTGGTCAATCTCCTGCAACATGCCTTCTTTACGCATTTTAGAAACAAAGTAGGTGGATGGCACGACAAGATCGTAGCCGGAACCTTGAGTTTTTAACTTGGCATACATGCTTTCATTAGACTCATAGGTTGAGTAAATGACTTTAATTCCTGTCTCTTTGGTGAAATCTTCGAGAACGTCGTGGGGGATATATTCAGACCAGTTGTAAAAATAAAGCTCTTGATCTGCAGCCATTGCAGGCGTAGTGAATAGAGTTGCTGCGCAAATAGCGCCAGCATACAGTGTGCTTTTCATTACGTTTCCATTTTAGTCGGTGCCAAAGCTTAACTAGGCAAGGGTGCGTGATACGAAAGTGCAAAGTATACCAGTTTTAACGAAAATAGGCAGCTAGTGCTGCCTATTTCATACTTTTTGCGGAATTATTGACCCGCTTTTAACTTCATAAAGTAATCTTCATACTGCACAGTTTTTTCACCAACGGCAGATTGCCATTCAACACGATCTAAATCATCTTGAGATGGGAAAAGAGCAGGGCTGTCTTTAAATTTCTCATTAGACGCTTTCACGCCGGTTAAATAACCCGTGTCGCGAGAAATTTGTTCTGCAATTTCTGGACGTAGCAAGAAGTCGATCATCTTATGTGCGGCTTCTACGTTTTTGGCACCAGAACTGATAGCAAAGTTGTCAACCCAACCGATACCGCCTTCTTTAGGGAAAACAAGCTTAATTGGCAAGCCTTCTTTTTGCGCCGCTGCAGCAGAGCCATTCCACAGCATACCTAAGCCAACTTCACCAGAGAGGTAAGGAGCGGCAGGGTTATCTGAGTTAAATACCAATACATTAGGCATTAGTTTTTGCAGCTCAGCGTAGGCCTCATCAATTTGCTTTTCATCCGTAGTGTTACCTGAGTAACCTAACTTACGAAGGGCAATGTGGAATACCTCACGAGTATCATCCATCAACATTAGCTGGCCTTTCAACTCTGGGTTCCATAGGTCACCCCAGCTTTGGAAATCATTGGGATCATACATATCGGTATTAACCGCAAGCCCAGTGATAGCAACCACGTGTGGAATTGAATAATCATTATTTGGATCGTAAGGTTTATTCAAATAGTTGTTATCAAGGTTTTTAAAGTTGCTTAATTTAGACTTATCAATCTTTTGTAACATACCTTCATCGCGCATTTTAGAAACGAAGTAGGTGGATGGAACAACAAGATCATAACCTTGGTTGTGAGTTTTTAGCTTTGCATACAGGGTTTCATTCGATTCATAAGTTGAATAAATGACCTTGATGCCGGTCTCTTTCGTAAACTGCTCTAGAAGACCACTGTTAATGTATGGCCCCCAGTTCATGAATACTAGTTCCTTGTTTTCATCCGCTGTTACTGCTCCAGAGAACAAAGAAAGCGCACATGCACTACCAGCTAATAGAGTAGCCCATTTTTTCATTGACGTTAGCTCCAAACCAAACGTTGCCTATTTTTAGGCGTTAGATAGAAAAACAGAATGACGATTTGTCATTCTGTTTCGCGTAATGTATTACAAGATGTCGATTCTACTTCACTTTTTCCCTTGCTAACAACTGTGATGTGATTACTAGAGCCAATGAGACAACTAACATCACGGTCGCCAGAGCGTTAACTTCTGGGGAAATTCCAACTTTAACCATAGAATAAATCTTCAATGGTAAAATCTCGTAAGTAGGGCCGGTTACAAACGAGCTAATGATCACATCATCTAATGACAGTGTGAAACTCAGCAACCAACCAGCCGCAACTGCCGGTTTCGCTAATGGCAAAATGATTTTGGTCAAAATCACCCATTCGCCAGCACCGAGATCTTTGGCAGCTTCGAGCATCTTTACATCAAATCCGTTGAGGCGACTGTAAACAGTCACAACAACGAAAGGTAAGCAGAATGTAATGTGTGCAATCAACAAAGTAAGAAAACCTAGCTGAGCACCTAACACTAAGAATAGCGCAAGTAGCGAAATTGCCATGACAATATCTGGGGACATCATTACAACAAACAACATACCATTAACTGCACGTTTACCTTTAAATTGATAACGAAAAAGAGCTACAGCAGTTAAACTGCCAATCAGCGTCGCTGCTGTTGCTGAAAAAACCGCTACATTCAGCGAGTGCCATGCGGCCTGAACTAAGCTGTCGTTTGCAACTAGCGCGTGGTACCACTTAGTAGTGAAACCGCCCCATTTAATACCAAATTTGTTGTCATTAAATGAATTTACAATCAGCACTATGATCGGTAGGTATAGAAATACATACACTAAACTCATAAAGCTAAATCTAACTGTTTTGCCCATTAGTCTAGCTCCACTTTCTTATTCAATAACTTACCAGCACGATAGTATGCATAAAGCATTACAGCCATCGCCAGAGTCAAGGCAATGCTGGTCGCGGCGCCAAATGGCCAATCACGAGCATTCAATACTTGGCTCTTAATCACGTTACCAATCAGCAGGTTTTTCGCGCCACCGAGTAAGTCAGCAATATAGAACATACCTAATGCTGGCAGTAACACCAACAAGCAGCCCCCGATGATACCCGGCATGGTCAATGGCAATACTACCTTCAGCAAAGTTTGAAGCTTATTTGCCCCTAGATCTCGCGCGGCTTCAATGTAGGTATCGTCCAATTTTTCAATAGCAGAATAGAGCGGAAGAATCATAAAAGGCAGCAAGATGTAAACCAAGCCAATCATTACCGCTGTCTCGGTGTACATAATACGCAGTGGTTTGTCTATGATGTCTAAAGCCATTAAAGCTTGGTTTAGGATGCCTTGCGTACCCAGCACTATTTTTAATCCGTAGGTACGGATAAGAGAGTTCGTCCAAAAAGGAACAATCACCAAAAACAGCATAATTGGACGCCATTTTTGTGGCATTTTTGCGACAATGTAAGCAAATGGATAACCAATAACCAAGCAGAGAAGGGTAGCCACAATTGCCATATAGAAAGAGTGCATGAGCACTTTGGCGTAAAGTGGATCCAATAAGCGTGTATAGTTATCAAGCGTGAAGGTCATTTCAATTAAGTTGGCTTCATCGCGAGTCAAAAAGCTAGTACCAATGATCATAACGTTAGGGATTAGCACAAACAGCACTAACCACCCAACAATCAATGTGATAATAGCATTTTGAAGATTAAGCTTCTTGCTCATCATCGAGTACTACCTCCCAGCTTTCAACCCAAGTGATAGCGACTTTCTGACCGAGAGAATGGTCCACATCAGGATCATCTTCGTTAAAGAATTCGCTAACCGTCACGCGCATGCCTGATTCTTCCAATTCGACTACAGATTCTAGAGTCATGCCTTTGTAGGTACGTTCTGTCACGTGTCCAACAATGCCTTTTTCTTCTGACTCTTTAATCTCTTCGATGCGAAGATCTTCAGGACGCAGCAAAACTTGTAGTTTGTGTCCGGGTTGTACATTTTGATCGTGGTAAACCACCGCTTCAACACCTTCGATATGTGCACGAATACGCTTATCGTCAATTCGTTCGATCGTTTCAGCATTAAATACGTTGATCTCACCGATGAAGCGGGCAACAAATAGGTTTTTAGGGTCTTCGTAAATTTCACGTGGAGAGCCATCTTGCTCAATTTTCCCTTCACGCATAACAATAATGCGATCCGACATTGATAAAGCTTCTTCTTGATCGTGTGTAACGAAGATAAAGGTGATCCCAAGCTGACGCTGAAGCTGCTTAAGCTCCATTTGCATCTGCTTACGAAGTTTATAGTCAAGCGCGGATAAAGATTCGTCTAGCAACAGAACCTTAGGTTTATTAACAACGGCACGCGCGATCGCGATACGTTGTTGTTGACCACCAGAAAGTTGACTTGGTTTACGCTGGGCCATCGCGTCGAGACGTACCATCCGCAGTGCTTCCATCACACGGGGTTCAATGTCCGCCGTTGGCACTTTTTGCATACGCAAACCAAACGCGACATTTTCAAATACTGTCATATGTGGGAAAAGTGCATAGCTTTGAAAGACGGTGTTAACGTGTCTCTGTTCAGCAGGAACTTTTGTAACATCTTGATTATCAAGAGTAATTGAACCTTGATCTGCGGTTTCAAAACCTGCAATCATTCTTAGTACTGTTGTTTTACCACAGCCAGAAGGACCAAGTATCGTTAAGAATTCGCCATGATTAACATCAAGGTTTAGGTTGCCAATGATTTCCTTACCATCGAAACTTTTACTGATACCAGAAAGACGAACTACTGGTTTTCCTACTGATTCTTTTACGTTCAACGTCTGTTTTTCTCCCACCTTGGTCTATAGGGATGCCTATCTTACGACCTGTCGCTATACACAATTGAGGCGCGCATCATAATCACCAAAAGAGTGAATTCAAAGCGTTTTCTTATATTGATACAGAAAAAGTTTTGTAGGTAGCAGTAAAGATTGATTACCATACAGAGCTAACTAACTGTTCAATGCTTTCAAGTGGTTAATTATCAACCAAACACATAATAATGCAAGATCAGTTTAGGCTTCTGATTTTGGACTAGAGTGTATTGCAGTATAATGACAATAACTTTGTGACCCAAATACAGGCAACTTGCTTTTCCGTTGCCTAGGACATTTTATGAATAATGATATTGAAAAAGATTTCAATTTAGGCGGTAGTGTAGAGCATGCGCTCAAGGGAGATTACGAGCTAAAAGTCAACGCCGTGCTCAAAGAGGCATGGGATTGCACGATCAAGCAATTTATCTCCTTTTCTCCTTCCATCGTGATTCTTTTATTTGTGCAGCTTGCGATCTTCTATATTGCTTTAAAATTGCAACTGGGTGATCCATCACTAATCTTGGATGCGTTAGAAACACCAGAAGCTTTCACAGGCAATATTGTACAAGCTATTTTTGTGGCTAATTTTAGCTATGAGGTCGTTAGTGCACCTATTTATGCTGGCGTGAGCTTAATGGCGATGAGTCATGTCGCTGGGTTAAGAACACAGCCAAGACATATAGGTAAGGGATTACAGTTCACCATCCCAGTGATTTTAGCAACGCTATTCAGCTTATTACTGCAAGGTGTAGCAGGAATGATTTTCCCATTGCTATCAATGTATTTGAGTATTGCGTTTAGCCAATCCATCTTATTGATCTGCGAAAAACGGGTTCCACCTATGCAATCACTACTATTATCCTTACGCGCAGTAAATAAAAAAATCGTTCCTATTGCCGTGATTTATTCCGTGATCATGCTGATGTTCGTTGCCGCCGCGCTCTTTTATGGGATAGGTTTCATTTTTGTATTACCTTTCTTCTTCCATGCTAAAGGGATTATTTATCGCAATATGTTTGGCATCAAACTAAAGATCATAGCGACTAATCAATCCGACAATAATCCAAATTCTCAGGTGTTCAATGCGTAAAATAATCTTACTTACCGCCATCTCGCTCGTGGTTGTGAGTTGCAGCGTTTATTACGTCAAGCAAACCTCAACCGAGACGACTTACAAAAGCGACATTCCATCTTTGCAAGGTGCTAGAGCTGTTGGAAAAGCGCCTGACTTCTCAGCCATCGATGATGTGAATGAGAAAAAGCATGCTTTTTTTTCTTTCTTAAAACCAGGGATAGCTTGGGAAAATTTACGTGTTTTGCGAGAGCGTGAAATATTAGAGAGGATTGCACAGCATCATCTAAGTAATCAGATAGCCAAAAGTGACTATAGTGAGGCGCAAAAACTCTCTAAGCGATATGAAGTACCGATTCCTGCGGAAGGCATCACTAGCGCATGGCTAGAAAACATGCTGCATCGAGTTGACGTTTTACCCGAAGCGTTAGTCTTGACCCAGGCAGCGAATGAATCGGCTTGGGGAACCTCTCGCTTTGCAACTGAAGGAAACAACTATTTCGGTCAATGGTGTTACAGTGCAGGGTGTGGGTTGGTACCTTTGCAACGAGTGGAAGGTATGACTCACGAAGTGGCGAGTTTTGGTTCTGTTCAAGAGTCAATCCACGGTTACTTCATGAATGTTAACCGCAACTCCGCTTATCATGATTTACGAGAGATTCGTTTTCGATTAAGAAAAAATAATGCCGATTTATTGAGTGCCGACAGTGCCATGGAGATGACTAATGGCTTACTGAAATACTCAGAGCGCGGAGAAGCTTATGTGCAAGATCTTCAATCTATGATGCGTCACAATCAGCCTTTCTGGACAGAATAATAATGAAAAAAAGAACGCTTACCTTATTACTGACAACGTTATGCTTTGCTAACGCATTTCCCGTTAACGCTCAAGAGTATATGTTTACATACTCCAAGTTGTTTTCAGCAATGAAAAATAACGTGAAAGAAGAGTACCCCAATGTCAAAGTCGCTTATTATTTCCTTAATGCCAATACCAAGCAGCTCTGCCCAATAGAGAAGGCTTGGATGGAAAAAGAAAAGCACTATGAAGCGTTGAAAGTCAGTAGCAACCACGAGCTACTACTTCCTTTAGACGATCATTTACGGCAAGCGAATCCGTTAGTGTTTGTCGATACTCCTCAAGATATGCGTTGTGACTTTTCGACTGTTGTTATGGCAAAAGAGCAGTTCAAAGGAGAAATATCTTACCAGCAGGTCGCCATCTTATTACCTCAGATGCAAAAATTACTGGAAGAGCTCGGCGGGATGTTTGCGAGTTGGTTCACACCCGATGTTTCTGGTGTCACACTCGAATTTGCCAATAATTTGAATTCGGTCATTCAGTTGAGTAACGGCGAAACCATTAACATAGAAAATGGCAAAGCCCAAGTGGAGCTCAGTCAACTGAGTGAAGGTGGATCGATGCAGTTGCCACAAGAAACGGTTCGCGTGTTACCTTACCTTCCCAAAGCGAAACATTAGACATGTTGGGCTAATATCAATAGGGCTGCATTCGCAGCCCTTACTCGTTTTATCTTTGTAGGAATATCAAAGATTGGTGACATCCAACTTCAAACTAGGATCAAACTCCATCACGCTATCCTCATCTTCGAGCGCTAGGATTGGCATCTCTTCTTTATCAAAACCAATGTCGCCGCCATTAATAACGCCTGAATCACGGTTAATCGACTTAAAGTCAAACAACTTGAAATCAGCCAAATGGCTAGGCACTACATTTTGCATTGCACTAAACATGGTCTCGATGCGCCCAGGGAACTGTTTATCCCAGCCATTTAGCATTTGCTTAATGTTTTGACGTTGCATGTTTGGCTGAGAGCCACATAGATTACATGGAATAATCGGATACTCTCGCATGTTCGCATATTTGATAATGTCTTTTTCACGACAGTAGGCTAGAGGGCGAATTACCACATGTTCACCGTTATCAGACACAAGTTTAGGTGGCATTCCTTTGATCTTTCCACCATAAAACATGTTCAAAAATAGCGTTTCTAGAATGTCGTCACGGTGATGGCCTAACGCAATTTTCGTCGCACCGAGTTCTTTGGCTGTACGGTACAAAATGCCGCGGCGTAAGCGTGAACAAAGTGAGCAGGTGGTTTTCCCTTCAGGGATCTTATCTTGAACAATAGAATACGTGTCTTCTTCGACAATTTTATATTCAACGCCTAGCTGCTCTAAGTACTGCGGCAGAATGTGTTCAGGAAATCCGGGCTGTTTTTGATCAAGATTCACGGCAATAAGCTCAAAGCTAACAGGGGCACTTTTCTGAAGGCTCATTAGAATATCCAGCATGGTAAAGCTATCTTTACCGCCAGAAAGACATACCATAATACGGTCGCCATCTTCAATCATATTAAAGTCAGCAATGGCTTGACCCGTATTACGACGGATACGCTTCTGAAGTTTATTGAAATTATATTGTTGAGCTTTGGTGCGCTCTTGAATTTGCTCAGTCATCAGTGTCTGGTCTTTAATCTTTAAACAAAATAAAGTGCGTATGATACGGATAAATAGCGCAGATGCCAGATCTAACAAGTAAGGAAGATAAAAAATCCCCCTCGTCTATGACAAGGGGGATCGATGATAGATCGGGCCATTTTAAATAGAGGTTTTAGGATCTAAAGGGCTCACGTAGCCATGCGGCTTTAATGCTAAAACATCACAGTTAATTTTATCAATGACTTGTTCTGCCGTGTTGCCAATAAATACTGCCGATAACCCTGTACGCCCCGTCGTACCAAGAATAACCATCGCCGCATTGAGCTTTTCAGCAGCTTGAGGAATGACGTCTTCAGGCAAGCCTTGCTCTACAAGTGTTTGCGATTCATCTATACCATGCTTTTGTCGCAATGCTTTCATTGCCATCAAGTGGTGACCACGAACAGCATCAGTGTAGGTCATTGGATCAAACTCGGGCAACTCAATGGTAATATTCGCAGGCGTAATAGGGTATGAATTCACCAGATAAGGCGTCGCACCTAAACGAGTGGTGAGGCTTTTTAGTTGTTCAACCATGCAATCATTTAAATCAATATGAGCCGGATTTTCTGACCCCACATGTACCGAAGCGATTATATTCGCATTCTGTGGCCAATCTGAATTTTTAACCAATAGCACTGGAGTTGGGCATTTACGCAATAAGTGCCAATCTGTCGGTGTAAAAATAACGGATTCCAGGACATCATGCTTACGCGTCCCTTTGATCAGAATGTCATGTTCTCCGTAAAATATCTCAGCAATAATCGCTTCATAAGGGCGGTTATGCCACACCACTTTCACTTCAAATTGGATCGAACTATCAATATACGGTTCAGCTACTTTCCTCATCCATTGCTCGCGCTGATGGATAACACCACGTCGCATAGCATCACGTTCATCAACAGAGAGCATCGACGTCATGTCATAAGAGAAATCATAAATAGATAGAAAAAATGTAATGTGGCTAGAAGACGTGCTTTGCTGCGCTAACTGTATGGCTCTGGCAAGGGCGGGTTGTTCATCGTGGTTGATGTCAGCAACTACCAGAATCTTGCTATAAATACTCATATCGACTCCTTAATTATGGAGGAGGGCGTTAGAGTTACTTTAGCTCATAACCAGCGAGAATTTTAGAAAAAAAGAGAGTTTTTAACAGAAGTATGACGTAGCTCATTTAAGAGCTACCTCATTGAAGTTACTTAGTTTCTTTAGATACGCCTGCCAGTTCCATCAGTTGGTCATGGTCAAGGATTGTGATGTATTTGCCTTTAACGCTAAGGATTTCAGACTTCTGAAAACGGCCGAGTAGACGACTGATCGTTTCAACAGTGAGACCAAGGTAATTACCGATATCACCACGAGTCATTGTCAGACGAAACTCTCTAGGGCTAAAGCCGCGCTGAGAGAAACGAGTCGACAAGTTATAAAGAAAAGCCGCCAATCTTTCTTCTGCATTCTTTTTAGATAGCAGAAGAATCATCTCTTGGTCACCCTTAATTTCATTACTCATCAAGCGCATAATTTGCTGACGTAACTTAGGCATTTTACCCGAAAGATCATCAAGAATTTCGTAGGGTATTTCGCATACCATTGATGTTTCTAGAGCCTGAGCAAAGCTAGGATGAGAATCATCAGTGATCGCGTCAAAACCAACTAAATCACCCGCTAAATGAAACGCAGTGATTTGTTCATCACCTTGCTCAGTAATGGTATAACTTTTAATTGTACCTGAGCGAATAGCGTAGAGAGACTTAAGGTCGTCACCAGCTTTAAATAGCTCTTGGCCCTTTTGGATAGGTTTTTTACGCTCAATAATTTGATCAAGTTGATCAAGTTCAGATTCATTGAGAGTAAAAGGAATACAAAGCTGGCTAATGCTGCAATCTTGACAGTGAATTGCACAACCACCAGATTGAATGCGCTTTGCCGCTGGCTTATCAGAAATCATAACAACCTTTACAACCTTTCACTTTTTGATGTACATCAATATTTTAGCACCCATTACCCCTAAAGGATAGCGAAAAAAGATGCCATAAATCAGACAGCTACCACGTAGATGATAAAATACTCACTGCTCCATAACCCGTGTATAGACCATAGAGTATGATAAAAATCGCAGCAAAATGACGAAATATGAATGATTGTTGAATGTTCTTCAAACGGGTCGCTCCGTAACCAACAAGAAGCATCGCAGGTAAGGTTCCCAAACCAAAAGAGGCCATAACCAGTGCCCCAGACAGCGCACTACCGGACACCACAGACCAAGTCAGTACCGAGTAAACTAGCCCACAAGGTAACCATCCCCAGATAAACCCAAAAGGGAGAGCGAACCACGTTTTCCTAAGCGGGAGCAATGATTGCCCAAAAGGCGAAATAAAACTCCAGATTTTTTGCCCAACCTTCTCCAGCTTCAACAGACCAAACCACCAACGCCCAACATATAATCCAAGTACAATCATTAGGCCTGCCGCAATGAGCCTCAACCAAATCAACGCATGATTAAGTGTAGAGAATTCGGATAGCGAGGCGGCGAGGCCTCCTAATAAACCGCCAAACAGCATATAGCTGGCAATACGCCCAAGGTTGTAAAAAACAAGCAGTATTGGGAGTCGATCACTGCGTTTTTCACCTAAGGTCAAAAGAGAAGCAATTCCGCCACACATTCCCATACAGTGGCCAGCTCCAAGTAAACCGATAAAAAAAGCACCAATCCAATCTGCGGTCATTTTTTCTCTTCTTTTGATGAGGTAAGTTCATCTTCATCAAACAAAATATTGTGTCCTTGGCGTTCTAAATCTTCAAACTGTTCGCTCTTTACTGCCCATAAAAAGATGATGACGGCGATCGTAACCAAAACGATCGCTATGGGGATCAATATATAAAGACTTTCCATCTACTTATCCCTCTTTTTGAGTAGTCGAAGAGAATTAGATACCACAATAATCGAACTCGCCGACATGCCCACGACGGCAATGTAAGGAGCAACCAGCCCTGCAACGGCGAGTGGCAAAACAATAATATTGTATCCAAGTGACCACGCTAAATTTTCCCGAATGATTTTGCGAGCTTTTAACGCTAAGCTTCTGGCTTCCAATAATCTGTCGAGTTTATCACCAAGTAAAACCATATCAGCGGATGCTTTTGCGACATCGGTTCCACCACCCATAGCGACTGATAAGTGCGCACCAGCAAGCGTTGGCGCATCATTAATGCCATCGCCAATCATCATGGTGATATCATCATCTGGTAACGACTTTAAGTAACTCAGTTTATCTTCTGGTTTGGCATTCGATACGACAATATCGATATCCATTTCAGCGGCCACACTTTGGGCATTAACTTGAGAATCCCCCGTTAATAGCGTGATCTTAATTCCTTCCTGATGAAAACGATCGATAAATTGTTTCGCTTCACTACGGATAGGATCGCGGTACGTGAAGGTCGCAATGTGTTGCCCGTTGAGCGACAGATAAATACGATTTGCTCGATCGTCACTGATGTCGTTCAAAACAAATTCGGCACTGCCGATACGAACATCGCCGCCTAAATATTTACCTTGAATACCAGACCCAATCATATTCTGCACATGCTCAACACGAAACTCGTCATTACGATATTGCGCAAACGCTCTGGCAATGGGGTGATTGGCATGATGCTCCAAAGCAGCGGCTAGCGCCAAACAATGGTTTTCGTCTATATCACCATGCAACTCAACGTCACTAATTTCGATATCACCACGTGTCAACGTTCCCGTTTTATCAATAATCAAATGGTTAACTTTACAAAGTGTTTCAAAGACATGGTTTTTTCTCAATAAAATACCAAAGTCACCCATTCGTGATGTAGCGCAAGTGATGGCTGTGGGGGTGGCAAGAGAAAGCGCGCACGGGCAGGTTGCCACCAAGACCGCTAACATGATCCAAAATGCATCTTCAGGTTTTGTCTGGTGCCAATAAAACCAAGTGGCTGCTGCAATAATCAAAATTACAGCCACAAAATATCTCGCGACAATATCAGCAATTTCTGCAATCTTAGGCTTAGACATTTGAGCTTCATCTTGCAGTCTAACAATATTGGAAATAACGGAATCCGCTTTAGATGTAGTGACTTCCAACTCGAAAGACTCATCGCCATTTAATGTACCAGCAAAAACAGCATCACCGACTGTTTTGACAACGGGTACTGATTCACCGGTCAACATTGATTCATTAATATGAATACGCCCATTCAACACTCGACCATCAGCAGGGACGTGTTCTCCAGGCAACACGCGAATTCGATCACCAAGAGCTAGAGTTTTTACAGGCACTTGACGGCCATCCAACGTAGTTGCAACCGCAGGGATCAATTTCAGTAAATTGCCGCTAGCCGCCGCGGCTTTTCTACGCGCCCGCATCTCTAAAAATCGTCCAACCAGTAAGAAAAAGGTAAACATTGAAATGGATTCAAAAAAGACTTCGCCTTGTTCGGTCACTGTCGCTATCAGACTAGCAACATACGCAAAAATAAGAGCGATAGAAACAGGGACATCCATACCTAATGTTCTGCCTCTAATGCTTCGCCAAGCATTGAGGTAAAAGGGAAGGGCAGAGTATAAAAGTACGGGGGTTGCAAAGATCAAGCTAACCCAACGAAAATAATTGCGAAACTCAGAATCAAGATCACCGAAGACCTCAAGATAGAGCGCCACAGCAAGCATCATCACTTGCATGGTGGCTAGACCTGCAATACCCAAGCGATAAAGATATTGCTTCATTGATTGATGGTAGGCTGCCTCATGTGCGTCTGCTTCAAAAGGGGCAGCCTTATAACCTAATTTATGAATAGTGGAGAGTAATTCACTGAGTCGTGTTTGTGTCTTATCCCAACTGAGTAAAGCACGGTTGGTAGTGGTATTGACCCTTATCGAAATTACCCCATTTTTATGAGAGAGTTGTTTTTCAATTAACCAAGCACAAGCCGCACAGGAAACACCTTCTAACGATAACGTCACTTCGGACGTTTCGTTGTCGTTACGAACGAACTCTGCTTGTACATCATCATTATCATAATGAATGAGTGCTTTGAGCTGCTCTGGCACAAGCTCCACTTTATCTGCAGTGGTCGTTCGGTATTGGTAATAAGATACTAGGCCACTCTCTACAATGGTTTTAGCCACGGTTTCACAACCGGGACAACACATATCTCTGCTTTCACCTAGAATATCAACTTTATAGTCCGTGTTGGCTGGTACATCTTCACCACAGTGGTAACACGCTTTGCACATAGTTTAATTCATTAATTGAGTAGAAGTTGGCATTGGAAACGTTACTCGACCTTGGATTAACCACTCCTCATTGTGAGGAGTGAGTTCGATGAACCAAGGGCCTTGTAACGGGGCAGGCAGGGTAATGCGATATATACCTTGTGCATCCGATGCGACAAGTTGTGTGAAATCACGGTCTGGCAGTGTCCGATGAGCAAACATCATTTTAATCGCGGGGTAGTGTTCAAGCTCACCTTTATTAAATTTGAAGATAATATCATTACCCTCAGAGTAGACTTCCGAGCTGAGCTTTAATGCTTTCGCTTCGTTAATTTTTGATAGGTCAATATTAATGCCTTTGCCTTTTTTGTAGTAATCCTCTGTCACCAATGACACTGAATTCTGAGAAAAGACGATAACCGTTGCAATCGTCCATATCACCACAGTTAACGGTAAGATGATCAGAAACCACGGCCAGAATTGTTTATACCAAGGAGTTACCATAAAAAAGTTCTCAACAACAAAATAAAGAAGGCTTATTAAAAAGAGAAGAAAGACAGCCCTAATAAAGAGCTGCCTTTGTTGTGCAATTAGTTCTCTGTATTGCTTAAACTCCACACGTAAGCAGCAACCAATTGAACTTTATCTTCACCGAGAATGTCATTCCAAGCAGGCATAACACCTGATCGGCCATGCATGACCGTTTGAGTAACATCGGCTCTTGAGTCACCAAATAACCAATCGTTATCAGTAAGATCAGGTGCTCCAAACGCAGGGTTACCTTTACCATCCGTACCATGACAAGCGGCGCAAACGACGAAGCGAGCTTTACCTGCTTCCGCTTCTCGAACGTTCACAGAACGCCCAGAAAGGCTTAGGGTATAACTCACCACTTCCTTCACACCTTGCTCACCGAGGACATCTTTCCAAGCTGGCATTTGTCCAATACGACCATGTCGGATAGTGGTCACAATCGCTTCTGGTTCACCACCATATAACCAAGCATTATCGGTTAGATTCGGAAAGCCTTTTTGACCACGAGCGTCAGAACCATGACACTGAGAGCAGTTTTGTAAGAATAAACGCTGACCAACCTTCAATGCATCAGAATCTGCTGCAATTTCAGGAATAGGGCGTAAATCCGAACCGCCGCCAGTATAAGCTAAGCGTTTAAATGCTTCACCAAAGTAGGTGTTTGCGTCATCTAACTCTTTTGCATACTGTACTAACACTTTATTGTTTTGCGCATTTGCAATCGAGGCTTTGGACTCATCAAGAGAGCGAATGGTTTGATCTGAACTTTGCCAACCAAGTACGCCCTTAAAACTACCTAACCCAGGATAGAGGGTCAGATAGATAGCGGCAAAAATAAACGTACTAATAAAAAGATAGGTCCACCATTTAGGCAGAGGGTTGTTGAGCTCACGAATACCATCGTATTCATGGCCCATATCCGAGCCTTCTTCCACTCCCATTTTGTCTTTTAAACACCAAACGAGCAGAATCGCACAGCCCAGCAAAGTTCCCACCGTAATGATGATGACCCATAGACTCCAAAATGTCGTCATTGTTTAGTCACTCCTTGTTCCTTAGAGGATTTGGGCTGTTCATCGGCAAAAATGAGGTTAGCCGCTTCATCGAAACGAGCTTTACGGTTTTTGCCATAGGCCCACCACACTACGCCTATAAAACAGACGAACAGCACTATGGTCCAAATACTGTGAATAGTACCGATATCCATAACTACCCCTTACTTCATTGCGTGACCAAGAGATTGAAGATAAGAAATGATTGCATCCATTTCTGATTTCCCTTCGACATCTTTTGCTGCATTCGCGATTTGTTCATCGGTATACGGCACACCAAACTGATTACGGAATAATTCAAGTTTGCTTTGCGTAAGCTTGCCGTCCAACACATTTTTTGCTAGCCAAGGAAAACCGGGCATGTTTGATTCAGGAACCAGTTCGCGAGGATTAGTCAAGTGAACTCGATGCCATTCATCAGAATAACGACCACCAACACGAGCCAAATCAGGCCCAGTCCGCTTCGAACCCCACACAAATGGATGCTCCCAAACACTTTCACCAGCCACCGAATAATGACCATAACGCTCCGTTTCGGAACGGAATGGGCGAATCATTTGGCTATGGCAAACGTTACAACCTTCGCGAATATAGATATCACGGCCTTCAAGTTGCAGCGCAGTGTAGGGCTTAAGATTTTCAACAGGCTCAGTAGTTTGCTTTTGGAAAATCAATGGCGTGATTTCAACCAAGGCTCCCCAACTGATGGCAAAAATAATGAAAATAGCCAGTAAACCGACATTACGTTCGATGATTTCATGGCGATTATTAGAACTCATTCTTTCATCTCCTTATGCCGGTTGAGGAATAGCTTTTAAGCTATTATCTGGTGCAAAAACCGTTTTATACGTGTTGTAAGCCATCAGGAACATACCTGCTAAGAAGATAAATCCACCAATGAATCGAACTGTATAGAATGGGTAAGAGGCTTGGACAGACTCAACAAAACTGTACGTTAACGTACCGTCAGAGTTAACAGCACGCCACATCAGGCCCTGCATAACACCTGAAATCCACATCGCAACGATGTAGAGCACCGTACCAATAGTCGCTAACCAGAAGTGAGCATTGATTAGACCAACAGAGTACATACGCTCTTGGTTAAATAGGCGAGGGATTAAATGGTATACCGAACCAATCGACACCATTGCCACCCAACCTAGAGCTCCAGAATGCACGTGACCAATAGTCCAGTCGGTGTAGTGTGACAGTGCATTAACTGTCTTAATCGACATCATTGGTCCTTCAAACGTAGACATTCCGTAGAATGACAATGAAACGATGAGGAATCGTAAGATTGGGTCATAGCGCAGTTTATGCCAAGCACCAGATAACGTCATGATCCCGTTGATCATCCCGCCCCATGAAGGAGCAAACAACACCAACGACATCACCATGCCAAGTGATTGAGTCCAGTCAGGCAGAGCAGTGTAGTGTAAATGGTGCGGACCAGCCCAAATGTAAAGAGAGATCAAAGCCCAAAAGTGAACAATCGATAAACGGTATGAATAAACAGGGCGTTCAGCTTGTTTTGGTACAAAGTAATACATCATACCAAGGAAGCCGGCAGTAAGCAGGAAACCCACCGCATTATGACCGTACCACCACTGAACCATAGCATCCACCGCCCCAGCGTAAACTGAATACGATTTACCCATAGAAACAGGGATTGCCATGCTATTTACAATATGTAATACAGCAACAGTAAGGATAAAAGCTCCGAAGAACCAGTTTGCCACATAGATATGTGCCGTCTTACGTTTGACGAGTGTTCCAAAAAACACTATCGCATAAGATACCCATACAAGAGCAATGGCGATATCAATTGGCCATTCTAATTCCGCGTATTCTTTACCGGAGGTATAACCCAAAGGTAAAGTTATTGCTGCAGATAAAATAATGGCTTGCCATCCCCAAAAGGTGAAGGGCACAAGAGGACCACCAAATAGACGAGTTTGACAAGTACGCTGAACAACATAATAAGATGTTGCAAAGAGGGCACTTGTACCAAACGCAAAAATAACCGCATTAGTATGCAGAGGACGTAAGCGACTGTACGTCAACCACGGCGTATCAAAGTTTAGCTGTGGCCAAACTAATTGAGCGGCAATCAAAACACCTACAGCCATACCAACAATACCCCAGAGAATAGTCACTAAGGTAAATTGCCGAACAACTGTATAGTTGTAGTTTTGTTCAAGCTGCTTTTCTTGGCTCATTTGCATGCTTCCAATTTCTAATTAACTACACTTTACTTCCAACACGACACATGTCGTAATGCCCCCCAAATCCACAATAGAAATACTGCTTTATCAGAACGTTACTATCTATTGCTGACTTTAAAAAAAAGTGGCATTTTCAACCGTCAACTATACTGCAATTAACAATTCAATGACAGAGTAGTAACCTTACAGTTGTTCAGGATTTGGCCTTTTATTTCAAAACTTTGAAGTTTGTTACACGAGGAAGGAAGCATCATGGCTTCAGAAAAGCTTACAAAACACAGGTTTGCTCAAATACTAATCACATTACTCATTCTTTTGGTCGCTTTTTTCTGGAGGACTTTTTCTTATCAAAACGTCGACATGACGAGCTGCACTCCAACGCCAAATTGTTCTGTATTTGTAAATGAACAGGAAATTATAGTGATTAAAGATGATAAAAACCCAAATCAATACATAATTGGGCCACGAATTCCTGAACTAGAAATACATACAAATGGAACACTTATTCAACATTCCGACCACTGGATAATCCAACCAAATTCACCCAATAAACCTATAACTTTCAAGATAATTGGGAAAAGATCCTCGATATAAACTCTTACTAAATAATAACTAGAATGAAATCTTCGATTATCAGACTAGTTATTAGGTATTTTATGGTAAATACTGATTATGTTTAATGTCATGAGGATAGATAGAAAAGAGGAAGGAAATATTCATACGCTAAAATATAATCATTTGCAATTTAACATAAGATATATAATACGCACTTTAGTATTATTAATTTCAGTAAATTCAATGGGATAAAAATCACCATAAGTATTATCCCATACCATCAATTGCATCAGCTTGCCGTTTTTTTATGATTAATATAGTCAGTTTTATCTAAGTACAGCCGCGAATGAAATTGGCAAACGTTTCTAACGTGACTATTGTCTACCTCAAACTTACGGGCTATCTCGCAGAAATTTAAACCCGCCTCGGCTAGCTCTCTAATGAGCTCAATATCCTCGTTAGAAAGCTTAACTGTTGGTGCCGTCTCTGCGATTTTTCGAAATGACACGCCAAGTTTACCAGCGCGAACCTTAACCGAGTCTCGACTACGGCCAAGAACCTGAGCAACTTCAGCAAATGACATTTTGTCTTGCGTCGTCGTCATTCCGTCGCTTGGTCGTCATGGAATGTCACGCAGTGGCGTGAAAGTCGCACACTGAGGCGCGAGATAGTCCCAAAATGCGTTGAGTGAAACTGCCGCGCGGTGTCGGCATGATGAGAACGGCTTAGCGTTCTTTCCGCTTGGCTGCTCATTTTCTCTCTACACGCGAACGTAGCGTATAGCAGAGAAAATCGAGCCTATTAAAAACAAAGTCTTGTTGATGACATTCGACATACATCCACTAACATCTTGTTTTTATTACAGCAACTGGCGTTATTTTTAGTCGAGATAAGAAAAGCAATATAGTCACCACTAAGCCCTGAAAAGGTTTCAGGGCTTAGTGGTCAACGTGATAAAGGAGAACGGTATGTTAAAGTTGCCAACAGCAATAGTTAAATTGCTTACAGTCATCATCGAAGCATTTTTAAGCAGTAGGGAAAACACCTGAATTCGTATTATCCGACATTATATTACGGGTTCATTTTTGCAGAACGACTCAGCAAGCTGCCCACGTTCTGCTGCAAATGAAGTCGCCAGTGCTGACGCAATGGTACTGACGACTGCCCCTCAACATAATGACGCGCCACATAATGCGCACTCTGATTTATTAACCACCATAGCAATTGAAACCATACATCCAAATTTTCATTTCACAGTGAAATCATACCTTACTCATAACTCTGCTGCATTGATTTGTATCCGTATGTATTTCTCTGGAACTTTATATTTAAATTTTTTGCCTATCTTAATTTTAGATTTTGCTTTCGCGCAGATTTGGTAATCACCGTTTGTCCCAACGCCTACAATTTCTGCATAACTTTGAACATGCTTCATTTCGATCATCACGTCACAATATCCATCAAGCTTAGATCTATATTTTTTAAGAGCTTTCAGCGTTTGCTGTTTTATTGATTTCGCGACAGGATTACTTTCTGAATCGTCGGCATAACCCTTTGAACAGAAAACTACTAACACTAACGAAATGATAACTACACAGATTTTTTTCATCGTCGAGAACCTTTACAGAGACTTCCATCATGATATCAGCGAGTTATAAATGGACGATATGTAAAGTTAATCGTTTCGACGATGTTCGTTTTTTAATGAAAACAATCTGTAACTTAAGAATGGCAGACTCAATGTGACTTCTTGGTTCGTTGCTCTTTTGTATGAAATCCCTGATGAGGAAAAACATTGCGAATACGCTGTTGAATTTTTTTAGGTACGTCTTTAGAAAAAACCAACTTAACACCCGTTCTCTGCTGGTAAACTTTTAGTTCGCCGCTCAAGCCTGTCTTTTCAGCAATCTCAGTCACATTATGTTTAAAACTTGGAGGGAAATGCCCTTTAACTTGTGCTACGACACCATCTTTGAATTTAACTCTCAATATAGGCCGATCAACAGCGACTAACCAAAAGATAACTGCAGCAGCAGCCAGAATGACATACAACATTTTTATCTCCTTTCTTATTCAGACAGTAATTTACTTAAATCTTCTTTTAAACTTGAGACGGTTCTACTCGCTTTTTCGCTACGAGATGCTTCACTTAACAGGTATTCAATCGCGTCAGACAAAGTGCAACCAAGCTCATTGGCTCGATATGATAGTTTTTCCCACACTCGATAATCGAGATCGATAGATTTCTTTCTGGTGTGTAGTTGCTCGGCATTAAAGTGGCGTTTGCGTTTGGCTCTAATTGCTTGCTTGAGTTTATTACTCAGTTCAAGTGACATGTGCTGATCAATCCATCCAAGAACCAGATTGGGTTCATGCTCTATTTTTTTTAACTGTTCAATTGCAGCTAGAGCTTCACTTTTGTCTACATAACGAGTGATTGTTTCGCCATCCTTCCACTTATTAATTAAGTATTGCCACTTCCAACCCGATTCCAAATTTTCAAGCTGTTGATATTTCATAACGTAAAATCCATGCCAAGTTAGGGTGACAGCGTAACCCACCACCGTTCAGAGTTCAATTTTTGGATTCAAAAAAGCGAACAAGATCAAGCATAATAATGGAGCTGTTAGACATTGCTATTTTTCTATATAATCTGGCTTCTTTTAATAAACACTAGATTTCAATGACTCAAAATATTTGGCGTTCAGTCACACCTCAGTATGATCAATTCCACTCGCAACTAGCTCAGTACCCTAGTCTATCTCCGGTAACATTACTCGACACACAGCCCAGACTAGCAACCGCTATTCAGCAGTTTGTTCAATTGAAAGGTTTTACACGAGTGATGTTGATCAACGCGCCAGATAACTCAATCTATCGTCAATTAGTCAGTCAAAAACTTCAAGTAATAAAGCCCAACTCGCACGTTATTTGTACAGAGTCCCTCGATATGGGGACTATCTTTGGCCAATACCGCGCTGAAAATGGGCTTATCACCAGCGAAATTCCTGGTTTATTGGATAAAGCCAATGGTGGTTATCTTCTGATCTCCGCTAATATGCTGTTGGCTAATCCTAAAATGTGGCCATTATTAAAAGCGGCAGTATTAGGCGAAGATGTAAGCCCCATTAATTGTGATGCTAAATCACCACACCCCTCACCAATCTCTAAAAGATATGAGGTCAAACTGATCATTTTAGGTGATAGGAACCAGTTAGCCGATGTCGACTATTTGGATGCAGACGTCCGCTCAAGCTTTTGTTTCTACACCGAATTAGAGTTGGACCTGAAAATTGATGAACAGTCGATATTGACCTATCTCGCTTATTTACGTTGGATATCTGAAGAATACCAACTCCCTACACTGACTGAAGATGCCATTCCTGCTCTTATGACCGCAGGTGCCCGTTTCACGGAAGATCAACATTACACACCGTTATGTGTAATATGGCACAGAACACTCATAGAAGAAGCGGCCTTAGAGTCAAATCAGTATCCGATTACTAAATCTCATATCGAAAGTGCCTTAGACAAACGCTATTATCGAGAGTCTTATCTGCAGCAACGAGCACTCGACGATATACTTGATGGACAAGTCATTATCGAAACTCAAGGCGAACAAGTCGGCCAAGTCAATGGATTAACAGTGATCGATGTTGCTGGCCATCCTCTTTCCTATGGTGAACCAGCTCGTATCTCATGCGTTGTGCACTTTGGTGACGGTGATATTACCGATGTCGAACGCAAAGCCGAGCTCGGTGGTAATTTGCATGCAAAAGGCATGATGATAATGCAAGCCTTTGTAAGCAGTTCAATGAACCTTGACGCACCGCTTCCCTATTCTGCTTCGGTTGTCTTCGAACAATCATACAGCGAAGTGGATGGCGACAGTGCATCACTAGCCGAGTTATGTTCTTTAGTAAGCGCTTTATCTGAACATCCCATTAACCAACAAATCGCTGTGACAGGTGCGGTTGATCAATTCGGGCGAGTCCAAGCTGTTGGCGGGCTAAACGAAAAAATTGAAGGCTTCTACCATGTGTGTAAGCATCAGGGATTCACGGGTGGACAAGGCGTCATTCTACCAAGAACAAATCTAAAACATCTTGCGCTTCATAAAGATGTAGTCAATAGCATTAAAAATGATGAATTTCATATTTGGCCAGTCGCTACAGTTGATGAAGCAGTACCGATCCTTATGGGTGCGTCATTCAGAGGCGATGACGAAGAAAGCATCATTAATAAAATTGCTCAACGTATTGAAAACTTTGAAAGGCATGACCAATCACACAGTATTGCAGAGCGCATTAAAAACTGGTTTGTGTAGCACTGATCGGAGTTGTTTAGCGTACACGTGTTCCCTAATATGCACCCTATCAAAAATTGGAGTAACTGATAATGCAGAATAAACGAGATTCATATAATCGTGAAGACTTACTAGCCTCTAGCCAAGGTGAGCTTTTTGGGCCTGGCTACCCTCAATTGCCAGCGCCAAATATGTTGATGATGGACCGCATCACCAAAATGTCAGAAACCGAGGGCGAGTATGGTAAAGGCCTTATTCTTGCTGAGTTAGATATTACTCCTGATCTATGGTTCTTCGATTGCCATTTCCCTGGCGATCCTGTAATGCCTGGCTGTTTAGGTTTAGATGCGATGTGGCAATTGGTTGGTTTCTTCCTTGGCTGGGTTGGTGGCAAAGGAAAAGGCCGGGCATTAGGTGTTGGTGAAGTCAAGTTCACAGGTCAGATCCTACCAACAGCAAAAAAAGTCACTTACGAAATCACGATGAAACGCGTTGTTAACCGTAAACTTGTAATGGGCCTAGCTGATGGTCGCGTTCTTGTCGATGGCAAAGAGATTTACGTTGCAAAGGACTTAAAAGTAGGTCTTTTCCAAGATACTTCTGCTTTTTAGTGACGTTAAACTATTCATAAGCGACTCATAGAGTCGCTTTTTTCTCATCAAAATACTTAGTTATAGTGCTTTAGTGTGACTTGAATACTAAAAAGCCCCTTCCGGGGCTTAAATCCTTTTGCATGTATGTGGGAGTTTATTTGTAGAGACCAGCTTGTTTGTCATCTCTGGCATCGCGCCAACCACCTAGCCAATATGAACGAGCGTCCGTTTGTTGATAAGGGCAAGCCTCTACGGAACGTCCGTTTAAGCCAGCTTTATACCCATGAGACTGTGCTCTTTCAAGGCGATCACGCTTTTGTCTCTTCATCATAGTGTAGTCCTCATACAGTAACTTGTGTCTTACATACAACTATTAAATCTACATGGCATATCTGTTACGCCACAATTAAGAATTGCTCAAAAATTCGACTTTCTCAAGTTACAAAAAAGGCGCAGATTCTAAATTGTGAACTTGCGCCATTCTTTACACTATTTAATTATTTTCTGCGGAACCCAAAGAGAGCAAGTAGTGTCAGAGGAATCCACCCCATACTACCGCCTTTACGTTCAACGGGCGGAAGTGCCGTGCTGCGGACTTCAATATCGCTAGCCGCCGCGCCAGCAATCGGGATCAGTTTAATCGCGACAACGCTTTCACTTCCAGAAGAACAGTATGAGTTATGGGAGAAATCGTCATAGCCACCAGTACATTTAAATGCACTTGCTGCAATCACACCATCATCATTGATATCTGAGGCTTCAAAAATACGGAACTGGTTATTATGTTGTGAGTAAGCCCCACCATTGGTTAGATCATCTAACCACCAACCTTGGTTCTGGAACAACGCCATTCTTGCTGCATTACTCCCTGTACCGTTGAAAGGATAGATAAAGCCACGATGACGACGTTGTTTGCCTCCATCTTCACGACCTTTTTCTGCATCGATTTGACCGACAATTTCATTGAAATTGTTGATCGCTTTCGCTTCACCGCCAGCACCGGTAAAGAAAATTCCACCTGATAGATAGTTAGCTACAGGCGTTCCGCTATTGGCATCCGACACAAAAATACGGTTTGCTGCTGCGCCGCTTTCAGGTTTATCGCCTCGACGTTTTGTTTCACCGATCACGATTAAATGGTTATTAATATCTGTCGCTAATGAGTTGGAGTAAATCACATCTCCATCCACCTTCAGTTCTGTGCCAGTAATAACCTTACTACTCCACATATCATGCTTAGGAGTTGTTACGTCGTAACTTGCATTAGGATAGAATACCGTTGCTTGCATTCTAAACACATTGTCATCGCGATAGGTATTAAAACCAGCCATAACCGGCTTGTTAGCGTAACTGCCAGATGTAGGAACAGCAGCGCCTCTTACACTTGCTTGTGCAGAGTATCCGCTACGGTTTGCTTCAACATCACCGACCCACCCTGTTACACGGTAACCCGTCGAGATAGATGCTGTATCCCACATATAAGCTTGCGTTGCAAATGCAAAATTTTGACACTGACGAGTAAACTGTGGATCGAGACCATCACTCACACAAGTGTTAACATCTCCATTGTAGTCTTTGTTATCATCATCACCGTTACCTGTTAAATAAGGGCTAACTGATGCACTACCAACCACGAAATTATGGGTACCATCATTGAATACATCATAAGCGAACGTCCGACCCATTTTTTCAACAATTTTATTATTTGTGTCTTTGACAATTGTGGTGTCTGTTGGTGGATTTAAAATATTGCCATTATAAAAACCACGTTGACGGTAGCCTAGAGCGTAATTACTCCCAGACTGTGTGTAACCGCTGCTCGTAATACCAAAAGCAGAAATGCCGTCTAACCCAGTTAAAACGGTATTCTGAGTATTTGCAATAGAGCCAAAAGTCAAAACAACTTGCGATGAATTAACAAAGGCCGCTGCATTTTGTAGATAACTACCATTATCCCAAGCATCACGCTCACGTTTCAAACCGCCAGTTTCAACATTGTTGTACTCAAAACCATGCCATTGCTTATCAGCCCATGCCTCACAAGTAGAATAACCGAGTTCGTTAGAGCAATAGTTTTTGAGATCATCAATATCCTGATAAACAAAACGATTATCCATTTTGAATGGCACTTCATCATGATAGGAAATGCCATCAGAGCCATTGAGCGTATCGCCACCAAACGCAAAAGTATTACAGCTATTTCCGGCCGTAAAACATCCAAGAGGATTTGCTGAAAGGTTATCTTTTTGTATTGCCCTTCCATAATATTCATTAGCGACTAAGTTACCGGGTGTCACTTCTACAATTTGGTAAAGTGCAGCATGAGCTTGAGTGGCAGCCAGAATACTGGCCGCAATTACGGTGATTTTAAATGTTTTACTACTCATTAATAATCTCTAACTTTCCTGTTGCATTGCTTCGAGCTCTTCCCAGCGCTCGAAAGCAATTTCAAGCTCCTGCTCTTTCGCAGTTAACTTATCTAAAACGGGCTGTGTTTTGTCTGCTGATTGCATGAAAAACTCAGGATCGTTCACTTGCTGTTGAAGCATTTCAATATCATTCTCAAGTTGCTCTAACATTGCGGGCAACTCATCCATTTCTCGCTGCAGTTTATAAGATAACTTTTTAGGTTTTGTCTTAATTGGCGCTGTTTTGAGAGTTTCCTCAACCACTTTTTCTTTATTGCTGACATTTTCAGCAACTCGTGACTGCAAAACTTGGGCTCTTTGTTGCTGAGCATCGTGATAGCCTCCAACAAATTCTTCAATTTTGCCATCACCTTCAAAAATCCAACTCGTTGTTACAGTATTATCAACAAATTGACGATCGTGGCTGACAAGCAGCAATGTGCCTTGGTAATTGGCAAGCAAATCTTCTAAAAGTTCCAAAGTTTCGATATCTAAATCGTTGGTTGGTTCATCTAAAATCAATAAATTATTCGGTTTGAGGAAAATACGAGCAAGCAACAGTCTGTTTTTCTCACCACCAGATAGCGCTTTTACTGGCGTTCTCGCACGTTTAGGGGCAAACAAGAAATCTTGTAAGTAGCTTAATGCGTGCCGTGGGCGCCCAGCCACCATTACTTCTTGTTTTCCGTCAGCTAAGTTGTCAATTACCGACTTCTCAGGATCGAGGATCTCACGGTACTGATCAAAATAAGCAACTTCAAGTTTGGTACCGCAATGTAATTTGCCACTCTGAGGTTGTAAATCACCCAACAGCAGTTTCAGCAGCGTACTTTTACCGCATCCGTTAGGGCCAATAAGTGCAATGCGATCACCACGCATGATATTGAAACTGAAGTTCGAGACAATGTTTTTGCCATCAATGCTATAGCTAATATCTTTCGCTTCGAAGACAATTTTTCCTGAACGCGCAGCGTCATCGATTTGCAAGTTTGCTTTGCCCTGTACCTCACGGCGATCATTACGCTCTTCTCTTAGCTTCTTGAGTGCTCTTACACGCCCTTCGTTACGAGTACGACGCGCTTTGATGCCTTGGCGAATCCAAACTTCTTCTTGGGCCAATTTCTTATCAAACTCGGCATTTTGCATCTCTTCTACACGCAAGGCTTCTTCCTTGGCGACAAGGTACTGATCATAATCACCAGGAAACGAGCTGAGTTTACCGCGATCAAGATCAACAATGCGTGTCGCCATTGAGTGGATGAACGTCCGGTCATGCGATACAAAGATGATCGAGCCTCTAAAATCTTTCAAAAAGCCTTCGAGCCATTCGATGGTGGTTACATCAAGGTGGTTAGTCGGTTCATCAAGCAGAAGGACATCAGGATCACACACTAGTGCTCTTGCAAGAGCCGCTTTACGCTGCCATCCACCGGATAAATCCGTTAGTTTGGTGTGGCCATCCAGTTTCAACGCCGCCAGAACATTTTGGATACGTTCTTCAAAACGCCATGCCCCTGTATGCTCTAGCTGCTCTTGAATGCGAGATAACTTATTGATATTACTTTCACTTGGATCGATAACGATGAGATCTAAAAGATCTTGATAGATCTTTAGATACTCACCAACTTCCGCTAATCCACCAGCAACATAATCAAAAACGGTGCCAGCTTCATCTCTAGGCGGATCTTGTTCTAATCGAGAAACAACAACATCTTGTTCTATCTGCATTTTTCCGTCGTCCATGATGATTTCTCTCGCAAGAACTTTCATCATAGTCGACTTGCCTGCACCGTTTCGGCCGACGAGACAAACTCGTTCATTTTCTTGCAATGCGAAATCTGCATGATCGAGTAATGGGTGGTCACCAAATGCTAATTGACCGTTATGGATGGTAATTAATGCCATTATTTTCTAACCAATGAAGTAATGTTTGTTGGTCAAAGGGCCAGCTCAGTTCGGATTCTTGGTATTTAAGAACCGGAATAGTGACCCCGTAACGAGAGAAGAGCGCATCATCAAATGCAATATCAACGAGTTGTACTTGTTCAGCAATGTTTGCCTGCTGAACAAGCTGAAATGCCATCTCACAGAGATGGCATCCTTCAGTACTGTAAAGCGTGAACAACTTCATTCCCTATTCACTGCATGCATGGGAAATCGTCCAGCAGTTATGGATCTGTTTGTTACGTTCAAAATCCAGTGGTAATGTTTGTGCTGAAATGTTTTGAGCAACTAAACCAAGCTCAGCTAGCGCTTCTAAATCCATTTTAAAATGTCGTTTATTGTTTGAAAACACAATCGTACCTTCTGGACATAGGATACGTTTTAAATTTTCCATCAACTTAATATGATCGCGTTGCACATCAAATGTGTGTTCCATACGTTTGGAATTTGAGAATGTCGGCGGATCGATAAATATCAAATCAAATTGTTCTTTTGCAGTCTCTAGCCATTGCACACAGTCGGCTTGTTCAAAGCGATGCTGGTGTCCAACTTGACCGTTGAGCTTTAAGTTGTCTTTAGCCCATTCTAAATAGGTTTTAGACATATCAACCGTCATGGTTGATTTTGCTCCACCGCAAGCGGCATGAACGGTTGCAGAGCCGGTGTAAGCAAATAGATTGAGGAAATCTTTACCCTTTGCCATTTGCCCTAAGCGACGACGCGTCAATTTATGATCAAGGAATAAACCCGTATCGAGATAATCATGTAAATTGACAATCAGTTTAACGCCATACTCGTTCACTTCCATTGTCTCAGAAATTTGCCCTAATTTTTGATATTGAGAGCGCCCTTTCTGTTTTTCACGAACTTTGAGTACTACTTTATTTGCTTCTGTTCCGGTGACTTGAATCGCGGCACGAATGATATCGGTTAAACGGCGTTTCGCCTTTTCTTCTGGAATATCTTTAGGTGCGGCGTATTCTTGGATCACTAGGTGGTCGAGATAAACATCGATCGCAACATTGTATTCAGGCAAATCAGCATCATAAATACGATAGCAATCTAGTGATTCACGTTTCGCCCACTTACCAATTTTCGCAATATTTTTCTTTAAACGATTCGAAAAATCAGGAGCGATCACCGATTCTTGAGAAATAGACGCTCCCGGTTCTACCGTGCGCAATGAAATTGAGTAGTTCTTTTGGTGACAAGGTAACGCACCGTTATTTAACTTAAACTGCTTTTCAGCGCGCATACGCAAACAACTGAGTAATTCGTCAGAGCTTGAGAAAATCGATGCTTGGCAACCGCCAAATTCAGCCTTTAATTGACCACCAAATGCCGTGTATAAAGCAATCAAACCAGGATGTGTACCTAAACGTTCACCATAGGGTGGGTTACAGATAACCACACCATCCTCAAACTCTTCAGGACGTTTGATCAGTACCGCATCACCTAGCTGGAAGGTAATCAGTTCTTCAACCCCTGCGCGGCGAGCGTTATCTTTCGCGGTCTGCAGCACTCGTGCATCGTTATCAAAACCAAAGAACTTACAGTCAACTTTCTTGACACCACGTCTTGCTTGAACATTAGCCTCTGATTTTATTTGCGCCCACAGTTCTGCATCAAAATCCTCTAAAGCTTCGAAACTCCACTTTGGACGCTTGAGACTGGGGGCCATACCAGCAGCTATCATGGCCGCCTCAATGAGCAAAGTACCAGAACCACACATTGGGTCGAGCAGTGGCTTCGCTTCACTCCATCCACTACGCAAAATAATAGCCGCTGCTAATGTTTCACGAAGTGGTGCTCGCCCCGCTTCGGTACGGTAACCGCGCTGATGTAAACCACCGCCCACCATATCAATCCCTAAAATGGCTTTATCTTTATGCAAGCGTACATGGACACGAAGATCTGCATGATCTTTATCGATCGAAGGGCGCGGTAAGTTCTTTTTGGTGAAACAGTCGACAACCGCATCCTTTACTTTCATCGCGCCGTACTGACTGTTGCGGATTTCGTTATTTGTGCCGTTGAAGTCGACAACAAACTTTTTCGAACTATGAAAATGATTAACCCAGTTCACTGAACTTGCTGACAAGTAAAGATCCATATCATTTTGGCAGGTAAATTCAGAGAGGACGCGAACAAATCTTGATGCTAGACGGCTCCACAAACAACAGCGATAAATCTGCTCTTTCGACGCTTTAAATTTTACCCCGGCCTGCACGGGTTTTGCGTCCGTAATCCCTAATTTGGTTAGTTCTTCAACTAATAGGTTCTCAAGCCCGTTTGAGGTAACCGCTAGATATTGATTCATACTGCTCTTTTACTGATAAAAATGACCACGCATTATACCTGACAATCCCACGCTTGAGTAAAACAAAGTGTCTCTTTCACCTTCTCAACCATTCAATTGCTTAACTACTCGCCAATTTTACAAATAGACAAGCTTCGAGCATTGCAAAAACATCTCACTAGATATAGCAAGACCTACGGGATAAGTGAGTATTTATTCACTGCATAATTGGACTATACCAGATTGATTTTTGTAGTGTAAATTAATTACAAATGAGCTAAAAATGGGAATATGTCGGCCATTTCTAGCAATGTAGACACTGTTTATAACGTCACTTTTGAAGAAAAAAACATCAGAATCCTGAACAAATCTCACATTTAAGATCGAATTCAGACGGATAGGATTGAGTTGGGGAAAAGCTCTAGGCAAAAAAAATCGGCTATTAAGCCGATGGGAAATGAAACAAAGGAACGAAACGTTGTGCTATTAGGGAAAAGTTAACTCACAAGAGCAACGTGCTCTTCGAGCAAAATATGATTGGCGCAAGCCATACGGTCATGCATAACCTTAATGACCTGTCCGAATTCCAGCTGTTTGGAACCATTCAGTATGAACGCATCCAAATCGACTAAGGCGCAAAGACTAGCGCAGTCCCCTACCTCAAGTACGATGAAATAACCTTGGCTGTAGCCGTTGACCAACCGAACAATGTCACCTTCACTCGGTTCAAAACCGTAGCCTTGATGATCAAAAAACCAACTTTTAGGCTGGACAGGTTTATGAAAACGCTTAGCGGCAACACAATAGAGTGCTAATTCGGCTTGTCTTGGCTCACTTAAACCTAAATAGGCAATTTGCTCTTTGTAGGTTTGGAAAGCACTCGCATCATCGACTGAAAAATGATTCTCAGCAAAAGCACAATCGACGAGCAGATTACGGTAAAGATTGGTCTTAAAAACCATCTCATCACCAAGGTACAACATCAGGCAGCTTTCGCTATCTGAATAATACCAACTCCATTTGTCACTTGGTTTAAGCATCGTTCCACTCTCTAATTTTAATGAATTATCAAACTATTAGGTAAAACGCTTAATTACCTTTGCCAGCTAGTGAATGTAATTTTAAGAACAGAAATATAAAAAAAAAGAGGAAATGAATAACTCATTCCCTCTTACTTTGACCCAGTCACTTTTTATTTTTCTGAGTAAATACCTTTAAATCGCACTTATTTACAGGTTCTTGACAATATCTCTCACTAAACCTGGGCCGTGGTAAATGAATCCTGAATAGACTTGTACTAGTTTCGCGCCCGCCAACATTTTTTCTTTTGCAGCGATACAAGAATCAATACCACCCACTCCAATAATGGGCAGCTTATCACCCAACTCTTGGTACAAGCACTTAATCACTTCAGTACTTCTTGATTGAACAGGACGGCCACTTAACCCACCCGCTTCATTCGCGAATTTCATACCTTCCACCAGCGACCGATCCAATGTGGTATTAGTCGCGATAACGCCATCAATATTATGCTTGAGTAACGATTGGCAAATTTGTTTAAGTTCGTCATCAGAAAGATCGGGAGCGATCTTTAATGTTAACGGAACGTATTTATTATGCAGCTTAGCCAATTCAGATTGCTTCGCTTTCAGTACGGCAAGCAAATCATCCAATGCCTCACCATATTGTAACGTTCGTAACCCAGGAGTGTTGGGGGATGAAATGTTCACTGCTATGTAACCAGCATATGGGTAGACTTTCTCCATACAAATAAGATAGTCATCTGCCCCATTTTCAATCGGTGTATCTTTATTCTTTCCAATGTTGATACCGATAATGCCGTCATATTTAGCTTTCTTAACGTTCTCAACTAGGTTGTCGACACCTAAGTTGTTAAAGCCCATTCGATTGATAATACCTTCCGCTTGGATCAAACGGAATAAACGCGGTTTATCGTTACCAGATTGAGGACGTGGAGTCACGGTACCAACTTCGACAAAACCAAACCCCATTGCACCAAAAGCTTCTATGCATTCCCCATTTTTATCTAGGCCAGCGGCCAAACCTACAGGGTTTTTAAAAGTTAAACCCATGCATTCGACTGGGCGATTGGGTAAGTGTTGACGATAGAAGAGATCAAGAGGAGTGCCAGTGAAACGTTTAAAGTTTTCAATGGCGAGATCATGTGCCTTTTCGGCATCAAGTTGAAAAAAGCCAGTCCTGGCTAAGCGGTAGAGCATTGTGCCTCCGAAATAAAAAGCCCCGTATAAACGGGGCGTTATTATTTACTCATTTGCCGCACAATTCAAATTTAAAAGTACTAATTCTCTTAATGCTACTGAGAATTTTGCAAATTCATGTACTGCACCAACTTTAAATTCGTTGAGGATACTCTCCCAGCGCATTAAGGATACTTCATTACTAGCAATCCATTCATCCAGTGCTTTTATTACATCGAGTTCTTCTGGCGCACAAGTACAATTCAATACTTGCGCAGTAAGTTGACGCTGCTGCCAGTCTAAATCTTCACGGAATGCAGCGCGAGCTAGTGCTTGCCAGTTGTTATCCACCGCTTGACCGTTAATCTGTTTCAAGAACCAGTGCAGTGATAAACGATCACCCAAGTTAAAGTAAAGCTTAGCTGTCTGAGCAACGGTCTTACCTTTATCACGAGCCACTGTGGATATATCCAGTGCTGAGTACAGGCTTGATAAACGAGCAACGTAATTCGCCAGTTCGGAGTTAATGCCTTTATCAATCCAGACTTGAGCCATGGCATTATGCTCTGCAACCTCTTCAGCAACGAGCATATTGTCTAGTTCAGCGGAAACGGCATTGACGTCAGTTTGATAAAGCGCAATCAAATCTTTGACCGATTGTTTGCCTGAACGATTACGCAGCAACCAACGAGATAAGCGGCGTAAGGTTCGGCGTACTAAGAAAATCACATCGTACTGTGCATCGGCTTCTGCTTTATTGTCGAGTAAACGAACCTGCTCAAGAACACGGCCTAAGCCATAGATTTCTCTTGCCGCAGTGTAAGCATTGGCAATATCGACAACATTCGCACCAGTCTCTTCTTGAAGACGGGTCACGAAATTACATCCCATTTCGTTCACCATCTGATTGGCCAGAGCCGTAGCAATGATCTCTGCACGAAGTGGATGCTGTTGCATGTGCTGAGAATAGTTACGACGTAACTCCGTAGGGAAATAGTTGATCAACTGCTGCGAATGGAATTCATCGTGTGAAATCTCTTCACAAGCCAATTCCTCTTTCAACACCATTTTGCCGTATGCCACTAATACCGATAGCTCCGGACGGGTTAATGCAAATCCCTGCTTCTCACGCTCAAGCAAAGTTTCATCATCTGGAATGTATTCCAATGCTCGGTCAAGGTGCCCTGCTTTTTCCATAGCATGGATGAAACGAATCTGCTCTTTAACTAACGATACACCCTGTTGCTCAGTGACAGAAATAGCTTCAGATTGAGCGTAAGCATCTTCAATAACGATGCCTCCTACTTCGTCTTCCATCGACTCTAAGATCTGATTACGTTGTTTGACGGTAAGATCACCATTCGCCACCAAGCCATTCAAGAAGATCTTAATATTAACTTCATTATCCGAGCAATCGACGCCGCCAACGTTATCAACAAAGTCGGTATTAACACGACCACCAGTTAATGCATACTCAACACGTCCAAGTTGAGTCATACCTAAGTTACCACCTTCACCGATCACTTTTGTACGAAGATCGCGTCCATCAATTCTTAGAGCATCGTTAGCACGGTCACCTACATCAGAATGGCTCTCTTTCGATGATTTAACATAGGTGCCGATGCCGCCGTTCCACAAAAGATCCACTTCCATTTTCAAGATCATTTTAATCAGCTCATTAGGCGCAACAGAAGCCTTCTTAGTGCCGATCATTTTTTGAATTTCAGGCGTTAAGGTGATCGATTTCGCTTTGCGAGAGAAGATACCACCACCTTTTGAGATCAACTTTGCGTTGTAATCTTCCCAGCTAGATCGTGGCGTGTTGAATAAGCGATTGCGCTCTTCCCAACTTTTTGCTGAATTTGGTGTTGGATCGATGAAAATATGCAAATGGTTAAACGCTGCTTGCAAACAGATGTGTTTAGACAGCAGCATACCATTACCGAACACATCTCCAGCCATATCGCCAATGCCAATCGCTGTGAAATCTGTGGTTTGGCAATTAATGCCCATCTCACGGAAGTGGCGCTTGACTGACTCCCATCCCCCTTTTGCTGTAATCCCCATGGCTTTATGGTCGTAACCATTTGAACCACCAGAAGCAAAAGCGTCACCTAGCCAGAAATTGTATTCTGCTGACACTGAGTTAGCCAAATCGGAAAATGTTGCTGTCCCTTTATCCGCGGCTACAACTAAGTAAGGGTCATCTTCATCATGACGAACGACATTTTTAGGTGGAACGACTTCGCCTTCAATAATATTGTCGGAAACATCGAGTAATGCACGAATAAAACGTTTATAGCAGCGTTGTCCCTCGGCAAAGATCTCATCACGCGTGGTAAACATGTGCTGTTTCTTACACACAAAACCACCTTTTGCTCCCACAGGAACAATAACGGTATTTTTTACCTGTTGCGCTTTCACTAACCCTAGAATCTCGGTACGGAAATCTTCTTGGCGATCAGACCAACGTAATCCGCCACGTGCTACTTTACCACCACGTAAATGAACACCTTCAATATCAGGCGCATAAACGAAGATTTCGAAAGCCGGCACAGGAGCTGGAATTTCAGAAATCTCTTTCGGTTTCATTTTTAAAGAAAGCCAAGGTTTGATCTGATTGTTTTCATCCAGCTGGAAGTAGTTAGTACGGATCGTCGCACTGATCATCTCCATATAACGACGAATAATACGATCATCATCCAAGCTATCAACACGATCTAACTCTTCAGTAATAGCGTTGATAAGATCCGTTTGTCCTTTTTGAGCCCCTTTGTGTTTAGGATCAAACCGCTTTAAGAATAGTTCCACCAGCCCTTTTGCTACATCTGGATAATGGCTGAGTGTATCTTCAATATATTGTTGACTGAATGGGAAACCCACTTGGCGCATGTAACGCGCATAAGCACGAAGAATCGATACTTCGCGCCCAGTTAATGAAGCACCGAGTACTAGTCGGTTGAAGCCATCACTCTCTAATTCACCAGCCCAAATAGCCGCAAATGCTTGTTGAAAACGATCTCTCGCTTCTCGAAGATCGACACTCTTATCGCTCTTATGCAGCATTGAGAAATCTAAGATCCAATACGTTTGTCCATTTAACTTGCGTACTTCATAAGGTGACTCTCCGATCACCCTCAGCCCTAAGTTTTCCAACATCGGCATCACATCAGAAAGATGGATTGGCTCGTCACGGTGATAGAGTTTTAAGCGCACCGCTTTTGAATCGGCCGCTTCTTCTTGTGGACGATAGAACAACATGCCGAGTTTGTGCTCTTCATCTAAGGCTTCCAATCGCTGGATATCATCCACCGCTGAACCCGGCATCATGTCTTCTTTGTAAGAACGAGGGAATGCACGCATGTATTCTTTCGATAATGGCAGTCCTTTACTCTCTCCAAAGTTTGCTACGATCGCATCTGATAAACGATCATCCCAAGTTGATGATGCTTCCATTAAATTCTGCTCTACCGTTTTTACATCGACATCCATATTGTTGTTATCAACACGTACGATGTAGTGTGTTCTTGCCAATGGGCTTTCTGAAAAATAAGTGGTGAACTCAACATCTTGCTCACAACCAAAGTACTGTTTGAAAATTCGTTGCGTTTGGCGGCGAAGCTCGGTGTTATAGCGCTCTTTGGTCACATAGACCATACAGCTGAAGAAACGACCAAACGGGTCTTTACGAACAAACAGACGCAGCAAATCCCTATCTTGCATTTGCACTACGCCCATCCCAACTTCTAACATCTCTTCTTCACGTGCTTGCAGTAACTCATCACGAGGATAGTTTTCTAGAATATTGTGCAGCGCTTTATAGGAATACGAGCCTGCACGATAACCGCTGGCTTTTAGGATACGTTCTACTTTTTCGCGGATCAGCGGAATAGTTTCGACACTTTGGTTGTACACCGCCGAGGTATATAGGCCAGTGAAACGATGTTCACCGATCACTTTACCTGCTTTGTCGAACTTTTTAACGCCGATATAATCGGTATAAGCTGGGCGGTGGATACGTGATTGGGTATTGCCTTTAGTGACAATCAATAAAAAAGGCTTTTTGGCTTCAAGGCGCGCGGAATCAGGAAAGTCAGATAATTTTACGCTGCGTACACGTTTTGAATCAGAAAATAAACCCAACCCTTTTTCTGCTGTTGGTCTCAGTTCAGTATCGCCTTCGACCGTCACGAGGTCGTATTCTTTGTACCCCATGAAAGTGAAATTATGATTTCCCATCCACTTTAAGAATTTGATGGTTTCTTCGTAACGATCACTTTCTACAGGAATGAACTCTTTTTGTGTCTCCAATTGCGCAATCACTTGCACCAGTTTTTCTGACATTGGTTGCCAGTCTTGCACCACTAAAGCTGTATCGCTCAGAATACTAAGCAACTCATTTTTCAACTGTGTCATCGCTTCTTTGCTACTAAGGCGGTCGACTTCAATATGAAAAAGAGATTGCAGAACACCCTCACCTTGGTTTACCGAAGTAATAACACCGTTATCGGTGCGCGAGATTTGCGTTGGACCATTGAGCATGAGGTGTGACGATAAATCCAAACGGCTGAGCGCCATTTTAATGGAGTCCACAAGAAACGGACTATCAGGGATTACTATTTCAACAATCGTGTGCGTTGACTGCCAACCTTGGCGGCTTACTGTCGGGTTAAATACCCGCACTGAACGCTCCTCCGGGTTTTTCTCATTAATATGGTGCCATAGGCTAACTATCGCACCATATAAGTCAGATTCATTACGTTCAGTCAGATCATCTTTCGAAATGTTACTAAATAGATGTTGAGCAAGTTGGGTCACGAGCGGTTGATGAGCAAGATCGAGTTTGTCTTGAATCAGTTTGTACACTTTTTCAAGCAGAACTGGCACTAAAGTTTCACGCGCAGTCATAGTAGACTCCAAGATTATTATTTTTGTAGGGTATGCGGTAAGCATAGCGCTTACCATTGGTAATGCTTGCTTTATTGTAAAAGCTTTATTGACAAATAGTTAACAGTTTTAGGGCGGGTCTGAGGTGAAATGTTTGAGAATGTGATTAAGATTCCTATTTAAATATCTAGAAAATCAGCGGCTCACAGAGTTTCTAACTTTACAAACTTGTTATTTTGGTCAGTTGTCAGCCGAAATCGACCTTTTACTCCAATTTGGCTAAGAAATGGACGAAATCGAGACGCGGGTAGCTGAAGGCGTAAACCTTGATCTGTGTAGACTTGTACAGAGCTTGCTACACCAGAATAGTGCGCTAAGTAAGTTTGATAGGAAATGTTGAGAGTAAAATAGTATTGCTTCATAGCCGTTAACCAAAATAGAGCGAGGAGACGTATCTATCACCTCGCTCTTAGTAGAGTTAAGATCCTTAAGATTCGAGCGCTTTTGTTACTTTTTCAAAGAGATCCCGAGCTAAATTATCCATTGACTTCAAAGTCTCCAACTCCGATTTCATCATTGCTTGACGAGTTTCATCGTAGAGCCTGAATTTAAGTAAAGGATCAATTAAACGCGACGCAACTTGGGGGTTACTATCATTGAGTTCACGCAGTATCTGCCCTGCAAAACGGTATCCCTCACCCGATTTTGCATGGAAATTAACTGGGTTTGCGCTGAGGAATGAACCAATTAAACTGCGAGTACGATTTGGATTTTTTAAGCTAAATGCTTCATGTTTCATGGTTTGTTGAATGGTATCCAAAACACTTGGCGCGGGGTTAGTCCCTTGCAGTGCAAACCATTTATCCATCACCAATCCATCGTGTTTCCATTTATTGCTGTAATCATCCATCAGTGCTTGACGGCACATAAGCTGTGCACTATTCGCAGCGCTCATAGCGGCGATGGTGTCAGTCATGTTGTTGGCGCTGTGATACTGAGCCAGCACCAAATCATTGCCTTGGTCGGTATAAGCTAAATAAGCAAGGCAAGTATTGCGCAATGCTCGTTCACCAATTGCACTGTGTTCAATGCTGTATGCTGTCTGTTTTAAACTGTGGTAAACCGCATTGAGCTCGTCTTGCAATGCGTTAGCAAGCTGTACTTTCATCGCTTTAAGTACGGTCGCTATGGCATCAACATCAACACGTTTATACCAACCTGAAACCTCATTATGGCTAGGTAATGAGAGCATTTCCGCAATAAAAGCAGGCTCTAGAGCCTCACTCAGTAACACACCACGGAATGCATCAACTACCGATTCAGGCAAATCCGCCGCCTTACCCGACTGCACTCCAAACACATTACTACGGATATATTTGGCTAACAACATTTGGCCTGCATCCCAGCGAGCAAATTCGTTACGAGCATTGACCATCAAGAAGATCAGCTCATCATCACTGTAGTCATACTCCAGTTTCACTGGTGCTGAAAATTCGCGCAACAAGGAAGGGATCGGTTTCTCTGGCACATTTTCAAACACGAAGGTCTGCTTAGCCTGTGTTACGTTCAGTACATTAGAGATTCGCTTTCCGTTACATTGTAACTCAATTACATCACCATGAGCGGTGTATAACTCAACATCAAAAGGAATATGCAGCGCTGCTTTCTCTTTTTGCTCGTGCGTTGGTTCGGTTGTTTGCTCTACGGTTAAGGCATAGGTTTTCTGTTGTGCGTCATATTCAGTGCTCACTGAAACAATCGGTGTACCAGATTGGCTATACCATAAACGGAATTGGGTAAGATCGACGCTTGAAGCATCTTCCATCGCTGCTACGAAATCTTCGCAGGTAGCGGCAGTGCCGTCATGACGCTCAAAATAGAGCTTCATCCCTTTTTGGAAATTCGTTTCACCCAATAACGTATGTATCATACGAATCACTTCACTGCCTTTTTCATAGACAGTTAATGTATAGAAGTTATTCATTTCTATCACTTTATCGGGACGAATTGGGTGTGACATTGGGCTGGCATCTTCCGCAAATTGTGGCCCGCGAATAATGCGCACATTATTAATGCGATTCACGGCTCTCGACCCTAAATCAGACGAAAATTCTTGGTCACGGAATACCGTTAGGCCTTCTTTTAAGCTTAATTGGAACCAATCACGACAAGTGACGCGGTTACCAGTCCAGTTATGGAAATATTCGTGGCCAATCACCGCTTCAATACCTAAATAATCAGTATCGGTAGCGGTTTTTTCATTGGCTAGCACAAACTTAGAGTTAAAAATGTTGAGGCCTTTATTCTCCATCGCACCCATGTTGAAAAAGTCAACGGCAACGATCATGTAGATGTCGAGATCATACTCTAAGCCGAAGCGCTCTTCGTCCCACTTCATTGCGTTGATAAGTGATGTCATCGCATGAGAAGCGCGGTCGAGGTTACCTTTATCAACAAAAATCTCGAGGGCAACATCGCGACCGGACTTGGTTTTATATTGATCACGTAATACGTCAAAATCACCCGCAACGAGAGCAAATAAGTAAGCAGGTTTCGGATGTGGATCTTGCCACTTCACCCAATGACGCCCTTCTGCGAGATCGCCATGTTCGATACGGTTACCGTTACTTAATAAAAATGGGTAATCTTTTTTGTCAGCAATCACGGTCGTTGTGTATTTTGCAAGAACGTCTGGACGATCGAGGAAGTAAGTGATGCGACGGAAACCTTCCGCTTCACACTGCGTACAGAACGCACCACCCGATTTGTATAACCCTTCTAGTGCGGTATTCGCTTCAGGGCTAATCAGTGTCACGATCTCCAATTCAAACTCTTGAGGTAATGATGAGATCGAGAGCCCGCTTTCAAGCAGCTGAAAATCTTGCCATTCGGTGCCATTCACTTTGAGCGATTTCAGCTCAAGGTTTTCACCATCCAGCACCAATTGGTTATTCTCTTTTTGCTGCTTAACGTGAGAAACGGCAGTCACTGTGGTGTTGGTATCAAAGAGATCGAATGTTAATTCGAGATCCGTAATGGTATGTGATGGAGATTGATAATCTTTGCGATACTTGGCTTGGGGTGTATGAGCCATGTCGGAATCCTTGTTGACGGAGTGAAATGTGACGTTTTTGATAAACATTCAGTAAGATGGCTATAGATCTAAGGCTTGTTATCATTAATAACAACCCCTCAAACCGAAAAACGAGGCATTTAAGACAAATACCCCGTTATTTCGCTGACAATTTACCCATATATCAACAGATTTCACTCATTGCCTTTCTTATGATGAAGATTACAAGACTACGGATTTACTCGCGCTAAAACAGCCGACATGGAACCATTCTCCACTTCTAAAGTTAACATATCGCTAACAAGCGTATAGCGGGTATCATGTTCTCCGTCTTCATAAAGGAGCACCAAATGATCACCTTCTGTGTAGTACACTCCTTTATGGATCGATTCGTTACCATTAGCACCACTTACTCTGAACATAAATACAAAATCCGGCTGTAAAACGAGATCAAGTTGGTTAATGTCGGTTGCTATCGCATCTTCACCAAATATCCGTTTGCTAGACCACACCCCTGCCAACGCATTTGGTAAAGCTTTAGTGAACATAATGCCGTTTAAGTTGAGCATGTTGTGGTTCACTTTGTATTGATAAACTTGAGGTTGCGATGAATTAAGCCCCAAAATCAAGCTGTTATCGCTGGCGTCAAATTCACCTTCCCAGTGCTCCACATTGTAATTTTTCTTTTGAATATCGATCTTGAAACGATAATTCGATTCCAAGGTCAGTTTAATAGAACGAAAATCATCGGAAGAAGTGTCAGGATTGGGGTTAAGTAGGTACCAATCACCAAGTAAAAAAGGGAGATCAAACTGAGTTAAGTCTTGATGAGTCTGCGTACTACTACTTTGACTTTGTGCCGCACTGGTGCTGATAAGAACAATGCAGGTAAAAATGATGCTTATCCATTTCATAACACGCTCCTCGCTTTTTTCTTAAGCTTAGAACCGGTTGTACGATAAAGCGAAATGTTTGATCTGTATCACGTTATTTATTTGGTTTAAATAAGATCAAAAAAGCGAGCACTAAGGCTCGCTTTTCATTGATACTGGTTGCTAATTTAGCATATCAACAGTGATCGCCACTGCTTCTTCTAAATAAACATCTGGAGTTTCATAATCTTTAGGCACATCTTGCAAGGTTTTATAGGGCTTCAAACCATTGGCGGCTTGTCGCATGTTAATCCGCGCCAAACGCAATTCATCTGCCTTGTCACTCTCTTGCTTACGCACAGATTCATTGAGAGAAATTGTGTTGTCATCTTTCTCCGCTTTATACTTTGCAATATCCTCGTTAATGAAGCCGAACTCCATATCGTTGGCAATACGAGCTTGATGCTGTGCAGATAACTTAGCAATCAGTTTTTCATTAGCTTGTAACTTGTCGTATTTAGCTCGCTCAATTTGATCCCAAGGAAGCGCATTAGGTTCAACGCTCTCACCGGTATCTTTTGCTTCAATCGCAGTGGGTAACGCAATATCAGGCACCACACCTTTATTCTGCGTACTACCACCATCAATACGATAAAATTTCTGAATCGTATATTGAACGTAGCCTAATTCTTTATCAAACAAGTCGTAGATATGATTCAACGAGCGATGCTGTTGAACCGTTCCCTTACCGAATGAGTTTTCGCCAACAATGATCGCTCGTCCATAATCTTGCATTGCCGCTGCAAAAATTTCTGAGGCTGATGCGCTGTAGCGATTCACCAATACCGTCATAGGACCCTGATAACTGATTTTTCCATCCGTGTCACTATTAACGTTTACTCGTCCATAGCTATCGCGAACTTGCACAACCGGACCGCTTTCAATAAATAAGCCGGATAATGCCGTCGCTTCCGTTAATGCACCCCCACCGTTATTACGCAAATCGACGATCACGCCATCCACTTTTTTCTGCTTCAGTTCAGTCAGCAATTTGTCCGTGTCTTGCGCTAAACCGACATAGAAGCTAGGGACTTCAAGCACGCCGATTTTCTTGCCATTTTTCTCGATGATTTTTGATTTAACCGCTCGATCTTCTAAACGAATTTTGTCTCGAACAATAGTGACAACGTGACTTTTAGCGTCTTTACCTTCCGGCAAAACTTGCAACTTCACCTTAGTGCCTTTCGGGCCTTTGATCAGTTGTACGACATCATCTAAACGCCAGCCGATAACATCAACCATCTCTTTGCCATCTTGGCCCACACCAATAATACGATCGCCTTCACCCAACTGCTTGCTATTTGAGGCAGGACCACCCGCAACTAACGAACGAATGATGGTGTAGTCGTCGGTCATTTGCAGTACAGCACCAATCCCTTCCAATGAAAGATTCATTTCTGATTGGAACTGCTCGGCATTACGTGGAGAGAGATAACTAGTATGCGGATCAACTTCACGCGCGAAAGCATTCATATAAAGCTGAAATACATCTTCGCTGTGGGTCTGAGACAGACGTTTGATCGCGTTATTATAACGCTTGCCTAGCGTTTCTTTAATTTCCGGCCACTCTTTACCCGTAAGCTTTAAGTTCAGTGCATCATATTTGACACGTTGCTGCCATAACTTATCGAGCTCGGTTTTATCTTTCGGCCAAGCTGCTTTTGAGCGATCAAGTTCCATCGATTCATCGGCTTCAAATGTAATTTCTTTGTCGAGCAGAGAAAGCGCATATTGAAAACGCTCAAAGCGCTTTTGCATTGATAAGTTATAAACATCAAATGCAATTTGGTTATTGCCAGCCTTGAGTTGATCATCAAGTTGTGTCGACCACGTATGAAAGGAATCAATATCGCTCTGAGTAAAGATATTGCGGTTGTAGTCGAGCAGTTCGAGATAACGATTGAAGATAGCTTGCGAGAAATCGTCATTCAAGTTGAAGTGTTTGTAATGAGAACGAGTAAAACGGGAAGTCACACGCTTACTCGCCGTTTCATGCTGTATTTCTGGGGCAAGAAGAGGTAAATCTTCTTTGCTAAGAGTGGCTTCTAAGGCCTGAACGGATGACGCTGCTAGCCATAGGCCAGCAGCGATCAACGTTAATTTTGAACGGCATTTCATGCGTAGGAATTTCTCCTTTATGCGCGCAAGTGCTCCGCTTTCACAACCATTTGTAGGCCGTTGACAAGTTGAACGCGCACATCTTCCTTATTAACTTCAACAATGGTCGCAGCCATGTTTCCTTTACCCATGTTTACGTTCACTTGTTTGCCAGTGATCATTTCATCAGCATTTAAAGCGCGCGTCTCGACAGGTTTTTCAGCTTTTAGCGCTTTCGCTTGAGGACGACGAGCTTGTGCTTGAGGCTTTTTCGCTTTTGGTTGCTTCGCTTTTGCCTCTTCGCGTGCTTTTTGTCCTTGCTCTTTACGACGAGCCTGTACTCGAGCTTTACTTTCTGCCAATGCGGCTTGTGCGTGCTCTACATGTTCTTCTTCTAACTCTCCACATGGGTTGCCATCAAGGTCAACACGAGTTGCACCTAGTTTAACACCATGTAGATAACGCCATGACGAGGTGTATTGTCTTAACGCAGCACGCAGCTGTGTTTTACTTACTTTTGAGTCTTCGTTTAGGCGTTCAGCAAGATCTTGAAAAATACCAATTTTCAAAGGCTTTGCTTCACCTTCTAAAGTAAAGCACTTAGGGAAACATTCAGCAATGTACGCAATAACTTCTTTGCTGTTTTTTAACTTTTCAGTGTTTTCCATGAGGATTCCTGGTTTATGCGGTCTTTCCGCGAGGCATTAAGATAAATATGTTCGGTATTATAGTGACCTAAATGCGAAAAACCACAGGCAATGACCAATTTATGCCTTGTTAGCGTGTGAATTGAGCAGCTTTTCTATCTCAATCATTAATTCTGCCATCCCTTTCTCATCAATTTCAGAAAAACGGCCAATTGTTGGGCTATCGATATCCAATACTCCCACCACTTGACCATTGATAGAAAATGGCACCACCAACTCAGAATTGCTCGCAGCATCGCAAGCAATGTGACCAGCAAACTCATGGACATCATAAACACGTTGTATACGGTTAGTCGCCGCCGCAGTACCACACACACCTTTTCCTAAGGGGATGCGTACACAAGCTGGTTTTCCTTGAAAGGGACCGAGAACCAGTTGCTCTTCTTTTATTAGGTAAAAACCCACCCAGTTAAGATTTTCAAGCTCCATGTTAAATAAGGCGCTCAAATTGGCAAGATTAGCGATTAAATCCGTTTCAGATTCAACCAGTGCCACCGCCTGCTTGGTAAGACGGCGGTATTCTTCTATGTTCATATAAACTCAACGACCTTTTGAAAACGGAAGACATCTATTTTTGAACAGCGTACAATTTCTCACACGATAAATAGGATGCATTCTCATCATAATGACTAATTCCAATGACACTATTAGCCGCTCTTGGGTAATAAAACAAGTAAAAAAACATCGACCTACACTTCTATTTGCCAATGCGATCGCGGTTATTGCAACGCTGGTTAGTGTCCCTATTCCACTATTAATGCCATTAATGGTCGACGAAGTTCTGCTGAATAAACCCGCTTCTGGTTTGGCGATGATGAACACTATTCTACCGACATCGATGCAAAACCCAACAGGCTATATTGCGCTCACGTTATTGCTAGTGGTCTTAATGCGTAGCGTCAGCCAAGCGCTCAACATACTTCAAAGCCGTCAATTTACTTTGGTGTCCAAAACCATCACTTACCAAATGCGCTGCAAAATGATTGATAAATTAGGACGGATCAGTATCAGGCAGTACGAAACCAAAGGCAGTGGTGGTATTAATGCTCACTTAATCACCGACATCGAAACCATTGATCAATTCATAGGCAGCACACTCAGTAAATTTATCATCAGCCTACTGACCGTGTTAGGCACAGCAGGTGTTCTACTCTGGCTTGAGTGGCGTTTAGGGCTGTTTATTTTATTGGTCAACCCGATTGTGATTTACTTTTCACGTAAACTCGGAAGCAAAGTTAAGCATCTGAAAAAGCGAGAAAACCAAGCGTATGAACGCTTTCAAAATCGGCTAGTCGAAACATTAGATGGCATTTATCAATTGCGTGCCGCTAATAAAGAGCGAGAGTTTCTCAATGAACTCAAGCAGCAAGCCAACCAAGTCCGAGAGAATGCAGACAAATATGCATGGCAATCAGAGGCTGCAGGGCGCGTCTCATTTCTCCTGTTTTTACTTGGTTTTGAGCTATTTAGAGCGGTCGCGATGCTGATGGTGGTCTTTAGCGACTTGACCATAGGGCAAATTTTCGCCGTTTTCGGTTATTTGTGGTTTATGTTAGGCCCAGTGCAAGAGCTGCTGAGTATTCAATTTTCTTGGTACAGTGCAAAGGCGGCCTTCCATCGCATTAATGATCTGCTTGCACTGGAGGAAGAGCCTCGCCCTATTTGCAAAATTAACCCATTCACAGATAACCGCCAGGTCGATGTTGAGGTTTCTCACGTTAATTTTGCCTACGATAGTGAAAAGAGTGTGCTCAACGATCTCTCGCTCACGATTCCGGCGGGTAAAAAAGTTGCGTTGGTTGGCGCAAGTGGTGGTGGGAAATCCACGTTGATCCAACTGTTAATTGGTGTGTATCAACCCAATTCCGGGCAGATCCGTTTTAATGGTGCGACCACTGAAGAGATAAGTTTTGATATTATTCGCGATAACATTGCCGTGGTATTACAACAACCTATACTATTCAACGACACCTTAAGGCATAATTTGACCCTCGGCGGTCAATATGCAGAAGAGGAATTATGGCAAGCGCTGCATATTGCACAACTGGATGATGTGACTGCGAATCTCAGTGACGGTTTAGAAACGCTAGTTGGCCGAAATGGTATTCGCTTGTCGGGCGGACAACGTCAACGTTTAGCCATCGCTCGGATGGTACTGAGCAATCCTAAATTTGTTATTTTGGATGAAGCAACATCCGCGTTAGATACGGTAACTGAAGCGGCATTGCACAATGCTCTGACTGGATTTTTGAAAGGTCGAACTACTTTAATTGTTGCGCACCGCCTTTCGGCAGTGAAACAAGCCGATATAATTTACGTGCTGGAAGATGGTCAAGTTAGCCAAATGGGTACGCATCGAGAATTAGTCGAGCAAGATGGGTTATATCAGACCCTTTATGGAAATCTCCAATCGTACGTTTAGTGATTGGGTAACAATAAATTAGGATGATTGTTTGTCTCAACATTCAGCGCTTATTCAACATCCACAATCACCTAACGGCGTGAGGTTGTGTCACGGCTGTGAATTGGCCGTTGATCTCGTCGAGGTTGAGCATGGAAAAAGTGCCTATTGTCCACGCTGCGGTACCCAACTGTACCGCGGTGGATCTCCCTCTTTATCTGGGGATTTAGCCGTCGCCATCACTTGCTTGTTACTGTTTATCCCCTCTCATTTTTTTGAATTCATCAGTATTCGCTTGGTTGGGGTGATGATCCCCGCCACCTTGCCATCCGGTGTCTTTGCGCTGGCTGAAGAGGGCTTTGGAGCGCTCGCTTTATTGGTGCTATTTTGCAGCTCTATTGCGCCACTTTTAGTGTGTGGTTCCGTAGTGACCGCTCATATCGCCTTGCGTTATCGATGGTTTCATCTACTGCGTGGCTCACTGATCATTATTCAGCGATTAAAAGCATGGGTAATGCTCGATGTTTTTTTAGTCAGCGTGGCGGTATCTTGTTTTAAACTTCAAGATTATTCCGACATTTTTATCGGTGTGGGGTTGTATGGTTTAGTTTTGCTGCAACTGGCAACCGTATTGCTAGCGACTCGAGTTAGCGTAAGGCGCTATTGGCAAGCGTGGCAGCCAGAGAATCAATATGCCTTCGAGCGTAAAGAGGTGCATTGCCACCATTGCCATCTTTCACAACCAGAAAATACGCACTGCGTGCGTTGCGCGCAAAAATTATATCACCGGAAACCCAACTCGATACAACGAACTTGGGCCTATTTAATTGCAGCAAGTGTCGCTATTTTCCCCGCGAACCTGATTCCAATATCGATTTTAATTACCAACGGACAGCGATTAGAAGACACCATTTTCTCTGGTGTTGCGTCACTGATTAATAGTGGTATGGTCGGAATTGCAATCATCATTTTTGTGGCCAGTATAATCGTGCCTATTGTAAAAATATTCGGCCTGACCTATCTATTACTGGCGATTAAATTTAAGCGAACGGTTTACCACCGTCAGAGAATGAACATTTATTTCGCGATTAAATGGATCGGCAAATGGTCGGTAATGGATCTGTTTGTCATCTCAATTATGTTGACACTGGTTGATCGCGGTCAAATTCTCGACTTCACTCCCGGTTATGGAGCCGTTGCCTTTGGCTTGGTGGTTGTACTCACCATGCTCGCCACGGAAAGTATGGACCCAAGACTCATCTGGGATAATTACCCAGAAATCGCAGACCAAAACGAGCCTTCACATGAGTAAACAAATTTCAAGCCAGCCCTCATACACTCCCGATGTTAAGCGAAACAGGGGCATCTCACCTTTGTGGATACTGCCCATACTCACCATGGCGCTCGCAGGTTGGTTAGTCGTTAAAGCCATTCACGATGCTGGCGAACGAATCCAGATCTATTTTTCGGACGCACAAGGCTTAGTCGCAGGGCGAACAACAATTCGCTACCAAGGGCTCGAAGTCGGCATGGTAAGAGATATTAAACTGTCCGAAGGATTAGAAAACATCTATGTGGAAGCCGATATTTATCCAGAAGCTACTCAGTTACTCAATGACAATACCCGATTTTGGTTAGTGAAGCCAACGGCCAGTTTATCTGGCGTTTCAGGTTTAGATGCATTGGTTTCAGGAAACTATATTGCGATTCAACCGGGTAACGAAAATAGTTCAGCTGAACACGATAAAGTGTTTAGTGCTTTAGATGGTGCACCTTCTGATCTACTGCCTAATCAAGGGCTTATCATTTCTCTAAAGGCTCGCGATCTCGGAGGTATTTCTGTTGGCTCACAAATCGTCTATAAAAAAATTCCGATTGGTGAAGTGTTTAACTACAAACTCGATGACGATGCAAAGTCGGTACTCATTCAAGCCTCGATAAAAGACGAGTATCGCCACATTATTACCAATGAAAGCCGTTTTTGGAATGTCAGCGGTGTTGGTGCAAGCATTGGCTTTGAAGGTGTTGACGTCCGCTTAGAAAGTTTAAGTGCATTAATCGGTGGTTCAATTGCCGTCGATTCACCGGACGGTGGGGAGCCTGTTGAACAAAATACCCAATTTAGTCTCTATCGCGATTTAAAAACCGCAGGGCGTGGTATCCCTGTGAAAATCACCCTACCCGATCAGCATAATATTAACCAAACCGGTGCCCCCATCATTTACCGAGGAATAGAAGTCGGCCAAATCACGGAATTGCAGCTCAGTAAAAGTCACCAACAGATCATCGCCTCTGCCGCTATCCAACCGGCTTTTAGTGATATGCTCAATTCGGGAAGCCGTTTTGTGTTGGAAGAAGCCAAAGTCTCACTCTCTGGAGTTGAGAACATCGGTAATTTGATCAAAGGGAATTACTTGACACTCATTCCTGGCAAGGGCGAAAAGGCCAGAAGTTTCACTGCAATTCGCCAATTTGAATTTAATCAGTCACAAGCAAAATCGATTGCTATCAAACTTACAGCGGAAAGCTCATATGGCTTAGATGTGGGCAGCCAGATTTTGTATCGAGGTATCGCGGTAGGTTCAGTAATTGACGTAAAGTTGCAGCAAGACAGTGTTGTGCTCAATACGCTGATTGATGAAGAGTACTCATCACTCATACGCTCACAGAATCGTTTTTACATTACAGGCTCGGCCACCGCAGAGCTCACCGAATCAGGCCTTAATGTTTCGATCCCTCCTGCCAAACAACTGCTCGCCGGCTCAATCAGTTTCATCAGCGAAGGCGCTGAAAATGCGAGTAATGAATACCCGCTATATCAAAGTAAATCCTTAGCTGAGCTTGCAAAATATAATCAAAGCGGCTCACAGACACTGACTCTTTTTGCCGACGAGCTTCCTCCCATCAATCCGGGCAGCCCGCTCCTATACCGTAATCTTCAAGTAGGCAGTGTTTTTGGCTTTAAGCTCACGAAAGAAGGTGTGAAAATCGAGGTCAAAATAGAGAATCAATATCGCCATCTGATTACGAATCAAACTGTTTTTTGGAACCGTTCTGGCGTCGAAATTAATGCAACACTTGCAGGCGTAAAAGTCAAAGCCGCTCCTTTAAAAACATTAATTCAAGGAGGCATTGCATTTGATTCGTTGCAAGGCATTGATAACAAAGATCAGAATTTGTGGAAGCTCTATGACAGCTACGATCAAGCACGTAAGGCGGGCCAAGAAATCATCTTAACGGCCGATTCATCCTTTGGCATTACGATAGGAACATCCATCAAATATAACAATATCACTGTGGGAGAGGTTGTTTCTGTAACACCCGATTTCAAGACAAACCAAGTTACACTCCAAGCGAGAATTGAGCCTAGCTACGCATTAGGCATTGCCAGAAATGGCTCTCACTTTTGGGTAGCGAAAACTAAGATTGGCTTCAATGGTGTTGAAAATCTGCAAAACTTACTCAGTTCCAGCATTGAGGTCCAACCTGGGTTTGGCGATGTGCAGTATCAATTTGAACTAGAAAAACAGCCACAACAAGCACTCGGTATTGAATTCACCTTACAAAGTGAAACACGAGGATCAGTGACTGAAGATAGCCCGGTTCTCTACCGTGAAATGGAAGTGGGCAAAGTAACCCATGTTGCTCTAGGAGACTTTGCAGACCGCGTCATGTTTACCATTGAAATCCAAAAAGAGTTCGCTTATCTGGTTCGCAGCAATAGCGTATTTTGGAACACTTCTGGCGTCGATGTATCCATCGGTTTATCTGGTGCAAATATAAAAGCAGGCACGTTAGATAGCATCATGAAAGGCGGAATTACATTTGCCACTCCAGAGCAAAAACAGCTACAGCCTATCGCTAAACAAGGCCAAGCATTTTACTTATATCCTGAAGCCAAACCAGAATGGCATCAATGGCGAACAGCCATACCAAAACCTTAAAGGGTTAACCTTGATTCTTATAAAATGCAGCTGATCGGCTGCATTTTTTATTATTTTGATCTCATCACGATTCTTATATAATCCGGCCTCAACTCCCAGACGAGATACTGCTTTGCACGCCAATATAACCCTACCTGAACCTTTTCTTGCGACAATTGAAGCGATACTGCCCACACATCTAACGATGAGTGATTTTATTGCAGCTTGCCAGCGTCCTTTGCGTAAAAGTATCCGAGTCAACACGCTAAAAATCTCTGTCGATAGTTTTTGTCAACGTGCCGTAGAAAAAGGATGGGCTTTATCACCAGTGCCTTGGTGTAATACGGGTTTTTGGATTGAAGCCGACGAGTCTGTCGTACCTTTAGGTAATACCGCCGAACATATGGCAGGTCTTTTTTACATTCAAGAAGCCAGTTCTATGATGCCAGTATCCGCTCTTTTCACTGGCGGTGAATCGTTCAATTCAGTACTCGACATGGCGGCGGCTCCGGGTTCAAAAACAACGCAAATTGCGGCGTGTATGGAAAATGAAGGCGTATTAGTCGCCAACGAATTTTCAGCCAGCCGTGTTAAAGTGCTGCATGCTAATATCGAACGCTGCGGTGTACGTAACAGTGCACTGAGCAATTTTGATGGTCGAGTCTTTGGCGGTTGGTTACCGGAACAATTTGATGCGGTGTTAATAGATGCGCCATGCTCAGGAGAAGGTACCATCCGTAAAGATCCTGATGCGATGAAAAACTGGAGCAAAGAATCTGTATTGTCGATTTCCACAACACAAAAAGATTTGATTGAAAGTGCGTTTCAAGCTTTAAAGCCCGGCGGTGTGATGGTCTACTCAACCTGTACATTGAGCACAGAAGAGAACCAACAAGTGTGCTTGCATCTAAAAGAAAAATATCCACAATCAGTTGAATTTGTTTCCCTTAGCTCATTGTTTGAGGATGCAAAAGCAGCGATTACAGACGAAGGGTTCTTGCATATATTCCCTCAAACTTATGATTGTGAAGGTTTTTTTGTTGCAAAAATCCGTAAACTTAGCTCTGTACCCCACCCTGAAGTCAACAAACGCTTAGGTCAATTTCCTTTTGCGAAAGCCAACCTTAAACTCACACAAGAGATCGCGGATCAACTCATGAAAACGTTTGAAGTTGTGATCCCCGATGATACCAGTGTCTGGCTACGTGATAATGATGTATGGTTATTTCCAAACGCACTGGAACCTATGCTCGGCAAATTCCGCTTCTCTCGCATGGGGATAAAAATCGCTGAAACACATAAAAAAGGTTATCGCTGGCAACATCAAGTCGCTACATCATTAGCGACTGGTAACGAATCAAACTGTATCACACTATCGATTGAAGAAGCGCGAGATTGGTACATGGGCAGAGATGTCAGACCAGCACTACAAACTGGCACTGGCGAAGTGCTGGTTAAACTCGGTAACGATGTGATTGGCCTAGGAAAATGGGTAGGAAACCGCATAAAAAATGGTTTACCAAGAGAACTCGTTAAAGATAAAAATTTGTTTTAACACGCCCCAAAATAGGACAAAAATCTAGAAAACACGCGCACTTCTAGCGATAACAACTATACTTACAGGGAAGCATAAGTACGACTATTTTAATGATTAGCGTAGGCTCAAATGAGCCATTCCCCTAGGCCCAAAAACGGAAAAGTTTTGGGCCTTTTTTTATCGTCAAGGAAAATAAATTGCAACAGGAGGTGGACGCCTCAGCTATACAAGATGAATTCCATCTTCCCCAATGGTAATTTTTCCCTGCTTGTACAAACCACCAATACTCTTCTTAAAGGTTCCCTTACTGGTACGGAACATCGAAAAAATAGCTTCTGGTGTCGATTTATCACTTAATGGAAGAAAACCACCCTTTTTCTCAAGTAACTCTATGATCTTAGTGCTTAGCTCATCCATTTTTGCTACGCCAATTTTTTGCAGAGCTAGGTCAATTTTTCCATCTTCACGGATATTTTTGATATAGCCTTTTAAGGTCTTACCAATAAACAACTTACCAAACACATCTGATGGGAAAATCATCCCCCAGTGCTCACCATTGATGATGGCCTTGTATCCGAGTTCTGAGTGTTCTGCAATTAATAGATCAACTTGCTGATTCTGCGTATAGTTTGCAGGGGTTTTGTCCAGCCACTTGTTGAATTTAGTTGTGCCTACGATGCGGCCGGAAGCCTTATCAGTGTAGACATACACTAAAATCATTTGTCCTTCTTTAAAACGAGCACGCTGTTCGCTGTAAGGCACCAATAAATCTTTACCCTTCAGACCCCAATCAACAAAAACACCAGTGCTATTCACACCCTGAACTTTCATCAATCCCCACTCGCCTACTTTTGCAATCGGTTTTTCAGTCGTCGCGGCAAGTTGATTGTCTGAATCGAAATACAAAAATACGTCTATTTTCTGCCCCAATTCAACCCCATCTGGGGTAAATCGTTTAGGCAGTAAAGTGGTTCCAAAATCTTCAGCATCCAAAAATACGCCGAAATCAGCAATCTTTACGACTTCTAAACTGTTTATTTGACCAACGTTAATCATTTACTATGTCTCACCTCAATTTTGCAGAGATTATACGTGATCTCTGTTATCCTTTCCTGCATTCAAGGGAAAAATAAGCATTTTTTCAGGAGCTTTCTTTGGTTAATGTCGATAAGCAAGATGCCATCACGCTTAAAATTTCACATGCCATGTCTCAGAGCAAAGAACTTGATCTAGACATTTACCTATTCATTCCCGGTGATTTAGGTCTAACACCCGAAATACTTCCTGAATCTGACTTTTACTATAGCTTCATCCATCAAGAGCGTGCGTATTACAGTGATAAAACGTTACTGCCCTTAGTACACAGCCGGCTTGCACAACGAGGCCATCTCTCTTCTACTCAGTATCGAGTCAGTTTGAGTTTATTTGCTTATCAGTATGTTATCGCTCTAGATAAAGCTGTAGTACAACTCAATACGACGAGTGACACCGTCACATCAGATGAAGTTGATAGTGTCATTGAACTCTCTTTAGATATTTTGAAAAGATTGCGCCGCAGCATTCCTTATGAAGAGAGCTTAAAACGCTATTACGCCAATATTGATAACTATTTATCTTGGTATACTGAGCAAAAGTTTCTTTCCCTAGTCGCACACATGAACCGCGATGGTGAATATAAAACCATCAAAGAGCGTCTAATTACACTGGTTGAAAAAGAACAGGCACATCGTAAACTTAACAATTACAACTCGGCAAAGGCAGGGGAAGACATCACTCGGCTGAGTAACAAGATGCGCCTACTACGCCGTTTAATCGAGCATCCCATTGTGCTTAATGAACACGTCACCTCTTTAGGTAATAATATGAAGCGTGCCGTAAAAGGCATCGCGACTGGGCTTGTGATGCTGTTTGTCACCGTCATCGCCATTACAGCTCGCGACTATTGGGGGGAAATCACCGCCTCTTTTATCATCGCTATGTCGTTTGTTTATGCATTACGCGAGATCTTTAAAGATGACTTACGCGATATGCTGTGGCGCTGGATCCGTAAAGGAAAACCTAAATGGAAGCGTCGTTACATAGATCCAACGACCGGAAAATCTGTGGGTTACAAAATTGAATGGCTTGATTATACCAACCTGAGTAAATTACCAGACCGGATCAAGACAATTCGAAAAAAACGCATTGTTCAAAGGGAGGAACAGGTACTTCACTATCGCTCAGAAACGGCCATGTCAACCTCACGCTTCATGAGTGGCTATGAGGAAACACGCGAAACTTTACACATTGATCTACGCCCGATTACCCGTTTGATGGACAAAGGCTCTAATCGCATTTATCAGTTAAGTGGTGGTCAAGTGAGTCGAGAAACCGTAGAAAAACGGCACTTGCTCAACTTGATTATCAAAGAAGATAACCATAAAGAAGAGCCCCGCTACTACCGTTGGAAAATTGTTTTAAATAGAAATAAGATTGTCGACATTGAACCGATAGAATTAAGCGAGTAGTCTCTAGTTCAGCCTTATTTACCAATACGCTTTAACGATAAAGTAAGATGAAACTCCGCCATAGGCTCGTCACCATGCAACGAAGGGCAGGTTGCAATGATCTTTACTGTCTGATTGACTCGCTCTCCGGTTGCGATAGTTTCATCAAGCATACTGTCTATTAGCTGGCCATCATGGCAATGAAAATGAACATCCGCCTCCGGCCTTTTTAAAAACTCCGCACTAACCGCTTTAAACGCCAACGATACTTTGGAGCCACGCTGTTGTGCTTTATGCATTGCCATAAAACCGCCCGCTACGTCTGCACCAACGGCTAACACACCAAAATACATACTATTTAAATGATTTTTATTGCGACGTTTAAGTGGAATTCTGATTTCTACAGAGCGTTCATTTAGCACTAAAATCTTTGGCCTGCAGGACCAAATCAGTGGCACTTTTAAAAAACCAAACAGATTTAAGTAAAGATTCGCTTTTGTTAATGGGGAGAGCATGAGGCTTGACCTTTTCAATATGGTTGTCGGACCAGTTCAAGGTATACGCTGTGAAATGTCAATAAGTTGTTACAAAAAGTTAGGGTTGAGCGCAGCTATTCTGCGCCCAAATCAGATCATTACATTTTTACCACAACATCAGCCTGAACACTTTCAGCTAAGTGCTCCTGCAGCTTTGGATAACTTGCGAGTGCTTGGGTGACGACCAAAATCGGCTTATTCGCATGACGTGCCGCTTTTGATGCTAAATCGAGCAACGTGATGACCGCCTCACTCTCTGGATTAAACAAATGGGAAAGTTCGGGATTCTCTTTATCAATGCCTAATGTGTATTGTGTTAAGTTATCGATGTTGATGACCACACCATCAAAATAGTGCATCAAACGCTCTGCCAATAATGCCGCTGATGGAACATCGCAAGAATAAAGCACTTTCAAACCATCTAAACTCCGAGGTAAAGACTGCTCTGCCAGTCGGTCAATGATCGTAGCCGCATCACTTAATGTTCGAACAAATGGCACCACAATTTCGATGTTCAATCCTTGCTTGCGCAATGCCTTGATCACAGCGCATTCATAACTAAACGCTTTCGCATACTGGATGGAAGAAAAACGCGATACGCCACGCACTCCCATCGCTGGGTTAATTTCATCCGTTTCAACACTTCCACCGATCAACGCTTTATAAGTGTAACTATCTGCATCACTCAAACAGACACGAATCGTAGTGTGATTTTTTTGAACCGCTGCCACGACTCTATCAACAATGGTTGACGTAAAATGCTCCGCCACCGCTTTGTCATCAAGAATGGATTGCAAAGAGCCTTGCTCAAGTTCAGTTAGATTCGCAAAATGTTGCTCAATCGAAGGATGATAAAACAACGAATCTAAAATAATGTCGGACAGCGATACATACAAATGCTGGGCATTTCCACTTGATTCAATTGCCGCTGGAAGGGCATCACCTAAGATCAACTGAGGGTGGATCGTATCATGTTGTGCCAAACTCATTCATTACTCCCTACATTTTTAATTATCTTGCTCAGGAAAATACCCATAGCCGAGTATTAATTCAAGTAAAAGTAAATATTTATGATAAATTTATGAATAAAATTTCATCTTACAGATGATAAGCAATAAGTTTTCCGTTTTGGAGTTTATTCCTATTGCCAATTCCGTTATCTTTACCGCTTCGCAATAAGAGTACAGGCTTTACCATGCCATTAAAAACAGATGAATTAAGAACTCAAGCCTTGGGCCCAATGCCGACTCCGGCAGAGCTTGGAAATGCGCATCCGATCACAGACGACGTAGCAGAGCGCATCGCAAACTCACGCCGTCAAATTGAAAATATTCTGACTGGTCACGATGATCGCTTGTTAGTCATTGTCGGTCCGTGTTCAGTACACGACACTGAAGCCGCAATGGATTACGCTCAACGTTTGAGTGCGATCCAAGACCAATATAAAAATGAACTGTTTATCGTCATGCGTACCTATTTCGAGAAACCACGCACCGTTGTGGGCTGGAAAGGTTTGATTACGGATCCCAATCTGGATGGTTCATATGCACTGGAAACAGGGCTCAATAAAGCACGGAAATTATTATTAGATATCAACAAGCTAGGCCTTGCTACTGCGACTGAATTTTTAGACATGATCACCGGGCAATACATCGCAGATCTCATCACGTGGGGAGCTATTGGTGCACGTACTACGGAATCTCAGATACACCGAGAAATGGCGTCTGCGCTGTCATGCCCTGTCGGTTTTAAAAATGGCACGAATGGCAACATCAAAATTGCTATTGATGCCATTCGAGCGGCCCAAGCATCGCATTACTTTTACTCACCGGATAAAAATGGCCGTATGACCGTTTATCGTACCAGTGGTAACCCCTTTGGCCATGTTATTTTACGCGGTGGTGATACAGGGACAAACTATGACGCTGACTCCGTATCTGCAGCCTGCGAGCAACTGATCGAATTCGGCTTAGCCCCGCGCCTCATCGTAGATTTTAGCCACGCGAATTGCCAAAAGCAGCATAGAAAACAGATAGATGTAACGGCCGACATCTGCACACAAATACGTACAGGTAAGGATTTCGTTGCTGGTATTATGGCTGAAAGCTTCATTATCGAAGGTAATCAGCCAATGCATGACTTAAATAACCTCACCTATGGTCAATCGATTACCGATCCATGCTTAGGATGGGATGACACAGCAACTATGCTGGATATGCTGGCACAAGCGATCACTGACCGCCGTAACTTAAAATAAATACTAAGCAATAGATAAGGAAACACCATGCCTTCTTTTGATATCGTTTCAGAAGTCGATACTGTTGAACTTCGTAATGCTGTCGATAATGCAAACCGAGAGCTTTCTACTCGTTTTGATTTTCGTAATGTAGAAGCTGGATTTGAACTCAAAGATGAAGTTGTAAAACTGTCTGCAGAAGATGATTTTCAATTGGGTCAAATGATGGATATTTTACGTGGTAACCTCGCTAAACGAGGTGTTGATGCCAAAGCGATGGAAGCGAAAGATTCCGTACATTCCGGCAAGCGCTGGTTTAAAGATGTCCAATTTAAACAAGGACTGGACCCGTTAACCTCTAAGAAAGTGGTGAAAGCCATCAAGGATGCCAAGCTCAAAGTCCAAGCATCCATTCAAGGTGAGAAAGTAAGAGTAACGGGTAAAAAAAGAGATGATTTACAGTCAGTGATCGCTCTCATGCGTGAATCGGATATGGGCCAGCCATTCCAATATGACAATTTTCGAGACTAACAACACCACGAATAAATATCAAAGCCACCTCATTAGGTGGCTTTTCAATCACTGATAGTCATCATTTACAATGAATCTATTTCTTCCCTCTGACTTGGGTGAATAAATACCCAACGTCTTACAACATTAAGTCTTTCCCCACAAGCAAAGCGTACTCTGTTGTGTTTATAGGCAATAAAACACATATTCTTTTGCAATCAGACTTTGCTTGCTCAAGCTTTTCTGCAAGTTGCGCGGCATTCTTAAAACTTTCCCTTTCAGCATCACGGCGAACAAGATCAATCAATTCAAAAGGAGAATGTTGTTCATAAAAAACCACCTCTGCCCTTTGCATGTAACGTAGGGCTTTGATCGGCAGCATTTCAACATCATCGCCACAGCTTATCCATGTACATTGTGCTGATTCTTCTATAGGTACTAATAGAGCTTGTTGGTATAAACGCTCTAATTCTTCACGGCTTACTGCATTTTCCGTTTTGGAATCACTTAAAAAGGCTTCCCAAAACTTTCTTCTAGCAGTGACAGAATTGAGTGATTGTTTAATTGAATTTCTCTTGGAGGCAGCGAAATCAGCAAGCAACGAGAGATTTTGCGGAAGAACCGCTTCCAATGTTTCTCGGATATTTCTCACCAACACTGGTGATGCACCACCACTGGATATTGCGATCTGAATTCGCCCACGGTTTACCATCGATGGCGTAATAAAATCACAGTATGGTTGATCATCGACAACATTGACCAAAACACCTGTCTTTCTTGCATCTTTATGCACTTGGTGGTTAAGCGACGGATTATCCGTTGTGGCCCATACCTGCCAGTATTCTTTCGTTAATAGTTCTGATGAATAAAAGTTTTGAACCCATTGGCAACGATTCTGCTCTACCAGTTCTAAAAGATAACGTTCAATCTTAGGTGATACGACGGTGACTTGAGCCCCAGCTCGAATCAATGCTTCTACTTTTCGACAGGCGACTTCGCCCCCACCCACAACCAGTACTGGTTTGCCCAATAAATTCAAAAACAGAGGAAAATACTGCATTTCATTCCATGAATAATCTAGATAACTATTCGCTTGATGCTACCAAAAATAGGGCATCTTCGACACTAATTAAATGCTGCTAAATAATTATCAACCAAATTTTCGTCATTAGACAGTTGAAAATCCTGACAACATACTAATGACACAATTGTTAATTTTACGTTAAAAGAGAAATATACTGCTTCTATTCTGTTGCCCCACTATTGAACATGGTTGCACTATTTACAATCGTGCAACATTTGTTCATTCTAGCTGCAGCTTAGGTTTGTGAATCTAATCAAAAATCTTTCAAATTACTAATTTGAGAAAATACAAATCATTACCTACGCTTATAAACGGTTGATTTGTAAATGTGCGATTGCATGCAAATACAACTTGGAAAGCTACACAACAACATTTTTAGTACGTTGTATCAGGTGTCACCTGGTTTAACATGGATCATACAGGAAGGATACAAATGGCGAATAAACTCACTGTTCTTGCTTCTGTTGTAGCAGCTTCTACTGCCATGATGGCGACGACAGCTTCAGCAGCAGATAGCACTTTAGATAAAGTACTTTCGCAAGGTTTTATTACTTGTGGTGTGAGCACTGGTCTACCAGGCTTTTCCAACCCGAACTCAAAAGGGGAATGGGAAGGCATTGATGTTGAATATTGCCAGGCACTTGCCGCAGCAGTTCTTGGTGACAAATCGAAAGTAAAATATGTTCCACTCACAGCAAAAGAACGGTTTACCGCCCTACAATCAGGTGAAATCGATGTTCTTTCGCGCAATACAACCTGGACGCTCCAACGCGACGCAGCACTCGGCCTTAATTTTGTCGGCGTAAACTATTATGACGGTCAAGGGTTCATGGTGAAAAAAGACCTAGGAGTGAAAAGTGCAAAAGAGCTTGATGGGGCATCGGTTTGTGTCCAATCTGGTACAACTACTGAGCTGAACTTGGCGGACTACTTCCGCAACACGGGCATGAAATACAAACCAGTGGTATTCGATACAGCAGCGCAAACCTCAAAAGGTTTTGACGCGGGCCGTTGCGATGCTCTAACAACCGACCAATCTGGTTTGTATGCGCTACGTTTGAACTTAACTGATCCTAACGTCGCGGTTGTATTACCTGAAATCATTTCTAAAGAACCACTTGGGCCCGTTGTTCGTCAAGATGATGACAAGTGGTTTAACGTGGCGAAATGGACTCTCAATGCGATGGTTAACGCAGAAGAGTACGGTATTACCTCAAAAAATGCAGATGAAATGCTTAAATCTAGCGATCCTAATATCAAACGCATACTTGGCCTGGACGGCCCTAAAGGTAAAGGTTTGGGCATTCGCGATGATTGGGGATACCAAATTGTAAAACAAGTCGGTAACTATGGTGAAAGTTTTGAACGCACTGTAGGTAAAGGTTCTCCACTGCAAATCGCACGAGGTGCAAATGCGTTGTGGAATGCTGGCGGCTTTATGTACGCTCCACCACTTCGTTAATAGTCACACAATCCCAAATAGGCGGTTTTAACCGCCTTTTTGGAAAAATGGATTTGAGGTTATAGTTGTATGAAACCTACTAAAACTATTGCGGCTAGCTCAGGAGCTCCCTCGGCTAAAAGCGCAAATTTGTTCTACAATCCTACTTTTCGTTCAGTCGCCTTTCAAATTATTGCTGTTCTCGTTCTGGTTTTTTTCTTTTACACCATTGTGACCAATGCACTTTCTAACTTAAGCTCTCGAGGCATTGCCACGGGGTTTGACTTCCTAGATCAAGAAGCTGGCTTTGGGATTGGCCTTACTTTGATCGAATACAATGAAACCTTTAGTTATGGGCGAACTTTTATCATAGGTTTACTCAATACCGCGCTAGTTTCTTTTTTAGGCGTTGTATTTGCCACCCTTTTAGGTTTTTTTATCGGTATTGCTCGTCTCTCTTCCAACTGGTTAGTCAGTCGACTTGCTGCTGTGTATATAGAAATCTTCCGTAATATTCCTTTATTACTGCAAATTTTCTTTTGGTATTTTGCCGTGTTACAGGCTCTACCATCGCCTAGGCAAAGCATGCAGTTAGGGGATTCTATTTTTCTCAATGTACGTGGTCTGTTCTTCCCTGCTCCCATTTTCGAAAGTGGCAGCACATTTATCTTTATTGCCTTTCTTGCTGGCTTACTAACTACCTTAATTATTGGCATTTGGGCTCGAAACAAACAGCGTTTAACAGGTCAGCAGACGCCTATGGGTAGAATTGCGGCTATCTTGTGCATACTACTTCCTGTCATTGTGTACTTTGCTATGGGCCGTCCAGTGTCAGCAGAGTATCCACAACTGCAAGGGTTCAACTTCCAAGGTGGCATCAGTATTATCCCTGAGTTAGCCGCACTGCTGATTGCACTAAGTATTTATACGGCCGCATTTATTGCCGAAATTGTCCGTTCTGGCATTAATGCGGTGAGCCATGGCCAATCCGAAGCAGCAATGTCATTAGGATTATCTCGTTCAAAAACATTAAAACTCGTGGTCATTCCTCAAGCGCTGCGCATCATCATTCCGCCACTCACCAGCCAATATCTGAACTTAACCAAAAACTCATCATTAGCGATGGCGATTGGCTACCCTGATTTGGTTTCTGTTTTTGCCGGCACAACGCTCAATCAAACGGGTCAAGCGATTGAAATTATTGCGATGACTATGGGTGTTTACCTCACTCTCAGTTTGACGACATCGGCATTAATGAATATCTATAACCGTAAAGTTGCTTTGGTGGAGAGATAAGATGAAAGTACATCAGTTTCAACCTAACTTGCCACCGCCAGCCAATACCGTTGGCTTCATTGGGTGGCTGCGCAAAAATCTTTTTAATAACGCACTCAATTCCATCGTTACACTGATCTTAGGGTATTTCGCCTTCTGGCTTGTTTGGCATACTGTCGATTGGGCGATTATTAATGCAGATTGGGTAGGTACACAACGTAGTGATTGCACTCGTGAGGGGGCGTGTTGGGTGTTTATTAGCGTACGCTGGGATCAGTTTATGTATGGATTTTATCCAGAAGCTGAGCTATGGCGACCTCGCCTCTTCTATTTCACTCTTGCTATTTTTAGTGCGTTGCTCGCCTATGAAAATACACCGAAAAAAACGTGGATTTGGTTGTTTTTTGTCAACATCTACCCATTTCTTATCGCGGCGTTACTCTATGGCGGCTTTTTCGGCCTAGAAGTGGTTGAAACGCATAAGTGGGGAGGCTTATTAGTTACGCTGATCATTGCCTTAGTTGGGATTGTTGTTTCGTTACCGATTGGTGTTGTACTGGCGTTGGGCCGGCGTTCCGAGATGCCCATTATTCGCAGCCTATGTACCGTTTACATCGAGGTTTGGAGAGGTGTGCCACTGATTACAGTTTTGTTTATGGCATCCGTTATGCTGCCTCTGTTTCTCTCGCAAGGCTCGGAAACGGATAAATTGGTTAGAGCATTAATTGGGGTGGTCATGTTCAGTTCGGCTTATATGGCAGAAGTGGTTCGTGGTGGTTTACAAGCGATACCTAAAGGTCAATACGAAGCCGCCGATGCGTTAGGTTTAAGTTACTGGAAAAAAGTCGGTTTGATTATTTTGCCGCAAGCACTGAAGATCACGATCCCATCTATCGTTAATACCTTCATTGGCCTATTTAAAGATACCAGCTTAGTACTCATTATCGGGATGTTTGACGTGCTCGGTATTGGACAAGCTGCCAATACCGATCCGGATTGGTTAGGCTTTTCTACTGAAAGTTATATATTTGTCGCGTTAGTGTTCTGGGTGTTCTGCTTTTCTATGTCTAGATATTCGATATGGCTTGAAAACAAACTCCATACTGGTCACAAACGATAACTACAAATCAAGGACGTATTATGACGCAGCAACGCAACCTCGCACCTTCTGAAGAAATCATGATTCAGATTAATGATATGAATAAATGGTACGGTGAATTTCATGTACTAAAGAACATCAATCTTACCGTTAAAAAAGGCGAAAAGATCGTTATTTGTGGCCCTTCAGGCTCAGGAAAATCGACCATGATTCGCTGTATTAACCGCTTGGAAGAGCACCAAAAAGGACAAATCGTCGTCGCGGGAAACGAACTGACGGAAGATCTTAAAAATATCGAAGCCGTGCGACGCGAGGTCGGTATGTGCTTCCAACATTTCAATCTTTTTCCACATTTAACCGTGTTAGAAAACTGTACACTCGCTCCAATTTGGGTAAAAAAGATGCCTAAAGGAGAAGCTGAAGCGGTTGCGATGAAGTACTTGGAACGCGTAAAGATTCCTGATCAAGCAGACAAATATCCCGGTCAACTTTCTGGCGGTCAGCAGCAACGAGTTGCGATTGCACGCTCATTGTGCATGAACCCACAGATTATGTTATTTGATGAACCAACATCTGCACTTGACCCAGAAATGGTACGGGAAGTATTAGATGTTATGGTTGAACTCGCAGGAGAAGGCATGACGATGCTTTGTGTTACCCATGAGATGGGCTTTGCTAAAGAAGTGGCCGATCGCGTTATTTTCATGGATGCTGGTGAGATCATTGAAGAAAATAACCCTGTTGAATTTTTTGAAAATCCTCAATCCGATAGAACGCGCAATTTTCTCTCTCAAATTCTCCATCATTAATGGATTAACGACCAACAAAGAGAGAGAGGTGAACATCACCTCTCTCTTTGTTTATGAGCATAGACACATGGTGTTACACATTCTTTAACATTTAAGTGACTATTTTTATTAAAATTTACACAAAACAAATACGATACAGGGCTTGCTTTTTAGCTCATTCAGCCCCATAAATGTACAAACAAACATAAACCCTTACGAGGAAGATTATGAACAGCCCTATGTTTACTCGCTCAGCTAGCTTAGAGAGCACAGTACAAACTAATAAAGTGTTGAAGAATACTTACTTCTTGCTTTCAATGACTCTTATCACTAGTGCTATTGCTGCGATGGCAACAATGGCAATGCAGATTTCACCATTCATGGCACTCGCTATGCAGTTGGGAGCAATCGGTATTCTATTCTTCGTGATGCCTAAAGCCATTAACTCTTCTTCTGGTATAGTGTGGACATTTGTGTTCACCACATTAATGGGCGGTGCTCTGGGACCAATGCTTAATCACTATGCGGCAATCCCGAATGGCTCTAGCATTATTGCTCAAGCACTCGGTCTTACTGGCCTTGTTTTTATGGGCTTATCCGCTTATACCATTACGACTAAAAAAGACTTTTCGTTCATGAGAAGTTTTTTAATGGCAGGCCTCATTATTGTCATCGTTGCGGCGATTATTAATATTTTTGTTGGTTCTACCGTTGGCCAACTTGCGATCAGCAGCATTGCGGCGCTCGTGTTTTCTGGTTTTATCCTATTTGACACAAGCCGCATCGTACGAGGTGAAGAGACAAACTACATTAGTGCTACCATCTCAATGTATCTAAATATTTTGAACTTGTTCACAAGCTTATTGGCTATTTTAGGCATTATGAACGACGACTAATTTACGTCGACATTTTGTCCAAACGAGCCCGCAAGCCACAGCTTGCGGGCTTTTGGCTTTCTAAACAGTTGAGATCACACATTAACTACGCTACCCTAAACGCGGATTTTTAATCGAGTAATAAAGATGTTTGAATACAATGGTAAAACCGTCGAAACTGATACTCAGGGTTACCTCCTAGACCATACCCAATGGGAAGAAGGAATGATCCAGACACTGGCCAATCAGGAAGATATCGAGTTAACCGACGCTCATCTAGAAGTCATTTTGTTCGTGCGCCACTTTTATGAAGAGTTTAATACTTCACCCGCAGTACGTATGTTAGTCAAAGCCATGGCAAAAGCGCATGGTCCAGAAAAAGGCAATAGTAAATATCTGTTCAAACTCTTTAAAAAAGGCCCGGCCAAACAAGCAACTAAACTTGCTGGGTTACCAAAACCTGCCAAATGCTTGTAGTGCGAAACTAAGCTCCAAGCAACTTAACCATACAAAGTACAAAGCGGTGCTACTTTTAAAGTATTTCGAATCCGCTATATTTTTCAGTATAAGAAAGAAGTGATTCACGCGACACCGACATTACTTTCGCCGTTTTGGGGCCTTGTTGAAGCCACTGATAAAACTGCTCCAAATTTTCACTATTTCCAATGGCGATGACTTCAACCTCGCCGTTATGTAAATTTTTAGCATAGCCTGTTAAGCCTAGCTTTAGTCCTTGATGAGCGGTGTGATAACGAAAACCAACCCCTTGGACCCTGCCTGCCACGATAAACTTGTCGCACTGTTGAGCCATTTGGATCCCTCTCTATGTTTAAATACTCAATCATTTATCTACTAAAATGCGTCGTTCACTATAATGAAAGAAATGACAATGGGTTAATTTGATGTACATCCCATAGACACTCTCCCCAAACAATTTCCTTTATTTACGTTTGAAGCTCGCTCTTTGTTTGCTTTCCACAACCTTTTCTATGAAAATACGCCCCCATTTTGAATATTCATCGAGTAATGTATGACAGCTGCAATCTATCTAGTCAAAGGCCGTGAAAAATCTTTGCGCCGTAAACATCCATGGGTTTTTTCCCGAGGGATCAACAAGGTAGAAGGTGAGCCTAGCCTTGGAGAAACTGTCGACGTTTATGCTCATGATAATCAGTGGTTGGCAAAAGCAGCCTATTCACCTACCTCTCAAATTCGTGCTCGCGTTTGGAGCTTTGAGAAACAGGAGATCAATGTCGATTTCTTTGTGAAACGAATCGAAGATGCACTGTTAGTCCGCCAGGATATTATTGAACGAGATGGTCTTACGGGCTTTAGGCTGATTGCGGCAGAATCTGATGGGCTGCCAGGAATTACTATCGATAAGTATCAAGATTACTTAGTGTGCCAACTGCTTAGCGCAGGAGCTGAATACCATAAAACGAATATTGTTAAAGCGCTGACAATCGTTTTCCCAGAGTGCCATGTTTACGAACGTTCAGATGTTGCCGTTCGTAAAAAAGAAGGTTTGGAAGAGCGCATGGGCGTGCTGCATGGCGATGAGCCGCCAAAATCAGTCATTATCGAAGAAAATGGCGTAAAAATTAGCGTCGATATTGTTGGTGGACATAAAACAGGCTTTTACCTAGACCAACGTGACAGCCGCCAGAAATCAATAAAATATGTGAAGGATAAAGATGTCCTTAACTGTTTTGGTTATACCGGAGGCTTCGGTTTGTATGCTCTTAAAGGCGGTGCCAAACGTGTAATTAATGCCGACGTCTCACAACCTGCATTAGATACCGCCAAATACAATGCAGAGATCAATCAATTCGATATCTCCAAAAAACGCGCTGTATTTTTAAATGCCGATGTTTTCAAATTATTGCGAGAATACCGTGATCAAGGAACGCTGTTTGATGTGGTGATTATGGATCCACCTAAGTTCGTATCGAGTAAAAATAACCTGATCTCCGGTGCAAACGGTTATAAAGACATCAATATGTTGGCAATGCAAATTTTAAAACCGGGTGGCACTTTACTCACCTATTCATGCTCTGGCCTTATGGGCACCGATCTCTTCCAAAAAATCATTGCGGACGCGGCGCTCGATGCAGGTCGTAGCGTTAAATTTGTTGAAAGGTTCGAGCAAGCCGCTGACCACTTAACAGATTCAGCCTACCCTGAAGGGTTTTATCTAAAAGGGTTCGCTTGTAAGGTCTTGTAAGCCGTATTTATAGACAGCAAGAAAAACCGGAGCTCTTATCAAGCTCCGGTTTTCGTTATTTTAGTCCTTTAAATGGTTTAGGTTATCCATCAAGCTACTGGTGATATCCGCAGCTGACGCACCATCAAAGTCCACGGTCAATGTTTGACCTGACTTAACAATCGTTAGGTGCGATTCATGTTCATTTCCTGTAACACGGATAGATACATCGTCCGCAACACCTTGATGATCTACACCACCCAGTCCATCAAGCAATGCTGTGATCTCATCTTTGGTCATATCTTCAAACAAATCGGAAAAATCTAACGAATCCCCTTCCGAACGATGGAAGTCAGTAACGCGGTCAGTCGCGGTTTCCATCTCAACCCATTTGAATATGTCTGCGCCACTATCACCCGTTAAGATATCACTACCAAGGCCGCCAATAAGGGTGTCGTTACCTTCACCACCTCTCAAACCATCGTTGTGAGAACCACCATCAATATAATCATCACCAGTATGACCAAAAAGGATATCAGAGCCAGATTGACCAAATATTCGATCATTGCCACTACCGCTATTAACAACGTCAGCATTACGGCTTGATACATCGTTCGATAATAACAAACCATCATTATCTAACATTGAATCAGTGCCAGAAAGATTGCCTGTCATTACGTGATGATTGGCAATCTCAGACGCAGAAAGTTCCAAATCATCATCACTACTGTAACCATGAGATCCCGTCATTCCTGCATAAATGACGTCATTTCCAGAGCCCGTCTCAATATGATCGTTCCCCGATCCACCACTAACAGTTTGGTTTTGAGAGCCATTATTATAACCTTGCCCGACGTGAATATGGTTTTCATTGCCATGAACATCACGTACTGTACCTAACAAATTACCCCCAAAAGCAACATCGAATCTATCTGGGTGCTGTGAGTTTTCACCATTTCTAATAACTATCATGTCATTTAAATCATTGCCTTCAACCGTCAATGGTAAACCTACGGGTACACCATTTTTATCTACAGCGTTGACCGAAATCGTTAAAGTACTATTGGCAGCATCACCATCATTATCTCTCACGGTATAACTAAAAACTTCCTGTGCGTTGAGGGGGATCTTAGAGGCATCCTCAGTCACTTGATAAGTATAGCTACCATCAGCCATCAGAATCAGCTCGCCATACAAACCAATAACCTTAGTGCCAACACCGGTATTAATACTGCTTGATGTTTCTCCATTCACACACCCTATGACCGTCAATGACCCATCGGCACCGTGCAAATCGTTATGCATTACATTACCTAAAGCACTTGGCAAATGGTAACCACTTCCTTCAACAATCTTTGCCACCAAGTCAAACTGGTTGGATGCATTTTCGTCTGTCTTTATCGAGTTGATAACATTACCGTTTTTATCAACAAAACCTAAGACTTCAACTGTATACATCTTACCTTCAAATTCAAAAGTCACAGATTGACTTTCAATAGTAATGATATCCCTTGGATCAGACTGATTATTTGGTGTTTCGTTATGGGCAAAATTCACCGTAATCGTCACAGGCGTTACTCGACCATAAGCATCGGTTACTGAAAACGTTACATCTAGTGTTGCCCCCGTAATCGAGTCATAGATAGGGTAATTATAGTGAGTAAAGGTTCCTAGTTGGACTAGCTCATTGAGAGCTATGTTTCCAGCCAATCCACTATCGTTATCAATAAAACCATACCCTGATTGCCCATACCCTGCACTCGTTCCCCAGCGTACTTGGTCTAAATCAGGGTCAGCATCGCGCGAATCATAAATTGTAATATTTGAACCACCTGCGATATTGCTCCACTTAGCCGAAACACCGTTAAAATTAAATGAATCGGCTAATACATTGATTGAAGCAACATCCGCATTAGCGATAGGGGCATCATCTTCGATAACAATGGTGATTGTACTTGTGCTCGAAATACCACTTGAATTTTGTGCTTCAATGGGAATATCAATCACAAGGTCATCTTCTCCACCATTATTCGTGTGGTCGAATACAGCATGCAACTGACTAGTCACCTTGCCTTGGTTATCTACGGTAATTTCGACCACTTTATTGTCAGCAACCGTTCCAATCAGTCTCTGTTTATCCGAAGATAAGTTCCAGGTAATAGCTACACCATTAGAAGTGTAAGTACCAACCGGAATCCCCATAGAAAGCTCAGAGGTGTTCGCAATATTAAGCTGCCCTTCCACTGAGGTCTGGTTAGTCGTGTCTTGTGAACCAGTGATAGATGCGTCATCCGCAATCCCGCCTTGTAATCCTTCTTCAGAAACATTGAGCGTCAATTCACCAATAACCGGTGGAGACACAGGCTTGACCGCAAAACCAAGCACAGCACTGTCACCATCGGCATCAGTAACTTTCACTTGGAAATCAATATCTCCATCACCTGACGGCGATTGTATATTTTGATACTGGTAAAACTCCCATTTTCCCGTTGTCGGTGTAAACTCGAGTTTGAAGACTAAATGCCCTTCTGCATCTTTACCAGTAAGAGTATTTGCTCCTACTAATCCAACAGTAATGTCAGAGCCAGTAACCGTTTTGAGTGTCGCAGATTCATCCAGGCCAACTAATTGCAGTGCCCCTCGACCATCGGCCCCCCATTGCGGTTCAACGACACCAGAACCATAAGCAATTGGCTGCGGCGCATCCAAACCAAGAAACTCGATATTTTTAACGGTAAAGTCACTATTATCTTTATGATTGAACGAGTGACCATTATCAGTAGCTTTGATAACCATCGTATCAAAACCACCCTGTTGCACAGAAAAGTCTTTAGCGTAATCTCCACGGTTTTCATCAGAGGTAAAACTTTGAGTTGCAATCAGCTTTCCATCTCGCCAAAACTCAACAATCCCGCTTTCGCCTTCACCGCCAAACATTTTGCTGAACTCAATTTTCGCACCATAAGCTACCGTGTTAGGATCGAGTTTAATAACCAACTCTTCGGATGCAGAACTGCCATCTGAAAACTTACGAAAATCAACTTCATTAGCAAGATTATGGTACGGAGAACCCTTACTACTAACGCCGATACCTTCGCTGTCACCATTAATATTTGCACTAACCAAAGTGGACGATAAAGCTGAAGAGAAGCCTTTTGCAGTAATCGTAAATTGACCACCATCAATAGTAGTCCTATCACCACGGTAACCCGTTAGATCAAACTGGCCAATTAACACATCAGGAATATCAGTTACTGTGGCAGCAACTGGCTCCATCACATGATTGCTAGGTGCATCGTCTTCAATGATAATCGATAATTTGCTTTCCGTTGTGGTTTGCCCATCTGAAACAAATACACCAAGATCTAAACTCAGTGTATCTTCTTGGGAGCCATCTGGATGGTCGACAGGGTTGAGTAAAGTGACTGTATAGTTCCACTCGCCCTTGCCACTTGCATTAGGAGCAGTAAGTTCGATTTCAATAACGGATTTAGAATCACTCCCAAATGTAGAGCCTATCAGCTTGTGATTTTGAGCATCCCATTCCCAAACGACTTCCATACCTCCCGACGTGATGCCCACCGGGCCCGAAAGAGTGATCTCTACGGAATCGCTATCTACATCATCAATTGTGATGGTGCCAGATGCCTTAACTGCGTCGCTTGTATCTGAGGATCCAATATCATCTTGAAGTCCACCAGATAAGCCTTCCTCGGAGAGAGGAGCAATGCTTGAGATTGCGATGATCGCCGCGTCGTTGGTGCCCGTGATGGTGATGGTCACTTGTTGCTCTGTGCCGTCTTCCGATTTCACCGTGAAGGTTTCAGTCAGAGTCTGGTTCTCGTTCAACGCGTCGACCTTCTCGTTGCTGTTATCCAGCACGTAGGTCCACTTGCCGTTCGCATCCACACTGAACGTGCCGTACTGGCCCGGCGCATCGGTTTGCGCCTGGAACTCGTTGTCGGTGTTGTCCACGTCTTTTGAGGTCAAGGTGCCCGTCGCGGTGTTATCCGCCGCGTCTTCGGTCACGCTGCCGCTCACCGCGCCTTGGATGTCTGCCTTATCGTTCGCACCATTGATGGTGATGGTCACTTGTTGCTCTGTGCCGTCTTCCGATTTCACCGTGAAGGTTTCAGTCAGAGTCTGGTTCTCGTTCAACGCGTCGACCTTCTCGTTGCTGTTATCCAGCACGTAGGTCCACTT
>NZ_CAWPGB010000010.1:0-33589 GCF_963887575.1 Vibrio sp. 3-2(1) | reverse complement strand
TCGGCAAATGAGCATTTTTACCCTAAAATTCGTGGTTTACTCAAGCCGTAAAACAGGCAAGGTTCTTTGTTTGCCTCAATCAGTTTTGGCGCTGGTTTGTTGTCAATTCAGCGTGCGCAAAGTGTGGGAAGGGCAAGTTTATCGAGCATTGTTCACTTGCTGAGTGTTTCGCTCGTTGAGTTTTCCTGATTCAAAAGCTTGGTTGGTTGTTGAAAGGTGGACTTTGTTTTGGCGGCTCATTTATCACAGTTCTTGCTTGGGTTGATTCTTGAATCACTCAACCATTGCAATTGTGGCTTTTGGTCGTGTAAATTCAGTTTATCTCATTGAATTTGCATAACAAACGGCTCAAGAGGGATTGCCAACGCGTGGCGACTTTAGTGCAAAATTGAAGTTCAGTGATTACGGTGTATTTTTTGAGTTCGGTAATGCGTTGTCAACCCCTTAGCCGGGCGTTAGTTTACCAATCAAGATTGCACCCTAACTCAATACGCTAGGGTGTGATAATTATCGCAGATGGTTTTGTGGCAATTGAGATTGTCCAAGGACTGCAACGACCAAAATAAAGCTGTCTTCCTTGGTAAAGTAAGCCGTATGCTTGCCTATAGGGAAGTAAAAACCATTTTGATATAAATCGTTGCAGCTTCTGCCTACCGCTGGGTTGTCAGCGAGCATCTGAAACCCAGTAAGAAGAGTATCTTTGTATGCGTTCCACTGCATCTCGGAAAAGTTTGTAACGGTATAATTTTTGATTTTATGTAAATGAGCCTGTGCTAATTTACTTAGTTTATATTTATTCTTGTACATACTTTACTTACAACGCGTTTAGGAAATTTTCACCGTCAACTATATTGCCTTGGGCTAAGTCTGCTTTTGCGGACTCAAAACAATGTTTTATGTAATCGGCTTTCATGACTTCAAGTTCTTCATAGTCTCTAATCGACATCACAACAACGGCATCTTTATTGTTTTTACTAATTTTAACTGGCTCACGTTGAGCGTTTAGAAGCAGTTCACCGAAATTACGTTTGGCATCATTTGCTGTTAATGTGTACATGGTTAAGCTCCAAGTCTGTAAGTGCAGTAATATTATAGGGCATCGAGCCAAATGTGCAATTTAATTAAATCGTGCGATTGGTGTGAGAAGTAAACTAACAAAGCATTTAAGATGGATTCGCAACGCTTGGCGGTTTTAGTGTAAATTCAGTTTTTCCGTTTTAAGTGGTTTGTCGCGGCATAGGTGTTTAGCGTTGCTCACCACTTAACGCGGCGTTAGGCAAAGTGAGTTTTTATCAGCTAAATCGGGTTTGAATTGAACGGTGAATTCCATGTTCTAATGGCTGGACTTAAGCAAAATCGTTACCACATATTTGTTGTTTCGTGATCGTGTTGGGTTGCTTTTCGCTGTGAATTCAGCGGCAAAATAACCTTCAGCATCCAAACGTCCGCCGAGCATGCTACGCTCGTCACTTTTCTTCCAAACCGCTCAATTTGAGTTTTTTTGTTTCTTTGCTGATTTAGCATTTTGGTTTATAAATGAATCGGTTAGTTGGTTTTAAGTTTATAAAAAAGTTCGTTCTTTAGTTTTGAACGTGTCGGTGTCAATCGGTTGGCCTAACAAACGGCTCAAGAGGGATTGCCAACGCATGGCGACTTTAGTGCAAAATTGAAGTTTAGTGTTTACAGTGTGTTTTTTGAGTTCGGCGATGCGTTGTCAACCCCTTAGCCGGGCGTTATGTGTTTGATGAGTTTTTAAGGTCAAAGCTACGATTTCATTGAGAATTCGTTCCGTGTTTTCGGCAAGTTGGCTTGCTCGAAATGGATTCTTGAACAATCTGAGATTGATCATTTCCAAGGTTCTTGGGTTGCCTCAATTAAGTTTTGGATCTGGTTTGTGTTGAGTTTCGTCGGTTTCAAATCGCTTTAATTGAAATGTCTTTTTGACTGATTTTCTTGCTGACATTCAGCTCTGAAAATCTGGTGACGTAAAAGGTTTGGCGGTCGCTGAAAGGGCGCTTTCTTTGTTGTTGATTCTGTAAGTGGCTTTCTTTGGCTCAGATCGCTGTGAAATTTAGGTTTTGGTAAGCATCGTTTTTGTACGTAACTTATTCAAATCTCTTCCTTTCTACGGTGGTTTACTTTGAATTCACGGTAAAATTCACATAACAAGCAATTCAAGTGGATTCTCAACGCGTGGCAGTTTTACTATGCGTCAGGTAAAGTGTTTTACGGTGCAATGCAGCGACTTGGTCAGTGCGTTGTTCACCACTTAATTGGGCGTTATGCAACTCAGGTAAATTTAGGGGCTCAACCTTTTGGGATTTCTCTGGCCATTCGTTTTGTGTTGTCGGCAAATGAGCATTTTCACCCTAAAATTTGAGGTTTACTCAAGCCGTAAAACAGGCAAGGTTCTTTGTTTGCCTCAATTATTTTTAGCGTTGGCTTGTTGTGAATCTTGCGGGCTCAAAGTGTGGAAAGGGCAAGTTAATCGAGCATTTTGCTTTTGCTGAAGGTTTCGCTCGTTAAGTTTTCCTGATTCAAAAGCTTGGTTTGTTGTTGAAAGGTGAGCTTTGTTTTGGCGGCTTATTTATCGTAGTTCTTGCTTGGGTTGGTTCTTGAATCACTTAACCATTGCAATTGTGGTTTTTGGTCGTGTAAATTCATTTTATCTCATTGAATTTTCATAACAAACGGCTCAAGAGGGATTGCCAACGCGTGGCGACTTTAGTGCAAAATTGCAGTTCAGTGTTTAAGTGTGTTTTTTAAGTTCGGCGGTGCGTTGTCAACCCCTTAGCCGGGCGTTAGCCTTATTCAAAAGGAGATTCTATGAAATCAGCAGTTCTTGTTATTGATGTGCAGAATATTTTGTTTGACCCAACACCTCAACCGTTTGAAAGAAATGAGGTTTTAACTCGCATCAATAAAGTCACAGATTGGGCGCGCCAAAAGGATATCTCAGTCATCTTTATCCAACATGAACAAACTGGGACGCCAATCGAATATGGCAGTGAAGGTTGGCAATTACAGTCATCATTACACGTTGAAAGTAGTGACCATTTTATACGCAAAACAACGCCAGATTCGTTTTTACGAACAAACTTGGAGTCGTTGCTGCAAGAACTCTGTATTGAGCATCTTTATATCTGCGGCTACGCCACAGAGTTTTGTGTAGATACAACTACGCGACGAGCTGCTGGTTTAGGTTACTCGGTGGATTTGATATCAGATGCTCACACAACTCAAAGCAAATCTCATTTGTCAGGTGAGCAAATCCGAGTACATCACAATGCAACATTGCCGAGTATTTCTAGTTTTGGTGTCAAGATTACAGCTGTATCGACACAATCTTTGACGTCATAAGGCTAACAAACGGCTCAAGAGGGATTGCCAACGCGTGGCGGCTTTAGTGCAAAATTGAAGTTCAGAGTTTACGGTGTATTTTTGAGTCTGGCGGTGCGTTGTCAACCCCTTAGCCGGGCGTTATGAGCTTTAGGAAAATTGAAGATGACGGAATTAGAAAAATCTTTAGAAAGTTGGAAGACGATCACAGATGAGAATGCTCACTATGACTCAATAGGAGCATTGGCCGAAGCAACGGTTTCAACAAGTCCAATTATTGATAAGTTATCAACTTGGGCAGCTGCTGGCAGTGCAGCTGTTGCAGGACTTTCAATAACTAACATCGATAAAATGGCGAATTTTTATGATCATTCCGAGCTAAAGGTTTTATTTTCATGTTTGGCTGCATCTCTCTTATTCGCGCTATTTCAAAAATACTTCGCAATGTTATGTTCGCTCAGTATTTCAAGCTCTACTGAAGTTCGTGCACGTTTAGCACCAGTAATTGATAACTTCGAACAGCACGCTAATAGTATCGAGGAGATGGCAGAAAAAAACGGATTAGCTATCAAACCTGAATTTGATCTAATGAAAAGTATTTCATCTTTTCAAGAGTTATACCCGTGGTACATTAAGTTGGTTTTAAATCGCCCAATGAATAAGGCAAAAGAAAATCGTAGTTATCACCATAAACGAATGGTGGTCACTCATTTTTGGCAGGGTATGACTCTATTTGTTCAATATTTGATTTTGGTCGCTTTTGTTGGAATGTCCGCCGTATACATTTAGCACGCTCATAACAAACAATTTAAGAGTGATTCAGCACGCTTGGCATTTTTGGTTTCGGTTGAGTTCAGTGATTGCAGTGGTCAAATTGAGTGTCGTGGTCGCGTGCTTCACACCTTAATTGGGCGTTAGGCAATGTGAGTTTTTATCAGCTAAATCGAGTTTAAATTGAACGGTAAATTCCATGTTCTCATGGCTGAACTTAAGCAAATGAATAATCATCACATATTTGCTGTTTCTTGATCGCGTTGGGTTGCTTGTCGTTGTGAATTTAGCGGCAAAATAACCTTCAACATCCAAACGTCCGCCGAGAATGCTACACTCGTCACTTTTCTTCCAAACCGCTCAATTTGAGTTTTTTGTTTCTTTGCTGATTTAGCGTTTTGGTTTATAAATGAATCGCTTAGTTGGTTTTCAGTTATCAAACAAGCCTTGTTCTTGGGTTTTGAAAGTATCGTTGTCAACCGGTTGGCCTAACAAACGGCTCAAGAGGGATTGCCAACGCGTGGCGGCTTTAGTGCAAAATTGAAGTTCAGCGTTTACAGTGTGTTTTTTGAGTTCGGTGGTGCGTTGTCAACCCCTTAGCCGGGCGTTAGCCGACAAGCGAAAATTTCAAATTCAGAGGTAAATATGATTCCATTAAATTCATCTGTTGTTTCAGGGGTGGCAGTCTCGGAAATTGATGGTGAAATGAAGCTTCTGCTTATGAAGCGAGTAAAAGGTGGCTTCTGGTGTCATGTTGCAGGTTCAATTGAACAAGGCGAAAAAGGCATTGACGCCATCACTCGAGAGTTCAGAGAAGAAACACAAATTGAGGCTTCCCCCCTATATAATGCTCAGTTTCTAGAACAATTCTACGAAGCCAGTGTTAATGTTATTCAGCTCATACCTGTTTTCGTAGTGATGTGCCCACCAGAGCAAGGGGTGGTTTTAAATGAAGAACATACAGAGTATAAGTGGTGCAGTTTAGAGGAAGCTCTTGGATTGGCTCCATTTCCAAACCAACACGAAGTGTATAAGCATGTTTGGTCGTATTTCGTAGAAAAGCCAGCTAATGCACTCTATCGTGTAGATGTCGGCTAACAAACGGCTCAAGAGGGATTGCCAACGCTTGGCGACTTTAGTGCAAAATTGAAGTTCAGTGTTTACGGTGTGTTTTTTTGAGTTCGGCGGTGCGTTGTCAACCCCTTAGCCGGGCGTTATACGCTATATGGAAATTTAACAATGGAGTCGTGAAATGAATCAGAATGAAAAGCTGAATTATGTCGAGTTTGCAGCAAAAAATTTAGAGGCAACAAAATCATTTTTCTCTTCAGTTTTTGGCTGGGAATTTACTGATTATGGTCCTGAATATACAGCATTCTCAAATCAGGGTTTAGATGGCGGTTTTTTTAAAGCTGACTGTTGTAGTCAGACAGCATCGGGTGGTGCACTTCTTATCTTTTATAGCTCAAACATAGAAACAACTTTAGCCAAAGTCCAGAATAGCGGTGGCCAAATTATTCGCCCAATTTTTGATTTTCCCGGAGGCTGTCGTTTCCATTTTATTGAGCCAAGCGGTAACGAATTTGCAGTGTGGTCGGAAGCACGCGTATAACAAACGGCTCAAGAGGGATTGCCAACGCGTGGCGGCTTTAGTACAAAATTGAAGTTCAGTGTTTGCAGTGTGTTTCTTGAGTCCGGTGGTGCGTTGTCACCCCCTTAGCCGGGCGTTATATTTTTTTAAGTTCAGCAATCAAAAGGATCCATGATGAACGTGGATAAAGTGAAAAAACGCATATTGAAACGAGTACAAAGAGGTTTCAAAGGTTACCCGCAAATAGCATTAGAGTATTTCGGTAAAACGACGGATTTAGCGACCGAAGTAGTCATCACCTTTTTGTCTGAAGTGAATGCTGAGCCGCAAATACAACGATTTACAAGTGATAAAGATGTCCGCAAAGACGAAGCGATTCAATCGGTATTGTTAAAAATTATTGAGCGCGCGGAAGCTGCTACAGTTTTAGAAAAGCAAGAAATATCAGTTTGTTAATGGGTTTTCGGTAATGCTAAACTCTCTGTCACGTTAGCGTAGAGAACGAAAATATAACAAACGGTTCAAGAGGGACTGCCAACGCGTGGCGGTTTCACTTCAAATCGGTATTTGTGATTACGGTTGTTATTTTAGGTTCAGTGTTTTGCGTTGTCAGCCCCTTAACCGGGCGTTAGCTTCTTAAAGGCTAGAATCCTCAAAATCTAAGCTCAATTGTTCTGAAAAATCAGCTTTTAGCGTTCAAATTTTACAATTTGGCTTTCGAGTTTTTCTGATGCCGATTTGGTAGAAAGTGTTGAAATTTCAGCAGGTTCAAAGCCGCTGAAAACCCACAAGCCTCGATGCTTTAAGGTTGTTGGATGTTCGACTCGGCAAGTTTGGTGTCACAAAAGGCTGCATCATCGCTGTGATCTTACTTTCTTTCTTTGTCGCGGACTCTTAATCGTGGCCAACTTAGCCTAGATCGTTTTAAGTTTTGGCTGCCAACTTCACAGCTTTTGGCGTTGGACGTGTGTTTAAGAGATGCTTTTGCGTAAAATGCATTTCAAGCAAATTTTTTTAAAAGTCATTGGTAAACAATGGGCTACGAAGCTAACAAACGCCTCAAGAGGGACTGTCAACGCGTGGCGTTTCCAGTCCCATTGAGCCGCGGTGGTTACGGCTGTTGTTTTTGAGTTTGGTGTAATGCGTTGTCAGCCCCTTAGGCGGGCGTTAGCTGCCTACTGGCGAATATGTTCCTTTAGCTGTACAAGTTGAACTTTGAAGGCTATACTTGTTCCGTAAACAGTACATGTGGGAAGTTCTATGAGAATCGTTTCTTTTACAGAAGCTAGGAATAGTTTAAAAGCAGTCTTGGATGCCGTTGTGAATGATGCGGATACAACCGTCATCACTCGACGTGATTCAGAAGATGCCGTGGTTATGTCGCTGGATTATTACAATAGTCTAATGGAAACCGTACATTTGCTTCGCTCTCCAGCGAACGCTGAACATCTAAACCGTTCCATTGCCCAGTTCAAAGCGGGAAAAGTTACCCAAAGAGATCTGATTGATGAGTAGTCGTTTACTGTCATGGACAGATGAGTCCTGGGATGACTACTTGTACTGGCAAACACAAGACAAAAAAACACTCAAGCGGATCAATAAAATCATCAATGATGTTAAGCGTTCACCGTTTGAAGGCATTGGTAAACCAGAGCCTCTAAAGGAAAATCTATCTGGTTTTTGGTCTCGGCGGATCGATGATACAAATAGACTGGTTTATGCTGTTGATGATAATGCAATAACGGTTATTTCGTGTCGCTACCATTATTGAACCAACTGACTAAAGGCAGCTAACAAACGCTTCAAGAGGGACAGCCAACGCGTGGCATTTTTACTGTGCGTTAGTTTCAGTTGGTTACGGTGCTATGCGGAAAGTTAGTAGTAGCGTTGGCTGCCCCTTAAGCGGGCGTTAGGTGATCTACTCCAGTTTGAGTAAAGTCAGTATTTTGTAGCAAGAGGATAACCAGTCATTTATGCCTACTCTTATTGTTTTGTCAGTTATTATTATATTTGTAATTGTTTTTAGAATTAGATCCAAGAATGAAGTTAAGAAGCCTGATTTAGTAGAACAGTGTAAAGTTGTGCCTCGTCCAGGTATGAGCGATGCGAAGTATTCAGGTAACATGTTTAGCATCAAATCTGTAGAACCTCAGATGCAGTTGACTCACGAAGACTTTCTCGGAAAAGCAGCACAAGTTGGACATAAAGCTAAAGCCGCAATGAAGTTAAATAAATTTGATGAAGCATGGGGATTATTCCATGAGCAAAAGTCATTGTATATTCAACATGCAAATCGGTCGAGCTTTACCCCTAACCAAGCTTTAGCTCTAGATGCAACAGTACATGAAGATATGGCAAATTTACTTAGACTGGAAGGTCGACATAAAGATGCTTTAGTTAATATTGTGTATTGGGCTTTAGCGGGTTCCGAGCGACCAGTCAGGCGGCACGAGCAAAAGCTTCGAGCATATTTTAATCGTTGTAAATTTCAAAACTTATCTTTTGAATTAGCAAAAGAACAAATGCGTAAATTAGATATGCCAGTTAGTCTTCTAGATGCGAAAGCTATAGTATCCGATTGGGTTGAAGTAGGATTAAGAATCCGCTAACCTAACAAACGCTTCAAGAGGGACAGCCAACGCATGGCATTTTTATTATGCGTTGGTTTTTGTGATTAAGGTGTTATGCGGAAAGTTAGTAGTAGCGTTGTCTGCCCCTTAAGCGGGCGTTATGCAACTCAGGTAAATTTAGGGGTTCAATCTTTTGGGATTTCTCCGGCTATTCGTTTTGTGTTGTCGGCAAATGAGCTTTTATCCTCAGATTCTTGGTTAACTCAAACCGTAAAACAGGCAAGTTTCTTGGTTTGCCTCAATCATTTTTAGCGTTGGCGCGTTGTGAATTTAGTGGGTGTAAAGTGCGGAAAGGGCAAGTTAATCGATTATTTCGTACTTGTTGAAGATTTCGCTCGTTGAGTTTGTTTCATTCAAAAGCTTGGTTTGTTGTTGAAAGGTGGACTTTGTTTTGGCGGCTCATTTATCACAGTTCTTGCTTGGGTTGATTCTTGAATCACTCAACCATTGCAATTGTGGCTTTTGGTCGTGTAATGTCAGTTTATCCCATTGAATTTGCATAACAAACGGCTCAAGAGGGATTGCCAACGCGTGGCGACTTTAGTGCAAAATTGCAGTTCAGTGTTTAAGTGTGTTTTTTGAGTTCGGCGGTGTGTTGTCAACCCCTTAGCCGGGCGTTATGCAACTCAGGTAAGTTTAGGGGTTCAATCCTTTGGATTTCTCCGGCCATTCGTTTTGTGTTGTCGGCAAATGAGCATTTTTACCTTCAAATTCGTGGTTAACTCAAACCGTAAAACAGACAAGATTCTTGGTTTGCCTCAATCATTTTTAGCGTTGGCTTGCTGCCAATTCAGCGGGCGCAAAGTGTGGAAAGGACAAGTTTATCGAGTATTCTGTACTTGCTGAAATTTTCGCTCGTTGAGTTTTCCTGACATAAAAGCTTGGTTTATTGCTGAAGGTGGACTTTGTTTTGGCGGCTCATTTATCACAGTTCTTGCTTGGGTTGATTCTTGAATCACTCAACCATTGCAATTGTGGCTTTTGGTCGTGTAAATTCTGTTTATCTCATTGAATTTGCATAACAAACGGCTCAAGAGGGATTGCCAACGCTTGGCGACTTTAGTGCAAAATTTCAGTTCAGTGTTTAAGTGTGTTTTTTGAGTCCGGCGGTGCGTTGTCAACCCCTTAGCCGGGCGTTATGTTTAATCACGCAAAATCAGTTGGTTGCATCTTTTCTTTGCTCCGTCGGCTTGTTGGTTTTGTGCTCGTCGGCAAGTTTGTATTTGTGAGCGCTGTTTTCTGGACATTTGTTCTTTGGCGCTGAAAATTCAGAGAATTGCCTCAGTCAATTCTAGGGCAAGCGCGAGGTTAGGGCGGTTGGCTCAATCAGAAGTTTGATCTTAGGTTTTTGAGTATTGGCGGCCAAAGCTCACAACTTGATTTTCAAATTATGAGTCGTTTCAGTTTTTGGTTTTTGCTTTTTGTTTGTCAGTCAAAGCCGAGTTAATCTTGGTTTTGGTAAACGTAAGCCCTTGAAGCTTAAACATAACAAAGCGTTCAAGAGGGATTCGTGCCGCGTGGCATTTTTGGTATGCGGTGATTTTTGTGGTGAAAGTGGTCTGCGGAAAGTTGGTTTGTGCGGCACTCACCCCTTAATGCTGGGATTGGTGTGTGTTACTCGGCAAACAACAAAGAACAGAAAAGACATTTAATGTAATGTAAAACAATGCTTTAACTATTGATTGCTTGTTTGTTGTTGTTCATTTAAATGCCTGCGTATACAATAATTCTGCTACATAATCGCTACACAAGGAATCTGTGTCATGGCTATCAAGCAGAAAATCACCGCCAGCTCTATCAAAAATCTCACCATCGCGGACGAGCGATTGAACGACACCGAAATCAGCGGATTTCATGCGCGGATTTCCCCCAAAGGGGTGATCAAGTATTACCTCTACTATCGAATTCACGGTAAGCAACGCAATTTCTTGCTCGGTTCAGCCAATGCTTTAACGCCAGCGCAAGCGCGAGACTTAGCCAAAGAAAAAGCAGGGCAAGTCGCGGCGGGGGAAGATGTGCAAGTCACTCGCTATGAAGCCAAAAAGCGAGAGCAGCGCAACAGCCTGACACTGAGTAAATTCCTAGAGGAACATTACTCCGCCTATCTCATGTCGATTAATGCAAAAACGGCGCAAAAGTCGTTAATGTGCATTCAAAGCAACTTCAAACATTTATCCACTAAGCCACTGGTCGATATTACCGCTTGGGACATTCAGCAGTGGGTGGCCGAACGAAGCAAAGTAGGTCGTGCCCCCGCCACTATTTCCTATGCCTATAACCGCTTAAGAGCGGTATTTAATCGAGCGGTGGAGTGGGGTTTTATCGATTCTCACTCTCTTGATAATGTGAAAATCCCTCGCATTGATAACAAGCGTATTCGTTACCTGTCGGTGAGTGAAGAAGCGGCGTTGCTGGATAGCCTTAAAGCGCGTGATGCGCGTTTAAAAGACGAAGCATTGCAAAGGTACGGCAAGCGCGCCCAAAGGATAGTGTCACAGCGCTATGTGGATTTCTTAGAGCCGTTGATTGTGCTGGCACTGAATACTGGCATGCGTAAAGGCGAAATGTTGTCGCTTAAGTGGTCACACATCAACATGGAAGACAGGTATTTGACCATTCGCTCTGAGAATGCCAAATCAAAAAACAAACGCACCATTCCACTCAATAACACGGCGTATACCATGCTACAGGCTTGGCATGAGCAAAATCCAGATACCGAATTGGTGTTTGAGCGAAATGGCAAACCGCTCGACTCTTATCAATACCAATGGGAGTCGTTACTCAAAGAGGCGGGGATAGAGAATTTCCGTTTTCACGACTTGCGCCACCACTTCGCCAGTAAGTTGGTGATGAAAGAAGCGGATTTGAACGTGGTTCGTGAATTGTTGGGCCATGCGGATTTAAAAATGACGCTGCGCTATGCGCATCTTGCGCCCGAACATAAGGCCAGTGCGGTTAATCTCATCGGCTGATAGGGTGAAGGATTTACAATCCAGTTCACAAAACAGATTGTGAATCTTTCTAAATCGTTTTGAAGCGCATTTACGCACTCGGTAGAGTATTTAGAATGGGTGCAAAATCCGATTCTAAATGTTGATCTTTCTGTGTGAGCCGATAACAAGGAACCCGTGTGATGATACAAGAACAGCGAGGGAGCGAAGTGCAAAGACGATTTATCCGATTGGACGAGATTGAACAAAAAACAACAATGACAAAAGGGGATGTTTTCGCAGCCATTGAGCAAGGTCAATTGCCCCTCTGTGCTGGCGTTGAGGCGGACAATCTTGGCGCATTGACAAGCAAAGACGGTCAGAAAGTGCTTTGTGCGGCGTTTGGCTACTTCGGAGTGGTTAGGCTGCTTTCAGACGTTTCAAAGCGCCTCATCTTTACCCAAAGCAACCAAACCACTAATACAGTGATTGTGCTTGAACCTGACAAGGTGAAAGGTTGGCGCGCCATTGCGGACGCGTTTCCAAATATTGAAGAGTCTCAATACCAATATTCTAAAAACGCCCCTTCAAACCCGCCTGAAATGGTGTTTGCCGCTTGTGCAGGACTGAAAACACAAGCAACACTGCAAAATAACTTGGGAAAATTGGCCAAGGTATTTTCTTACGCACTCTCTGAAGAGCAGCGCACCGAAATCGAAAGCCAGTACCCTGAAGTGCTGTCAGAGCGTTTGCTTGTCAGCGGTATCACGATTGAGCCGCATGCATTGCGGGTGGATTTGGAAGACGTTCAGCGTGTGTTTGGTCGTGACGTGATAAGAGGTGAAAGTCAGTGTTTACCGAATCATATCGAGAAACAACACCAAACCCGATTGCCATTGCTTCATCCTATAGAGCAGATTATCTATCGTGTTTTGATGGATCAACCGAATGCCAAATCAAATCACATCTGGAATCTATTGCGTCAAGAGTGCAACAGTGATGAAGAGCCCATTTACGATATTGATAGCATCATTGACTCCATCACTACAACCACGTTGACGTGGGCAAGAAAAGATGAGGGCGAAGCATCGATGAGTTATTACTCATTTCGTAAAAATAGAGTGAACAGCGTGAAACGGTACATTCAAGCTGAATGTGGCCAGATAGAAGCCTGTGAGGATTTAACCGAATAGCAGCGCTGCTTAAGCGGTTGAGCTACCGCTAGAGTGCGCTGATCACATCGGTAACTCACCGCTACGTTTCCGGTTAATGTTTCGTTTCAACGCATTGTTTAACCGAAAGCATAGGGCGGTTGCGGATTTCTAGCGCTCAACCACGCCCTATCAAGGTTGGCCAGCGCACGCTTAACGGTTAAATCAACGGTTAAATCAACCGTTATTCTTGATTTGACGCGATAAGTTGATGCCATTCTTTTCAGACAAAACGGTGGCTCGACTCAGATTATCGGTTGGCCAACCGATCCCATTCAAGGCGTTCATCGGTTAACGCACCGCTATGTTCCGGTTAACGTTGCGTTTCAATGCACTGATTAACCGAAAGCGTGGTGAGGGTGTTGGCATCTAGCGCTTAGACCCGTCATTCCAAGGTTAGCCAGCGCACGCTTAACCGTTAAATCAACGGTTGGTTAACCGCTGATAGTCGGTTGAACTTACCATTTCAGTCTTTACACACTCATTTAACGCGATAACCAGTTTGAACAAACTTGAATGCCGCTGTTGCAACGGTTGAGTCAACCGTGATTCTAACCGAAGGAAGCGTAACGGCTGACGGTTTGAAAAAGGTGTTTGAACATCATAAAAAGAGCGGCAACCAATCTTTATAAAAAGATGGAAAAAAAATGTCTTCGAAAACGTCCTTGAAAACGGCATATGCCGTTTTTCGCGATTAAGTTTGAATCTCCATCAACACAAGGAGATACTCAAATGACAAAAATGACCGTTGAGAAACGTGCGTACACAGAGCAAGAAACCGCCGCTTACATTGGCATGAGCCGTTCTTTCTTACGTCAGGCCCGTATGGAAGGGCAACGTAAAAACCGCACTCTCGCGCCACCTTTCATTAAAATTGGTCGTGCGGTTCGCTACCTCAAAGAAGACCTAGACGCATGGCTTGATAGCCAAACCAAACTTAACCACCTTTCTCAAGGAGGGTGGCTGCATGGTTAATTTAACACCGGATCAAATCACGCTACTGAAATGGATGAGAACAGGGCGCACCTTTCAGGTGTGCTCGGATTACTGCCCCCATAATGGCGATGTGCAACCGAAATCCCGTTTGCCAATCCAAGTGCATCACAAAGCGATCCACAAACTGATGAAAGAGGGGCTTATCCGCTATACCTCCCAACAGTTTTTCGGTTTGCGTTGGGATGTCTTCTCTATCACCGAAAAAGGGAAGGGCATTCGATGAGCACACTCGACCTTTCTTGCATTGACCGTGACGACAGAGCCTTTGTACAGCAAAGGCTTTTGCCATTTTCAGACGTCATTCAGCGTTTACTGCTCAAGGAATATCTGAGCTATCCGACCAAGTTTGAACGCAATACCTACCTTAGAACCACGGTGGAGGCGATTGCGGCCAAGTTGTCGCTACCGATTGACAAGATAACGCTTAACATCAGTGAAGAAGACTTACGCGCAAAAGCCAAAACGCACGCTGCGGAAGTACTGGAACGCCGCCGCCGTTTTCGCAATGACGAACGCGCATTAAGCGTGCTGCGTGAGTTTGTCGCCCAAAAAGGGTTAACGCCCTATGATGGGCAATATTCACTCAAGGGTGAAGTGGCTCGCTACAGTGACCGCAAATGGTGGCTGCGGGGATTACGCAAGGCGTTACGACGTAACACTGAACTGGTTTTGCATCACATTAACCAAGTGAACAAACACAAAAGCCTCTATTGCTCGATGCCCACACTGATGGCAAGACGTCACCAGAAAGCCTATCAAAAGGCGTATTTAGAAAACACCATCGCCACCAACGAGCTAGGACAGTCCTTCTCTTTACTGGAACTGTCACAAAAAGGCGTTTCTGACCCAACCATTCGCAAAGGTGAGCTGATGGTCAGAGCCAGAGGTTTTGAAGACCTAGCCAAAGAACTCGGTCATGTAGCAACCTTTCTCACTATTACTTGTCCGTCAAAGTACCATCGCAGTTACTCCACATCGGGACAGGTGAACCCAAAATGGGCAGGGTATACCCCGCTGGACGGGCAAACCTACCTTAATGACATCTGGAAACTGATGCGCTCAACGCTCAACCGTTTGGGCGTGCGTTTCTACGGTTTTCGTGTAGCAGAGCCGCAACATGACGGCACACCGCACTGGCATTTGCTGCTGTTTGTCGAGCCCAAACACTATGACCTGATGGTGCAAACCATGCGTGATTACGCCATGCGCGAAGATGGAGAGGAAAAGGGCGCAACGGAGCATCGTTTTACCGAAGTGAAAATCGACCCCGCCAAAGGCAGCGCTACCGGATACATCGCCAAATACATCTCGAAAAACATTGATGGTAGTGATCTTGATTGTGGGGTTTACGGGGAAGACCCAAAGGACGCCGCCGCAAGAGTAGATGCATGGGCGTCATGCTGGGGTATTCGCCAGTTTCAACAGCTCGGCGGCTGCTCTGTGACAGTATGGCGAGAGCTGCGCCGCCTCAAAGAAATGCAAGATTTACCCGCATTGGCAAAAGAGATTGTGGAAGCGGCGGATAAAGGCGACTGGAAGCGATTCACGCAACGCATGGGCGGTGTGTTTAGCACACGCAAAGCGCAAGTGTTTAAGCCGCACTATGCGTTTTCAATCGACACAGAGACAGGCGTTATCAAAACCACGTTGTACTGTGCCAACGAGTTGGTTAGAGCGTTGAAAGGGGTGGCCATTGAAGGGCGTGAAATCATCACTCGTCTGTTTAAGTGGCGCATCGAATCTAACATGCGTCACGCTTTTTAACTTGGAGTTCTGTGAATAACTGTATTTTTGAGGTCCAGAAAGCGAAGTGCGCGATAAATCAAAGTAAAAACACCGTTGATATGGTTTAATGCTCATATTAAATCAATCAAATCAAGACAGTATGGCAAGAAAGAACGATGGGCTGCTATGGCATCTTATGGACGCGTCGTGGTGGGTAAGTGTGCTTTTCGCAGCGATAGCCTATATGGGCTTGAGCTTTGTGCTACCTGCGTTAGCCATGAGCTCAGAGAATTTTGTTTTTAGTGCTGTCGCGCAAAACCTGCCGATACTCGCGCCCTATGTCGCGTTTACTCTCCTTATTCCTGCTCCTGTTGCACTCTTCAAGCAATTAAGCAGACAGCGCCAGTATTCTACAACAACCAATGAAATAGCCAGCCAAGGTACGACAGCCGCTCTAAACAACCTGTCGTGGTTAGAGTTTGAAGGGTATATCGGCGAGTTCTTCAAACAACAGGGCTATGAAGTCAAACAAGCCTTTTCGCAAAAGCCGGATGGGGGCGTGGACATCTGGATGAGAAAGGACGGCCAATTAACGCTCGTCCAGTGCAAACACTGGAAAACCCGCAAGGTGGGTATCCAAATCTTACGCGAAATGTACGCCGTGATGATAGAACACAATGCCAGCAAAATGATTATAGTGACCTCGGGCGACTTTACCTCCGAGGCGATCAAGTATGCGCTTGATAAGCGGCTGTGGCTAATCAATGGTGGTGAGCTGGTTCATATGATTGAACAAGTGCGCAATCGTCCAGCAGAGCAAGCCGTGGAAGTGACACCACCCAAAAGCGCCACTCCGCTTTGTCCAAGTTGTCATGCGCCGTTGGTCATACGAACCGCGAAAAGAGGGCAGAACAAAGGCAATCAGTTTTACGGCTGTTCTTCTTACCCCCGATGTCGGTATACCAAGGATATCAGTGGGGCGTATGGGTGAGAGGGTGTAGTCTAGCAAGTGTTTGCCCAAACGATTTAGAGTAATTAGCCAATGTGGATCTTTGCAGTAAGCTTTGACGTACATTTCCTAGCAACAGATCGATTCAAGTTTGATGTTTACAAGACTTGAACACAGTGGGATATATAGAAATATGTGGCATAAGAAACGTATTGGTTTTGTCACCATTAAAACCAAACTCCACGGGAATTGAAGGTCAATATGGACATCTTAAAAAGAGTTTTTATCAAAAAAGTAGTGGATGATCTCATTCCACTGAATGGTACAGAGTTCGAGTACTTTTGCAAACCTATCTTTGATATACTTGTAGGCGAGCAATCCATTCATAAAGGTAGCAATTTATATGCTAAACCAATTAGCAGGACTGTAGATTTCTCTACAAATAACTTTGAAGTCGTAGGACAGTGCGGTACAGATGGTGACTATTTTGATGTTTTCAGTCGTAATTTTGATGAGTTGATTAAATTTAAATTAGATAATACTAAGCCCATAAAAGATATTAATTCAACATTAAACAATAGCCCCCAATGCTCAAAAATAATTTTATTTGCTAACCAAGAGGCCAAAGGTGGTAGGTTAGACAATGTAAACAAAGTTATCCGCCACATTGGTATAGAACAAGATGTAGATGTTATTGATTCAAAACAAATAGCCGAAATTATTTTTGATAATATCGGAAATCAAAAGCTAGTTTTATCGTTGATAGACTACCTTCCCACTGCAAGTCAAATATATTCAGCAATTTCAATGCATAATGAATTACCTCCTTTACCATCAGATTTTATTGTTAGAAAGGATGAAGAATCTATTATAGGCTTGGTTAGAGATAATCAAGTTTCTGAAATTCATGGTGTAAGTGGTATTGGTAAAAGTAAAGTCGCACTTGGTGTCGCACATAAGCTCTCTGAAGAATTCGATTCAGTCATTTGGGTTAATCTAGGTGAAGGGAAAACCTTCAATTTTAAATCAGTAAAAGTTGGGGACTTTGATAAAAATCTAAACTTAGCAAACCTTTGCGAAACTTATAAGACTTTGGTTATTTTAGATAATTTTTCCGGCAATGCAGAGGAACTTAAGTCAACTTTTAGCTCTTTTGCTAATTCTGATAGTAGAGTAATAATAACATCTATAGAACGTTCATTGAGTCGAGCGAACAGTTTTCATCTTTCTGAAATGGACGAGGATGAATCCAGAGCGTTAATTAGTAGCCACATTAATATCGATGACAAGTATATTGAAGCATTCATTTCTAATATTGGAGGCCATCCTCTTTGTTTAGAACTAGTCTGTCAAATTATTGAAGATGAAGAGTATGATGAAGATGAAATAAATGAATTCATTCAAGAAATTGAGAAAATTCCAGAAGAAATAGTAAAAGGGCGCTCACAGAGCATATCAGATCTCGTGATCGGTAAACATTCTGATAGATTCTCTCGTGAGTTTACTCTATTGTCTTTATTAAACTCAGAGCAAGTAAGTAACTACGTTTTAAACAAAATTCTGGGTAAGAGAGCAATAAGAAATCTAGAAAAAAGTTCTCTTATTGTTCGTTCTGGTATTAATTATTCAACTATTCACTCTATTGTTTTATTATCAATTAATAACCTATTTTCGAACAGTAAAGAAATGGATGGGTTCAAAAATGAAATTTGTGATCTTTTATTAGTAGAAAACGAGTTCAAGCGTTCTGACTATTATAGTTTTTGTGTGATGCATCACGAGTTGTTAATAGAGCTTTATCAAAGTAATTTGTCTGAAAATCGAAGAAAAGCGTTACTGTATGCAATAATTCAAACTACGGATAACTTAGTAAACAAAGAATCTTTAATTAAAGAAATCGAGAATTTCACCTTGGATAATAATACTCTCGAAGATTTACTATTGATGATTGAAAGATTTGAGTTGGAACTTATATCAATAAACAGAAAAAATGACGAAGAAAAATATCAAAAAAAATCTGAGGAAGTAATTGACATACTAAGAAGCATAGACTCCAACCTTGAAGAAGGGTCTAACCTAGAACTATTAGTGAAGCATCATATTGCTAAATTACATTATTGGAAAGGTAACGCTTCGATATCTAAGGGGCTTTTTGAAGATCTAATAAAGAGATTCCCAGATAGTGAACAGTGCATATTACAGTTAGCCCGTATTTTGGGTAACGAAAAGAACTATAAAGATGCTGCTAGTTGTGTAGATTTGGTTTTGGGTAAAAAAACATCTAGTCTATCTCACTCAATAGTGTTGTCTTTTTATGACCTTATTTCAGACTCTGAATATAAGGAGTCTAGAGAAAAATATATAGATAGCCGCATAGAAGAGTTTATCTCAGACATATCTACTACCTTACGATCATCATTTGATCACCCATATCGAGTATTGAGTTCATTATCAGGGTATCTTGGGTATAATTTTAAAGATGAGTTTAGGACATTATGTGCAAATTTACCTGCACCTGATAATGTTAACCAAAACGAAAAGTTGATGATTGCTTATGCTAACATTCAGATGGCACTTTATCGAGTGTATAAGTACAGTAATCTAGAAGACAAAGATGAGAAACTAAGAATTACAGCAACTTTAGCTGAAAAATATTACCTTGAATCCAATCCATCTAATGACTTTGACAATTTAAAAGTCGCAAAATTTTATAATGAAATCGGAAATTACGAAAAGGCTTGTGATTTTCTAGATAAGATAGAAAGTCAAGATCAATTTTATTTTCAGAGTAAAGCCAAACAGTTAAAAGGCAGTGGAGATTTTGACAATGCACTTATAGCTATAGATAAATCAATTGAAGGTGAGCGAGCCGATAAAAATAGAGCGTGGTTCTTAAGCAGTTTTTTAAACGATAAGGCTGAAATTCTAAATATAGCTGGAAATAAAGAATCAATCGACACTCTCAAAGAAGCAATAGACATGCAAAAAAACTTCAATACAAAGAAATCCTGGGAGCGTAAATTAGCTCAATGGAAGAAAAACGAATAGAGAACTAAAGTATCCAGTTAGGCTTTGAGTCTAACTGGATGTGCCTTTAATCTAGCTTATAGATAGTGTTTGGAAATCAGTTTTATTTCAGTATGATACTCTACTATTGGATAGAAAGAGGTTTTGTCGATGTTCAAAAATGCAGTACAAGTCTGCGACTGAACGGCCAATTAACGCATACAAAAAGTAGCTAGCATAAAAATAAAATTTACATAACAAGCATAGATAAGTGCTACACTGGCGACACTTATCTAGCCCGTGCTTCTTTTATCAATTAGCCAAAGCGCCACGGTTGCCTCAGCGCATAATCTCACTGATTCTCCCTATTTTATATAATCCATGGATTGCTAATTGAGTAATTTCACTGACACAGTTTTGTCCATAAGTGAGTTACGTGAATACGAAAACTACAATGCTACACATCTGCTACACTGAGTTATGATTTTGCTTGTTTTTACTAGATTAAATTATTGTAATAAAATGAATAATATTTATTTTCATTTCCCCTTAACGAGGCGTTATGCATATCAATAACTCATCTATCATGTATATGAAAGGAAGATTGATGATTTTATATAAATATCTACCATCAATGAGAATTGATGTAATAGAAAATCTTCACATTAGATTTACGCAGTTAAGCTCTTTAAATGATCCGTTTGAAATGTATCATTGCTTTGACTCTAGAGAGAACAGAAATCTTTTTAATGAAGCTGTAAATAAAGCAGATGAATTATGGATTTCTTTAAGTGAAAAAGAAAAGTTAGAAGAAAATGGTAATTATCTGAATTGTTTAAATGAATTAAATGACTGGCTATATAACACAGAAATAAATATGTCAATGACAAAAAGTTTATCTGATTATTTAAATGACAAAATAGGGATTCTTAGTTTATCTGAATGCTTTAGCAATCCATTGATGTGGTCACATTATGCTGATCAATATCGCGGATTTGTTATCGGTTTCAATTCTGATCATGAATGGTTTAAAAAACTGGACGCTTTCGGAGAGCCAACTTCAATTATTAAAGTTAAGTATTTAGAAAGAAAAAGTGTTATTTCTCCTAATTCAGCATCTGTTAACCAAGTTTTGGGTGAGAAATCTAAGCATTGGGAATACGAAAAAGAATATCGGTTAACATATAATTTTTCAGGCTTTAAAATTCATCCATTGTCCAAATCTTGTCTTGATGAATTTGGTAATAAAATCTTTTTAGCCCAAATACCATTAGATGTGATTAGCTGTATTTATCTTGGGCCGAGGATTGATATAAATACTGAAAATAAAATCATCGAAATAGTAAAAAGGAACAGAATTATTTGTGATTTATTTAAAGGATATTTTGATGATTATTCGATTAAATTCGAGTCAATATCTGCATAACAAACGCTTCAAGAGGGACAGTCAACGCGCGGCATTTTTACTATGCGTTGATTCTTGTGATTACAGTGTTATGCGGAAAGTTAGTAGTAGCGTTGTCTGCCCCTTAAGCGGGCGTTATGCAACTCAGGTAAATTTAGGGGTTCAATCTTTTGGGATTTCTCCGGCCATTCGTTTTGAGCTGTCGGCAAATGAGCATTTTTACCCTCAAATTCGTGGTTAACTCAAACCGTAAAACAGACAAATTTCTTTGTTTGCCTCAATCGGTTTTAGCGTTGGCGTGTTGTCAATTTAGTAGGCGCAAAGTGTGGAAAGAGCAAGTTAATCGATCATTTTGTATTTGTTGAAGGCTTTGCTCGTTGAGTTTGTTTGGCTCAAAAGCCTAGTTTGTCGCTGAAAGGCAGACTTCATTTTTGCGGCTTATTTATCACGGCTTTTGCTTGGGTTGATTCTTTAATCACTCAACCATTGCAATTATGGTTTTTGATCGAGTAAAGTCAGCTTATCTTATTGAATTTGCATAACAAACAATTCAAGTGGATTCTCAACGCGTGGCAGTTTTACTATGCGTTGAGTAAAGTGTTTTACGGTGCAATGCGGCGACTTGGTCAGTGCGTTGTTCACCACTTAATTGGGTGTTAGGCAAAGTGAGTTTTTATCAGCTAAATCGAGTTGGGATTGAACGGTAAATTCCATGTTCTCAGACTGAACTTAAGCAATAAATCGTCATCACATATTTGTTGTTTCTTGATCGCGTTGGGTTGCTTTTCGTTGTGAGTTTAGCAGCAAAATAACCTTCGGCATCCAAACGTCCGCCGAGCATGCTACGCTCGTCACTTTTCTTCCAAACCGCTCAATTTGAGTTTTTTGTTTCTTTGCTGATTTAGCGTTTTGGTTTATAAATGAATCGGTTAGTTTGTTTCAAGTTTACAAAAAACTCGTTCTTTGGTTTTGAAAGCATCGTTGTCAATCGGTTGGCCTAACAAACGGCTCAAGAGGGATTGCCAACGCGTGGCGGTTTTAGTGCAAAATTGAAGTTCAGTGTTTACAGTGTGTTTTTTGAGTTCGGCGGTGCGTTGTCAACCCCTTAGCCGGGCGTTATGCAACTCAGGTAAATTTAGGGGCTCAATCTTTTGGGATTTCTCCGGCCATCCGTTTTGAGCTGTCGGCAAATGAGCACTTTTACCCTCAAATTCGTGGTTAACTTAAACCGTAAAACAGGCAAGGTTCTTTGTTTGCCTCAATCAGTTTTGGTGCTGGTTTGTTGTGAATTTAGCGGGCGCAAAGTCTGGAAAGGGCAAGTTAATCGAGCATTTTGTACTTGCTGAAGTTTTCGCTCGTTGAACTTGTCTGTTCCAAAAGCTTGGTTTATTGCTGACGGGTGAACTTTGTTTTGGCGGCTCATTTATCATGGCTCTGGTTTGGGTTGATTCTTGAATCACTCACCCATTGCAATTGTGGCTTTTGGTCGTGTAAAGTCGGTTTATCTCATTGAATTTGCATAACAAACGGCTCAAGAGGGATTGCCAACGCGTGGCGACTTTAGTGCAAAATTGAAGTTCAGTGTTTAAGTGTGTTTTTAAAGTTCGGTGGTGCGTTGTCAACCCCTTAGCCGGGCGTTATGAGCTTCCAAGAATTAGAAGGAAAATATGGCAGTTTTAGAAATTCTGACAGCACCGGATCCAAGGCTTAAGGTCAAAGCGGAAAAGGTGCAAGATATTACGACGGTACAAACATTAATAGACGATATGTTGGAAACGCTATATGCGACTGACAATGGTATCGGTTTGGCGTCGACTCAAGTTGGTCGTAAAGAGGCAGTTGTTATTATCGACCTTTCAGAAAGTCGAGATGAACCGTTAATTTTGGTTAATCCAGAAGTGGTTAGTGGCTCGGATAAAGAATTGGGTCAAGAAGGTTGTTTATCAGTTCCTGATTACTATGCAGACGTAGAGCGTTTTACTTCAGTTGTTGTGACTGCTTTAGATCGTGAAGGTAAGCCAATAACCATCGAAAGTGATGAGTTTCTAGCCATCGTAATGCAGCACGAAATAGATCATTTATCGGGTAACTTGTTTATCGACTATCTTTCGCCACTTAAGCGTCAAATGGCTATGAAAAAGGTTAAAAAGTACGTCAAAGCGCACTCTTAACCCCGCTCATAACAAACAATTTAAGAGGGATTCCCAACGCTTGGCATTTTGCTTCTACTTCAATTTTAGTGTTTACGGTACAATGCGTTAGGTTGGGTGGTAGCGTTGCTCACCCCTTAATTGGGCGTTATATGCCATCTAGTTCTGCGTTCTATACCGCATATGAAATAGCATCTTTACTATGTTGAGCGGTCGGCTTGTATTGTCTACAATAGCGCACTTTTTTACATATTTTAGGTTATGAATATGAACGACACTACAGCTAAACCCGCTTTGCCGGATCACCTTGCTGGTAATCCTCGCAGCCCACACTATGTAGCGGAGTGCTTTGAACACCACATTGGCATTCGTCTAAATGGCAAAGAACGTACTGATGTTGAAGAATACTGCATTAGTGAAGGGTGGGTGAAAATTCCTTCACCGAAAGCTAAAGATCGTTTTGGCCAGCCGATGCTGATTAAGTTAAAAGGTGAAGTTGAAGCTTTTTATAAATAAGCTGCATTTTATACCGTCCGCGTGCAATGTGTTGATAACTATGTAATTCAATGCATTGCATTCAAAATCTAGCTAGGTTTCTCATCCAAACATATAACAAACGGCTCAAGAGGGATTGCCAACGCGTGGCGGCTTTAGTGCAAAATTGAAGTTCAGTGTTTACGGCGTGTTTTTTGAGTTCGGCTATGCGTTGTCAACCCCTTAGCCGGGCGTTATGTGAATGGGAGATTCCAATGGACAAGGTAGTCAAAGATCGCTTCGATGAATATCCGGAAAATGTTCGTATTAGGTTAGAGGAACTGCGAAATCTAGTCTTTCAAATCGTATCTGAATTGGATCTGGGTGATGTTGATGAATCTCTAAAATGGGGTGAGCCAAGCTACAGCGTAAAAACAGGCAGTCCACTAAGAATGGATTGGAAGCTGAAGTCTCCTAATAATTATTACCTGTTTTTTAATTGCCAAACTAAGCTAGTCGATACATTTCGGGAATTGTATTGTGAAGAACTGGAGTTTCAGGGAAACAGAGCAATAGTGCTGTCCTTATCGAAACCGTTGCCAGAAACAGCAATCAAATCCTGTTTAGAGTTAGCTTTAACCTATCAGCAGCGCAAAAACTTTCCTCTTTTGGGTGCTTGAAAAAATTCACATAACAAACGGCTCAAGAGGGATTGCCAACGCGTGGCGGCTTTAGTACAAAATTAAAGTTCAGTGTTTACGGTGTGTTTTTTAAGTTCGGCGGTGCGTTGTCAACCCCTTAGCCGAGCGTTAGGCAAAGTGAGTTTTTATCAGCTAAATCGAGTTGAAATTGAACGGTAAATTCCATGTTCTCATGGCTGAACTTAAGCAATAAATAATCATCACATATTTGTTGTTTCTTGATCGCGTTGGGTTACTTTTCGCTGTGAATTCATCGGCAAAATAACCTTCGGCATTCAAACGTCCGCCGAGCATGCTACGCTCGTCACTTTTCTTCCAAATCGCTCAATTTGAGTTTTTTGTTTCTTTGCTGATTCAGCATTTTGGTTTATAAATGAATCGGTTAGTTTGTTTCAAGTTTACAAAAAAGCTCGTTCTTTGGTTTTGAAAGTCTCGGTGTCAATTGGTTGGCCTAACAAACGGCTCAAGAGGGATTGCCAACGCGTGGCGGCTTTAGTACAAAATTGAAGTTCAGTGTTTACAGTGTGTTTTTTGAGTTCGGCTATGCGTTGTCAACCCCTTAGCCGGGCGTTAGGCAAAGTGAGTTTTTATCAGCTAAATCGGGTTTGAATTGAACGGTGAATTCCATGTTTTAATGGCTGGACTTAAGCAATAAATCGTCATCACATATTTGTTGTTTCGTGATCGTGTTGGGTTGTTTGTCGTTGTGAATTTAGCGGCAAAATAACCTTCAGCATCCAAACGTCCGCCGAGCATGCTACGCTCGTCACTTTTCTTCCAAATCGCTCAATTTGAATTTTTTGGTTTCTTTGCTGATTTAGGGTTTTGGTTTATAAATGAATCGGTTAGTTTGTTTTAAGTTTGTAAAAAGCCCTGTTCCTTGGTTTTGAAAGTATCATTGTCAATCGGTTGGCCTAACAAACGGCTCAAGAGGGATTGCCAACGCTTGGCGACTTTAGTGCAAAATTGAAGTTCAGTGTTTAAGTGTGTTTTTTAAGTTCGGCGGTGCGTTGTCAACCCCTTAGCCGGGCGTTAGGCAAGGTGAGTTTTTATCAGCTAAATCGAGTTGAAATTGAGCAGTAAATTCTATGTTTTGTGGCTTAACTTAAGCAATAAATCGTCATCACATATTTGTTGTTTCTTGATCGCGTTGGGTTGCTTTTCGTTGTGAATTTAGCGGCAAAATAACCTTCAGCATCCAAACGTCCGCCGAGTATGCTACGCTCGTCACTTTTCTTCCAAATCGCTCAATTTGAGTTTTTTTGTTTCTTTGCTGATTCAGCATTTTGGTTTATAAATGAATCGGTTAGTTTGTTTCAAGTTTACAAAAAAGCTCGTTCTTTGGTTTTGAAAGTGTCGTTGTCAATCGGTTGGCCTAACAAACGGCTCAAGAGGGATTGTCAACGCGTGGCGGCTTTAGTACAAAATTGAAGTTCAGTGTTTACAGTGTGTTTTTTAAGTTCGGCAGTGCGTTGTCAACCCCTTAGCCGGGCGTTAGCTATTTAGGGAGAATTCAATTTGAGATTCGTGACGATACTTAAAGATGAAGATGGTGCTATTTCATCTAGAGAGTTTGAGGATTATTCATATCAAGGGCAAGCCGTCGACGTATGGGCGGAACGTGAGAACGTGACAAGTACATCGTAACAATTCGTGCGAAAGACGGAAATTTTACAGAGCTAGCCACTAGTAAAATGTGTGCTAATCTTCACACCGCTTTTCGCTGGGCTCGCAACAAGCTTGATGGTTATCCGAGTGTTTATGGTGAGCTGGATTTACGGGATAGTAAGTCTGACGCCGCTGTTAAGGGAGAAGGAGCTGAACTCTATATTGCTGGCTATATTATGCTTGAGTTGGGGTACATAGTTTCTGTTGCTAGCCCTAATATGCCAGGCTATGACTTGTTGGTTGTAGACCCCAAGACTAAGAAGTCATGCACGATCCAAGTTAAGTATCGTTCCTCGAACACATCGTCATTGAAGTTAAACTCGACAGATTTCGATTTTTTAGTGTTAGTTGACAAGCCTACTCATGAGATTCAAAAAGTATCCGTAAATGTTTCTCGTCCGATCGCAACATTTGATGTTTGGATCTTAGATAATAAGTATGTAAAAGAGCAAGTTAGAGCTAATGGGGTGTTGTCAAATCCAAGGTATGACATTTTTACCACAATTGGTCAGTATTAGTTCAACATTTATCTGAAACAAAATAGCTAACAAGCAGTTTAAGAGTGATTCGCAACGCCTGGCATTTTTACTATGCGTTGCGATTGGTGTTTAAGGTGGTATGCGGCGGCGTTGGTATTGTGTTGCTCACACCTTAACAGGGCGTTATGCAACTCAGGTAAATTTGGGGGTTCAATCTTTTTAGGTTTCTCCGGCCATTCGTTTTATGTTGTCGGCAAATGAGCTTTTTTACCCTCAAATTCGTGGTTAACTTAAACCGTAAAACAGGCAAGGTTCTTTGTTTGCCTCAATCAGTTTTAGCGCCGGTGCGTTGTGAATTTTGCGTGCGCAAAGTGTGGAAAGGGCAAGTTTATTGAGCATTTTGTACTTGCTGAAAATCTTGCTTGTTGGGTTTGCCTCATTCAAAAGCTTGGTTTGTTGTTGAAAGGTGGACTTTGTTTTGGCGGCTTATTTATCACAGTTCTGGCTTGGGTTGGTTCTTGAATTACTCAACCATTGCAATTGTGGCTTTTGATCGAGTAAAGTCAGTTTATCTTATTGAATTTGCATAACAAACGGCTCAAGAGAGATTGCCAACGCGTGGCGGCTTTAGTGCAAAATTGAAATTCAGGGTTTACGGTGTGTTTTTTGAGTTCGGCAGTGCGTTGTCAACCCCTTAGCCGGGCGTTAAATTTTAAGGAGTAGTTATGGATAAAACAAAATGGGTTGTGACTGAAGATCCACTAGGTGTACGCGTCAATTTTGATCTTACAAGTGATGAAAGCTGTTTTATTGAATTGTTTTTTACCAAAGTGGATATTGAGCAATTGATGCATATGGATACGTTTGGTAATTACGAACTGGAATTAGAAGGTATTCGCGGTAGCGTATCAAGAAATCGTGGTGATATAGATAAAAACAATTTGGCTTTTGCGTACCGCAATGGCGGAAGCGGCAATGATTACGGAACAGTTTACTACAACCATCGAAAGCTTAAAGAAATCATGACAAATGCAATAGAAGAAATTTGGAAGCTCGAGAGAAAAATTTAACAAAGCATTTAAGAGTGATTCCCAACGCTTGGCATTTTTCATTCCATCGTTGGGTTTTGTGTTTACGGTGCAATGGTTTAGGCTTGGGGGTAGCGTTGCTCACACCTTAATGCGGCGTTAGGCAAAGTGAGTTTTTATCAGCTAATTCGAGTTTGAATTGAACGGTAAATGCCATGTTTTCTAGCTTAAGTTAAGCAATAAATAATCATCACATATTTGTTGTTTCTTGATCGCGTTGGGTTGCTTTTCGTTGTGAGTTTAGCGGCAAAATAACCTTCAGCATCCAAACGTCCGCCGAGCATGCTACGCTCGTCACTTTTCTTCCAAACCGCTCAATTTGAGTTTTTTGTTTCTTTGCTGATTTAGCGTTTTGGTTTATAAATGAATCGGTTAGTTTGTTTCAAGTTTACAAAAAAACTCGTTCTTTGGTTTTGAAAGTGTCGTTGTTAATCTATTGGCCTAACAAACGGCTCAAGAGGGATTGCCAACGCATGGCGACTCTAGTGCCAAATTGAAGTTCAGTGTTTACAGCGTGTTTTTTAAGTTAGGCGGTGCGTTGTCAACCCCTTAGCCGGGCGTTAGCTGAGGTTAAGAAAAACCATAAAATTAAGCGTTTATTTTTCTTAGTCTGAGGCTCTAGCTTTACACCTGAAAGTCAGCACTTTTCCATGTATCTCGCCAGTGGCACTGTTCGTGAAGTGCTTGAACTAACCGAAGTCTGTTTACGGGAAGTGGTGTGTTTGTTTATTTCTTTGGTGTGGCTTCTTTGGTTTTGAAGCTCTTTCGCGTTTAAATGGATTTTGCGCACTTGGTTGTTGGCTTCTTCGAAAGAATTCTTTGCAAATTTAAGTCCTAGAAGCTCGTCAGTTTCTCGGTTATTTCTTCTTTGCCAAGTGCGTTTCGTGGATTGGGTTTTAGTTTCTCAGTTGTCCGTTTTACTTTGTCGTTTGAAAGCAATAATGTGTTTTAAATTAGGCCGTTGGGTAGTCAATCTCCGGCTAAAGTGCAGCAGCTAACAAACGGCTCAAGAGGGATTGTCAACGCGTGGCGACTTTAGTACAAAATTGAAATTCAGGGTTTACGGTGTGTTTTTTGAGTCCGGCTGTGCGTTGTCAACCCCTTAGCCGGGCGTTATACAGAAAATCTAATAATATACACCTTGATGCACTTTCTTGAGTGTTGTAACATTCTGTTTTTATTAAAATAGTTGGTTGCAAAATGACAACATTTACAGAATATAAAGTAGTTCACATCGTAGAAGGTGGCTGTGGAACAATCTTGTTAGGCGCGAGTGGCCTACCTGTGCAAAAAATGGAAGCAGAGCTAAACAAATTTGCACAAGACGGCTGGCAAGTTGTATTTCAAGTAGTTGAGCAAAAGCGTTTTATGCTGTTTTGGAAGCGTGAGGCTGTGATTATCACTCTTGGCCGATAAGCTTGATTAAGTATATCTCTTTAAAATTGATTCGCCGCTATCAAGCTAGCGGTGGATCAAAGCAATTGTTGAACATTGAATGTAATTTTGAGCCTACTTGCTCTGAGTACACTAAACAATGTATTGAAAAGTATGGGGCTTTAAAAGGTTGGAAGCTAGGGCTAGCGAGAATAAAGCGATGTAACCAACCTGACCTCATTGAAAAAATATATGATGAGGTACCGTAATGCGTTTATTTGAACCGATTGAGCAGTTGGAGCATAAAGAAGAACTCCTGAGAAAGCAGGTGAAATCATTACCTGAAGCTCAAAAGAAAGAGTTCTATGAGCAACAGTCAAAAAAGCTCAAGGATCCAGACACCTATGCTACATTGAACTGGTTTTTTATTGGTGGCTTTCACCATTGTTATTTAGGTAAGTACGGTTTATTTATCCTAGAGTTGGCACTGCTAACGATTGGTGTCATTGGCTTAATTCTAGGTCACTCAAGTGCATTGATTATCCTTTCACTACTCGTAATCTATGAGCTTCCTCAGCTGTTTTTTTCACAAAAGATCGCTAGACAACACAACTATAAATTGTCCTGTGAAATCTTCAATAACGTACGAAGAACTTAGGTGTAACCTGCTGTATAACAAAGCATTTAAGAGTGATTCGCAACGCTTGCCGTTTTCGCTTCGCTCAAAGTATAGGCAAGCGCCGCTCACACCTTAATGCGGCGTTATGCAACTCAGGTAAAATTAGGGGTTCAATCTTGTGGGATTTCTCCGGCCATTCGTTTTGTGTTGTCGGCAAATGAGCACTTCCACCCTCAAATTCGTGGTTAACTCAAACCGTAAAACAGGCAAGGCTCTTTGTTTGCCTCAATCAGTTTTAGCGCTAGCGTGTTGTGAATTTAGCAGGTGCAAAGTGTGGAAAGGGCAAGTTTTTCGAGCATTTCGCATTTTCTGAAAGTCTTGCTGGTTGAGTTTTCCTGATTCAAAAGCTTGGTTTGTTGTTGAAAGGTGGACTTTGTTTTGGCCGCTTATTTATCGCAGTTCTTGCTTGGGTTGATTCTTGAATCACTCAGCCATTGCAATCGTGGCTTTTGGTCGTGTAAATTCGGTTTATCTCATTGAATTTGCATAACAAACGGCTCAAGAGGGATTGCCAACGCTTGGCGATTTTAGTGCAAAATTGCAGTTCAGTGTTTAAGTGTGTTTTTTGAGTTCGGTGGTGCGTTGTCAACCCCTTAGCCGGGCGTTATGTTTTTAAGAGGAAATCATGTTTACATTGGATGTTGATACCGATCTGAAACTGGCTTTGGTTACTCCCAAGTTTGCTTCGGCCTATCTTGAAATTGTCAGTCGAGAGCGAGAATACTTGAGTCAATGGTTAGCTTGGCCTCCTCATGCAACCAATGAAGAGTTTTTTCTTAGCTTTATCAAAAGTTCATTGCATGATTATGCTGATGGAAAATCCTTGGTTTGTGGGATGATTTACCAAGATAAGTTGGTTGGAAATATCAGTTTTAACAGTATTAACCGTCAACTTAAAAAAGTAGAGATTGGCTACTGGTTAAGCTCTGAATACCAAGGTAAAGGTATCGTGAGTAAGTCAGTTTTAAAACTGACCGACTTGGCTTTTACTGAGTTTGATATGGAAAAGGTTCAGATATCAGCAGCAAGCGAAAATATTCCAAGTCGTAATGTATGTGAACGTTTAGGTTTCTCGCTTGAGGGCATAATCAGTCGCGCAGAAAATTTGAATGGCCGAGTTGTAGATCATGCTGTTTATGGTCTAAATCGTACCCATTGGCCCAAAACATAACAAACGCTTCAAGAGGGACAGCCAACGCGCGGCACTTTTACTATGCGTTGGTTTTTGTGATTACGGTGTTATGCGGAAGCTTGGCAGTAGCGTTGGCTGCCCCTTAAGCGGGCGTTATAAGCAAATCCAGCCTCAGAGGATGAAAAATGGAAATTGAGTACAAGGTAAACTATCCAATCACGTCGAAACAGTTCGTGAATTTGCTAAAGAAAACATCACTTGGTGAACGTAGACCACTAGAAAATGAAGCAATCATCAAAGGTATGCTTGAAAACTCAAATCTAATTGTTACTGCATGGATAAACGATCAGCTTGTTGGCGTGGCGCGTTCTGTTACGGATTTTCATTATTGCTGTTACCTATCGGATCTAGCCGTTGATGAAAGCGTTCAATCGAGTGGTATTGGTAAATATCTAATATTGGTAACCAAAGAAGAATTGAATCCAAACTGTAAAGTTATTTTATTATCAGCGCCTCAAGCGCAAGCTTACTATCCAAAAATCGGTTTTGAGCATCATGAAAGCGCATGGGTTTTATCAAGTGCCGAACAATTAAAGCTAATTTAAATCAAGGTGTTATTTTGCTTATAACAAACGGTTCAAGAGGGACTGCCAACGCGTGGCGGTTTTTGTTCAAATCAGCATTTGTGATTACGGTTGTTATTTTAGGTTCAGTGTTTTGCGTTGTCAGCCCCTTAACCGGGCGTTATGCTACCAGTCGAAATCTTCAATAAGGAATACTATGAAACAGAACATTGTCCATATTGCTTTAGTTGTAAAAGATTATGATGAAGCCATTGATTTTTATGTAAACAAACTCAAATTTGAACTTATTGAAGATACTCATCAACCTGAACAAGACAAACGTTGGGTGGTTGTGGCTCCACCAAATTCTCATGGTGTTACGTTGTTACTTGCCAGAGCTTCGAAGCCAGAGCAGCATGATTTCATTGGGAATCAAGCAGGCGGTCGAGTATTCCTGTTCCTAAATACTGATGATTTCTGGCGTGACTTTAAGCGTATGAAATCGATTGGTATTAACTTCGTCCGCGAGCCAACAGAAGAAGACTATGGAACGGTAGCAGTGTTTGAAGACTTGTATGGAAACTTGTGGGATCTTCTTCAATTGAATCCAAGCCATCCAATGGCAAAAAGATAGCATAACAAACGCTTCAAGAGGGACAGCCAACGCGCGGCATTTTTAGTATGCATTGGTTTCGGTGATTACGGTGTTATGCGGTAAGTTGGTAGTAGCGTTGTCTGCCCCTTAAGCGGGCGTTAGCTGAGGTTAAGAAAAACCATAAAATTAAGCGCTTATTTTTCTTAGTCTGAGGCTCTAGCTTTACACCTGAAAGTCAGCACTTTTCCGCGTATCTCGCCAGTGGCACTGTTCGTGAAGTGGTTGAACTAACCGAAGTCTTCTTACGGGAAGTGATGTGTTTGTTTATTTCTTTGGTGTGGCTTCTTTGGTTTTGAAGCTCTTTCGCGCTCAAATGGGTTTCACGCACTTGGTTGTTGGCTTCTTCGACATAATTCTTTGTAAATTTAAGCTCTAGAAACTCGTCAAATTTTGTTGTTATTTCTTCTTTGCCAAGTGCGTTTCGTGGATTAGGTTTTAGTTTCTCAGTTGTCCGTTTTACTTTGCCGCTTGAAATCAATAATGTGTTTTAAATTAGGCCGTTGGGTAGTCAATCTCCGGCTAAAGTGCAGCAGCTAACAAACGGCTCAAGAGGGATTGCCAACGCGTGGCGGCTTTAGTGCAAAATTGAAATTCAGGGTTTACAGTGTGTTTTTTGAGTTCGGCGGTGCGTTGTCAGCCCCTTAGCCGGGCGTTATGTGAATGGGAGATTCCAATGGACAAGGTAGTCAAAGATCGCTTCGATGAATATCCGGAAAATGTTCGTATTAGGTTAGAGGAACTGCGAAATCTAGTCTTTCAAATCGTATCTGAATTGGATCTGGGTGATGTCGATGAATCTCTAAAATGGGGTGAGCCAAGCTACAGCGTAAAAACAGGCAGTCCACTAAGAATGGATTGGAAGCTGAAGTCTCCTAATAATTATTACCTGTTTTTTAATTGCCAAACTAAGCTAGTCGATACATTTCGGGAATTGTATTGTGAAGAACTGGAGTTTCAGGGAAACAGAGCAATAGTGCTGTCCTTATCGAAACCGTTACCAGAAGCAGCAATCAAATCCTGTTTAGAGCTAGCTTTAACCTATCAGCAGCGTAAAAACTTTCCTCTTTTGGGTGCTTGAAAAAATTCACATAACAAACGGCTCAAGAGGGATTGCCAACGCGTGGCGGCTTTAGTGCAAAATTTAAGTTCAGTGTTTACTGTGTGTTTTTTGAGTTCGGTGGTGCGTTGTCAACCCCTTAGCCGGGCGTTAGCTGAATAGGACGAGATTTGAGTATGTTTACAGTTCCAGATACAGAAAAGAAAATTCGAGCTAAAATTTCAAGCTACAAATCTGGGCTTAATCGTGAGCTTAGAGAGTATGGTGCTATCTCGGACGGTTACGGGAAAAGGTATTTAATATTTCCGTTGTTGCTTGTACTTAATGATTTGGAAAAAGCAAAAGAGTACATGGAGTGGTATGACGTCCAATTTCCAGATGATATTGGCGAACCAATTCAAATGCTATCTCGATCAATTTTGTCTCATCGTTTAGGTAATACAGAAAAGGCAACGTATGAATTAGCAGCAACGATGTTATCTAATGTGTACCTTTTACCGTGGCTTTTCGGTAATAATATCGGTCCATTTGGTATAGAACAAACATTAGACTTTGCTGACCCTGAACACTGCGATTATATGCCTGTGGAAGTGTTTCACAGCATCAGTGGTGAAGAGCTGTATTGGATAGAAAGTTGTTTTGAGTCTGAGGTTTTTAGAGAGGCTCATACAAGGTTCATAGAAATATCGCTTATTTTGAACCTTGTTTCAGAAGAAGAGCGTCATGCTTTACTAAACGAACGAAATGGTCTTCTAAAACCGTTTGAAAAATTCAGCTAACAAACGGCTCAAGAGGGATTGCCAACGCTTGGCGGCTTTAGTGTAAAATTGAAGTTCAGTGTTTACAGTGTGTTTTTTAAGTTCGGCGGTGCGTTGTCAACCCCTTAGCCGGGCGTTATGCAACTCAGGTAATTTTAGGGGTTCAATCTTTTGGATTTCTCCGGTCATTCGTTTTGTGTTGTCGGCAAATGAGCACTTTCACCCTCAGATTCGTGGTTTACTCAAACCGTAAAACAG